>JBNMQM010000077.1:0-17776 GCA_051278195.1 Candidatus Azotimanducaceae bacterium
TAATGTCGTTGTTGAGCTTAAGTCACCTTATGATGATGGAACAACTCACGTTATTCTAAGCCCAATGGAGTTCATTGGCAGGTTGGTGTCAGTAGTGCCTAAGCCGAAAGGATATGGCATGTCCTGGGCGCAGCGGTTGAAACGAGTTTTAACGGGCCGGCCATCCGCATAGAAATTAAGAAATGTGATCAGTGTGGCGGCAACCTGAAGGTCATCGCAAGTTTGAAGAACCGGAGGTTATCAAAAAAATCCTGGAACATCTTGGTCTGGATAAGTTGGGACTACACAACTGTTCTCCGCCCACTCGCGCTGATGGCCTATTCGAACCAGCAACTATCCTAATCTGACGTTTAAAGAAAATAGATATTGCTATGAAGCTAATCGCTTCCTTCTGATAAGAACTATGCCTGCTAAACCAATGCCAAACAATGTTAGGCTAGTTGGCTCAGGAACAACTGTATTTGAATAGTTGACCCTAATTTGCTCGAGTCTAAAATTATCATTATTTTGGGTAGCACGTAGCGTAAAAGTTGTTCCTTCATAGGGACCAATATTTAACCAACCATCGGGAGTGGTTTCTTGGTTGTTGAGTACTTTAGTCGTTCCTACAAAAAAATCGTATTCATCATTTGCAGAATTATTACCAAAATCGAGTGCAATCGCTTCTACTGTGGATTCAAAAGTCAAAGTGAGAAAGTCATTTCGTACAGATCCATCAATCGTATTAGAATCCGAAGGCGAGTTGTCAACACCCAGGCCGTTTGAGTTTTGATGTACTTCAGCTGAATTAGTAAAACCATCGTAGGATGCGGTAGCAACAACCGTCAACCCCTGTTCTGTAAAGCTAAATGAGTCTTCACTTCCTCCAGTTCCGGCAAAGTTATAATCTATTACTACAGCATTTGCTGTTGCGCTAAACCCTAAGAAAAATAGCAGAGTTGTACTCGCGACGATTGTTGATTTAATTACATTTTTCATTTTTTTGTTATTAGTGTTGGTGAAAATTTTCATTCTGTTTGCTCCTAAAGCTGAATTAAAAGTAATGGTAGTCCGTTTGATTACCATGCTTAAAACAAGCATTTACGATACCAATTAATTTAATTCACTTTATATCAATTACTTAAACTTTTCCTATTCTCAAAAACCTAACAGTACCTTCGAAATATGTAAAGAAACTTGACAATGTGTAATCCTGCTATTGCGGAACAGCGTCTTTCGCCATGCTGGTAACGGTAATGTCGTTGTTGAGCTTAAATCACCTTATGATGATGGGACAACTCACGTTATTCTAAGCCCAATGGAATTCATTGGCAGGTTGGTGTCACTGGTGCCTAAGCCGAAAGGATATGGCATGTCTTCGGCGCAGCGGTTGAAACGACTTTTAACGGGGCGGCCATCCGCATAGAAATTAAGAAATGTGATCAGTGTGGCGGCAACCTGAAGGTCATCGCAAGTACTGAAGAACCGGGGGTTATCAAAAAATCTGGAAACATCTTGGTCTGGATAAGGCGGGACTACACAACCGTTCTCCGCCCACTCGCGCTGATGGCCTATTCGAACCAGCAACTATCCTCATCTGGCGTTGGAGACCGGCGGGCCCGCACTCGATTCCGTTCCAGAGATTGACGAATTTCAGTCTGATTCAGCATGAAATTCGGGCATTACGGGAAAGAAAATCAGCTAATCCGTATTCAACAAACGTGCTGGCCAACTTCTGAGCCATTGACCATTAGAAAAGAGGTGGTCAATTCTACTTATACTTTATCGAGCTGCAGATATTATCGAAGCTGAAATCGTCAAAGGCATGCTAGTTGCAAGCGATATAGAGGCAAATGTGAGTGGTTTTTACTTACAGGGTGGCGTCGGAGAAATAGCATCGACAGGTCTCGCTAATGTATTCGTTGCTGAAGATGATTATAGCAGCGCCAATGAATTGGTTCTCGAGTACGAGGGGAATCAATCGATTGAAAACAGCAACACCTCAAGTGCAGAGACTGTAAACACCGGGGCCGTAAGCACAGGACCCACTAAAAAAATGCTGGCCATTACTCTATGCGTTCGGCGAAATAGGCCGTTAATAATTTATTCGAATCAAGAAAGAAATTATGAGCGGTTAAATTGTCGAACTAATTACCATTCTTATTAGATTGAATCTAGCAGTTTTAGTAGTGTAACAAGTTGGCTCAAGGCGACGACGATACCCAAAAAGCGGCGCCAAACATTTACACCAGAACTAATCTCCAAAAACGACCAATATAGCAAAGAAATAATCAATCCCCAAAAGCCGATACCCTGCAGAACGGGTACGGATAGATACCCTAGAATAAAACAAATAATGGCGATCCAAAGAGGATAATTAGGCCATTGGGCAATCACAATTTGACCTTGAGCATCTCTAAAAACATCGGTGAAGGTCTTCATTTGGTTACCTCAAAAAGCTGTAAAAAAACATTTAGATCTCGACTTCGTTCATTTATAACTGCGCGTATCCTGTTAAAGGAGTTGGCATGGTAATCCCCCCATTTATAACCTGACACAAGAGTAGAGGCTAGGCCACCATGGCCAACTTCTGTTTTGGGGTGATGCCTCCCAGGGCCATGTTTGGCCTTTCGTTATTGTAAATCCAAAGCCAATGGGTCGCAAAGTCCTGAACTTCACTGATTGAGGAGAATAGGTGGTGTGCCAACCAATCATATCGAACCGTTCTGTTATAGCGCTCCGCATAGGAATTCTGTTGGGGATTGGCAGGCTGGATAAATGCTATCTCAATCCAGTAAGGTCCTGCGCTTTCCTTGTGATCCGCCAATGACGGTAGTGCCGTTTGACTACGATGACATGCATTTCCCGCGTCAATTATCGCATTTTGGCTTGCGCAAAGTTGCCGGTCACAAGACCGGCACTCACACAGGCGAGCGGTCGTGAACGACGCATTGACGCTGGTTGGCGCACGCGACGGCTAGGACCTTTGATCAGGCTGTAGTGCATGCATGCAACTAACTGGAAGATAGGAATTATAAACCACATTTTTCGAAGAACGGTCATCTATGGTGATTGCTGATGATCATTCAAATTTAAGACACTGTGGCGTGGTGATCCTTTTGAGGTCAATGACTGTAATGGTGCTGGCCTGATGGCTTACAGACGGCCGGGTTGATTACCTAGGAGACTAAAAGGTCGGGCAGGATTGATTTGGCTTAGCTTCGACGCAGTGATGATTGTTGTATCCATTCAATATCTAACAAACCCATTCGTTGTGTTTGCAGAAATTTCACGTGTCCTCAAACCCAATGGCCAATGTATCGTCGCAATGTCACATCGATTGTTTCCCACAAAAGCTATCGCCGCTTTCAGACACTCTGTCCCGCAGAACGCTGTCAGCTTGTGATGAGTTACATGCACCGGGGCGATCACTTTAAAGACATCACGTTTGTCGACAGATCACCCGAAGGCGCTGATCCGCTTTGGATAGTTCGTGGAACAGTTTATTAGTTTGGGCGCCTCCTAGTAGCTAGAGATCGAATTGTAACGGCAGTGCCGGAGGACTTTCGCACAGTAGCTGCAGGGCTCTAACGTTCAACATGAGGGCTTGCTCGCATACTGCTTTGTTCTGCATGACCAGGAACTGCAGCGCCAGCCCATCCATTGCGCTAATACAGGCGACGGTCAGTGTGGCGCACTGCTGTTTGGACCAAAGGGGGAGGAACCCGCGGAAGAGATCTTCAACGAGTGCATAGTGAGCAGAAAACTGCAGCTTTGACCGTTCACTGTATTCGGTGTTCGTGAGGGCATAAAGCGCCAATTCAAAGTTTACGCGTAGTAGGTCTGGCTGCTCGGTTACATGTTCCCAGTAAGCCTGTGCCATCTTAGCGATCGCTTCCTGGGCACTCTCGCAATTTTGAGCAACTTTTGTGATGAGGTTGCCGTTGTCGTTGACAATACGTTCGAGCAACGATGTCAGCAGATCATCTTTGCCATTGAACGCGTAGTGTACCGTTGCAAGATTGAGTCCTGCTTCGGTGGCGATTGCTCTGGTGGATGCCTCCGTCACGCCACGACGAGCGATTATAGTGATTGCGGCTGTTTGCAAGCGAGCGACCTTTTCCTCGCGGCTGACGGCGGCTTTTTGACGACGAGCTTGGGGCATGGTTATCCACGATTGTTGAGTAAGAAGGCTGATTCTATACTTAGTCAATTGACTTAGGCAATCGACTAAGTTAAGTTTTCAATCCTTTCTTATAGCGCTAGGGTGACCCCCATGAAACGAACAATGACTTTCCTCAGCACGCTGATGCTATCGATGTTGCTGCTGACTTCGTGTTCTGGGCCATTAGGGCCGTTCGCTGGAGGTGCGCTACAGGGCACGAGTGTTGATGTACCGCAGAACTGGGACACAATTGCTGCCGTTGAACACGTGCAATTGGAGACTATCAACGAGGGCAAGCCGCGTTCGGTGCTTATCTGGGTTGGAACAATCGATGGCAGACTCTATATTGCTACATCGTTAATTAGTGGAGCGAGTAGCCCAGCGGATCGAACCTGGGTGAAGAACGTCACGGCGAACCCGAACATAAGGTTGCGCGTTGGCGATTTGATCTATCAATTGCAGGCGTTGCGTGAACTTGATCCAGCGCGGCTGGCGGCAGCTCGTACAGCGATGATGTCGAAGTACGACGTAGAGTCGGAC
The DNA here is from genome assembly GCA_051278195.1 of Candidatus Azotimanducaceae bacterium. GTDB lineage: Bacteria > Pseudomonadota > Gammaproteobacteria > Pseudomonadales > Azotimanducaceae > JAHRVQ01. Next base: position 4,685 of record JBNMQM010000077.1, read on the forward strand.
GAACAATCAAAGTCCGCGTGGTTATACGAGCTTCGGAAGAGATAAACAGGGACCTTTGTGCAGGATTTGGGATATCTAGCCCGGCGATCCGGTCTTATTATTCATGATGATTTGCCTAGAACTTCCTAGCCTCACGCCCCGTGAATCCTTAGCCTGACCTTTTTAGCCCATTTCGTTGCTAACCTTGCGGTTCCTTCACGCTGATGGGGCCGATACTGTAACTATCGATACAAAAGGTCCGACCAGCCACAGCAACACCAGAAGCGACGCCCCTAGACCAGTCCTCAAATGTAAATTTTACACTGACCCCAAATACCCCAAATACCCCAAATATCCCTTGATGTTCAAATTGTGGTGGCATGCCCGCAAAGAGGTATCCATGTCGACGGCACGTTACGGCTGCAACCTGAATAACAAAGACCAGCCGAGCGAACGTTCGCATCGAAAAACCAACACCCCCCAAGTAATTGCTGGCAACCTATCACTTTGATCTTGGAACAAAAATCAGGACGCCCAGTACTACTGGCCGATGTCGATGCGTGAATTTATTTGGCTGACCCTCGATCGGCCCGTGCGGGCAACATCCGTCTCAAGACACCGTCTCGCAAAATAAACTGGTGGTAGGTTACTGCGCCAATATGCAGCAGCAATGTTGATGCTAAGGTAGCGCCATTGACTCGATGGCAGATATGAAATATCCAGTGCCAGGTTTTATCGGGACCGATGAACGAACTGTAGTCGAAGTAGCCAAAAGCGATCACATCGTAGGGCGAAGTCATGGCCATGAGAATGCCGAATATCGGCTGTAACAAAGCCGAGGCATATAGCAGGCGATGGACCAGCTGCGACAATCGCGTTTGCCAGTCCGGCATCGGTGGCGGGGCGACCGGATGGCGGTATCGCCAATAGAGTCTTACCAGCACTATCATCAGAACCAGTGTGCCTAGACCCGCATGACCGGAGGCCGCCCTCTCTATTTTCTCTTCTATGGGCATGAAATGAAAAAGCGGTCCTCCCAGCAGTAGTAGAAAGATAGCGACAGCCATCAGCCAGTGAAGCCATTTTGCGACGCTGTTGTAGGTGAGTGTTACCGGTTCTCTTACCATTGCTCTCATCATGGGGTCACACTGATTCCCGTTGCGGGTATTCTTCCAAAGACCCGTTACCCAGGCCAAGTATCAGAAATAGCCCGGCGAGGATCGCGCCCTTGACGAACCACTGATGTATTTGAACATTTGGCGGATAGGGTGCAGTAGGCGATAAGTCACCGTGTACGAGGATCGTTGACGCCGTGATGACCAGCATCAAAACAGGCAGAAACCATCCTGGTCTGAATCCGGAAACGAGACCGCCACCAAAGAAGCACTGGACACCGATTACAACGGGCAGCATCAGCGGGTTGCCGCCTGTCGCGATGATATGCTCAACACGGATGTCGTAGTAGAACCATTGCCACAGCGCATTGGTGATGAAATACAGGCCGAGCAATACCCGTCCTGCTGAGAGCAAGCCGCGGCCCAGGGTCATTACGTTCGTTTCCTTTGACTCTGATATTGATAGGCTAACGATCAACATCAGGCTCGCGATTATCGCAATGTGAACCACGGTTTCTTTGAAGTTCACTTCACCCCGAAGCTCCGCGGGGAACTCCCCGATGGTGCCCGGTGTGTAATCCGTGTGAAGTATTAGGGTCATGGTGATCAACATGCCACCGAGCGATAGTGCGGCGGGCATAATGAATCGGTTGGCGGCCAGCATTAATCCACCTGTGATGTAGACCATTGCGGCGAGGGTATTCCAGATATGGCTGGCATGGGCGAGATCAAGATAGGCTAAACGCACTTCACTGGATGCCAGATTGAGGATGCCATCGCCGATAAAACACAGACCGAGAAAAACGCGAGCAGCAACCACTACAGCAGGTATCGGGAGATTAGTATTCATTCGCATCATCCTGGTGTGCAGAGAAAGAGGGCGGACTACATCTGGATGCCCAGTTTGTTGGCAATATTGGCGATCAACCAGTGCAACCACCCCAGATAAGCGCGGGGCAGGGTGGCCGCATGTCGATGGCCGATCTGTTGGCGTTTGATTAATTCATCGAACGGCTCTCCGGCTTCAAATCGCCGAACCAGTTCGTCTGGATCGAAGTCGACCCCGATGGGATTGGAGTTGTAATCGTCTCCTTTTAGGTACTCATCAACTTCTTCGTTAGTTTTGAAGACGTCGATCTGTATTTCAACGACATTTCCATCCGGATCCTGATAGTAAATGGAGATGGTGCCGCCGTGATTGATACACCAGATCGGTACGACGCCCTGACGCTTCACCCTTTGATAAGTTTGCAGGAGGTCACCCAGGTTTTCGTAGGTAAAGGCAAAATGATCAACACCCGCGAAGGCTTTGATTTTTGGAAAAAGTCCGGGGATATTGGCGATGGCCATTCGATGGTGCTCATCGTCGTAGGTCAGAAAGGTGATTTGTTGATTTTGATACATGACTTCCGCTTCAAGCAGCAGTTTGTAGAATGCCACGACCTTCGCATATCGACTGGTTCGAAGTACCACGTGGGCCAATTTGTAAGGTGCGGTTTTGCCACGTTCTTTAGCGGGTTTAGGTAGAGAAGCGGCCTGGTGCATTTTGAGTCTCCTAGGTCGTGAGTTAGAAAAAACACAGAATTGAAAGTGAATGACCGCTCATGCTAATTGGGTCCGACCAGGCGATTGCGTAACACGCCTATTTGTTCGATTTCTAGTTCGATAACATCTCCGGCGTTTAGAAATGACCAGGTTTCGATTCCGGTGCCATTGCCAACCGCGCCGGTGCCAAAAAATTCACCGGGTACTAACCGCTCGCCCAGGGACGCATAGGCAATCATTTCTTCTACCGAGTAGTACATCTCGCCAGTGTTGCCTCGCCCCTTAACTTCACCGTTAACTCTGACTTCCATGGCAAGATTGCGTGGATCATCAATCTCGTCGGCAGTGACAATCCAGGGGCCGATGGCGTTACCTGTCTCAAAATCTTTGCCTTTGAGGGGCCCCAGTTTGCCGCCGAAAAGTTCACTGAGTAATCGTTCGCGAGCAGATACATCGTTATAAATGGTGTAACCAAATATGTAAGCATTCGCCTCATTGGCGGGTATATCCTGACCTTCTCTACCGATAAAAACACCGAGTTCTAATTCATAGTCCATCTTGTTTTCGTCAAAGGTTGGCCAGCGAATGTCCTGTTCATGCCCGATCACCGATGTTGGATTACCCTTGTAGTAGGCGGGGGCTTCATAAAACTGCTTCGGGACCTTCATCAGTTTCAGGGCGTGGTTCAATTTCACTGCTAGGGAACCGGCCTTGTCTTTGATAAAAGCATCCATAGCTTGCAACATATGTTTTTCATAGACGCTGAAACTACGGATTTTTGCTGGCTGCGGCAGCGGTGCGAGTAGTTCTGCAGTTGCCAGTGGTCGAGTCCAGGCTTGATCCTGACTGGCCTCGGCGTATTCAAGTGTCTTGCGTGCCAGATCTAGTGCCTGCGGACCTCCATGCATCAACGCGAGTAGAGAATGAAAACTGACCGAGGGCAGCCCCGACATAGCTTCATGGCACCGATTGAGATCGAAAAATCTAACCCCGTCGGCCAGCATGGCGCCAGTACGTTGCTCTTCGTTGTCCAGATAGGTTAGTAATTTGATGGCTGATTCCTCACCTTAGTGGCTCATTGCTTCGCGGCAGGCAGCAACAGGCCGTGCAAAAGAATATCGACGATATAGTCTGCATATCGCTTGATCACCTCGGTGTCGTTGACGTCAATCTCGTAGACCGCCTTGATGTAGGGGGCGCTACTAAAGAAAAACCGGATAGCCCCGGTAATAATGGGAATCAAGTACTCAACTGGTATTTCTTTTATGCACCCGTCCTTCTGCGCCATCTTTAGCAGATTGGCTGTCAACGCCTGGGTTGGTCGCAGATGATGCTCAACTAACCAGTCGAGTCGGGGGCTGTTCTGACCCGCTTCCTGTTGCATGATCATGCCTACTTCAGGATACCTGGCCGTAAGTTGTACCCAGTGTCGCAGCATCATCTCCAGCACCTGACGAGGCTCCAGTGAATGAATGAGATGTTCTGCTGATGTGTACTCCGCATGGTGTTCTGAATAGACCATTTCTATTGCGGCTTCCCAGATTGCCGTTTTTGAATCGAAATAGTAGTGGAGTAGTGGCTGGGCGACTTCTGCCTGCCTGGCGATTTCGCTGATGGTGGTGCCTTGATGACCTCGCTGCGCGAACAACTTGAGCGCGACCTTTAGAATTCGCTGTCGAGTTGCCTGGTCGGAACGGCCTGCGCGTTTTTTGTCTACCTTTGCCAATACCTCACTCCCAAACCACATTTCAAAACTACATCCGGTTGATGTAGTCACACTTTGTTGTAGTAACTATTGGTTGACTAATATATATAATTGGATAAATATGTCAATAATATTTATAGAGTTATCAAATTACTTCAAAAAGGAGCGATCACCATGCCATCGTCAACGCAGCGCTACAGCAAGAAAACCATTGCCATCAATGGCAGGGAAATGGCCTATATCGACGAGGGCGAAGGTGATCCCATTGTGTTCCTGCATGGAAATCCGACCTCCAGTTATCTGTGGCGTAATGTCATGCCGCATCTGGAAGGCAAGGGAAGAATCATCGCGCCGGACCTGATTGGCATGGGAGATTCTGAGAAACTGCCGGCGAGCGATGGCCCAGACCGTTATACCTTCGAGGTTCACTATGAGTATTTGAGCGCGTTGCTGGAATCAATTGGCGTGTCTGAGAACGTCACCCTGGTGATCCATGACTGGGGTAGTGGGCTCGGCTTTCACTGGGCTAACCAACACCGTGACGCGGTCAAGGGTATTGCTTATATGGAAGCTCTGGTCATGCCGGTTGGCTGGGCTGACTGGCCCGAAGGTGCCATAGGGATATTCAAAGGGTTTCGATCGGATAAGGGTGAAGACCTGATTCTGAACCGTAATATGTTTATTGAAGGCGTTTTACCCACAGCGATAATGCGTAAACTCAGCGATGAGGAAATGAATGAATATCGTCGTCCGTTTATGAACACCGACGATCGCCAGCCGACCCTGAACTGGCCGAGAGCCATTCCCATAGAGGGGGCACCGGCGAATACTACCCAGATCATTGAGGATTACGGTCAGTGGCTATCCGTCGATCAGTCGATACCGAAACTCTTTATTAATGCCGAACCGGGTTCGATACTCACGGGGCGACAACGCGATTTCTGTCGCAGTTGGCCGAATCAGCAGGAAGTCACCGTGGCAGGCCTCCATTTTGTCCAGGAGGACTCCCCTGATGAAATCGGTAAGGCTGTTGCAGACTTTGTCAGCACAAACGTTGTGTCCACCTAATGTTGCGCATCCGACCGGCTCGTTTGAGTTTTGTAAGGAGCAAAAATGCTGCCCTATAGCGCGCCTCTTGATGATTTTGAATTCCTCCTGCGCGATGTTTTCGAGATGGAAAACTTTTGGGCGACGATGCAGAGCACCGCTGAATTTACCATAGATGACGCTTTGACAGCTTATGGCGAGGCAGCTCGCTTCACTTCGGAAACTTTGCTGCCGTTGAATCAGAGCGGCGATGAACAAGGCTGCAGCTTGACGCTGGATGGCGTGACGACACCTGAAGGCTGGGCCGAGGCGTATCGACTGTATTGCGCCAATGGCTGGCAGGGCATGTCCGCGTCGCCAGACTATTCCGGTCAGGGTTTTCCCAAGACCTTAAGTCTGGGTGTTGAGGAAATGTTGATGACTGTTAACCCTTCATTTGCGCTTTATCATTTCCTCACCGCCGGTACCATCGTGTTGCTGACTGAGCATGGCAGTGACCACATCAAGAACACCTATTTGCCGCCACTAGCGCAAGGTCGTTGGGTCGGTACGATGTGCATGACCGAGCCTCAGAGTGGCACTGACCTGGGCCTGATAAAGACAAAAGCTGAACCCGACGAAGAGGGTGCTTATCGAATCACAGGCGCCAAGATTTTCATCTCCGGTGGGGATCATGATATGGCGGAAAACCACTGCCATCTCGTGCTGGCAAAATTGCCCGGGGCGCCCGCAGGCAGTCGAGGTATCTCTTTATTTCTGGTGCCGAAATTCATCCCCGATAACGAGGGTGAGCCCGGGGAACGCAACGCGGTAACGGTGGGTTCGATCGAGAAAAAGATGGGCATGAAGGCTAATGCCACCTGTGTGATGAACTTCGATGGCGCTGTTGGCTGGATGATAAATGAACCCAATACCGGTTTGGCCAGCATGTTCACCATGATGAACTATGAACGCCTCGTGTGTGGTCTGCAGGGATTGGGGGCCAGTATCGCTGCCTATCAAGGTGCGTTGGCTTATGCGAAAGAACGTCGTCAGGGCCGCGCATCCGGTGTCGCTAGAGACGCGTCTCAGCCCGCGGATCTGATTCTGGTTTATGGTGATGTGCGCCGCACGCTGTTGGAAATGAAGGCCTTCAATGAAGGCGGGCGAGCACTTTCCTTTTATACAGCGATGCAACTGGATACCTGCAAATTCAGCAGTGACCCTGCCAGTGTTACGCCTGCACGGGCGCTAACTGATTTGCTCACGCCCATAGTCAAAGTTTATCTATCGGACAAGGGTTATCACTTTGCCGGTGAAGGACAGCAGCTCTATGGCGGGCATGGTTACATTCGCGAAAATGGTATGGAGCAACTGGTACGGGACTGTCGCATCGCGCGAATCTATGAAGGCGCGAACGGCGTTGTCGCAACCGACCTAACCAAACGAAAAATTGTCGGTTCTGGCGGGAAATTGACTGAATTACTGGTCAGTGAAGTCAGAAGCTTCGTCGCTAGCCTTGCCGCAGGATCTCCTGCGACTGTGCATGGTGAGGCATTTTTACAATTGACCGACAAGATCGAAATTGTCAATACGACACTCGTCACCCGTGCGATCAGCGAACCTGATCTTGCGGGGACGGTGGCGACATCGGTGTGTCATCTGTTCGGTCTGTGGGCACTGGCCTATATGTGGATGCGCATGCTGGATGCGACCGATCGAACCCATCAGGACGAGATTTTCGTTTCGGCCAAAATAAAAACCGGCAATTTCTTTTTTCAGTACTGCCTGCCGGAAGCAGACTTGTTCATGTCGAGGTTTTTTACGGGCGGCAGTATTGCGATGAGTCTCACCGAGGCAGAATTTTAGGCTATGAATTATGACGCCTGTTAAGCGACGTACCGTGCTGCAAGCCGGAGGCGCGGCTGCCCTGTTGGGTAGTCTGCCCGGGCAGGTTTTGGGCATGGTTAACGAGTTTAACCGGGGGCGGGACCCCGGCGCGAAACTGAATGTATTGCTCATCGTCACAGATCAGGAGCAAAGCTGGGAATTACTGCCGTCCAAGCTGCCTTTGCCTAACAGAGGGCGGTTGCGGCAGCGCGGCGTCAATTTCAAAAATACTTACGTCAATAGTGCCATCTGTGCCGTCAGTCGTGCCGCGCTCTACACGGGTGCAACAGGGCAAAACAACGGCGTGTGGGACAACACGCCACTGCCGTATATCGATGGCCTGAATCCGAATGTACCCACGCTCGGTTCTGTCTTACAGGAACGCGGTTATGTCACCAGCTACTTCGGTAAATGGCACCTGACCTCGACGGGCGTAAAAATGGGTGCGGAGGGCGACACCCTGCTTTTTCAGCAGGGGGATGAACAGCCAGGGCCTGCTGCCATGCGTGAACTGTTTGGCCGGTATGGTTTTGACGAAAGCGATCAACGGGGCGAACGCGATGGTACCTGGGGTGGTGCCTATTTCGATCCCCTGACGGCAAGATCTGCCAGTGAATTTATCCAGGCGCATGCCGGTTCAACACAACCCTGGTTCAGCGCGGTCAATCTGGTGAATCCCCACGATGTGATGTTTTTCAAGGCAACCGAACAGCAACAGCAGACGACCTATAGCCAGCAGCTTTCACTCAACGGGGCTCCGGATCTGCCCGGTTATGCTGCAAGCTGGGAACAGCCGCTGCCCAATAATTTTGGTCCGCAGACACGCAAGGACCTTAGCGCTCATCAGCAACTGGCCCGTGGCTATGAGTATTTAATGGGTGAAATACCCTGGGATGACCTTGAAGCCTGGCAACGTTATCGCGACTATTACTTTAATTGTCTGGTGGATGTCGATACGCATATCGGCACGGTCCTGGACAGCCTTGAGAAGAGTGGCCAATGGGATAACACCATTGTTATCTTCACCGCCGATCACGGAGAAATGGCGGGTGTTCATGGTCACCGTGGTAAGGGCGGCGTCATGTACCGAGAGGCATGCAAAGTGCCGTTGTGCATATGCCATCCTGATGTTGACGGAAGTGAAGAGTCCGATGCGCTGGTATCGCTGCTGGATATCGTGCCGACCATCCTTGCCCTTACTGAGCCGGAAGCTGGTGGTCGGCAAACAAAATACCCACATCTTGTCGGTCGTGATTTTTCACCTGCGCTTTTTAACCCAAGTGTCGCCGGCCCGCGCTCTGATTCGGGTGCGCTGATCCAGTGGACCGGTCTGGCAACGGTTGATGCCGAGTTCACCAAGGGGTTTCTTGCCGTCGTAACTGCGTCTGGCGCAGGCGCCAAATGGAAGCAGATGGTGAACGAATTTCAATTTCCACGGCTGGAACTACGCAGCCAGATGCGGGGCATCGTCGATGGGCGCTACAAGTTTGCCCGATATTTTTCGGTTACCGACCACCATATACCGCGTGACTATAATGAACTGTTGCGGCGCAATGACCTTGAACTTTACGACATTCAGGAAGATCCCGAAGAGAACCGAAACCTGGCGATAGATGCGGATCATTATCGGCTAGTTCTGACCAGATTGAATGACAAGCTTAACTTACTGATCGAAAATGAAATCGGTCAGGACCTTGGCCAACATTTGCCAGGGTTGGATTTTTTCTGGGAAGGTTGAGCCACTCAGTAATTCCATCTAGACCTCATTAAGGCGGGCGTACTAACAATGAAGGCATGCTATCAACAATCCTACGGCACATCAGGTGTATTGCTTAACGATGATTCCTTGCCTGTGCCAACACCGCGCGCCAGAGACCTTTTGGTCAAAATTCGCTACGCCTCAATAAACCCGATCGACTTCCATATGCGTGGCGGCTATGGCCGACAAATTATGGAACGCAAGCGTGAAACCTTGTGGCCGTTAATCCTGGGTCGTGACGGCGTCGGTGAAGTCGTAGAACTCGGTGCCTCGGTCAAGGGCTACAACATTGGCGATCTGGTGGTTTTTGCTATAGGTCCGGAGGATCAGGGCAGTTGTGCTCAGTACTGCCGGGTGCCTCATTCAGCGGCCGCACCGTTGCCGGAAAACGTGGATGTTGGTGATGCCGCAAGCATAGCTTATGTCGCCTTGACGACCTGGCGTGCGCTGGTTGGCGTGGCAGGCCTGGAGCCTGGTAATTGCCAGGGTCGGCGAATTTTAGTTCACGCGGGTGCCGGTGGCGTCGGCAGCTTTGCCATCCAATTGTTGAAACTCTGGGGGGCAACCGTTGTGACGACCTGTAGTGAAGCTAACATCGATAAGGTGAAATCTCTCGGTGCTGATCTGGCAATCGATTACAAGACGCAACAGTTCGAAGATCTCGCCGGCCAGGTTGATGGCGTTTTAGACACGGTAGGTTTTGACTATGAGCGTAGATCGCTGAGCATTGTTAGTCAGGGTGGATTTTATGTCAGTGTCGTCACACCCCTGATCATTAATATTACCGAAAAAGGACTAGTGCCCGGATTGTTAAGATCCGCGTTTACTTTCATCGGGCAAAAGATACGTTGTCGAAGGAAAAATATTCGTTATGGCTGGTCGCTCTTTGAACCCAATGGCGAGGCGCTCGCTTACGTGATGAAGTGTCTGTCTGAAGGAAAAATCGCTGCCAATATTGACAGACAATTCACGCTTGATGAGACAGGCGACGCGCAGCAATATTTAGAGTCCGGCCAGGCTAACGGAAAAGTACTGGTCTGCGTCTCATGAAATGAAGGCAACAAGACCGTCCCCTCACTACAAATAATTGCCGGTAGTGTTTGATGGCATCAAAGGTAGAGCACCACACTGCTGCTTCAAAAAACAAGCCACAAGCCACAATAGTGCAGGCCTACCCACAATGATCAACCTTGGGGCGGCAAAGTTGCAGATTGCTGGTTCCGCCGTTGAAACTGAATGCCGCCCGGCAGCGGGCAAAGCCGCGTATTCACGCCTAGCTGCCGTCGCACTGGGTGCCTGGTTGAAAGAATTAGCATGCGTTGCAACACACATGGCACGAGCGTTGCTGTTGCAACCTTGTCGGCATTGAAAAATGCTTCCACTACCCTCTTAATGAGTCGCTATGTCTATGACCACCGAAGCTCGCCAGTCCTACAAAGCTATCGATCACTATATGAATGAAGAGCAACGCGGACATTTCAAATTGGCGCTATCCAATTGGAAACAGCAACTGCTGGAGGAAGATTCCAATGCCATCAGGAGTTTGGCCAATGGCGCTTCCAATGATGCTGATCCCGCAGATCGAGCATCACAGGCAGAGGAGTTGGATTTGGTGGTGCGAACCCAGGCTCGACTGCGTCGGTTGGTGCGTAAGATTGACAGCAGTATCAAACTGATTGATCAAAATGACTATGGCTATTGTGAAGCTTGTGGCGTTGAAATCGGCCTGTTACGGCTGCAAGCTAGACTCACCGCTTGCCAGTGTATCGATTGCAAAAGTATCGCCGAACTTAAAGAGCTGCAGATTCGTCTCTAGGCCTGGCTCAGATTTTGGCTGCTTCCATCGCCGCGACGCCGCCCATTCCCAGTGAGCAAAACCAACAGCAAAAAGGCACATGCTGGTGAGGCCAGCGAGCTCGCTGCGCGAACTCAGTACAATCACGATTTTCTACTGCACATAAACTCCTCTGCCTATTGCTTCGGCGGCAGGCCACGAACCATAGCCAAAAAATTGAGGGAAGTTCCAGCACGACGAGATGCCGACAGCGTCTGATATTCAGGATCGGCGTACTAGGCTCGGGCTTTCTCTTCGGATGGAAGCTCGAAGATGATCACCCTGCCCGTCAGTGGCGTTTCTCCCTCAAAGCTTGCAGGGTTGTCGTCATAAGTGATGAACTTACCATCGTACTTTTTCAGCAGCGGGAAGAAGCCCGCCTCATACTTGCCGTAACTGGCCGGGTCAGTAACTTGCAGGTTGACCACCATATAGACTGGTACTTGTGACATCGACTGATTCTCCTCGGGTAACATTTAAATTGATTTATGCCAGGCTGCTACACTCTGAGCGATTTCGACGGAGGCGTCCTGCTGGATAAAGTGCAGGCCTTTAACGGTGACTTCTGTTTGATTGGGCCAACTGCGGCAGAAATCGCGTTGGCGTCCGGTGCATAGTGTACCGGGCTCTGCATTGATCAACAGTTTGGCAGGGTGTCGTCTGCAGCGACATTTCATCCGAATTAATGTCGAGCAGACTATGGCAACGTGTGAGGATAGTTAGCGAGAAGCACAGAAATGTGGTTTATTTTTGGCATCCCCTGAACTGTGCTAGTGCGGATCGATCGGCGCGCAGAGCCCGGCGTTGCTTTTGCTACAAGAATAGGCTTAGTCTGCATGTTATGCCGATGAACGCGCATTACCCACTTCTGATTCATAGAGGATGATGCGAAGTGAAGCATGGAGCGATCGGGAGAACAACTCGTGGTAAAAGTTCGGGTGCCAAAAAAGCCAGCGACACGGAAGGTCAGTCCCAAAAGTACTGTGGATCCAGCTGTACTACAACGCCTGCAAAAAAAGCAACGGCAACTGTTAAGAAGACTGCAGTAAAGAGGACTGCGGTTAAAACACCTGTCAAAAAACAATCCCACGAAAATCACAGTCAAGAAAATCACAGTCAAGAAATCCGGCACTAAAGTAGCAGCCACCAAGAAATTGTCCCAGAAGGGCTCAGCAGCAAAAAAAGCCTGCGCAGCAAAAAAAAACCAATAAGCAGCCAGGTGTCCAAGACCAGGTTCAGACATTCGCGGTCACTGAGTCGTCGGTCCCGATGGTTGCTATGGGGGCATCTGCAGGCGGATTAGAAGCGTTTGAGACCTTCTTCAGTGCAATGCCTGCTGAAACAGGCATGGCGTTCATCGTGATCGTCCATCTCGACCCAACTCATGTGAGCTTGTTGTCAGAGCTGTTACAACGCCATACAAAAATTCCAGTACAGCAGATCCAAAATGGCATGCGAGTGAGCCCAAATCATATTTACATCATTCCGCCCAATAAAGGCCTGTCGGTATTTGCTGGGAAAGTCAGCAAGGATCTACCAGAGTTCTAATCCTTTTCATAGCCTTGGCTCAGCGTCTTAAATCATCGAAACGGCCTCAGGAATTTGACCACTCAAATTTTATCACGGGCGGGTATACCAGGATAAATTGGGGTCAGTGTAAGATTAGTGCTAATTTTACACTGACCCGAATTTATCTAGATGAGTGGCACAATCGACATTGATTTACCCGATGCGGCGGTACGTGTTTGGCCGGGTTATTTTGATCTGGCAGTGGCTGGTCGCTACATGAGCGAGCTAACAAACGGGATCGACTGGATACAAGAAAAAGCCCGCATCTATGGCAAAACCCACGACCTGCCCAGGCTCACGGCCTGGTATGGCGATGCCGGAAAATCCTATCGATACTCGGGGATTCGTGTCACCGCGCAGCCTTGGACACCGTTGCTGCTAGAGATCAAAGATAAAGTTGAACAACTGAGCAATGGCAGGACATTCAATAGCGTCCTGTTGAATCTATACCGCTCGGGAGACGATTGCGTGGGCTGGCATAGTGATGACGAGGCGGAACTCGGCACGGCACCTGTGATTGGCTCCGTCTCCTTTGGCGCAAGTCGACCCTTTCAGCTGAAGCACAAGACGAAGCTGACGGAACGCAGATCCTTTGTGTTAAACAGCGGCGATGTTTTGTTGATGCAGGGCGACACTCAACGGCACTGGCAACATCAAATCCCTCGCACGC
>JBNMQM010000078.1:0-17625 GCA_051278195.1 Candidatus Azotimanducaceae bacterium
CTTCAAGACCGTCTCGGGCTAACGTGATATTTTCCATGCCCATATTGATGAGCAGCCTGCTGATGTGATTGCGAGACGTCACACTGTCATCGACCACCAGTACTTTGCAACTGTCGCCATCAAATCGGCCATCGTCTTCGTCGTCATAGGTCGCGTATTCAGCAGTGGCTTCTAACGCCACTCGCATGTCGTCGATACTAAAAGGTTTAGGCAGTATTGCCATCACACCGGCCTGCTTCACAGGATCCAACCTTTCGAAGCGGTTTTCACTTGAGATCAGCATAAATAGCACCTCATTTAAGTGATCTGAGGCTCGCATGCGCGTCAGTAGCTCAGACCCAGTGCCTTTATCAAAATACATGCTGCTGATCACCAAGTCAGGCGTTAAGGCGCACATGCTGCGCCAGGCGGCATCGGGGTCCGCCACAAGCTCAACATTGTCATTGCCGACTGCGCGTAATTTAGAGGCGATGATCTTTCGCTGAGTCAAAGAGGGTTCGAGCAACAAAATGGATAATTCTTCGATAGGGAGTCGAGACATAGATCGCTACTGTATAAGTATGAGGACTCCTCTAAGTGTAGTCACAGACAGGAAAATGTCCCTGCCAAGGCAGGACGCGTTCTAGCGTGCGCTCGAGTGCCAGCGACGTCGATCAGGGAGTCCGCCTCGATAGCTGGTCGCAATGACTTCTTCAACTCGCAACTCGAACAGGATCGAGCGAGCGGAAGGTTTAAAGGTGCAGTTCGCCTCTGCTTCCTCTCGCATCTCCGGGTCTTGCACCTGCAATGCCTGACCGGTCATCTGGAACTCGCCGCTGCTGCCTGAGCTATCGGACATCGCGCAGTGAATACTAAATTGCGAGTTGACGCTGAAATCTCGAACTTTCGAGGAATCTGGCTGCGCAAATATAAAACAGTGTTGGTCACTCAAGATCGCTGTCACTGGATGAACGCGGGGCTTTCCCGACGTTCTTATGGTCGCCAGATAGGCAACCTTCCCGTCCAAACGGTCACGACCAAAGGCGGCAATATCAGGCGCAGCGCGGGTTAAATCTCTCCATGTGTCCAAACGTCTTCACCTATTCGAGTCAGTGATTAATCCTAACATTCGTTGAGACTTCTGGAACGTACGTTTTCATATAAGAATCGGCTACTATGCCTGTCCAGTCGATAATAAGAAGAATATGCGATGAGCCAATTCCCGCTGGAAGACCTCAAGGTCCTTGACCTGTCCAGGGTATTAGCAGGCCCATTTGCCGGTCGAATGCTCTCAGACCTTGGCGCTGAGGTCGTGAAGGTCGAACCGCCAGACCGCGACGTGACCAGAAGTTGGGGACGTGTACATGGCGGAATATCGGGCTATTTCCATCAACAAAACGCCGGCAAACACAATATCTCGATCAACTTTAAACACGCTGACGGCGTTCAATTACTCAGGGACCTTGTTAAAAAAGCTGACATCCTAATCGAGAATTTTCGTCCCGGTGTTATGGACAAACTCGGTATTGGCTGGGATGTGCTGAAGACCGAAAACCCGGGACTCATTATGCTCTCAATTTCAGGGTTCGGTCAGACCGGTCCTGAATCTCGTCGTGCCGCGTACGCACCCATCATTCACGCCGAGACAGGCAGTGTTAAACGCCAAGCAGAACGATCCGGTGGCAGTCATGTCGAGATGTGCATGTCATTCGCTGACACCAATGCGGGTTTGCATGGTCTTGTGGGACTACTGGCGGCGTTGCATCAGAAACAAAGGACGGGCGAAGGCCAGCACATCGATATTGCGATGGTGGACGCGATGCTCATCACCGACGACCAAACTTATGGCTATCTTGACAAGAGCAGACCTGCAACGATTGCGAGTGAGGTTTGGGAAGCTGTCGATGGGCTCATTATGCTCGCCGGAGACTTTCGTCACTTATGGCGGGCAGTTGCCGAAATACACAACGTTCAGGACCCAACGCCAGCGGACGCGGAGCTAGAAGAAAAAATACAGTTCAGAAGAGCAGCCTTCGAAGAATTTCTGCTGTCTTTCCCTGACAGGCCAGCACTCACAAAAGCTCTGGACCAGTGCAATATCGCCTGGGGAAGCATTTATGATTCCGGCCAGTTTCTAGACAACTCAGAAACTATCAAGCACCGTCAGAGTATCGTTGAGATCGATAACCGCGAAGGTGGCACACGACCGACCTATCAGAGCCCCTATCGATTTTCCGATGCCAGTAGTGGGGTTCGCAGCGGCAGCGCTAGGCTGGGTGAAAATAATGCCGCCACACTCAATCGTTGGCTAGAACTTGATCAAACCGTGGTCGATAATCTCTTGAAACAGGGTGTGCTTGCTGAGGATACAGACAACGCTACTTGAAGCGTTTACCCACCGTGCTGATCGTAACTGGAACCACTGGTGGCGTCTCACGCAAACCGATCCGCCGGGACAAGCCTGCAAGCTCTTTATGATAGTTTTGCCACCGGCCTTTCGATGATCGATAGAGGGGTTGCCTGACCTGAAGGAAACTGGCGGTTTTTACCGTCCGTTGGGTCTCGTGAAAACTCAGACAACTTTTTTCAAAAGGTAGGTCACAAAACGCCAACAAACGGCGGGTTTCCTCTTCTTGATCGACCAACACTTGCTCATAGTGCACATCAAGAATTCGCCCTGGAAACAACTGCTGCCAGTGCGCCATTAAACGCTTATAGTCGAGATAAAACTCAGCTAAGGTATCGAGATCGAATGCATAATCTTGACCTTTGGTGAAGTTTTGAAAAAAACATGACAGGCAGGTATCGAGAGGATGCCGAACGGTGTGAACCACCTTCGCCTCGGGGAACATCAGCAAGATCAAACCAAGATAAATAAAATTGAGTGGATGCTTATCCACCACATGCCTCACATCAGGTTGCCTGGTCCGATCGAGATATCGTTGCGCGGTCGCTTGAAGTTGCTGGGCGGTCAGATGAGGGAGGAAGCTCGGGTAAGGCTTAACCTGTTGCGTCATCCGCATCGCATCTTGGACAATTAACTTCACGTCATTCAACTCTCCGGCGCCAAACACCGACGAATGGCTCGCAAGAATTTGTTCAATTAATGACGTTCCCGAGCGAGGCATGCCGATCACAAAAATAGGTTGCCGCGAAGATGAGCCAGCTGCCCCTAACCTCTCCAATAATTCAGGGCTAAAGTGATACAAACAGTCTTTGGTTTGCTGTCGAAACTGATCGACCGAAAATTGACGTCCCGCAGCAGAATTGCCTTTTTGGTAATGCTGAAACGCTGCCGGATAGTCACCCATGTCGTCCAAGATCTTTCCTGCAGCAAAATGAAGATAGCTGGCATTGCTCCCGGTAGGGGTTGCGTCGGTCAGTTGAAACTGGACTTGCTCCAGCAGTGGATCACCCGCTTTAAACTGAACCATTTCTGCAAGACCCTGGTAGGCCTCGCCGTAGTCGGCCTTCAGGCGAATAGCCTGCCGATAGGCGGCCTCTGCATCGGGCAATCTGCCAATGCGCCTCAAGATACCCGCAAGATTGTGATGAAATCCTGCGACATTGGGATTCAATTTAATCGCTGACTCAATGAGTTCAACGCCGGCTTGCTCATCATTAGACTCTGCGCGCACGACACCGAGAAGGTGCAAGGCATCGCACGATTCCGGAGACTGCTCGAGAACGCCGCGATAGATCTTCTCAGCAGCCAACAACTGCCCGCCGAGTTGCAAACTTATTGCACGCTTTAACTGTGCTGAATAATCCGTCATTAACTTCCTGGCATCGACATTTGACCATACCCACCGGTGACTATCGTCGCAATAATCACTTTGCCATCGGACAGTTCAATATCAAGCAAGAATGTTTGGCCGACTTCAAGCGCATCCTTAAGCCCCATCAACATAACGTGTTTACCGCCGGGTTGAAGATTGACTGACTCGCCAGCCCTTACGATAAAGGGGGTTATTTCTCGCATTCGCATGAGGCCATCGATCTCAAGGCTCTCATGGATTTCTGACATACGAGCAACTGGCGTCGACAAACCCGTCACTTCGACATCGACTTCGCTGGTATTGATCAGCGTCGCATAGATGGCTCCCATCGGCATACCCGGTGGTGTGGCTCTCGCCCAACCGTCCGTAACTTCAAGGTCAGCCAAAACAGCCGACGCCTGCAATAAAAGCAGTATCCCTAGGCTAAAACGTTTCATTAATCACCTCTTTTAATATCACAAATTGTAACCTAGATCATGGGGACGAACGACGAGACGCACTCGCCCATGACAATTTTTTAATCAGACTTGCCCGTAGATCATCACTATTGGTAACTTACGTACATGAATCGAAACTTTTACAGCCTGTGTCGTCAGCAGTTTGATCTGCAGAAAACTTTTCTCGTGACTGAGAGTGAATACTTTACCTATCAGGATTTAGATCACTGCAGTGCTGCTCGGGCACACTGGCTGGTTAACGCAGGCCTGAAGCCAGGTGATAGGGTCGTCGTACAGGTAGAAAAAAGTGCGCAGAACCTGTTCTGGTACTTTGCTTGTTTACGGGCTGGCCTTATCTACCTACCGCTTAACACGGCTTACCAGCCCCAAGAACTCGAGTATTTTACCGACAACGCGACGCCAGCACTGATCATCTGCGATCCTGACCAACGAGCCGTTTTTGAAAGCATCGCCTCGTGCCAAATTGAAACACTGAATTCGATAGGCGAATTTTCCAGTCTACTTCCAGACTCTGAAGATTTCCTCGATGTCGACGTGGCTGCGGACGATGTCGCTGCCATCCTTTACACCTCAGGCACGACCGGCAAACCTAAGGGCGCCATGATTAGCCATGGCAACCTGTTTGAGAACGCCAGAACCCTGACGCAAGTCTGGCAATGGCAGCGCGACGACATCATGCTTCACGCATTGCCTGTCTTTCATGTTCATGGCCTTTTTGTCGCCTCGCATCTTCCAGTCCTTAACAGCAGCACGATTCTATTCCACAATCGCTTCTCAGCAGAAAGTGTTATTGAAGCGTTGCCTAAAGCGTCGGTTTATATGGGCGTGCCAACTCATTACACGCGACTGCTTCAGGACCCGCGCTTCAATCAACAAACCTGCATAAATATGCGGCTTTTCACATCAGGATCAGCGCCACTCCTAAAACAGACGTTCGATCAAATGGTGACACAAACGGGCCACCAAATTGTCGAGCGCTACGGGATGACTGAAACCGGCATGAATACCAGCAACCCAGTTGAGGGAGAACGAAAACCTGGTACCGTCGGCCCAGCCTTACCTGGCGTCGAAACTCGGATACTGAATGACGACAATCAACCGGTCGGTATCGATTCACCGGGCAATCTGTTGGTCCGTGGTGAGAACGTCTTCCAAGGTTACTGGCAGATGCCAGAAAAAACGGCCGAAGAGTTCACTGCCGACGGATTTTTTAAGACCGGAGACGTTGCTGCAATAGACGAAGACGGCTACATCTCTATCGTGGGGCGAGACAAAGACATGGTGATATCCGGCGGCCTGAACATTTACCCAAAGGAAATCGAATCGATCATTGATCGAATTGATGGCGTCTTAGAATCCGCCGTCATCGGCATGCCCCATAGCGATTTTGGCGAAGCCGTTACCGCGATCATAGTCCTGGGGAATGATGATCTGGAACACAAGGCGCTCGGACCCGACGACATCATGACCCTCCTTAGGCCGCAACTTGCCAACTTCAAGCTTCCTAAAAAAATCTACTTCACAGAAGCTTTACCCCGCAACACGATGGGCAAGGTCCAAAAAAACATATTGCGAGACACCTACAACGGACCTGCCTGATGCGCGCATTTTTGCTAAGCTGCGCTTCAAATGAATGAGCAACCTGTTTTGAAAAGACTCGGCATCCTCGCTTCTCATCGCGGTACTAACTTTCAGGCCATTCTGGATGCCTGTGACGAAGGCCGCCTAAAAGCTAAGGTTGTCATTGCGATCAGCAACAATAGCCAAAGTGAGGCACTCGCTCGAGCAAAACGCGCAGGCATTGAAACTCAGCATATTTCTTCACTGACACATCTAACCGCTTCTGATCAAGATACGGCTATCCAAATTGCGCTGCTGGCAGCAGAGGTCGACCTCGTGGTGACTGCCGGCTATATGAAAAAACTAGGTCCCAAGACACTGGCAACCTATAAGCAACGCATCATCAACGTCCACCCCTCTTTGTTACCCAAGTACGGTGGCCGCGGCATGTATGGCAACATAGTTCACGAGGCTGTGCTCGACAATGGCGAAACTGAAACAGGCCTTACCGTGCACTTTGTCGACGGCGAGTACGACACCGGCCCAATATTGAGCCAGCGATCTGTCAAAGTACTGGCCAATGACACCGTCAGTGAACTGTCAAGTCGAGTTTTAGCCGAAGAGCACGATCTTTTAGTTCAGACCCTAATCGACCTGGTCGAATGCGACTGACCTTGACAAGACAGCATCAATGCATAATCCTTCGGAAATGCAGACCGCAAACTATTTCGACGACATAATTATTATTACCCCTCCCTGTCCGGTGGGTTAGTTCTGTGCGAACAACACAAACCCGCCGACTGGCGGGTTTTTTATTTCTTACGGCCCAATACTTGACTGATAGCTGATCTCACATGACCAATAACACCGACCCAACAAAAGACAATTATTCCTTCGTCGCTGCCGAGCATCGAGTCCTGGATCTTTGGAAAACCGAAGATACCTTCCAGGCATCTCTGGCTCAGACAGCAGACGCTGCGCCCTATGTTTTCTATGATGGCCCTCCTTTTGCGACGGGTCTGCCGCATCACGGTCACCTTGTAGGCTCCATTCTAAAAGATGTTGTGCCGCGTTACTTCACGATGAAAGGCTATTACGTACAGCGTCGATTTGGTTGGGATTGCCATGGCCTGCCGATCGAATACGAGATCGATAAAGCGCTCGGCATGTCATCTCAGGAAGCAGTCGAGAAGATGGGGATTAAAGGCTACAACGACGAATGCCGAGCGATCGTCCAGCGATATACATCGGAATGGGAAAAGACAATCTCCCGGATTGGTCGTTGGGTCGATTTCGAGAATGATTACAAAACCATGGACCCTTCTTATATGGAATCTGTCTGGTGGGTGGTCAAACAACTGTGGGAAAAAGATCTTGTCTATCGAGGCAATAAAGTTGTCCCGTTTTCCACGGCTCTCGGTACCATCCTATCCAACTTCGAAGCAGGTTCAAATTATCAGGACGTTCAAGATCCTGCCGTCACAGTCATGTTCAAACTACAGGATGAAGATGCCTACGTCGCGGCATGGACCACGACACCTTGGACCTTACCCTCAAACCTCGCTCTCTGTGTCGGCGCAGATATCGACTATGTAAAAGTCCGAGACTCAGAGCTCGGCCGCGACATCTATCTCGCCAAAGCAAGAGTAGAAGACGTCACTAAAGGACGAGATATCGAGATACTGGAAGAACTCAAGGGTTCTGCCATGGTGGGCCGCACCTACGAGCCACTATTTAACTATTTCGAAGCGTGCCGTGCAGATGGTGCTTTTCAGATCGTCGCTGACGATTACGTTTCAACCGATAGTGGCACCGGTGTTGTCCACCAGGCACCCGCATTCGGTGAGGACGATTTCAGAGTTTTGAAGCACGCGGGTATCAGCGCAATCGTTTGTCCTGTCGATATGGCCGGAAAATTTACTGAAGAGGTCACTGATTTCGCAGGGCTTCATGTCAAAGAGGCCGACAAACCCATCATTCGCCAACTCAAAGAACAAGGCAGCCTGTATCGACAGGATGTGCTGTTACACAGCTACCCCTTCTGCCCTCGCTCAAATACGCCGATCATTTATCGAACAATTGATTCCTGGTACATCAAAGTCGAATCGATGCGAGAAAAACTTCAGGCGGCTAATCAACAGATTAATTGGGTACCCGAGCACATCCAGAATGGCCGAATGGGTAAGTGGCTCGACAATTCAATTGACTGGGCATTTTCTAGAAACCGCTATTGGGGCACCCCGATTCCTATCTGGATCAATGACGTAACCGGAGACAGAAAATGCATTGGCTCTATTGACGAGTTATACGAACTCAGCGGCGTGAGGGTCGAGGATTTGCATCGAGAAGTCGTTGACGATTTGACCTTTAGCGTTGAAGGCGAAGCAGGGGTTTACCGACGAATCGAAGAAGTCCTAGACTGCTGGTTTGAATCTGGCGCGATGCCCTATGCTCAACTCCACTACCCCTTTGAAAATCAAGAGATGTTTGACAAGGGTTTCCCGGCCGAGTACATCGCCGAAGGGCTTGACCAGACACGCGGCTGGTTTTATACGCTAATCGTATTAGGCAGCGCGTTGTTTGACACCCATCCGTTTAAGAACGTCATCGTAAATGGCATTGTGATGGCAGAAGACGGCAAAAAAATGTCCAAGAGCCTACGCAACTACACGCCACCTGACAATCTGATGGAAGAATATGGCGCTGATGCACTGCGCCTTTACCTAATCAACTCAGGACTCGTCCGCGGTGAAGAGCAGCGTTTTGCAAATGACGGCGTCAAAGACATGGTTCGACGGGTGTTATTACCCTGGTTGAACGCATTCAAATTCTTCAACACCTACGCAGAAATTGATCAATGGCGCCCCACAGAGAAACCGGTGGCGAGTGATAACATCATGGATCAGTGGGTCCTATCCCGATTGCAATCACTCAAAGCCAACATCGCAACAGAGATGGAATCCTATCGTCTTTATAACGTTGTACCTGAGTTGTTTGAGTTTATTGAAGAGCTCACCAACTGGTACATTCGCCTCAATCGTCCGCGATTTTGGGCAGAAGGCGAGTCGACAGACAAGAGCGCAGCTTACCAAACCTTGTTTA
This sequence comes from Candidatus Azotimanducaceae bacterium, assembly GCA_051278195.1. Lineage (GTDB taxonomy): Bacteria > Pseudomonadota > Gammaproteobacteria > Pseudomonadales > Azotimanducaceae > JAHRVQ01. The sequence goes on from JBNMQM010000078.1 coordinate 8,879, forward strand.
CTGTGCTCCATGAACTCGCGCTCGTTATGGCGCCATTCACGCCGTTCCTATCTGAATCTATTTACCGCTCACTAAAACGCTACCTTCCTGAGACAGAAGCTGAATCGGTTCATCTGTGTGCATATCCCGTTGCTACCGAACAATTGATCCAGCCGATGCTAGAGCAGGCTGTGACACGAATGCAGCACATCATCTTACTGGGACGACAAAAACGTAATCAGGAAAAGGTCAAAACTAAATTTCCGTTGGCAGAGCTTACCGTCATCCATAAAGACCCCGCCCTACTCGAGGAAATCTCTCGACTAGAATCCTATCTGGCATCAGAACTTAACGTTAAAGCGGTGACCTATAACGAAGACGAAGCGGCATATATCAACTTGTACGCCAAACCGAATTCACCAGTATTGGGCAAGCGGCTCGGCAAACGATTTAAAGACTTTAAACAGCAGATCGAAAACCTCACCGCAGAACAGGTCAATGAATTCCAGAATTCTGGCGCATTAGAACTTTCCGGTGAAGCCTTCTCCGCAGAAGACATTCTTATTTTCCGTGAAGCCCGAGAAGGTACCGATGCTCTGTCCGACAAGTTTGTATCGATTGAACTGGTCTGTGAATTGACCGAGCCATTAATCAAGGAAGGGCTGGCCAGGGAAGTGGTAAACCGCATTCAAAAAACCCGCAAAGACCAGCAGTTCAAGGTCTCTGACCGCATCAACGTCATCATCTCCGCAGACACAACCCTGACGGAGGCTATCCAAGCGCACGAATCACATGTCAAAGGCGAGACCCTGGCTGACAGCCTGACCTTTAGCGCAGATCCGGCAGGGGTTGAGATGGCGATTGAGTACGATATTGACGGTGCCACGCTAGGACTAACGATTACTCGGGCTTAAAACTGCGACGACAAACTGATACCAACGGCTAGCCCCGCAGCGGCTGCCACGGTACAGTATCCGCTGGCTCATATTCAGCGGATACTGTCGATGGACGAACTCATTGCCCAGCCTATAGCGGCCATTGCCGCTGCGATAAAAGCTAAACAAATCACGTCGGTTGATCTCGTCAAAAATTTTCTCGACCGAATAGATTCAGTCAACGGGGCACTCAACGCAGTGGTTACCCTCAACACCGATAACGCATTGAAGTATGCCGCAAAGGCTGACGCTGACCTCGCTAACGGCGAACACCATGGCCCGCTGCACGGCATCCCAATGACCATCAAGGATAGCTTAGATACCCGCGACATCGTGACGACCTGGGGTACTACAGGGCGCAAAGATTTTTTACCCGGTCGCGACGCGACCGCGGTCGGGCGCCTCCGCACGGCAGGTGCAATCCTACTCGGCAAAACCAATACGCCTGAATTCACACTGTCGTTTCAAACTGACAATTTATTGTTTGGGTCCACAAAAAACCCATTTGATCCATCAAGAACCCCGGGCGGCAGCAGTGGTGGTGCTGCCGCATTGATTGCGGCTGGTGCTACTTTGTTTGATGTCGGGACCGACACCGGTGGTAGCATCCGCTTACCTGCACATTTTTCGGGTATTACCGGCATCAAACCGACCACTGGACGCGTGCCATGCACAGGTAATGCGCTACCTTCTTCAGGTCTAATTGCTAGGCTAAGTCAGCCAGGGCCAATGGCCCGCAATGTAGCTGACCTTGAGTTCCTGCTCGGCATCATGGCAGGGCCAGATTTACTCGACCCTAATGCAATCAGCGCACCTTTAGGTTCGTCTTCAGCAGTGGACCTTTCCTCTCTGCGATTGGCTTACCACGTCGACAATGGCATTAAGACACCGGAACCGGACATTGTTGCTGCCATTAAAGGCGCTGTTGATCTGCTGATTGAAAATGGTCACGGCGTGTCCGAAGCAAGGCCTTCTGGCATCGAAATGACGAACCTTATCCTGAGCCGTTTGTTTGCAGCCGATGGCGGAGAAATGGTCGAAGCGCTCCTCGAAGACTGCCGCACCACGCAGCCTTCACCCAGGATTGCGGCCATGCTAGAGGCCGGCAGCCCAGCCATCCATCAACAAGAATTCGCCAGAATCATCAATCTCTGGGATAACTTCCGTAGTTCGATGTTGAGCTTTTTTAACGATTTCGACGTTCTGCTGTGTCCCGTCAATGGTCGCACTGCGATTTCCTTGGGCGAAGAAGAAGATATGGCGAACTACACTTATACCAGCGCATTTAATCTGACTGGCTGGCCAGCAGTTGTCGTGAGGGCTGGCACCGATGCCCACGGGTTACCTATCGGCATTCAAGTCGTGGCAGCGCCATTTCGCGAAGATCATTGTCTGGCCGTGGCAGGGTGGCTTGAGTCTCAACTGGGCGAATTTCCTAAACCCGGCATTTCCTGCGGCAAAAACTAAACCAACTGGACGATTTGTACGTCATACAGAGCACAAATGCTGAGCTTGGCCGTTGTCGGGCGCAGAAAACAGCCAAACTATCGCGTCCAACTGGTATCCACCGGGCTCAGCCAGTATCCTACTGGCCGATTGACGGGAAACCGGTTCTAAGGGAATTGTATGAAAGTGACAAAAATTGGGCTCATTAGCGCCTCAGTCTTAACAGCAGTACTCGCTGCCGCACAGGCGCAAGCCACCAATCTTGCAGATATTTACGACCTGTCGGTCAACAATGACCCTCAACTCGCCGCCGCAAAAGCCAGTTACATGGCAACGCGCGAAGCACTGCCCCAGGCGCGTGCTGGGCTACTACCCAATATCTCCATTGCAGGGTCAACAGACGACGTTAAACGCACAATCGTCAATACCAACTTCACTGACCAATATAACGATTACAGCTGGCAAGCCATTTTGGTTCAGCCGCTGTTCCGGCTGGATCGTTGGTTCCGCTTTCAGGGCGCCAAGAATATAGAAGCCGGCGCCCTCGCTCAGTTTGCCAGCCAACAACAAGAACTTATTTTCCGTGTCTCTGACTCTTATCTCAACATTCTTGAAGCCAATTCCCAGCTGGTTTCAGCCCGGGCTCAGCAGGATGCAGTTAAGCGACAACTAGAGCAGGTCCAACAAAGGTTTGATGTCGGTCTGGTCGCCATTACCGACGTTTTGGAAGCGACCGCTGCATTCGATAATTCAACGGTCAGTGTGATTGAAGCCGAAGGCCTACAGGACATTACTTTCGAAACTTTGCTCCGACTGACCGGCGAACGCTACGTAGAAATTGAAGGTTTAGCAGACCAGTTTCCCGTTGAGTACCCCGAACCTAACAATGAACAAGACTGGGTAGACCGCGCACTCCAAGGTAATTACGAACTAATTGCAGCCAGAGAAAATGTCTCGGCAGCTCAACAAACACTTTACGCCTCACGCAGCGGACACTTGCCAACGATTGATGCCCAGGCACGTTATGCCGAAAGTAATTCCGGTGCATCTCAGAACTTTTTGGGCGCCGGCGGCGCCGGTGACGACACCCAGATTGAGCAACGTTCCTATTCTTTGGTACTTAACGTCCCTGTATTTGCTGGTGGCGCAACACGTTCTGGGGCTAAACAAGCCGGCTATCAACTGGAACAGACCCAACGCAATTTCGATCTCATTCAGCGCCAGACGGTAGAAAACACTCGCAATCTGTTCAGCGCGATCAACACCGATGTCGCGCGAGTCCGAGCACGATTACGAGGCATCGAGTCCAGTCAAAGCGCCTTGGACGCGACTCAAACCGGCTACGAGGTCGGCACCCGAAACATCGTCGATGTTCTGCTGGCTCAGCAGCGACTTTATTTGGCCCAATTTCAGTACGCTAGTGCGCGCTATCAGTATATTAGAGATACTTTCCGCCTCAAACAGACAATTGGTTCTTTGAGCCCAGATGATATCTATGCCTTGAATAAATTTATTACAGCCGACAAATCAGTTGCTAGAATCAAGCCCACCACAAGATAGGGAACCCAACTTCGAGGGCGCACTCTACTCCAGGGACCCCTCGATTTCGGACAAGCACTGATGACATTCAAGTTATTCCTAACAGCAGCCACGTTTGGCATCATCACGGTTCTGGCACTTTCTTGGCTCGACGCTGAGCCAGAAAAAGTCGCGCTCGCCGACACTGCGGTTAATGTTAATGACGAGATCCTAACGCCCGGCGAGAGTAACAACATCGCAGTCTTCAGGGACGTTAGCCCGTCGGTCGTTTTCGTGACCAACACCCAGTTAAGGCGCCAGAGATTTTCTCTGAACGTAATGGAAATCCCTGCCGGCAGCGGCACCGGTTTTGTCTGGGACGAATCCGGTTTGATCGTGACCAACTTCCATGTCGTCAATCAAGCCACCAAAATCACCATCACCCTGGGTTCCGGTGCCAGCTATGACGCAGAGGTGATTGGCTCAGCACCAGAAAAAGACGTTGCGCTGCTTAAAATCGATGCACCCAATGAGATCTTGAAACCAATCCCGCTCGGCAATTCTGAGAAACTCGCAGTCGGCCGAAAAGTGCTCGCGATTGGAAACCCCTTTGCTCTCGACACCAGCCTAACGGTTGGGGTTGTCAGTGCACTGGGTCGAGAAATACGCTCCGTTAGCAATCGCACAATCAAGAACGTGATTCAGACTGATGCTGCGATAAACCCCGGCAACTCTGGTGGCCCTCTGCTCAACTCAATGGGCCAATTGGTCGGCGTAAACACAGCAATATACAGCCCATCAGGCGCAAGCGCCGGTATCGGGTTCGCAATTCCAATTAATAGCATCAAAAAAATCGTCCCCCAACTCCTTGAGCACGGCACACTGTATCGACCAGTCATGGGCATAGAGACGCTCACGGACTACTGGGCTAAGAGACTCCAAGTAAAAGGCATAGCAGTACTATCAGTCAGAAAAGACTATCCAGCTGACAATGCCGGTATGGTCGGCGTTCGAGAGGATGCTCGAGGCAACATTCACCTCGGAGATGTCATTATCGCCATCGAAGGGGAGCCTGTCACCAACGAGGACTCACTGCTATCATTGCTAGAGAGATTTGAGCCAGGCGATGCGATAAAAGTCACGACGCTCAAAGATGAAGAGATACAAAACTATCAAGTGACGCTGACCGCACCCGAGTAGGTAGACACAGATGTTCCTATCTTCCCTAACACAAAATCAAAAAGAGACATTTCTTTGTCTGGCTCATAATGTTGTCGTCTCCGATGGTGACCTGACCGTCGACGAAGAATTGATGATGGACGAAATGCGCCGCGAAATGAACATAGATCGGGCCTATGTCCCGCACTATGTCGAGCTAGAGGGCATCGAAGAAATTTTCACCACTCGCAAGGCCAGGTCAACCACCATGATTGCCCTGATCCGCCTGGGCTACGCTGATGGCGCGTTCGAGGTCGAAGAAGAGAGTTTCCTGCGAGTGTTATGCAAGACTTTTGAAATCTCTGAATCTGATTTTTCCTTGCTCGACAACTGGGTAAAGCGCCTGGTCGCGCTGGAAAAAGAAGCCAGCGTATTCATGTAAATGCGACATCACCTTCCCAAACTCGCTGTTTTTCTGATCCTTTGCAGCGGCTGCGCTTCTAAGAATTCTGCGCCGACGGATGCACTCATTGTGATAGGCGAAAAACTGATCGCCGAGCCGCCAACGGACTGGCTGAACATCTACAGCCTTGATAGCGGTAATACGCGACTCACTGATTTCGTTCCAGCTGACGAATCTAAAGATGACTGGTCAACCAAAATTAGTTTCGAAGCACACGAATCATTATCGGACATAGACCCTATTACGATTGTCATGGGAGAGCTTGAACGCATCGGTGATACTTGCGAGAAAGTAGAAAGTTTCAATTTATTTTCTGGCCTAGAAAACAATTACCCGACTTCGGTTCGCCTAACATTCTGTGGCGAAAATGCTCACAGTAACCGGGGCGAGGTATCGTTAACGAAGTCGATCCAGGGCAATGATTACCTGTATATCATCAAGTTGCTACATCTCGTAGAACCATTCACCGAGCAGGATACAGGTGTATCAGAGGAACAAATTGCCGGTTGGGCCCAGTACTTCAGCGGCATCAGCGTTTGTGACGACACAGTCGTCAAGCATGCGTGCCCGGCGCTATCTGCTGAGTAGTCAGGCTAAAAACCTACAGCTCAAGCAGGAAGACACTTCTGGAGTCACGTAACAGTTTCCACGACCATGTCGTGATGACTCCATGGTTGAACCGTCTCTTCTTCACAATATTTCCCGGCAAATGCATCATTTGCAAAGCTGCAACCCACCGGCATCTGGATCTCTGCAGCGGGTGCCAACGCAGCTTTCCTTACAATAAGCATCCATGCTGGCAATGCGGCTTAGAAACGAAAGGGCCTGCCGATATCTGCGAGGCATGCCTAAGGCGGCCACCGCCCTACTCCCATTGCTTTGGGTTATTCCGCTATGAAGCACCAATCGATATATTGATCAGTCAATTCAAAACAGGACATAAGTTGGCGGTCGGTAGAGTATTGTCCATTCTTCTCTCACGGGCCTACCAGCGGAACCACATCATGACGCCGCAATTCTGGATACCCGTCCCCCTGCATCGACGTGTGCTTCGTGACCGAGGATTTAACCAGTCCATGGAGATCGCCCAGGTCCTGACCGAGTTTACCCGTGTACCGACACTCGGAAAGGCGCTTCGCCGAGTCAATGACACTCAGGCACAAAAACAACTAGGTGCCTCTGACCGGGTTAATAATATTAGAGATGCGTTTTGTTTAGATATCGATGTTAGCGGAAAAAATCTGGCCATTGTCGACGACGTCGTGACTACCGGCGCAACGGTTGCCGAAATCACCCGAAAATTGAAAGCGAACGGCGCCGCTGATGTCCAAGTGATTTGCCTCGCGCGCACGCCGGCCAATTTGCCCCACCTGTGATAAGGTGCACGCTTTAAAGCGGAGCATCAAAATGGATTGGGAAAGTCTGGATGTCGCCACGATGTTTGAATCCGGCACATCACACAATGAGGAGCATGAGCAGGCGTTCCATATCATCGTCTCCGACGACGAAATTCTTTGCCCGGCAACAGGCCCTTGGAAACCCGTCAGCGCCGATGAATTTCGTTGGCTAGGATTAGAATCGGTCGGCCAGCATTTTCTCGGTCACATCAACTCTGTTCCTGTGTTTGCAACGGAAGTAGGCTCAGAGGCAGACGAACCAGAAGGTTTCGCATTTGACACGCTCTGGTCATTTCTCGGCCAGGTAGACGAGGCTGTGTTTTCTTTGGTCGGTCGTGCAAAGCAGGTCGTAGAGTGGTTTCGAACCCACAAATATTGCGGCCAATGCGGCCAGCCTACCGGTGGCGCAGAGTCCGATCGGTCGAGAAAATGCGAATCTTGCAAACAGATGTACTACCCGCGATTGTCGCCGTCAATCATCGTCCTGATAAGCCGAGGAGAAGAAATACTGCTCGCTAAAAATACCCATGGGCGCGGCAACTTTTACTCAACTCTAGCGGGTTTTGTCGAGCCGGGTGAGAGCGTGGAAGAGACTGTCCACCGAGAAGTATTTGAAGAAGTCGGTCTAAAAGTTAAGAACCTCAAGTATTTCAACAGCCAGTCCTGGCCATTTCCTAATTCGCTGATGTTAGGCTTCCATGCGGAATACGACAGTGGTGAAATTGTGCTCCAAGAAGAGGAAATTGCCGACGCTCAATGGTTCCACTACACCGAAATGCCAAATCGACCTGCTATGGTCTCTATTTCCGGCTGGTTGATTGACGCCTACATCAAATCATTGCCAACAGCATGAAGGTCAGCGACTTTGCCGCCTTATCACCTGACCGGGTTATGGACGCAACGGAAAGCTTAGGCTATCGCTGCGACGCCCGCATTCTTGAGCTCAATAGTTACGAAAACCGCGTTTATCAGATTGGCATCGAAGATGAAGAGCCACTGGTGGGTAAATTTTATCGACCCAATCGATGGTCAGATGAGCAAATCGTTGAAGAACACGAATATACCATTCAACTCGCTCAGCAAGACATCTCCGTTGTTGCGCCAATAATATTGGATGAAAAGACGTTATTCCTCCATGAAGGATATCGCTTTTCCCTTTACCCAAGACGGGGAGGGCGTGCACCCAATATTGATGATCTCGATAATCTCGAAATACTCGGGCGCCATATCGGCAAGATCCACGCTGAAGGTGCGCAACACTTATTCGTTTATCGGCCAGAAATTTCTGTTGCGACTTATGGTGAATTCGCAAGAGCCTTCCTGCTGGATAACAACTTTATTCCAGACGAACTCCTACCTGCTTATACGACACTGACAGAACAGCTCTTAGTGACTCTGCACGAACGATTTTCTACTGCTTGTGACGTAAAACACATTCGTCTACACGGTGACTGCCACATGGGAAACGTGCTCTGGAGAGACGATGTACCACACTTTGTCGACTTCGATGACGCTAGAAATGGCGTGCCAATTCAAGACCTATGGATGATGTTGTCCGGGGAGCGAGACGAACAAACCATCCAACTAGACGCAATTCTTGAGGGCTATAGAACCTTCGTCGACTTCGACAATCGGCAGATTCAACTGATTGAACCCTTACGTACCTTGCGCCTGATGTACCATGCCGCGTGGTTAGCCAAACGCTGGGACGATCCTGCATTTCCTAGAGCATTCCCCTTTTTCAATGGCTTACGTTATTGGTCAGACCATATCCTAGAATTAAGAGAGCAGGCTTCAAGATTACAGGAACCCGCCATTGAACTTTATTGAGGCGCTTTATTGAGGCGCTTT
>JBNMQM010000079.1:0-17195 GCA_051278195.1 Candidatus Azotimanducaceae bacterium
TCATCTCTGTCGTTGTGCTGCCGAAACTGGGCAAGCATCTCGCGACCCGTCTCTTTATGACCGGTGAACGCTTTAATGGCCTCGCCGCAGTACAATATGGACTCGCTCACATTGCCGTTCCGGACTCGGCACTATCATCTGCAGTGGAAAAGGAAGTCGAGGCGCTAGCCGCCGGTGGCCCCGCTGCCATAAAGGCCTGCAAACAACTGATTCGCGAGATACCGGAACTTGCCACCGATGCTGCATTCGACCGCGCCACCGCGTGGAGTGTTGAAATGTTTGAGTCGGAGGAGGGTACAGAGGGCATGGCGGCATTTCGGGACAAACGTAAGCCCTCTTGGACCGAGCAATAAAAAATGGGGGTTACCTAAAACAGCTACTAACGCCCATATTAAGGTGCTGTTCAGTGATACGCGGTCTGTCGTTTAAGCAAACTAATATCACAACCGTCAAACCGCTATAAAAAGAACCAGTTTCAGGCGAGCTTGCAGGTGTTTGATGCAGTTTCTGGGTTGTACACAGGGACAGGCCGGAACATGACTGATATCGAGGGGTTAGACGCTTATCCGATAGGCTATGGCGCTGTGTCTCTGGCGGCAGAAAGCCCACTAGCGACACCTGGCATGGTAGATTGTGAAGTGAGCGAATGGACAAAGTTGAGCTCTTGTTTTGGTGGCCAGCAAACCCGCTCCAGGGCCATTGTGATCGAACCCAAAAATGGTGGCGCTGCGTGCCCAGTGCTGACAGAAACGATATCTTGCTAGATTTTCATGCTAGATACTGGGGTCAACATTCTGACCCAATAGCCCTAAATAATAGCTCTGTATCAATATCCCTATACAAATAGTTTTACAAGGATAGTTCTTGAATACCAGAGGTGCTACACGACGTCGGGATAGAATTGCGCAACCGGATAGGTCGCGCCTTCAAGGCGCTTTTTACAGAACTCGATCACGCGGTCATGATCTTCTTTACTGATATCCTTACCCCGATCTTTTTTGCCGCTAACGAAATAGCTTTTACTGCCCACATGCATAGGTGTTGGCGGGCTCATCTCAAACAAGTTTTCGTTTTCTTTCATATACCGGTAACTGGACTTATCAATCGCATTCGCCATTTCTAGGTCCGAGAGTTCCATCCCGAGAAACTGCGCAATCTCCGCCATTTTTTCCCCAGGAGACTCAAGTAGTTCCTCATAGTGTACAAACAGAACATTGTCTCGTTCCTGACTCCAGCGCCACCAGCCTTCTACGTGCTCAGGCCATGACCGCCACCACATTTCATCACTGCAAAACCAGTCACAGAAATTATTGAACTGCGGCGCCATTGGCCCCATCAGCATGCTCACAAAATCGATGGCACTGGCCAGACAGGCTGCTGGATGCCGAACAACATAGATAAACTTTGCATCGGTTGAGTAGGGGCATAGGTTGGTACCTAAATGTGTTTTCACAATCCGACGACCATTGATGAGAGGCGCATTTTCTAGACGCACAGAACCGCGTGATTCAATCCAGGGTGAAATTGTGTATAGATGCCGATGACCGTCATCGGAGAACTCTCCCTCACCTTTTGTGAGGATCTGGTGAACAATTTGTTGCATCCAAGTGGTGCCACATTTCATCTGAGTGGCAACGAACACATCTTCTTTTTGAGGCTTATAGTCTCTGGCAAATTGCATGGCTTCATTGGTACAAACACCAGGAACCTTAGTCCCCTCAAAGTCTATGACGGGAATGCGGAGCCCCAGCTTCGCTAGCGGTCGCGTCATCACTGTGATGATACGGGCCTTCTTTTCAATTTTACGTCGTAACTCAATACGTTCGGCTAACGGCAATTGGAAGAAGCGATCTTCCATGGTCCTCTCGTTAATCCACTTCATCGTTCTGCCTAACCATAGCGCTGAAGCAGCGAGAAGCAGCACAGTGAGGCCAAGAAAACTGAAGAAAATCGTCATAATACGTCCTTGCTAGTCGAGAGAAGGCGAGAGAAGGCGAGATTTTGTGGTCTTAACTATTTGTATCGAGTGCCACATTACCCTTTACTGACCGATTTGGCCTAATGGTTCCAGTCTCGTAGCTCAATTCAGAAGTTATAGTCAAAAGTTCTGTTGTAAAGCTCTGCAACCCCGCTGTGATAGTCTGGTTTTAACCACAGCGCTCACGCAGGAAGCTCGTATGAATATTGAGATTGAAACTCGTGGAGAGAAAACAGAACACGGGTGGCGCGATGTCGATGGTTTTGTTGGCCCCATGCAGCCGGGTTTTGGACCAAGAACGGACCCTAAAGGCGCGTTTCCAACTGGGCCAGACATCGGCCAGATGCTACCCGCGTTCTCCTGTAAGGATGTGTTAGGTAACCCCTTTAACTTCTCTGTTGATTCGGCTACACCAGCTATTGTGATGTTTTTCCGGTCTGCGGTGTGGTGACCACCTTGTCGCACGCAACTCGTGGAGTTGCAGGAAAAAATGTCTGCGTTCGATGCTCTGGGAATCAAAGTTTATGCCATTAGTTACGACGAGCCTGATGCACTGAAGGATTTTCAGGATGCCTATAGTATTACCTATACCCTGTTGTCGGACCCTGAATCCAAAGTAATTCGCGACTACGGCATCTTGAATACGCTAATTGCGGAAGACGACCATCCATGGTTTGGCATTCCGTTTCCAGGCACCTATGTCACAGACAATACAGGCGCCATTACCCACAAGTTCTTCGAGAACAATCTGGTATTGCGCGTCGGACCAGAGGAGCTTTTAAGGGCAGTTGCTGGCGAAGCCCTAAGCGAATATGTTGGCGCTACGGTTGCTTACCACTCAGGCACATCGGCAACGCAGCCGCGGGTGTTTCTGGAAGGTGCTCAACTGGCAGTAGGGGTGCTGCGACATCTGGTCTGTCAGATCGAGGTTCCTGCTGGACGGCATCTGTATGCGGACCCCGCGCCCCAAGGCATGGTGTCGTTTACGATGACGCTAGCGCCACAATCAAAGTTGGTTGCTCGAGATCTGATTCGTCCCGACAATGAGACTCACACTGTCGCTGGCACGGGCGAAGTCATTCAGGTCCATCATGGTCTAGCTGAATTGAGGCTGCCAATTACCGCAAACGCTGCCATCACTTCTGCCACAGAGGCAATGGTGTTGGATCTCACAGGCGAAATCGCCTGGCAGACCTGCGACGATGCCGTGTGTGATGTTCCGCAACGTATTCCGTTTACCCTAAAAGTACCGGTTGAAGGCTCTGTCGTATCCGAATTTATGACCAAACCTGGCAACCCCCGAGTGCGTGAAATGGATGGCTTAAATCACTTTAAGAAGATGACGGCACGGCGACAAAGCTAGGGGCTACTCCCGCATTAAGCAGGGACGTTTACCCAGCCCCGACACACTAAACAGGGTTGTCAGAGGACGGCGTTGAATATGGCGGGCGATATCAGCGGCCTGGTGTTCGCGGCCATGGAAAAAGGCTTCTTCACCCTCTGCAAAGGACCGTAACCCGGGAAACGGGTTTTGTACGCTGATGTCATGAATGATGGGTTCATCGCGCCTAGGCCAGTATCATCGATCACAATAGGGACAATAAAAGTAGCATCACTCGCGACACCAGCATTGACGTCGATTGAGAGGTTCCACTCCCGTTGGGACTCACTCTGATCGACGGCAGAATTTTTTGAAATGACAAGCAGAAACAAAACGGCATTGCGAATGCCTTTTTGCTCAACGTGCGACCAGGGGTCGCCAGCCTCAATCGCTGTGCGTTCGAACCAAACTGGCAGGCCACGATTATCGAGGGCCTGAAGCATCTTCTCCGCCGCTGCGCCGGTAGCTGAAAAATATCTTCCGTTCGAACTCGATAGGCTTTATCTCAACCTCAGTAGCGGTTACGCCTTCATCAGGAAACCTATCGACCCAGCGGTCGTGCAGTGAGCTTACCAACTCGCGATCCCGGTTGGGTCCAAGGTAAGCATCAGCCAGGCGCGTGAGACTTGATTCAGGCGGTGCTTCGATACGTAAACGGCTGGCCAGCGTGACAACCGCTTTTTGCTCACGGGAGGGGGTTCATCGTTTTCGACTGCAACCAATAGTTGCTTGCCGATAACTGGTGCGGTTTGTCCGTATTCAACAAGTTCGAGCACGCTGTTCCAATCGAAATCCACTACGACCCTTGTCGCCGATTCAGCAGATATCGTAACGCAATGCTGGTTCTTTTTATGGCGACGAGCGAATTAGGGATTAACACAGCAACAGAAACAAGAAAGGGCCCCTTCTTAGATAGGAAGAGACCCTTTTTGTTTTGGCGGAGAGGGTGGGATTCGAACCCACGGATGGTATAACCCATCGTCAGTTTTCAAGACTGGTGCATTCGGCCACTCTGCCACCTCTCCGAAGCTGCGCAATATACGCGATTGATGACCCTTTGTTAAGCCGATTTGACCAACTAAAGCGATTTTACTATCTCACTCTGTCGGGCTATGCGACCATCCCGGTATGTCAGAATTATTACTTGTCGTTGCCGTTACCGCTGGCGGTCTTTATTGGCTTGCAGCCATGCGCTGTAAGGAGATTGCTGTCGCCTCTGCAAGGCGCGAATGCAACCGCTGTGAAGTGCAATTATTAGATCAAACCGTCCACCAACACCATCTTTCACTCAGTCGTGATCAGGCCGGCCAATGGCGGGTGTGGCGGCAATATCGGTTTGAATACTCAGAGAATGGCGACACCCGGCTTACCGGCGCTATGACGATGTTGGGTCAAAAGATCACACGAATCGCCCTTGAAACGCATAACCCCATTATCCACTAGGGGTTTACTCCCAAGCTTCTTACTCCCAAGCTTCCTTCTCGCAAGTTTCCTACTGACTGGCTCCGGGCTTACGCAGGCCAAAGATCATGCAGATGATTGCGCGGCTTATCCCTATTTGCCGAATCGGGTCGAGTCCCCGCCAAACTTTGAACGGGTTAATGATGCGCCAACACGTAATCGGGCCCGTGAAATAGAAATCGAGCGCTGGTGGCAGTCCAGCTGCCACGATTATCGAACTGGGCATGTGTCAAAATCTAGATCCAAAAATCTAATATGTCGAGTTCAAGGTCAGCAATCCGGCATCATTGTCATTGGCGCTCATTACGACAAGGTTCAGAGTGGTCATGGTGTTGCAGATAACTGGAGTGGGGTCGTTCTTGTCGATGAACTGATGAGACATTTTCAAGCTGTCACGCCGACCTATACCCTAGAATTTGTCGCGTTTGCGGCGGAAGAGCCTGGCATGTTGGGTTCAAAATCGTATCTGGCTCAACAATCGCAGCCGATTGTCGCCATGATCAATCTCGATACACTCGGCTTGCAGTCTATGATTATCGCCGGTGAGCCGGATAGGGCGCTTGCCTGTCAAACCGCTGCAATCGCCAAAGCGCTAGAAATTCCCGCCAAAATCCAATCATCGTCAGAGATCACCGGTGACTGGGAACCCTTTATGAAGGTGAATATTCCGGCCGTTGGCCTACATTCGGTTACCAAGAAAACCATCAAGCGAATTCATCACCGTCGTGATAGGGCGGGGAATGCTGATCTTAAGTTGCTAGAAGATGCCTACCAGGTCGCGCTGAATCTTATCAGGCAACAACTTGGCCAAGCAAAGTGAGCCAATCAACTAAACGTGGCGTTGAAAGCGATGCCCCATGTTTCATAATCTGTCTTTAAACCAGACTCGGAGTCTTCCACCAACAAGATGCCCATAAGGAAATCGTCTTCGAAAGGTCGTACCCAGCGAATTTCGCCCAGCAGCTCATACATGGCAAATGGGTCGCCGACACCTATGGTGATCTTGACCATCGAGTGCGGAATCAATTGGCCATTGGTTTTGAATTGCACACCGTGAGTGGAGAAGTCGATGGCTTCACATTCAACCGAAACACCGACCATGTCAGGGTCTTCATTGCATTCATGGACATGAACGAAAAACTTGATCTGATGGGCAACCCGGGGTTCGCCTCGCTTATCCATATTGACGTAATCTAACTCTGAAGAACTTAAATAATAGGAGCGTTAACAGGGAGGCGCAAGATACAGGCAGAGATTAGTGATCATCTGGACTCTAGCAACGCGCGATAGGTCTTAAGATGTTTAAGTGCTTCTGTATGCTGACCCACTAGCTCATAGAGTCGTGACAAATTGTAATGTGCATCGGCGAACGACTCGGCCTTTTTATAAGCTTCAATCGCATCATGAAGGCGCCCAACATCTTCCAGCAGCGTGCCAAGGTTAAACGCCGCCAGAACATTATCGGTATCGGCTTCTAGGGCTTGATGGTAGTGAAGCTCCGCGCCATCGTAATCACCAGCTTCCTGCATCAATCGGCCGAGATTTACATGGGCATCTGAATGACTCGGATCCAGTTCCAAAGCTCTTTGGTAGGCTGCTGGTGCATCTTCTGGGCTCACGGCTTCAAGATCAACACCCAGATCAAACCAATCATCGCTGGTGAGCTGCTCGCTAGACTCGGCTTCTTGAGCTGCTTTGCGAGCTAGCGGCGCGACAACCCCGGCGAGTTCGGACACAGCGAAGTTAAAATGGATCTGTCCAGACTCTGGGTTATAGACCTGGTCTTCATCACGAATGACCACGTCACCGCCATCACCGCTAATCCGCAGGGCTGTCAAAGGCCGATTGTTGGGCAAGCGGGCCTGCAACTGAAAAAGGCTTTTGTTGATTTTACTACGACGAACGCCGGCGTTTAGAAGTTCTTTAGCGGTGCGAAGCAACACAATATCCTGAAAACTAAAGCGGTAGTGCCCTTTGTCTTCACGATCAGCATCGAGCACGCCGCGTGCGATATCACGGATCGTTCGCTCAGATAGCTCAAGAAGTTCTGCAACTTCCCGGGTTGAGTATCCCTTCATTTGGTCAACATACTCCGATCGGCACGGCGGGCGATTTTTACAGCTTTCAATAGAAAGGCCTAGGCTGCGCCTCTTACTCTCGAACCAGTATGCTGGAACAGCACGAGCAGAACAATTCCGTCGTCTTTTATTGGCCGGCGCGGCGAATCATATCTTTGGCAATCACGGTCCGTTGAATCTCCGAGGTGCCCTCATAGATCCTAAACAATCGCACATCACGATAAAAACGCTCGATGCCATAGTCTTCTACATAGCCAGCGCCGCCATGAATCTGAACCGCTCTATCGGCCACGCGACCCACCATTTCGGTGGCAAACAGTTTGCAGCTGGCGGCTAGCGCTGCAACGTTTTCGCCAGCATCGCGACGGCTCGCGGTGTCTCTGATCATGCACTTCGCCGCATAAGTTTCCGTTTCGCTGTCGGCAAACATGGCTTGAATCAATTGAAACTCTGCAATCGCCTGCCCAAACTGCTTCCTTTCTAACGCGTAACGAAGGCTGTCCTCAATTAATCGTTCTGCCACGCCGACACTGATCGCACTAATGTGCAGGCGTCCCTTATCTAGCACTTTCATCGCCGTTTTGAAGCCCACATTTTCTTTACCGCCAACCAAATTGGCAGCCGGTACCGAGACGTCATCAAACATGACATCGCAGACATAGGTGCCTTGCTGACCCATCTTCCGATAAGGCTTGCCCAATTGGATGCCTTCTAGATTCGCATCCACCAGAAAAGCCGATACCCCTCGTGCGCCAGATTCTTCCGGATTAGTGCGCGCAAATACCGTGAACAGATCGGCTTTAGGGGCATTGGTGATATAGCGTTTTGTGCCATTAATAATGTAGCGATCGCCATCTTTCTTGGCTGTTGTCTTGACGGAGGCCGCGTCAGAACCTGAATCGGGCTCGGTTAAGCAAAAAGAGCCAATGATTTCGCCTGTGGCCATACCCGGCAAATAGGTTTGCTTCTGCTCTTCGGTCCCATCGATGATCAGAGATTGAGAGCCGATGCCAACATTGGTCCCGAACACCGAGCGAAAAGCGGGAGAGGTATGGCCAAAGACCTGGGCGACCTCGACTTCTTCACTCATATTGAGGCCCAGACCTCCATATTCTTCAGGAATGGTGAGGCCAAACAAGCCCATCGTTTTCATTTCCTCGATCACTTCATCGGGAATTGCATCTTCCATCCCGACTTGAGATTCCAATGGCCGCAATCGTTCAGTAACGAACTTTTCAACCGTATCGAGTAGTTGTCTGAGGGTCGCTTGATCTAGAGCCATGATTGATGTCCGTTCGCTGTGATTATTTGCCGTACCTGAAGATTTAAACAGAAGGTGAAACACCCATTCGGCATTGGTCGTCTGAGTCGGTATAATACGGGCTCAGCCGGTTGCGCATTGTATGCGTCACCAGCCAAAATCACCAACACTCGCAGTTCTCGTAGAACTCTACAATAACCATTAAAAGTTAAGGTATCTAACATGTCATTTAAGTGGGAAGACCCGTTTTTTCTTGATGATCAGCTTAGTGAAGACGAGCGTCTTATTCGTGATGCTGCCAGAGACTATGCCCAAGACAAGTTACAACCACGCGTCAAACAGGCGTTTCGCGATGAGGTCTTTCACCGTGAAATCATGACCGAAATGGGTGAACTCGGCCTACTTGGCCCGACCCTTCCAGAGAAGTACGGCTGCTCGAATGTCAGCTATGTATCCTACGGACTAGTTGCCAGAGAAGTGGAACGTGTCGATAGTGGCTATCGTTCTGCCATGAGCGTGCAGTCCTCCCTCGTTATGCATCCAATCTATGCCTACGGCAGCGAAGCTCAACGAGAGAAGTATCTGCCGAAACTTGCCACCGGTGAGTGGGTAGGTTGTTTCGGACTAACGGAACCTGATTATGGCTCCGATCCAGGCAGTATGATCACTAGAGCAGAGAAAACTGACGGTGGCTATCTGCTAAACGGCGCCAAAATGTGGATTACCAATTCGCCGATTGCTGATCTCGCCGTGGTCTGGGCTAAGTTAGATGGCAAGATTCGTGGATTTATTGTCGAACGCGGCATGAAAGGCTTCGAGACGCCGAAAATCGAAGGCAAATTTAGCCTGCGTGCCAGCGTCACGGGCGAAATAGTGCTCGCTGATTGCGAAGTCCCTGAGGAAAACCTATTACCCAATGTTAAGGGTCTCAGTGGGCCATTCGGCTGCCTCAATAAAGCGCGTTTTGGTATTGCCTGGGGAGCCATGGGTGCCGCAGAGTCCTGTTGGCATGCCGCTCGAACTTACACCCTCGAGCGCAAGCAATTTGGACGCCCACTGGCCGCAAACCAGTTGATTCAAAAGAAACTGGCAGACATGCAGACAGAGATTACGCTGGGCCTTCAGGGTGCATTGCGTATTGGCCGATTGATGGACGACGATAATTGTGCGGTTGAGAATATATCGCTTATGAAGCGCAACAACTGTGGCAAGGCGCTGGACATTGCGCGCATGGCGAGAGATATGCATGGCGGCAACGGAATCTCTGACGAGTACCACGTCATCCGCCATATGATGAACCTCGAAACCGTGAATACCTATGAAGGTACCCACGACGTTCACGCGCTCATTTTGGGGCGTGCTCAAACAGGTTTACAGGCGTTTAGCTGAGCCTAAGATCGAATATCTGCAATGTTACAATGCCGTTAGCACGCTGCTATTAAGTAGCGTTGCTGGCGCGCTTATCCTCGCTTAAGAACTGTCCACCCAGATGTGGATCCACTGTCAGTCATCACCCGACTGAGCAGCCATGATCCTACAATGTCTATCGAGATATCACCTCTTTCAATCTGATATCGAGCGGTTTAACTTGAGTCATGCAAATCGAAACCGATGCGCATCGCAACACTGCAACCAAGCTGCAACCACAAGGAAACAACAACAAAAACGGGGTGAGCTATGATTCGAGTATTAGTGGTAGATGACCATAAGTTAGTTCGAACAGGTACCTGTCGATTACTCGCTGACGAGGTGGGTATTGAGATCATTGGTCAAGCTTCGAGTGGTGAGGAAGCGATATTAGCCGTCAGAGCACAGCAGCCGGACGTCGTCCTAATGGACGTGAATATGCCCGGTATTGGCGGGCTTGAAGCCACTAGGCGGTGCCTCCGAGTCGACCCGGAACTCAAAGTGATTATCGTCACCATTTACGATCAAGAACCTTATCCGTCCCAGTTAATGAGCATTGGTGCTGCGGGTTATCTCACCAAGTGTGCAGATGTCCAAGAAATGGTCCGGGCAATACGCAAGGTCGTATCTGGTCAGCGTTACCTGGCCGAGGCGATCGCGCAACAGTTAGCGCTGCGGCCCTTTAATCCTGATGATGGCTGCCCATTCGAAATACTCTCTAGCCGTGAAATGCAGATCGCAATCATGGTGACTGGCGGCCAGGCTGTTCCAGATATCGCCACGGCCTTGTCGCTCAGCCCGAAAACCGTCAACAGCTATCGCTACCGAATATTTGACAAGCTCGGGGTCCGAAACGATGTAGCGTTAACCAAGCTTGCGATTAAGCATCGCATCATAGATTCTGGGATTGCAGCCTGACCCCAGACAATATGAGTGATAACCCTAGATCAGCGCATTGCCGCTTGCCGGCATTGCCCACGAATGCGAGCTTATCAAAAGGACAACCAAAGCCGGTTCCCCGACTACTGGAACCGGCCCGTTGCGGGTTCTGGCCCATTCTCTGCACTGACCATTGTCGGCCTGGCACCAGGCCTGCACGGCGCTAACAAGACAGGCATCCCGTTTACCGGCGATGCTTCAGGGATATTGCTGTTCAAAGTACTGGGTCAACTGGGGATCGTCGATCAAGTGCGCATCACGAACGCCGTTAAATGCGCCCCGCCGCAGAATAAGCCCCTGACGAGTGAACGAAGAAACTGCCGAAAATTCCTCAATGAAGAGCTGTCTGACATAGGAGCACGTTCTGGTCCGGCTGTACTGTTTTGTTTGGGGAGAATAGCGCATGAGGAAGTACTGCGAAGCCAGGATCTCAACCTCAAGGATTACCCGTTTGGCCATGGTCACGTGCATCAACTCAGCGATGCCCTATGGTTGGTTGACTCGTATCACTGTAGCCGATACAACATTCAAACCAATCGATTGACCGAGTCTATGTTTAGAACTGCTGTACAATGTGCCGCTAAGCTAGCGCAATTGAATTATGCAGACATTTGACGCCAAAACATTTCTGAAGAATCTCACCACCCGACCTGGTGTCTATCGTATGTACGATAGCGGCGGGGCGATACTCTATGTCGGTAAAGCCAAGAACCTGAAAAATCGAGTATCCAGTTACTTCCGAACAACGGCTTTAGAAATTAAAACCATGGCGTTGGTCGCTAAGATTGACCGTATAGATGTGACGGTTACCAGCAGTGAAACCGAAGCCTTATTATTAGAACAAAGCCTGATTAAGGAGCTCAGCCCGCCGTACAACATCGATTTCAAAGATGACAAATCGTATCCCTATATTTTCTTATCTAGCAAAGACAAATTTCCAAGGCTTGCTTTTCACCGTGGCGCCCAGAAGAAGGAAGGGCGTTATTTTGGGCCTTTTCCAAGTGCCTATTCTGTGCGGGACAGCCTGAACATATTGCAGAAGGTATTTCGTGTTCGACAGTGCGAAGACTCGTTCTTCAAGAACCGTTCGCGCCCCTGTCTTCAATACCAAATCAAGCGCTGCTCTGGCCCCTGTTGTGATCTCGTTAGCCCAGAAGAATATGCAGAAGACGTTCGAGACGCGAGCCTATTTCTGGATGGCAAGAGCCGTAAATTGATCGACGAATACGCTGACAAGATGGACCGTGCTTCCCAGGCATTAGATTTTGAGCACGCCGCCAAGTATCGAGACCAAATCTCTCATCTCCAGCGCATCCAGGAACAACAGTATGTGACCAGAGGAGAAGGGGAGATCGACGTCCTCGCTGCCGTCTACAATCCGGGCGCAGTTTGTATCGTACTAATGGTGATTCGCGGCGGTCGGATGCTGGGGAGTAAAACCTACTTTCCAAAGATAAAGGTCGAAACTAACGAATCAGAGTTGCTGCAGGCTTTCATTCCACAGTTTTATTTATCGGGCAGGGAAATCCCTAAAGAAATCATCGTCAACAGCAAGCTCGAAGAAAAATCTCTATTGGCTGACACCTTATCGGCCAAGGGAGGAAAGAAAGTCATCATTAGCGATAGTGTCAGAGGACATCGAGAGCGATACCTGAGACTCGCTGAAACGAACGCAGAACAGAGCCTAGGGTCTCATTTGGCAAATCGAAACAACCTCCATCAGCGTTTCGAAGCGCTACAAGCAGGGCTCGGACTTCCGGAAATGCCCCAGCGCCTTGAATGCTTTGATATTAGCCATAGCTCAGGTGAAGCAACCGTGGCCTCTTGCGTCGTTTTCGACCAGAACGGCCCGCTGAAATCAGACTACCGACGGTTTAATATCGAAGGCATTACACCGGGGGATGACTACGCCGCGATGGCCCAGGCACTCACGCGCCGTTACACCCGCCTGAAAAAAGGCGAGGGCAAGCTACCGGATGTCCTCTTTATTGATGGAGGCAAAGGTCAACTTAAGCAAGCCGAAGACATGATCGAGGAGTTGCAGATCGAAGGCGTCACGCTGGTGGGCGTCGCAAAAGGTCCAACTCGCAAAGCAGGTATGGAAAGCTTGTTTCTATCGGGACAGCCCGAAATTGTCCTGAACCCGGATAACCCGGGTTTGCACCTCATTCAGCATATCCGTGATGAGAGTCACCGGTTCGCGATCACAGCTCACCGCCAGCGACGCGGCAAAAAGCGCCAGCAAAGTGTCTTAGAGGAAATTGAAGGAGTAGGACCAAAGCGTCGTCGCGCGCTACTTCGACATTTTGGCGGTTCCAACCGGGTTGAGGTCGCCAGCGCCGAAGATATTGCAACCGTTGAAGGGATCAGCAGGAAACTTGCGGATCATATTTATGCTACGCTGCACCAAACCTGACCCCCTATTAGCTGCTGTGAACAAGTTACCGATAAGCCTACCTAACGTGATTACCAGTCTTAGAATCTTGCTGATTCCGGTCCTGGTAGCCGTTTTTTATTTTGCTCCGGTGGAGTGGCGGTATCTTGCTTCTTCTTTAGTTTTTTCGCTTGCCAGTGCCACAGATTGGCTAGACGGCTATCTTGCTAGACGCTTGAATGCCATGACACCATTTGGTGCGTTCTTAGACCCTGTTGCAGACAAACTGATTGTTGCAGTAGCGCTAATATTGTTAGTCGAAGTGCATGCAAATGCGATTCTCGCCATCCCTGCGCTGGTAATTGTGGGGAGAGAGATTGTGGTATCTGCGTTACGCGAATGGATGGCAGAATACAGTGACCGGCGCAGTGTCGCCGTCTCGTACGTTGGCAAAGTCAAAACTGCATTCCAAATGGTCGCGATTATTGTGCTACTCGCCAGCGGTCCAGATTTAGACAGTTATTATGTCGTTGGTGGCTATGTACTATTGTATCTGGCCGCGGCCCTGACACTTTGGTCGATGTACCTATACTTGAGAATCGCTTGGCCCGATCTATCGTCCGGTATGGTCAACAACGACGAATCAAATGAGAGCAATAAGGACGAATCGTAGAGGCTACTGGCAGAACGAAGGTTCAGAAAGCAAAGACCTAGACGAACCTGAAACGAGCTTTGAACTTTCGGCGCCGGATTATCTTGTATGCTGACTTACCGATGGCTGACTCTCTAAACTCAGACTGAATCCAGAGATTTTCCAAACCCGCCGCATTCATGAGTTCTGTCACAAATCCCCCCTCTAAACCTTCAAGCGAGTCTCTCTGACCCGTTTCCTTCGCGTGTTGCGCACCCAAATGGTAGGTATAAAAGCGATTTCGCGCCAACGAAATGAAGTGCTTCCAATCATGATCGGAAAGCGGGGCACCCACGCAGCCATTTTTCCAAATTTGTTCTACCGATAGTCTGGCGTCTTCGCCGGCCGGGTTGGGGTTCTTATATTGCACAAATGTACCTCAGTAAGATTTAACTACGCTGAAAACGACATGTTAGTTCAATTCGTATTGAGCAATCCCTTCGACATCGCTAAACTAGCCGCGTTTCCTGCCTCGCCCGGATGGTGAAATTGGTAGACACGCAAGACTTAAAATCTTGTTGCAGCAATGCAGTGCCGGTTCGACCCCGGCTCCGGGCACCATCTTTATGTATTAAATCTATATAATTCAACATATTGCGTGGCTTTCGCGTTTTCAATACCGTAAAAAGTACCGTAAATTAAGAAGATTTCAGCGTCTCTCACAGGATTTCTACGGACTTCAGAGCTAGGATGATGCGTGAACACAGGCATCCATCAAAGCCCTCTATCGCGTCTTTGCTTGCCACTCCTGACGGAGTGTCATCATCTCTTATCCTTTGCCTTCTGGGATTCGTCACTCCGTTTCGCTTCGCTCACTCCGTTCCTTCCCGGGTGGCTGCGACTGCCAATGCCATTGTGAAAGGTTGGGAAGCAGCGCAGACCGCTCTCGCTAGCCCACTTGGACCACCAGCTTAATTCGGTCTGGCAGCTATTGTAGCGGCTCAGGCGGCGGCAAACGTTGCATCAATCCAAAGCACGCAGTTCCAAGGTGGCGGCAACATCTCGGTCTCTGGTGGAGGCAGTGCAATCCCATCACAGAACTTTGCGCAACTACCAGACCCACAGCTTCGCGGTAACACACAGAGCGGCCAGCAGATAACGACCCAGATCACAGGAGACGTGTTTGCCATTCGCTGACAAGGTCGTAGGAGCAGTCACACACTTCACAGAGGCGGATGGCGTGATCATCAAAACGGGCACAGCACAAGGTCATATGAGACTAGAAAGCGAAATGCGCTCGAAACTCTGAAGAGTAGTGATGTTAATTTGGAGGCCCTCTATGATCTAGTAAGAGCATCTCAAATAGAGACATTCCTAGGTATAGCGGCGTGGTTGGATGGTGCTACGGTACATAATTTACCCAAAGAAGTTGGGGTTTTTGAACTCAATGAAGATGATTCTCCTGGCCGCGCGGTTAATATTCTAGATTCTATTCTAGAATTTGACCCTGAATGGCATTCCGGCGAATCAAGGTAATAAATCCAGCAATTCCGACAACCCTACGGATCTGTGATCGACTATGTTGATAACCGTCCTTAGTTAGTTGGGCATGTAGTTCAGGCATGTGTCTAGCTCCCCATGGAACTAATATATTGCCACCACTAGGCGCATGTTTTATGTGCTCAAGGAGCCGATCGTTTCTAAGAGATATGACTTCGAAGTCGTACAAGTCTATATCTGATTGCGCCAGCAGTTCTTTACCGTTCAACAGTGCGTTTATTGTGCTTTCTGAAAAATTGTCACTAGACATGTCGCTCCATACGAAGCTCGCTTTCTCCCATTCGTTGCGAGACGTGAAAAATTCCTTGCCGCCTGGAGCCAAAATTTCAGTGTTAATTTTGAGTGCGGAATTTTGTGCCGCGAGACGTGAGGATTTTTGTGTCGTGCGGGTTTTATGGCCGTTTTGATGTTTGATTCCTTCGAGTAGTATCAGGTTTCCCGGTTGATTGAGGTAGTCGCTAACTAATCTGAAATAAGTTTCGTCTCCTACATGAACCATAGGAATTAACCTGACTGTTTTGTCCGCAAGCTGATACTTATATTCAACAGTAAACAATCCGCTTGGCGTCACTAGTAGGAAGCCCGTTGAGTATGTGTACACAGCGACACAAATGAGGACCAGGAAGCTAAGTAGGGAACCCGTTATTCTTTTACCAAGATCGCCCCAAGAGGCTTTTTTAGCACTAACAGTTTGCGTGACCTGGAGTACACAGATTATCAATATTATCAAAAGCTGTGCTAGAGATTCAGCTATGTAGCGGTTTTCCTCAAGTAGGAAGAAGCAGTCTGTCAGATTCAATATTACAATAGTAAGTGATGCGAACAGAGCTAGTCTGTTGGAAGATGCGGGCACAGCTACGGTCCAAATCCATACAACGCAAGCTAGCGCAAATATTATCAATGCTAGATCGCTGCGCATTTCAGAAAAAAATGTGAATTCTAGGTATAGCTTTAGATAGCTATCAATCAGAGAGATGAGTGACTCCATTAGTGCGAGCAACAAGAAAACTCTCAAAGTGTTTATCTTCCGAATTGT
Organism: Candidatus Azotimanducaceae bacterium; assembly: GCA_051278195.1. Taxonomy (GTDB): domain Bacteria; phylum Pseudomonadota; class Gammaproteobacteria; order Pseudomonadales; family Azotimanducaceae; genus JAHRVQ01. The sequence continues at coordinate 16,107 of JBNMQM010000079.1, forward strand.
CTTTAAAAACAAACGTTTTTTCTCTTGGATTGATTCAATTGACATATTATTGAGCGAGCAGGTGGACTTCCCAGGATTTACTAAACAGTTGTTGATTCTAAAAAGTACTTCTCTTCGAACTTAGCTGGCGATACGCCGCCTGTATGAGAGTGACGCTTTATTGGATTGTAGAACATCTCTATAAAATTAAATATCTCACCTTTAGCTTCCGCCCTGGTTGAGTATATCTTTCGTTTAGTCACGCGTTTTTTGAATGTCGCAAAAAAGCTTTCGGCGACTGCGTTGTCATGACAATTTCCACGTCGACTCATCGACGGTACTAATTTGTGCGCCTTCATAAAGGCCAAATAGTCCGAGCTGGCATACTGGCTGCCTTGGTCGCTATGCACTAACACTTCGCTTTTGGGCTGCCTCTGCCAAACGGCCATCAATAAGGCGTTAATAAGGCGTTAATAACTAAGTACCTATCCATTGTTTTATCCATAGACCAGCCAACGATTCGCCGAGAAAATAAATCCAATACCGTTGCTACATACAAAAAACCTTCATGGGTTCTGACGTAAGTAATGTCGCTAACCCATGATTGATTAGGTCCATCAGGATTAAATTGACGGTTCAATATATTGGCAGCGACTTTACCGGGCTTGCCGCCTTTTATATAACGGCGCTTGTAGCCAATTTGAGCTTTAAGTTTATTCACCCGCATAATTTTAGCCACTCGATGAACACTGCATGATTCGCCATCATCACGAAGGTCTCTGTGTATCCAAGGGCTGCCATAGGTGCCACCGCTAGCAATATAAGACACCTTTATCCGTTTCAATAATCGCTCGTCTTCAATCGTTCGATCAGATACTGGCCTTTGCAGCCAAGCATAATATCCACTGCGATTAATTTTGAAAACGCGACACATGGACTGAACAGGAAACTCATGTTGGTAATCACGGATAAAGGCGTACTTCACTCGGGTAGGCTTGCAAAGTACCTTGCGGCCTTTTTTAGAATGTCTCGCTCCTCTTCTGTTCTTCGCAACTCTGCGCGAAGATTTAAGATTTCACGTTTTGCATCCAGTAGATCTTTTTCAGCTTG
>JBNMQM010000080.1:0-16861 GCA_051278195.1 Candidatus Azotimanducaceae bacterium
CGCGGCATGAATAGCTCTGAGGAACGAACATCACCATACACTATCGTCAAATCAACTTTGTCCGCATCTTAATGCTGGCAGTGTGCGCCTTTATGTCTGCGCCATCATTCGCCGTGCTCGTTAAAGACCTTTACGTGGCTGATGTGTACGTTACGTCAGAGAGTGAGGCGCAACGTCTCTCTGGTGCGAGGGCCGGATTACTCCAGGTGTTGGTGAGAGTCTCTGGTACTCAAGCAGTCGCCGATGATGAACAAATTCGACTGGCCCTGCGAAACCCGTCACGTTTCTATTATCAATATAGTTACCAGACTACCGATCGTGAGTTCCAGGTAGGGACAGAGATTATTCAAGGTCGCATCCTGCGCATTAGTTTTGAACCTAACTCGATTGCAGCTTTGCTGCGCAACGCAGGGTTTTCTGTATGGGGCAGTAATCGGCCGAGTGTTTTGCTTTGGGTCGCCGTGAACGACGAACGTGGGCGCCGTATTATGACCGAGAGTGACGGCGATGATATCAGTCGGGCTTTCAGCGAGTTGGCGAAAGAGCGTGGCTTGCCAATGCTGTATCCGCTGATGGATCTTGAAGACGCTGCGGGGATTTCTGCTGCGGAGGTGTGGGGTGCATTTTTAGGTCGCATCGATGGTGCATCGGTCCGATACAATCCGGATAGCATTTTGTCCGGTCGAGTGCAGCGTGATGCGAGCGGCCAGTGGCGTGGCAATTGGACTTATCGGATTGATGGAAACTGGTCTCAGTTTGAAGGTTTGGCGGGTAGTTCCGGAGAACTGGTCGTCGAAGTAGTGGATCAGCTTGCGGATAAACTTGCCACACGATATGCAGTAGGTTCTTCAAAAAGTTCGGTGACCGTTCGCATTGAAAGTGTCGATTCGGCTGAAGCCTATGCGGCGGTACTTCTATATTTGCAGTCTTTGGCGCCGGTTTTAGACACCTATGTCGCCAGTGTCGAAGGTAGTGATCTCGTGCTCGAGTTGAGCACCGAAGGACAGCAGAGCCAACTCATAGAAATCATTGAGCTGGACCATAAAATGACGCTGCTGAATGCATCTGATGATCGTTTACTCTATCGGTGGATACCTTAAATATGAAATCACTATCCACAACCGAACGAATAGTGGTGCTGGTTGGCATCGTACTGCTGTTCGCGATGATCAATTTACTGCAACCTATCCTGACACCGTTTCTGGTTGGCATGGCCATCGCTTATCTGGGTGATCCTTTAGTGGATCGTTTGGAGCGCGTGGTGGGACGAACCGGTGGCGTTGTGATTGTCTTTTTACTAATGACCCTCATCATCATGGCAGGCTTTTTACTGCTGTTGCCAATGTTGCTGTCAGAGGTCGCCGCGCTTGTTCAAAGTGTACCGAGTTTTATCCGGTGGTTGCAGGAAACGACCAGTCCATTTCTGCTCTCTAACTTCGGTGTTGACCCTTTCGGTTTTAATCTAGATACCTTGACCAAACAGTTAAAAGACGACTGGCAACAAGTAGGCAATATTGCCAAAACGTTGCTGGGACAGGCAACGGCGTCGGGCTATGCATTATTGGTACTGTTGACAAATCTCGCGCTCATTCCTGTTGTGAGTTTCTATTTGATGCGTGATTGGGACACGATCGTTGTTTATATTCGTAATATGTTGCCCCGCGACACGGAGCAAACCGCTATTCGCCTCTTCACCGAAAGTGATGAAGTATTGAGCGCTTTCTTGCGGGGTCAATTGTTGGTGATGGCGCTGTTGGGCGTGATCTACTCCGTTGGGCTGATGATCGTTGGACTCGAATTGGCGTTGCTCATCGGTATGTTAGCGGGTTTGGCCAGTATCGTGCCTTATCTGGGTTTTATTGTCGGGCTGACCGCTGCGAGTATTGCGGTCATCATCCAATATCAGGAGCTGTACCCCTTACTGTATGTCGCGATCGTTTTTGGTATTGGTCAAGCGATGGAAGGCATGGTGCTAACGCCGCTGCTGGTCGGTGACCGCATTGGCTTGCATCCTGTCGCTGTAATTTTTGCAATCCTGGCCGGTGGCCAACTATTTGGATTCACTGGGATTCTGTTAGCGTTGCCGGTCGCGGCGGTCGTTATGGTCTTTGTGCGTTATTACCATCAACGCTACATTTTAAGTGACTACTACAACCTGAGTGAATCTGCTGGCGAGAAAGATGAGTAAGCAATTCACGCTCGATTTTAAGCTCTCACCGGATGCCGTGTTTGAAAATTATGTCGGCGATGCGGCTGCCAAGATCCACCAGCACAGTCATTGGCAGTTTATCTGGGGTCGCGTTGGGTCTGGCAGAACGCATCTCCTTCAGGCTGCTTGTCACGCTACGCCGGGTGGTATCTATTTAGGCCATCTAGAAAGGCTTTCAGCCGAGGTTCTGCGTGATTTAGAGCACTTGCCGTTGGTTTGTTTAGATGACGTGGATAGCATTTTGGGCGACAAGGATTGGGAAGTAGGGCTGTTTCATCTCATGAATGGGATTAAAGATCGCGGCGGTAGACTATTGATGGCGGCAGAAGCACCGGCAAATCAACAGAACGTGCAACTGTTGGATCTACAATCTCGTTTAAAGGCCGCTACAGCAGTTGAAACCGATCAGCTGGACGATGCGCAAAAGGTAGTTGTTTTGCAGCAGAGAGCGCAGCACTGGGGATTTGATGTCAGCGCTGATGTGGGTCGGTTTATCATCAGTCGGTCCCCGCGCGATATGGTTAAGCTACTTGATATGCTGAAGCGCCTTGAGATGGAAACTTTACGTCAGCAAAAGCGAGTGACGATTCCTTTTGTTAAACACACGCTCCAGCTCTAGTGGCCAAAATTCTCTTTACCGGCGGTGGTACAGCCGGTCACGTCACACCAAACATTGCACTGATTGAAGCGCTTTCAGATCAAGGGTGGGACTGCCAATACGTCGGCTCTCGCACGGGAATCGAGCGTGAGCTGATCTCACCGCTTGCCATTCCCTATCACGCTATCTATTCGGGAAAGTTACGGCGCTATTTTTCTTGGCAGAACTTTATTGACCCCCTCTTTATTTTGTTGGGGATACTTCAGAGTATCTTGATCTGCTTGCGACTTCGGCCAAACATCGTTTTCTCCAAGGGTGGGTTTGTCGCCTTTCCGGTGGTCTTTTCTGCTTGGCTATGCCGAATTCCGGTCATCAGCCATGAATCTGATATTACGCCAGGATTGGCGAATAAGCTGTGCCTGCCATTTAGTCGAGTACTCTGCGTCAATTTTCCAGAAACGATCGGCTACCTGGCCGCGTCACTGCCGCCAGGCCGGGTGCGTCTAACGGGTTCCCCACTTCGAGCCGGGTTGCGTCATACCAATGCGAGTCGGGGCCGGGATTTTCTTGGCTTCGATCAAACTAAACCCATTGTTCTAGTCGTGGGCGGCAGTCTGGGCGCGCGAGTTTTGAATGAAGTGATATGGGATAACCTACCTGTAATGTCTGAGAAGTATCAGGTTGTGCACATGGTGGGTGCCGGCAATCAACGCGAGCATGATCTTCAGCATGATCCTGGGGCTTATGTTCAGTTTGATTATCTGGGTGATGAGTATGGTGACGTACTCGCCGCTGCCGACATGGTGGTTTCCAGAGCAGGCGCCAATAGTATTTTTGAGCTGCTCAGCTTTAGGAAACCGCATTTACTGGTACCGCTCACGGCGGCTGCAAGCCGAGGCGATCAATTGGTGAATGCCCGGGTGATGGGGGATGCCGGCATGAGCCTGGTCTTACAGGAATCTGAGCTGGGCGGTGATGAGTTGCTGCGAGCACTCGCTAACCTTGAAGATGATTCTCGTTGGGTGCTAGCAATGAAATCTTTTCCGGACACGGATGCGGTTCAAATCATCGTGGAACTGATAGGCGAGATCGCCCAAATCTAGCCTGCCGGGCTCCTTTAGGCGACATTCCTGACAAAAGAGCTTCATAAAAATCCCTAATAAAACTTTAAAAATGACTTGCGAAGCGCTTTTCAATCCCTATACTGCACTGGTGTTATACGTATGTAGTACACCACTACATCAGAACAGGAAATCCGGGATAAGCCCATGAAAATTAGTTGGAATGATAAGGATCCGATCTACCGCCAGTTGCGGGACCGGATTCTCGAGATGATTCTGGAGGGTGTCTTCATGGAGGGCGAAAGCCTGCCGTCGGTACGTCAACTGGCCAGTGAACACAGAATTAACCCCATTACAGTGTCAAAAGCGATGCAAATGTTGGTAGAGGAAGATCTGGTCGAAAAGCGTCGAGGTCTCGGCATGTTTGTCAAAGAAGGTGCGAGGTCAGCCCTTGTTGCCACGGAGCGAGACAGATTTTTGCTTGAGGAGTGGCCACTGATTAAGGACAAAATCCAGCGTCTTGGCTTGTCTAGCGATGAACTATTAATGAATAGAGGGGCAGCACAATGAGTCATATCGTTACAGCCAAGCATTTGCGTAAATCCTATGGCGACTTTGATGCTATTCGCGATGTTTCCTTCGACATTGAGCCTGGCTCTATTGTCGGTCTTATTGGTCCAAACGGCGCCGGTAAAACCACGACATTAAAAAGTATTCTCGGGCTGACGTCTTTTGACGGTGAACTCGATGTCCTCGGTGTTGATCCCAGGCACGGACGCCATCACATCATGGAGCGCGTGTGTTTCATTTCAGACGTTGGTGTTTTGCCACGGTGGTTGAAGGTTAAACACGCCATCGATTATCTAGAAGGTGTGCACCCTAAATTTAATCGCGAAAAAGCAGAAGCCATTATTGACGCCACTGATATTCGAATGGATCGCAAGGTCAGTCAACTCTCTAAGGGTATGGTCACGCAGCTTCATCTAGCGCTGATTCTAGCGATTGATGTTGAACTGCTGGTGTTAGATGAACCTACCATTGGCCTTGATATCCTGTATCGGAAGGAATTCTACGACCGCTTGCTCAATGATTATTTTGATCATGAAACGAGCATCATCATTAGCACTCACCAAGTTGAAGAAATCGAAAGTTTGCTGAGTCACTTATTGTTTATCGATCGAGGTGAAATTGTCTTGGATTGCGCCATGGACGAACTGTCAGAGCAGTACCAGCAGTTGTTGGTGAACCCAGAACACTTCGCCGCCGCTTTGGCGCTGGGGCCTTTGGATTCAAGAGATTTGCTGGGTAAGAAGAGCATGATATTTGAAAATGCTGATGCAGCGGTGCTGGAAAAACTCGGTGAACTGCATGTCCCTTCAGTGACCGATCTGTTTGTCGCAAAAATGCAGCGAGGTGCAGCATGAAACAACTACCGATCTTGATTCGTCGTGAACTCTGGGAACACCGGGGTGCATTTTTGTTTTTGCCGGCGATTACAACGGCTGTCGTTGTGAGTCTGCTGCTAATTCTGTTGATTGGGCTCTATACGGATCCTTTCCAAGTATCTGTGGATGCGGATATTGAATCAGGGTCAGATACTCATGAGTTCATTGTCCATGACTCATCGCTTATGGACTTGTTTGGATCGCAATTGGGTGCCCTTGCAGAAATGCCTCAGGCTATGCGGGAAGACCGACTCGACGGACTCTTTTCCGGTGTTAGCGTGATTTGGTTCGTTACCCTTTGGGTTGTCATCATCTTCTATCTACTGGGTGCACTATACGATGACCGCCGTGATCGCAGCATTCTGTTTTGGAAATCAATGCCGGTATCGGACACCATGACGGTTGCCTCTAAGCTCTTGTCAGGGCTGGTGCTGGCGCCGTTAATCTACTTGGCGTTTATCATGATTGCCCACCTTGTGATCGCCCTGGTTGCGACAATAGCCGCATCTGGGCAGGAGGTGTCTATGTGGACCACGCTCTGGGCACCCGCACATTTTGTGGCGCGCTGGCTGGGGTTCCTGGCGTTGTATGGGTTCATTATTCTCTGGTGCTTACCCTTCTTTGGTTGGCTACTGCTCGTCTCATCCTGGGCTAAGTCAGCGCCGCTGGCCTGGGCTGTTGGTGTCCCCGTGGTTGTGGTGGTGCTTGAAGGCGCGCTACTTGGTACCTCTTTTGTGGGTGAGTTTGCTCGAGAGCACATGTTTTCTGTGAAGTTCTTGGAGCATGCTAGGGCCGTGGTCAGTGATTTCGAGCTGCCTCAGGCGCTAGAATTCGGCTCTTCTTTGATTGTTGGTATGGGATTTATTGCACTAGCGGTTTGGCGAAGAGGTAAAGCTGATGAAATCTAAGTGTATGAAGTCGTTCTGTATCGCAATCTTACTCATCGGTGCCACATCCTGCGTCAAGGTGGATACAGGTAGCAAGATGCCAACGATGGGTTCTGAATTAATCGATCTTTCTCGAGCCAAGACAATGGGTGAGTTAACAGAACAGGAGTTTCAAGTGCTTCGGCGTAAGGTGTTCGCATCTTTCTAGCAGCGCTTGTTTGATTTTTATCCTGATCATCGAGGCGGGCTGGTTGCGGAGGACCTGTTAGTACTTTGCGCGAATACAATTTTGGCCAGTTTCTATTTAGTGAGCTGGTATCAATGAGTATGCGACCTAATAGCTCGCTGCTTAAGATCTGGGTACCGCCCAATTCAGATCGTGGGTGAGGGCGACGTCTTCGGTGCTCTGCACGTTATTCTGATTCAGGTTGTACAGCCGCCAGGTGCCGAACACGCTGCTGCGAACGAGAATATCGGTATCGCCGTCGGCGTCAAAATCTCCAGTTGATGCAAGGCTCCAGTCCAAATCGTCTGTTAGCTCGATAAAAGCGGGGGTTTGCACGCTGAAGCCATCAAACTGATAAATTAGCCAGCTGCCGTTTTTGTATCGGAGCAGCAAATCATCGCGTTCATTGCCGTCAAAATCGCCACTGCCAACCACATACCAGTCGAGGCTCTTTTTCATCGAAATGGCGTTGTCATTGACAATGTCGCCACCATTCATATGAAACAGGTGCCAAGCGCCATCTTCTGCTCGGGTAAGAATATCGGTTTTACCGTCGCCATTAAAATCTCCTGTACTGGCGAGTGAAAAATCCAACGCCTTAGGTAAGTTAGGCCTAGCGGTTGAGTTAACGCTAATTCCATCCAGAAAATACTGATACCAACGCCCATCGGCATGGCGAAGCAAAACATCCCCTTTGCCATCTCCGTCAAAATCGCCTGTTCCGGCGACCTGCCAATCCAGGTTACCAGTCAATGTCAGTTCACCCTCTGCCTTGACGTTGTTTCCCTGCATCAGGAACATCTGCCACGCTCCTGTATTTCTGTTTCTGGTGAGTATGTCGGCCATCCCATCGCCGTCGTAGTCGTTTCTGCCGACAGCGACCCAGCTAGGGTCGCTGTTTAAGGCAAGTTCATTGAGCGAGGTGACTTGTGCGCCGTTCATGGTGCCTAGATGCCACTGTCCGCTGGTATGTTGTAGAACCAGATCAGAAGTCCCATTACCATCCACATCAAGTGAGCCATGAATGAAATTGGTGGGTGCATTGCTGGTCGCATTAAAGTAGTTGGCAATTTGTGGCGCCACAATGTTGAGCGCGTAGGTGGCATCTGCCCCTTCGCTATTTTGGCGATCAATACCACAGGGAGCGCTGCCACAGTTCAGGTTTGGGTTAGAAAAGACTTTCACTCTGGACGCGTTAAAGGCCGATGAATATGCCATCACAGTGACAAAGTCATTGTCGACACCATATCCCAGAGCAAAATCGAAGGTACCGCCAGCCGTATCCTGCTTACGTGAATGATTAAGCCCCATGTTATGTCCTAGTTCGTGCGCTAGAACATAGGTGCCGCAATCTATACTGACGTGGGAAAAGCCGTAGTCCTTTTCCTGTGGGTGACTAAAGTCACCGTTGGTGCCGTTGCCACCAATCCAAGCAAGTCCGCAGTAGCCATCGTCGCTGTTGGGTCGCATCAAGACCACTAGGTCGGCTCCATACTGTTCTCGTAGTGCGCCCAGATCGGCAAAAGCAGGGTGACTCTGATCGGTGAAATGAGTGATAGCCGTTTCTGTGTCGTAGCCCGCCTCGTAATTCACTTTTTGGGTATGCACCAGTCGCAAGCTTACGTTTGCACCGGAGTCCTTATAGATCTGGTTGGAGACGTCGACTAAGTGATTGATGCGGGTAGCCGCATCGTTGTTGTACAAGTCATCCGCCGCTTGATTGTAAACGACCATCACATCGACCACGCTAGATCCAGTGGCAGTAGGGGTAAGACGCTCGGGTTCAAAGTCTTCTTGTTCGCTCAGGTGCCAGTAGAGACCGCCAGCGCCGACAACGACACCAGTGACGACCAGAGACGCGAGTAGATTTCGCATTGATTTAGGATTAGCCATGATCTGTCTACTGCCCCTGACGTTGAATTTGTGGAATCTTAAAATCCACCAGATTAGGATCGACAAGACTGTCTAACTCGGCGAGAGACATCATCCAACCCTCGTCCCCAGATGCTTCAAGCAGGAAAGAGCCATCGGGCGTATTGATTGTGGCGAAAGTTGCGGTGCGGCCTTCAGTCATGACGACCGTATACTCTGGATTGCTGACCAGATAACCTTTGAGGCTCTTGTCACCGTTCATGTGGCGGCCAATTTCTTTGACGGACATCTCATAATCCTGTCCGTTCTGGGGAATGGATAATTTGACGGTATCACCCATCGAGATATCGGCAAGTTGTTGTTTGTCTATTTTAAGGGGCCGGACATCAATGCCGCGGTTCACATATCGGGCGGGTGTTTCAGGCGGTGATTCGTCTGTTTGCCAGGGGCTTGACGGAAAATCTGGCTGCTGAAAGCCGTCCGCCGATGCTACGTTATCGGGTGCTTCATTGGACTGTGGATGAGTAGCAATGGCTTGTGTTGCTTTGGATGATTCGAGTGTTTGTTCGCCTGAAAGTGGCGCTGGATCTAACGACTTAGTTGAGGCAGTCTTCGACGCGTTCAGGGGTGTTTGCACCGCCTCGCCATTTTGGCTGCGATACAGCTGCACGCCGATCAACGCAGCGGTTACTAACAACCCTACAATAAGATAGCGAACCATAGAATGCTCGAACGTTAGAAAGAGCCATAAGTCTAGGACCGGTATGCCTTTTACTCAAGGCGCACTCGACTGAGTTGACTAAAGAATAGAGCAGGTGGTCAATGCCGTCAGTCATCTGGCGTTTTGTCCACATTGACAATAAACCATGTCAAAAAAGACGGTATTTTTATGACGCGTTTAGCCGCATTTGGCGCCAAAATTTAGCGCCGGAAATAGTTCATCAAAAAGTTTTTGAAGCTAGTGGTTTTGCTAGAAAGGTGTCTATTCGCTGGTAGAACCAGTTGCACTGGGTGTGCATCCGTTACGACATCCGGCAATACCCGGGTAAGTCTGCCGCGCTCAATTTGCGGCATAACCAGGTAGTTAGGCAGTGGTGCAATGCCGACGCCCATGATGACTGAATGATAAGCCATGTCAGTGTCATTGACGGTGAGATGAAAACCTTTTTGAATGCCTAGATTGGCGAAGTAATCGTCCAGTTGCCGTGGCTGATGGAATTCCATACTGGAAATTTTGATCAATCGGTGTGATGCCAAATCAGCAACGGTCGCAGGTTCGCCGTGTTTCTCAAGGTAGTCAGTTGAAGCGCAAAGAATAACACTATGGTTAGCAAAGGTTTCAGTGATCAAGGCGGGATCTTGCAAGTGCCCAAGATGAATGCCGGCATCAAACCCTTGTTTGACGAGTTCGAGTGAATGGTCGGTTAGGAACAGTTCCGCTGTCACCTGTGGGAATTCATCATTAAAGTTTGCGAAAATTCGGGCGAGTATTGCGCGACCAAAAATCGGCTCTGCAGCAATTTTGAGCGTGCCTCGAGGCGTGGTGTCCATATCTGCAACGAGTGCTTCGGCCTCGTCGAGTTCCTCGAGTATCCGCTTCGCACGTTCAAAATAGAGTTGACCGGCCTCCGTAGGGTTCACTGTACGAGTAGTTCTGTTGAGCAAGCGAACACCGAGTTTCTCTTCTAGCATGCCAATCTGTTTGCTAACGGCTGACGGCGTTAGATTGAGGTGTTTGGCGGCACTGGTGAAATTTCTCGTTTGCACAACCTCGGCAAAGACGCGCAGGCTGTCGATTCGTGCCATGGTTAACCTATGATTATCATGAATAGTGATACTGAGAATAAAGCCAAACGATATTTGAGTCACTAAACGTTGCTTGCTGTAGACTCCGCTGTTTGATGCGGTGGGGGACTGACATGTATAAAATTCAGGTGCTAAACAACATTTCGGACAAAGGGCTGAGTAAATTTTCAGCCGATCGCTACGATCTATCGGAAACGGCGAACCCGGACGCAATGTTGCTCCGTAGTCACAAAATGAGCGTTGAGGAAATTGCGCGTCCGGCAGTTCGGGCGATTGGCCGTGCTGGTGCTGGGGTTAACAATATTCCAGTCGATGAGTGCACGGAACGAGGCATTGTGGTGTTCAATACGCCTGGGGCTAACGCCAACGCCGTTAAAGAACTTGTCATGGCGGCGCTCCTACTTTCCCGGCGCGGCATCGTCCAAGGTATGGACTACGTTAATACCCTGGGTCATATCGAGGATAAAGCCGAACTAAACAAGCTGGTAGAAGCCAGTAAGAAGCAATACAAGGGTTCGGAACTTAAGGGTCGAACTCTAGGTGTGCTTGGGCTAGGCGCTATTGGCTCTATGGTCGCTAGAATGGCATTGCAGATGGACATGGAAGTTGTGGGTTATGACCCAGCCTTGTCAGTCGAAGCGGCCTGGCGTTTACCAAGCGAAGTTCAAAAGATGGATAGCATGCAAATGCTCTTCAGTCGGGCGGATATCATCACTCTGCATGTGCCTGCGATTGAACCCACTCTGGGTATGATTAATCAAGCCACCTTGTCGGCCTTTAAGCCGGGTGCGACCCTGCTTAACTTTTCTAGAGAAGAGATTGTCAATACAGATGACGTGCTTGCTGCCCTTGAAAGCGGACAATTGAGCCAATACATCTCAGACTTCCCTAATGCCAAGCTGATTGGTAAACCCGGTGTGCTCAGTACCCCTCATCTTGGTGCGAGCACTGAAGAGGCCGAAGAAAACTGCGCCATGATGGTGGTCGACCAGGTTATCGATTTTCTCGAGAACGGCAACATTCGCAATTCAGTCAACTTTCCGACGTTGTCCATGGAGCGCACAGCTGGGTTCCGTATTGGGCTAGCCAATAACAATGTGCCGAGAATTCTTGGGTCTGTCTTATCGATTTTGGCGGATCGAAATATCAACGTCATTGATATGCTTAATAGAAGTCGCGATAACGTCGCTTACAATATCATTGATGTTGAGTCAGAGCCGACGGCGGAACTGGTGAAAGAAATTGAGGCGATTGAAGGTGTGATTAACGTTTGCGTTTTTGCTTAGGAGGCTTTATTCCAGCATCTCGAAAGGAAAATCGAGTGCTGGAAATTATTTCCATATCCTCGCTAATCACATCGCCGGTGATTTTTCGCGCCAGCAGCTCCGCACAGTAAGGGCCAAGGGTGCCGCCGTGCGAGCCGAAGCCCACGCTGCAGTACAGCTCTGGTGCATAATCCAAAAACGATGTCCTTTGAATGGGTGGAAGCTTGCAGAAGGCCTCCAGTTTCGCCCATTCGGGCAGCTGGTCGACAACAGGCATCCGATCACGGGTTGCACTTCGGATGCCGACTGACGGCTCTGTGACGACAGCGTCCGGTAGATAGGATGAAACGGCCTCGGTCAGGGATTCTGTGTCTGTTGACCTCGGCTTTGTGTCCTCATCGAACCTGTCATAGGTTCCCGAAACGGTGGACTCACCCTGTGAAATTGGAAACCAGGTCTTGTCACCTGAAAATACGGCTAAAGGCGCCGCGCTTGGATTCTGTAATCGCACGCTTTGACCTCGTAATGGCACCAGCGCTAATGGCGCAAGTTGAGGCAAAGACTGATGGCCCGTGGCAAGGACGATAGCATCCGCAGAAATTTTTTCACCCGCGTTCGTTGCCAACTGCCAATTGCCGTGGTCAAAAGCTATCGCCGTTATTTGAGCGCGCAGTGGCACGCGATCAATTGTCATCTGGTCGGGCGCGGCCCAACCTGCTTCTGGCAAGTATAGTGCTGGGTGGTTCACTTTCAGGTTAAGTAGGGCGCTGGCACGTTCAGCGCTGACAAGCTTAGTCAGCCCTGGTAGCAGCTCAGAAATAGTCTCGCCATACTGTAGTAATTTTTCGCTGTCTAACAGTTCGATTCTGCCGCAATCGAAAAAGTCATGGTGTCGTAAAAAGTACAGATAAGCTCTTAAATAAAAATTGCTATAGGGTTGTGGCGAGCGAGACAGCTGTGGATAAATCGCTATCTGCGTAATGTGCTTCAGTGCGCCGTACGGTTCTGCATGTTCGTCAATCAGCGTGACCCGGTGACCTCGTCGTTCGAGGGCATCGGCACACAGCAAACCTGATAGACCAGCACCGACAATGACTACGTGTTTTAGTTGTGGCTGATTCGGCTGCCATTCGCCCGGTTGTGTGGCGAGCAGCATGTGGCGTTTTTTACCGAAGCCGGCTGGTTTTTCAGCGACTAAGCCCAGGTCGATAAACCGTCTTCTTAATTGGCCCACCGCGGTATACGTTGACAGTCGTGCACCGGGACGCAAGTGACGGCATAAGCTGGACAGAAGTGCTTCGTCCCACATTTCTGCATTCAGTCCCGGGCTGAATCCATCTAGGAATACGGCATCAGCTTTTGCGTCGAGACTCTGAATTTGATCGTGAATTTCTCCGACCAATAGATGCAGGCAGATCGAGTCGCTTAGCCAAATCGTATGTGTGCCTGGTACGGGCTTGGGGTAATGCTGAATGAGCAATGCCAATTCATCTTGCAGACCAAACCCTGAGGCCATTTGCTGTAGATCAGCGGGATCGACTAAATGTTGTTCGAACGCGATGTAGTCGAGGCGGGCGCATTCAGGTCTGGGTTTGGATAACCAGGCGCGAACTGTCAGCAGAAAATTCAGACCAAAGCCGAACCCAGTTTCGATGATGGTGAAGGTATTGTAAGGCTTAAGCCGCGCCCAGCGAGCGTCCAATTCACAAGCGCTCAAGAAGACATGTTGTTTTTCTTCGAGGCCACCCTCCGAACTCCAATAGACATCTTCATAGTCGTTGGCAAATGGCGTTTCAGGGTCTTGCCAGGTAATGCTGGCATAGGGCAAAAGGTACGTGCTCGGGCTATTCACCGGTAACAATGGGTCGGCTGGCGTCGGTTATCCATTCACTCCAAGACCCAGGGTAAAGCACTGGCTCAGGGAAACCCGCATGGATTAGGGCAATGGCATTGTGGCAAGCCGTGACACCTGAGCCGCAGTAACAGATAGTGGGTGCATGTTCATCTAGCCCCGCGGACAGAAACTGCGAGCGCAATTCTTGCGCTGATTTAAATGTGCCTGTGGGATTCATGTTTTGGCTAAAGGGCAGGCAAACTGCGCCTGGGATATGTCCGGCGATTGGGTCGACGGGTTCAACCTCGCCGCGAAAACGAGCAGCGTCCCGAGCGTCTGTGACACTGTAGTTTGTGTGAAGGAGATCTGCGGCGGTGATGGTATTGACTAGCGGGTCAGCGGCTTCGAATTCACTTGTCTGTTGCTTTAAGGACTGTCCTGGTTCAGCTTCTCGCCGCCGTTGGGTGGGCTTTGACGTCGGCAGACCGCCAGCTTGCCATGCGGCAAACCCTCCATCTAGCACGACCACCTGGTCATGTCCGAGCCAGCGTAGTAACCACCATAACCGAGCGGCGTAGGCACCGTTATCCGCATCGTATGCAATGACTAATTGCCTGTTGTGAATGCCTAACTGCCGGACGGTCGAAACGAATTTTTGGCGTTCCGGTAGTGGGTGTCGTCCTGTTACGCCAGCGATCACTGGGCTACTTAAATCTTCGTTTAAGTCTGCGTATACGGCGCCGGGAATATGGCTGGTGGAATATTGTGTTTTGCCAATAGTCGCATCCATTAGAGAAAATCGACAGTCCACAATGACGATTGTCGTTTCTTGCTGTGTGAGGTCTCGTAGTGCTTCAACTGATATGAGGGTCTTAGTCTTATTTTTGGTCATAGTTTTGGTCATAGTTTTAGCCACCACTGATCTTCACCTTGTAGCCTTTGCCTTCGAGCGTTTGCCGAATAATATCCCGTTTATCGCCTTGGATGAGAATCTTACCGGCTTCAATCGTGCCACCGACGCCACATTTTGCTTTCAGTTCTTTTGCGAGTTTTTTGAGATCGGTTTCGCTCAAAGGCAAACCGCTAATCAGCACCACAGGTTTGCCGTTTCGACCTTTCGTTTCCCGTTGTAGTCTGATGACGCCATCGGTTTCAGGCAAGCGTGAGGCGTCTTTGCAAACACAATCAGCTTTAGCGCGATGGCACCCGGGGCAGAGTCGTCCCTGATCGGTCGAGTAAACGAGATTACCTTTACCTTTTCCTTGCGCCATGGCTACTAGTCGTCGGAATAGATATAGAGACCCAGATCGTCGTTACTTGCAATCTGGCAAAAATGGATGAGGAGAAACATAAATTCTTGCAGGTCATTCTCCGAGAGATCCAGCTGTTCGATTTCCGCACAGTTCATCCAGAGCTGAGAGAACTCTTCAACCTGGCCTTCTTCGAGTTCAGCCAGTGATTGCTGTGTTTTAGGGTTCAACCGATAGATAAACGGACCGTCTGGTACCAGAGTCTGGTCGAGTTCTTCGAGATCAATTGCTTCATCCAAAAAACATCCGGTGACCAGGGCGTAAAGCTGAGCCCTGGCGTCCCGGTGAAACTGCTGACTGGACATGCACGGAAATTCATTGGCAGGGTTTTCGTCGGGTTCCATTTCGGCGACACTGTCCGGCGAACCAACAAATATAATCTGGTGCATTAGATGGCTTCGACTTCGTCCGCTTGCAAGCCTTTGTCACCATCGACAACGACAAAGCTGACACGTTGACCGTCGGCTATAGAGCGGCGACCATCGCCTATGATGTTGCGGTAATGAACGAAAACATCATCGCCGGAATCTCGGGTAATAAAACCATAGCCCTTTTTAACGTTGAACCATTTAACGCTGCCAGTCTCTGCATCACTGTTGCTGCTGCTAGAAGCTGCGCTGCTGACGTCGTTTGATTTTGCCCGGGTTCGGGTTCGGGTCGCAGAGCTGCCGCTTGTAAACGCAGCAAAGGCGATGCCGGCGAAAATAACGACAAAAGTGGCGAGGTTAGCGATGGTGGGGTTGTCGATTTCCTTAACGAAGCTGACAATTAAAAATACGACGATGCTGCTGATGATCGTGATCGTGAGGCGTTTGGCTGTTGTATTCATACATAGACTTAACAAAAAAGAAGAGCGCAGATGATACGCGGAGTTAAGCCTTAGGCCAAATTTCCTATTTTAGTCTGTCGAGAATTTCTCGATAGCGGCGAATCGTCTCCTGCCAGCCCAGCCATAAAGCGTCCGTTATGATGGCATGCCCAATGGAAACCTCAGCGACGCCAGACACTTCTCGGCAGAAGGTTTCAAGATTGTCGAGGTTGAGGTCATGACCAGCGTTAATGCCCATTCCAAGGCCTGTTGCCGTCTTTGCGGTCGCCGTGAAAGGTGCCAAGACCTTGCTGTGGTTGGGATAGGCCTCAGCATAGGGTCCGGTGTAGTACTCAATGCGGTCCGTTCCGAGGCGGGCAGCGTGTTCAATTTGTTCGTCAATCGGATCCATAAACAGGCTAACGCGCACCTTTTGAGCCTTGAGGGTATCAATAATGCTTTGTAGTTGATTCGATTGGCCCACCAGATCCCAGCCATGATCTGACGTGAGTTGGCCAGGGTCGTCTGGGACCAATGTGGCCTGGTGCGGTTGAGTCTGGTTTACGAGGCTCATAAAGCCCGGATACCCGTTCGATTCTGGGCCGGCATAGGGATTACCCTCAATATTGAACTCAATGTCCTTATATTGTGGGTCCGCTAGCAGTTCTGCCAGGTCATAAACGTCATCGGGTCGAATGTGACGCTGGTCTGGCCGCGGGTGGACGGTTATTCCTTCAGCGCCAGCGTCGATGACGGTCTTGGCGGCATCTACAACGCTGGGAATGCGTGTGTCTCGTGAGTTACGAATAAGGGCCACCTTGTTAAGGTTGACGCTGAGTTTAGTCATGGTTCGTATTAGCTCCAGCCAGTGTCGTGACGAGTGTGCATCTGCCGTGCTACCCAAAAACCGAGTAGGATGCCAAACAATATCGTGCCGGCGCCAATCATGTACCAGGTTTGGTTTGCTGTATCTTTAAGGTCGGCATTCATGGTCTCTAAATCATCGATTTGTTGATTCAAGTCGGCGACATCCATTTGCAGCGATTCGTTCTTTTGGTCTATTTGGATAACATCTGCGGCTAGCTCAGTAATACGACTTAGTTCGATCCCCAGTTCTTTTCGCTCAAGATCAAGCTGATCTATTGTTTGGGCCGCTGTAGAAGCTGCGTCGGATTCACTTGCCAGATTTTGCGCTGCAGTCTCGTAGTCTGATTGCAGTGTTTCAAAACGAGTCTGGAGTGCTTGTAGTTGGTCTCGGGCAATGGGTTCGGTGACCAGGTATTGATTCTGGATCCAGCCTTCAAGGCCTTCGGATGTGATGACTCGGCTAAATCCACTCTCATCATTTTGCTCAACCCGATTAAGGGCTGTGCCGCTGCGAATGCCGTTATGCAGGATTCGATGTTCGTTGGATTGTCCGCCGCGAAGGGGTACGTAGATCGCATCACGAATATAAACGGTCTCTGCTATTGCGCTGACCGAGATGTTTAACAACGCAACGAACAGCACAACCGTGTTTGTGAGAGCGGATCTAGACGGC
>JBNMQM010000081.1:0-16822 GCA_051278195.1 Candidatus Azotimanducaceae bacterium
ATATCTGCCAACAGTTGGTCAGCGCTGCCACCAGAAAATTGTACTTCAGGGTCGAGTGCTAAACGATGTGCGATCACAGGCCTTGCTAGGGTTTGAATGATTTCAGGTGTAACGAAATCTTGGCCGTTGACCAATGATAAGGCCTGGGCGCACTTCATGAGCATAATGCAAGCGCGTGGGCTCGCGCCCATTTTTATACCGGGGTAGCCTCGGGTTGCGGCGACAAGGTCGACGATATAGCGTTTGAGCTCGTCTGTAATAGCAATTTGCGTCACTGCTGCTCGGGTCGCTTTAACCTCGTCGAGCGTTATGCAAGGTTTGAGGTGGTCGAGCGGGTGTCCAGATTGTTGGCTCTCCAGGATGGCAAGCTCGTCCTCCGCACTGACATATCCGAGCGAAAAGCGCATCGCGAACCGATCCATCTGTGCCTCAGGTAGTGGGTAGGTGCCATGAAACTCCACTGGGTTTTGCGTTGCGATGACAAAGAAGAGTTCATCAAGGCGCAATCGGTCACCTTCAACGCTAACTTGATTTTCGGCCATTGCCTCCAGAAGGGCGGATTGGGTTCTCGGAGATGCCCGGTTAATTTCATCTGCGAGTAAAATTTGTGTAAAAATTGGCCCTTCCCTAAAGCGGAAATTCTGAGTGTTTTGGTCGTAGATGGATACCCCTAAGATGTCTGTGGGCAGCAGGTCAGGTGTGAACTGAACGCGTTTAAACTCTGCGCTAATCGAACCAGACAAGGCTTTCGCGAGGGTCGTCTTGCCCGTACCTGGTACGTCCTCTAGCAATACGTGCCCACCTGCAAAAAAGGCCGCGAGCAGCCAATCGACACTTTGGTTGTGTGTTTTAATTACTGAAAGGATATTGGACCGCAACGCAGCAATGGCAGAACTGGCGATATCGGTTTGAACAATGGCTTCCGTTGAAGACATAAATTGTGTTTTCCATGACTCATGTTGATCCAGCCGACAAAAGACTTCGTATCGGTAGTACTTGGTGATTAAATATCTGAATGCATTATGATTACAGTCAAAGGAAACTCCGTCAACAAGGTGGTTATGCTCGCTGAAACAACATCCGACGAATGGAGCAACTTGCTCATCAAGGTGGGTCTTGAAAAAGACCGAGAAGCATTCACGTTGCTTTTCCGACATTATGCGCCATTGTTAAAGGGCTTTTTGATGAAAGGCTCAAACATTGGCCACGAGCAGGCTGAAGAGCTGGCACAGGAAGCGATGATTAAGGTCTGGCGTAAAGCGAGCAGCTTTAACAGGCAAAAGTCATCCGCCAGTACTTGGATTTATACGATCGCGAGAAACTGCCGGATAGATTGGATTCGCCGGGAAGTACGTCGCCAGCGCGATATTCATGCGGACGACTTATATGAGCCGGGGGACGAAAACCCTTCCCAGGTGTCGCTTGTGCAGCTCCGTAACAAGCGGACCGTCAGGGATAGTATTGAACTGCTTCCCCAGGAACAGATTGAAGTTATTAGTAAAATTTATTTTGAAGGTAAGACTCACAGTGAAGTGTCGGAGGAGCTATCTCTGCCATTGGGCACTGTTAAGTCTCGAATTCGATTAGCCCTAAAACGTTTGAACGTTCAGCTAGATGCTGAAGCTGAGGAAGCCTAGAAATGCTGGTAACTAAACACCCTAACAGTGATCTGTTGATCGATTACGCCTCTGGTGCGCTTAGCCCAGCCCTTTGTGTCTCCGTATCATCCCATTTACATTTTTGCGCAACGTGCAGAGACAAAAATCAAGAACTAACCGGATTAGGTGGTAGTCTGCTTGAAACAGCGGAACCTGCCGAGCTGACCATTAGCGCCTTGGACGATGTTTTAGGCCGCCTCGATGAGATTGAGCCCCCCAGGCCCTTCAGGCAGGTGACACTTGCCGAAGACGAAAACAAACTGCCCGAGTTGGTAAAGAATTTACTCCCGGACGATGGCCCAAACTGGAAGTTTCTCTCACCCGCATTGCGAGTCGCGCGATTAGCGGTTGGTGAGGACAAATATGAGTTGGCCTTACATAAGATTAAAGCTGGCGGTAAGACGCCTGCACATGATCACGACGGCGTTGAAATTACCGTTGTCCTACAGGGTAGCTTTTCTGACGCCGATGGTATCTACCATGAGGGCGACTTTATCGTTCGAGAGCCCGGTGACATACATCGACCGACGGCGAGCCAAAACAACCCGTGTATTTGCTTGTCCGTTTCCGAAGCGCCAATTAAGCTGGTCGGTCCGTTCAAGCGGTTGCTAAATCCCTTGTTTTCGGTAACACCTCGGTAGTTCATTTGAGATGTTTGTCGCCCTGCCAGCCGGTTGGGGCGAGTACCCTTTCTGCAAAATGAATGGCTTTGTCCTCAAGGGACGTGGCCATGGTGTCATTCCAACGATTCAGATACCCGAACAGGGAGATCACGGCAACTATCTCTGTGATCTGACGATCTGAGTAGTGCGATTTTAGCTGATCGAAATGTGACGCTTCAACGGCATTAGGCACCAAGCCGGCATGTAAGGCGACCCGAAGCGCAGCCCTCTCAAGATCGTTAAACAGAGCGCTGGTTTCAAACTCGAACGCCGCTTGGATTTTCTCTTCAGCCATACCCCGTCGAGTTGCATTGTGCGAGGTGTGAGCCTGACAATAGCGGCTGCCGGCGGCGTTGCTCACAACGAAAGCGATCAGTTGCTTCAAGCCAAGGTCAATCTCTCCAGGTCCCAGAACTGTACCGGCGAGAGCGCTAAAATTTTTCAGTAGTTCTGGCCAGTGTGCCATTGCGTAGAAGCTATTCGGGACAAACCCCATTGCCGCTTCTGCCGCTTCAAAAACGGGGGCGAGCGCGGCACGATCAGCTTCAGCTATACCATTGATATGGCTCATCGGGTTTCATCTTTTCGGTGGCAGGCAGCGATGTGCCCTCCATCAATCACTTCGAGAACAGGCGCATCATGTTTGCACTGATCGATAACCATTGGGCAACGAGGGTGAAACGCACAGCCAGATGGCGGATTAATGGGTGATGGGACATCCCCGCTGATGATCTGTCGGTTCAACTCACGATGGGGGTCAGGGTAAGGAATTGCTGAAATCAGGGACTGGGTATAGGGATGTCGCGATGCTTGATAAACCTCGTCGCCATTGCCTGATTCGGCTATCTTGCCGAGATACATGATCGAGATTCGGTCTGAGATATGTTTCACCACGGCGAGATCGTGGGCAATAAACAGATAAGAGAGATTGAATTCTTTTTGCAGATCAATCAGTAGGTTCAAGATCTGGCTTTGGATTGAGACATCTAAGGCCGACACAGGCTCGTCACAGACAATAAGCCTTGGATTCAAGGCGATGGATCTAGCGATACCGATTCTCTGCCGCTGGCCACCTGAAAATTCGAATGGATAACGTGTGACAGACCGCGCAGGCAAGCCAACAATTTCCAATAACTCGCGGATGCGCTTTTGTCGGTAGGCACGATCGCCGATCTTATGAATGATGAAAGGTTCTTCAAGAATATCGCCTACTGTATGCCGGGAGTTCAAGGATTCCATTGGATCCTGGAAAATCATCTGAATGTTCTGTCGATAAGGCAGTAAAGCTCGACTACCTAATGTGGTGATATCCCGACCTTCAAATTTAACGATACCAGAGGTCGGTCGATAGAGACGAGTGATGCAGCGCCCGAGTGTGGATTTTCCGCAACCGGACTCACCCACAAGGCCCAGTGTCTCGCCAGGCTGAATGCTGAGTGATACGCCATCGACCGCCTTGTTGAATTTGTTGTTGCGCATAAATATGCCTTCCTTTACCGGGAAGTGCATCTTGAGATCTTTTACCTCTAGGATCGGCTGGCTCATGATTTTAGGTTCATAGGTCTTGGCTCGGTCTCATTGCTCATATCTCCTGCCAGCGGTAACAGCTAACTTGGTGCGATTCATCGACGATTTCAATCGGTGGCGGGGCAGACAAACAACCATCTTGACGATAGGGGCAACGATTCTCGAAGCGACAACCTACGGGCAGATCAAGAAGGCCAGGGACCATGCCATCAATGACGCTGAGCTTAGACTTAGGTGGCGTATCGAGCGTTGGGATGGAAGCCAATAGACCTTTTGTGTACGGATGTTTAGGTCGATCAAATATATCGTAGACAGAGCCTTTTTCAGCCATTTTTCCCGCGTACATGACGACAACGTCTTGGCAAGTTTCGGCGATGACACCCAAGTCGTGAGTGATCATGATCACGGCCATGCCCATATCAGATTGAAGTTCTCGAATGAGTTCTAAAATCTGTGCTTGGATAGTGACGTCAAGGGCGGTCGTTGGTTCATCTGCGATTAATAGCTCGGGTTTGCATGCCAGTGCGATGGCGATAACAACCCGCTGCCTCATACCGCCGGATAGTTGATGAGGGTACTCGGTCATACGAACATCAGGCGATGGGATTCCGACCTTATCGAGCATTTCGACACCTGCCCTGATGGCTCCTTCTTTGCTGATGTTTTCGTGCAACAGCAAGACTTCTGTGAGCTGGCGGCCGATGGTGTGAACAGGGTTCAATGCGGTCATCGGTTCCTGAAAAACCATGCCGATTCTAGCACCTCGAATTTTCCCCATTTCTGGTAACGATAAGTGAGTCAGATCCTGGCCCTGGAAAATGACTTCACCGCCCGCTATTTGGCCCATAGGCTGGGGTAACAAACGCATGATTGATAGGGCCGTGACACTTTTTCCACAGCCAGATTCTCCGACGATGCCAATCGTTTCGCCAGGCTGAACGTCGAAGGATAGATCGTCTACCGCCCGGACTCGGCCTTCGTCAGTATCAAACTCAGTGACGAGATTTTTTATAGAAAGTAGTGGCTCAGTCACGTTAGCTACTTGTACTGGTCGAAAACGTTGATTTCAGGGTCAAAAGTTTCGCCGTTTTCTTGTGCTTCGAGCGTTTCCTCCCTCAGTTTGGTATCAATCCACTGCACGTAATACTCGCCTGCGCTGCGGGAGTACTTAAGGTTAAAGTCGTCCGGATAACGGATCCAGCGCCAGTGACCCACTCTATAGAATGGTTGGTAAAAGCCGGGTGAGAAAGACGCATTATCGTGATGGAGTTGCGTCATCTTGTGAGCGAGTTCAATCATCTGCGCTTTGTCATCGGACGCTCGATAGGCCTCAATCATTTCATCCATTTCGGACAGTGCAAGCATCTCCAAATTGTTGGTTTGAGTTTTAACCGTGCGTTCTGGATTAACACTGCCATCCTCAAGAAAGGCATTGTCATAAGCGTTGACTGAATGGTATGTCTCCCAGAAGCGTGGGTACATTTCTAACGACACACTTAGAGCCGAGAACGAAATGTCATGTTTCTTTTCTTGAACTTTTTTCCAGCCTGCTGTGCCATCAAGGACTTCGATGCGGTATTCGATTCCTGTTTTACTCGCTTCCTCTTTCATAATGGTGAGCACATCTTTCAGGCTTTCATAACCTGTCGATAACGTGAAACTCAGACGCTCGCCATTTTCGTTGACAAGGATGCCGTCCGGGCCGCGGTTAACGAAGCCTGCTTTGGCGAAAAAATCCTGGGCTTTTTCGATGTCGTACAGACGGCTTTTCAATGTCGGATGACTGAACTCACCATAGCCATCAGAAGAACTTTGTAAGCGGGCATAGTCGCCGCGGAAAAATTTGTCGATCACCAGTTGCCAATTCGTCGCATGCTGGATGCCGGTACGGATGTCCAGATTGTTGAGCAGAGGTTTGTGCGAGTTTATCCATAGGCCATATGTGGGTCTGGGGATTTGATTATAGAAAACAGACTTATGGATGTAGCCGGCCTGCACGTCTTCATCTTCATTGGGTAACTTATCGTACCAGTACTCCGCGAGGTTCAGCCCGAACTGATCTAGGTCTCCGCGTTTGAAGGCTTCAAATACCTTTGGTGTGTCGCGTATAACAGAGATATGAATGCGGTCGGGGTTGAAGCGATTACGCCAGAACTTGTTGTCTTTGGCCCACCAGCTATCCTTCCGAGTCAATGCAATAGAGACGCCCTTCTTGATATCTTTTTCTTCGATGACATAAGGACCTGTCGTGGGTTGAAACTTCCATTGGTAGCGTTCCACATAGTCCTCTCCCAAGGCCTTATAAAAGTGCTGTGGAGCTGGCCCAAGCTGGAGCACTCGAGAATCCATGTCTGGTTTTGCTTCTGGAATGGTAATGGAGAAATTGTGATCGTCGAATTTCGTAATATTGGTGTATTGGGTCGAGTACCAGTTGGTATACCACGGCG
The DNA here is from genome assembly GCA_051278195.1 of Candidatus Azotimanducaceae bacterium. Taxonomy (GTDB): domain Bacteria; phylum Pseudomonadota; class Gammaproteobacteria; order Pseudomonadales; family Azotimanducaceae; genus JAHRVQ01. The sequence continues at coordinate 6,295 of JBNMQM010000081.1, forward strand.
CAACAATGTAGCTCGATTGATTCATAAAGAACATAAACATGAAATCGTCGGTTGTCACGGGTTCACCGTCGCTCCATGTTGCAGCAGCGTTCAGTTTGACGTATACGGTTTTGTTCTCTTTATCGACAGCCCAGCTTGTCGCGAGGCCAGGGTAAAAATCGAACTGATTGGGGTGACGATGCGCAATCGACAATGTGGTGTAGTCGAGTAAATATGGCCGGAACGAGCCGTTTGAATCAGGACCTAAGCGGCGCAACGTTCGAGGAAAGTCTTGTATCGTGTTGTAAAGCGTACCGCCCTTTACTGCCTCGTCTGAACCGATCTCTGGCAGATCGCTGCCGTCTTCCCAGTTGAGGTCAGTCGGGATGTCGGCCAGTGTCTTGAAACTAAAAAAGTCGGGTTTGGCGGCGTAGTAGGCCAGTACTTCTTCGGTGTTGTCGATGATTTCTAGCTCAACGACCTCTGTCTCACCGCCGCATCCAGCAAGCAACAAGGCTGCCATTAGCCCTGTCATATTTCGGTAGATTGTCTTCATGTTGACCTCAGTTCGTCGATCTATTTGTACACAGTAAATTTCTTCGGGTCGAAGGACTCTCGGACAGCTTCGCCGATAAATGTCACCAGTGTCAGTAGTACCACGAGGGTGGTGAAAGCCGACATAACGATCCATTCGGCGGTCCTAAGGTTGGCGGTGCCCTGCTTAAGCAGTTCACCCAGACTTGGCGTCGGTACAGGCAAGCCAAAGCCGAGGAAATCTAACGCCGTTACCGACGTAATAGCCGCTACCACGGTAAATGGCATAAATGTGACTAGTGTCGATAGCACGTTAGGCAAGATGTGTTTAAGAACAATTCGGGTGTTGGATGCGCCGATGATTTTGGCCGCTGCAATGTAGTCCCTAGATTTTTCTTTGTAGGTTTCAGTGCGCATGTAATAGGTCATGCCAGTCCAAGAAAATAGCACCATGACGGTGAGCAGGATCGCAATGCGCATCGGGATGTCAAAGGTCGAGGGGATCACGGAAAAGACGATAATCACCATGTAAAGGAAGGGAATGTTGGTCCATATCTCAATCAGGCGTTGAACCACCAGATCAAAGGTGCCGCCGAAATAGCCCATCGCGCAGCCGATCGCGATTCCGATCAGGTATACGGCAACCATATAGACAATCGCGAACAGCAGGGCTATTCGCGTGCCGTAGGTTAGGCGCGCGAGAATGTCGCGGGAGGTTGTATCGGTTCCTAGATAGTGTTTTTGGCTTAAGCTTGGTGCCTCAGGTTTATAGATGTCGTTCGGAGAATGATTTTCATAAGGGTTGTAGGGCACGATCGGCATGATCATCCAATTGTTACTGTCTTCAGCTTCCCACTTTTCCTGCAATTCTCGATAGTTGGTTTCGTAGGCGTAGTTCAAGCCAAAGTCGGTGCCTGGGTGAAATGCCGTGTAAGTCGGAAAGTAAAGATCCCCCTCGTAGCTGACCACCAATGCCCGGCTATTAACCCAGAGCTCTGCAATCATCAATACAAATATGAGAGCGAGCAGAGTCAAAAAGCTGTAATAACCCCGTTTGATATCGCGGAAGCGTCGCAGTTTTTTGAGGGTTTGGGGGTTGATATTCAGCATCTATTGAAACCGTATCCGTGGATCAACGAATGCAACTAAAATGTCCGAGAGAATGTTGCCGATCAGCAACAGGATGCTAGTGAGCAGAATGATACCCATCACGACAGGATAGTCACGATCGAGAATGGCGGTAAGGCCTAACAATCCAAAACCATTAATATCAAATACTGTCTCGATCAAAAACGATCCTGAGACCAGCAGCGTGATGTTTTGGCCAAATGTCGTTGCGATTGGAATCAGGGAGTTACGCATTGCATGGCGAGTCACTGCCTGTCGGAAAGAAACCCCTTTTGCGATGGCGGTGCGGATGTAATCGGCAGCCAAATTATCCATCAGGTGGTTCTTCAGCAGTAAAGTCGTAAATGCAAAGCTGCCGATCAAGTAGCAGATAAGGGGGAGAACCGAATGATTGATCAGATCCATGGCCTTGTCCCAGGTGCTGTATTCTTCAAAGCGAAGGCTGACGAATCCACCCATTGGGAACCATTCGAGCCGGACAGAAAAATAAAGCAGCAGTAGCGCGCCGAACACGTAGCCCGGAATAGCGAACCCGACAAAAATGAATATTGAAGAGATATTGTCGACAGCGGTTCGATGCTTAATGGCTTTTAGCACCCCCAGTGGGATGCAAACTAAGTATGTAATCACTAATGTGACAAGCCCATAGTATAGGGAAACAGGGAATCGGCTTTGAATAACATCCCATACGGGTTCGTTGTACCGATAGGAGTTGCCTAAATCACCTTGAACGACCTTTAGGACCCAGTCGACATAGCTTTCGAGCACTGGCTTATCGAAACCATAATATTCTTTTAGCACCTGAAGTTGAGCGTCAGAGAGTGCCATGTTCTGGCCTGCGACCTGCTGGCTGACGCCTGTCGTGGCGTTGAGTTGCTGGGATTCCATTATGGCGCGCTCAAGAGGGCCGCCGGGGACAAGACGCGTAATAGCAAACACTATGATCGTCACACCCAACAATGTGATCGGGATCAGCAACAGCCTTCTAATAAAATAATCACGCATGATTCACTTCTTGAAGGCCTTTGATTGTGGCGCTCGATTGTGGCGCTCGATTTTGATGCCCTGTACCGCACAAACTTTTGATTTGTACAAATAAAAAGCCGCCGTGGTGGGCGACTTTGCGAGGGTTAATGGTGCCACAAAGCCAGTGGTTGGAAAAGGCGCTTCGGCGCTTATTTGAGTCCTCACGCCGCACATTGGCGTCGTGGGAGCGGACTCTTTCTGCCTCTTGAGGCTAATAGTGGCGTTTCGGTTCTAAATATCTTCTATAATAGATGTTAATGTGGAGTAATTTTTATACCGTTCCGCTTCTGAAAGTTGCCATTCAGCGAAATTGCGCTGGATTGCACGTCAATTAAGTGATATTCGCCAGTTTGGGTCTAAAAGTGGATTTTATTACCTATAAACATCGATAAACAGCATCGATAAGGCGGCCAGATCTCGATTCAAGTATCGTGTCAGGCTGCATCTGGTTCATCACGTAGGCGAAGCTCAATTCAGCTTCTGGGTCGGCAAACGCCATGGATCCACCTGCGCCCGCGTGTCCAAAGGCGTTATTGCCTGGGCCATAGTTAGCATCATGGCTCAGAATAAAACCTCTAGAACGGCGGATGACAGTGCCTGTCACGAGATCAACGGCAGAATCGACTTCGAGCTTGCACGCGGCATCTAATGACTCTTTACTGATTAGCTGGGTGCCGTTCAGCGCTCCACCTGCCGCCATTAATGCATAAACTTTGGCAATGCTGGCGGCATCGCCATGGCCGTTGGATGCGGCAAGTTCCGCGGTCCGCCACTCCTTGCTGCAAGCATGTTTGAAGGGGCTTATCGGCGGGTTCATCAGTGAAACTTTAAAGTATTGAGACGGTTCGCTCGCCGCTGTTCGGGGTGACCTGCTGGTCGAGTGACTTGCTTCGGTTTTCGCTCGGGCATGATTGGGGCCAATCAATGTTGCGCAGTCAGCAAGCTTTGCTGCCGGTACGCCGATATAGAAGTTAAGGCCGAGTGGTTTTGCAACTCGCTCTTGAAAGAAGTGCCCGAGCGTTTGACCTGTTAAACGTCGTATCAATTCCCCTGGCAGGTATCCCCATGTGACGGCATGATAACCAGCAGCTTCCCCCGGTGGCCAAAAAGGCTTTTGGGCGGCGATCAAACGCGTCATCTTCTGCCAATCATAGAGGTCTTCAACGCACAGTGTTTCGTCGACGCCACACACACCGGCTTGATGAGAGAGTAGTTGGGCAATCGTGACTTCATGCTTGCCATTGGCGGCGAATTCGGGCCAATGATCTGCGACCTTGTCCTCGTAACGAAGCTTGCCGTCCTCAACGAGGAGTGCAAAGGCGAACGTGGCCAAGCCTTTAGTTGCCGAGTAGACATTAACCAAAGTGTTCTCTTGCCAGGCCTGCTGTCGCTCTCGGTCGGTATGTCCGCCCCAAAGGTTAACGACGGGCTTGCCTTTCCAGTAAACGGCTAACGCAGCACCAACCTCGATGTCATCCCAAAGGCTGGCAAAGGCTTGTCGTACACTATCGAATCGGGGGTCTGTACTGCCCGATATATGACCGATTATTTTGTTGTGCACGCTGTATTTACTCCTCTAAGCGTCGGAATACTAGCATGGGGATATGCGATAATTAACATGCCTCCGAACTTGAGAGGCTATTTTAAGATGCCATTGTAAGAGACCGATTGAGAAATTATTTTGAGAAGACATGTTGAATCACTTTGATATTGAACTGATTAGGGTTAGAACTTTAAGTCCTTCCACACGAGACTTTCGTTTTGTCCGTGCGGATGGAATGCCTGTCTTATTCGAACCCGGGCAGTTTTTCAGGTTTACGTTCGCCGATGAAGCGGGTGACTTCGAGCGAAGTTACAGTCTCTGTAATTTCGAGCCGGACACAGAATCCCAATGTTTGGATTTGGTGATTTCCACCGTCGACAATGGCCGCGCCAGCCGTTTGCTGTTCAACTCAACGCCAGGCTTGAAAGCCACTGTCAGCGGCCCATTTGGTCGATTGGTTGTGCCGACTCTATTGCCAAAACGATTATTCCTGGTGGCAACCAGCGTTGGGATTGCACCCTATATGCCTATGTTGGCAGTGCTCGAATCTGCGCTTGCCGCTAATGAAGTTGAGGTGCACTTTCTTTATGGCACGCGCGATACGACCGAGTTCGTGTACGGCAATGCGTTAAATGAGTTTGCGGATAGACATGCTAACTTCCATTTACACGTTTGTTTTAGTCGCTGTGAGCCCGTTTCTAAGAATCAAATTCAAGGTTATGTTCAAGATCGGCTGTTCAAACTCTCTCCAGACCCTGAAACGGATCACTGCCTTCTCTGTGGCAACCCTAGGATGATTGACGATATTTATCCGAGATTGAAGTCGTTGGGGTTTGGTGTAAAACGAGTCGTACGCGAGAAATACGTTTTTGCTAAAGATAAAGCGGTGGGCAGCGCACCGGTTAACACCGCGACAATGACGGATGAGCAAAAACGTCTGCTAGCGGAGAAGATGAAAAAATACCAGCGTTAGGGCTTAGTTTAGTCGTCGCCCTGGTAAGACCAATGCCATGGTTCGTAATCAATGCCCTGGTCATTGTTGCTTGGATATGACAATGCAAAATCATATTGATATGCGTGCTTCTGCAGCCAAGCGAACGCGATCGACTCTTCAAAAATAGTTTCGAGTGGCGGGAAGTCAGGGGTGCTTAAATCTAAAGCCCGGCCCGTGTGATGCTGGCTAAAGCCAGGAATGGCATTCACTTTTAAAATGTCACCCAGTGAAATACCGCGAGCCAACTTTTTTAAGAAAAGATCACACTGGTATTCGACTGATCGATAGGCAGAAACGATTTGCAGCTCTACTGAATCTTTAACTGCCTGCGTCTTCATTTGCTGCCAGTTTGAGTAGGTGCCGGGGGTCATGCTGATGGCGCGATCAAAAATGTCTAGCCCGCCGTCTACCAGAAAGATTGCTTCCTCTTCTCTTGGCATGCGACAAGCTTGAATGTGGCTTTCTAGAATCCCCAGTTGTTTGAGTCTGCGATCGAGGATGGTCAAAGCGTCATGACTCCAATGAGAAGTGCAGTAAGGGCGGTGATCAAAAATAATATGCCATAAATGAAACCTAATACGAGAAATTTCACCAGGGTCAGAAACCAACCCTCTCGATACGTGACCTTTAAACTCAAAAACAGATAGCAGGGTAGCCATATGCCAATGGGTATTTGTAGCGCCTCACTCCAAGCTCTTGCGGGCAGTTGCTCTAACAAGCCATCTAACAAAAAGGCGATGAACAGAAAGCTGTGATTGTGCAGGGCGAGGACCAAGTGTTCCGTATAGAAGCGACCCTTGCCGATATAAAACAGTTTGAGCAGAGCCGCGAATATGGGTAACAAGCCGAAGATCAGAGGGGGTGCTGCGTCGACCACCATCTCTTTGATTTGTTCCGGGTCTTCGTTGGCGAGTTGACGTGCCTTTTCTATTTGCACAGTTAGCTTTGCTTTTAGAGCAGCGGATTGTTCCGGTGAGAGAAATTCCAGGTCGATTTTGTCAACTTTAGATGATTCGTTCGCTTCGATTCTTATGACGTCGCCATCGGTATCAATGGTCGAGGTGACAGATCCGCTCATCATTGAAATGACGAAGAAGAAAAGAATGCTGGTGATAAAGTAAAGCCTGACCGGCTGAATGTAACGTGCACGTCTACCCGAAAAGTATTCGCGCGTTAGAAACCCAGGCTTAAAACAAACGGCCAGCAGAGTCCTAAAGGTCCGAGAGTTGGGCTGGAAAATATCTTCGAGTGCTTCACTAACAAGCGAAGAGAAGTGCCGATCAATCGATTTCTGATCTTGACCGCAGGCGAAGCAAAACTGGCCATGCAAGCTAGCCTTGCAGTTAGGGCACTGTTGCGTGACGGGCTCGATTGGGTGCTCAGACATTAGTCTCTGTACCCAGAGTCGATTCTATCCAGACGACGAATCATCGCTGGCCAGACAAACTCTCCGCGGCGCCTCAGCGAGTCGGTGGTGCTGCCAGCCCGCCGCTGTTCTAGAATGTTTTGTGCAATGGGACTCAAACCCCGACCCGAGCTCTGGGCTCTGATTTGGATATCACAGGCAGTTTCGAGCCGATAAATCTTTTGCCATACACCTCCGGCATTCGGGCCGCAAGCAAGCGTTCCGTGGTTGCGTAACAGCATTGCGTTGCTATTGCCTAGATCCCGGATCAAGCGTTGGCGTTCGTCAAGATCAAGCGCGATGCCTTCGTAATCGTGGTAGGTGAGTTCGCCGTAAACCGATAGTGCGGTTTGATTGATGGGTAATAAGCCGTCTTCTTGGCAAGACACTGCGATGCCGTTGGGCGTATGTAAATGCACAACAAAATTGGCATCGTGTCTGGCCATGTGGACGGCACTATGAATCGTAAATCCAGCCTGATTCACTTCATAATCACTTGCGGTCAATTTGTTGCCGTCGGCATCGACTCGAATGAGCGAACTGGCGGTGATTTCTTCAAACATCATGCCGTAGGGATTGATCAGGAAATGTTGATCAGGACCAGGAACTCTGCCGGATATATGTGTATCCAGCATGTCATCCCAGCCTTCAAGTGCCACCAGGCGATAGAGCGCTGCGAGATTGACTCGCACCGCCCATTCGGTTGCGCTGATTTCGGAACTCATTGGCTAATCCGTTTCAATACAGAATGAGTTTACTCCCATTCTGAAGTGCCTTCGAGCTTGAGTGGGTCAGCCGACGAATCGCTCCAAATGGTAGTCGGTATTGCCAAACATCGCGTCGATGACTGTGAGTCGCTTGAAATAGTGTGCCACTCGGAGTTCCTCCGTCATACCCATACCACCGTGAAGTTGCACAGCGTTCTGGGCGACAAACCGTGACGTTTTGCCAATTAGGTATTTCAAAGCATGGATGGTGCGTTGGGTGTCTTCCGAGCCTTGGGTCTCTAACATCGTGGCTTTTAGCGTCAGTGACTTGGCGAGGGAGTATTCGACAAACATTTCTGTCATGCGATGCTTCAGCACTTGGAAATCCGACAATGCATGGTCAAATTGCTCGCGTTGTTTTGTGTACGCAATCGTATCTTTATACAGAACTTCCATTGCACCGACGGCTTCGGCTGACAAAGCCAAAATGGCGCGGTTAAGGATTTTCGTGAGAAGCGGGTAGCCTTGTCCTTCTTCGCCTAACAGGCTGTCCACTGGTATCTGAACATTGTCGAAAGTCAGGTCTGAGGCACGAAGCCCATCGACGGTCGGAAAGTCCTTGCGACTCAATCCTTTGCTGTCGGCAGCAACAATAAAAAAGCTAATGCCATCATGGTCGGCATCTTGTCCAGATGTTCGGGCCGCCACAATGATTTGGTTTGCAGACTGAGCGCTAAGAACCACGGCCTTTTGACCCGAGAGAATGTATTCACCATCCTTTAGTGTTGCGGTCATATTGATTCGTTCAGATTCCTGGTGGGTATCAGGTTCTGCGATAGCGACAGTGGCGATCAGGCTGCCATCAATTAGCCCCGGAATCAGCGCTTCCTTTTGTGCATCAGAACCCGCCTCTGATATCGCTGTGCCGGCCATGACAATGCTCGCCAGAAATGGCTCGACAACCAAACCCTTGCCGAACTCCTCCATCATGACTTGTGTGTCTACTGGCGTGCCGCCAATGCCACCATCCTCTTCCGAGAAAGACATCGCTAACCAACCGAGGTCAGCATACTGTTGCCAGTTCTCGCGAGAAAAACCTTCTTCTGTACTCGTTAGCTTGTTGCGGTGGTTGATGTCGTAACTGCTATCGATAAATCGCTGCAGGCTATCGCGCAACAAGTTTTGTTCATCTGTATATGAAAGATCCATGTTTACCCCAGGTCCAAGACTTTTTTCGCGATGACATCTTTTTGCACTTCACTAGCGCCACCATAAATTGTTGTTGCGCGAGTACCTAGATACCCGCCCATAGCTCCACGTGCAAAGGCAGGACCAGCGGATTCGCCCCATGCTGTGCCATAGATTCCGGCTGCCTCGATATTGAGTTCAGAAATCCGCTGTTGAATCTCAGTACCTTTCAATTTCATGATGGAAGACTCCGGTCCAGGGTCACTGCCAGCTGATACCTGAGCTAGGGTTTGTAATTCTAAAAATTCTAATGCGAGCAGCTCTGCTTCTAGGGCGCCGACCTTGTTACGAAATGCCGGTACATCAAGCAGCGTACCGTTGCCTATTTTTACCGTGCTGGCATGATGTTTGGCTTTTTCTAGTCCCAAAACTGAATTTTGGATACCAGCAAGGCCGGTACGTTCATGCACCAATAAACCTTTCGCGTACGTCCAGCCTTTACCTTCCTCTCCAATCCTATTTTTCACTGGTACTTTTACATCGGTAAGATAGACCTCATTAACGGAGTGCGCGCCACCAAGCGTGATGATCGGCTTAACCTCAACACCCGGGTCGTCCATAGGGATCAGAAGAAATGTGATGCCTTCCTGCTTGGGTCCATTGCTGGAAGTCCGCACTAGACAGAACATCCAGTGGGCGATGTGAGCGAGGGTAGTCCATATTTTTTGGCCGTTGACGACATAGTGCTTGCCGTCTTCGGTGAGTTCTGCCCGCGTTTTGAGGTTCGCAAGATCAGAGCCTGCTCCGGGTTCGGAGTAACCTTGGCACCAGTTCACGGAGCCGTCGCGAATACTGGGCAGAAATTCTTCCTGCTGTTCTTTGGTGCCGTAATTCATCAGGATGGGTGCCAACATGGTGACGCCAAACGGAATTTGCGGTGGCGTTGAGTTGCGGGCCATTTCCTGATCAAAGATGTACCTCTGGACGGGTGTGAAACCAGGCCCACCGAACTCCGTTGGCCATTTGTGAACGTCCCAGCCACCTTTGTCAGCCATAGCTTTAAACCACTCGCCTCGCTTGGTCCACATGTCCATCCCTGTGGGCAGGTTGTCTTTGATGAACTGCCTGACGTCTTCTCTGAATGCGAGGTCTTCTGTGCTGAATTCAATATCCATCTGAGGTTCTGCTCTGATTACTATGCGGACAATATAAGAGCTTGAGTCACTGGGTACAAGCTGACTGTGCTTCGATATGGATTAGGATAAGGAGGGTGAATTCAGACCTTTAGTCACCTTTGACGGGAAGGCAACCGGCCTGGATGGTGCTGGTCATGAGGCGCCCACAAAAAGTGTCGGCGGATTGGAAGTCTTCGAAAGGGCCAGTTGACACGCGATAGACTCGGCGTGTTTTGGGTTCCAAAGTGATGATCGGCTGTAGATCTTTAAAGAGGTTCGGATGATGGCTCGTTAGAACTTCCCACAGCTGGTTTGCATTGGCCTGAGTGCTCATTGCGCCCACTTGGACCAGATACGGTTGAGAAGGGGCTAGTGGTTCCTCATAGCCTTGCTGCAGAAGAAAGTCGTTCGGCAATCTAAGGTCCCAGTTTTTCGACCAAGCGATCAAATCTGTGGTGGGTTTGCCTAAAACGGCAGCGCTGGCATTGAGTTCTGCGAGTTTATTAATTGCCCGCTCAAAGCCGCTTTTGGTTGCGCGATTGAGCCAGTCGATAGCCACTTCACGATTTGGCTCAGTACCCAAGCCATCGGCGAGCATTGATCCTGTGTGAAATTGGGCTGCGGCGTAGTCCTGCTCAGCAGCCTTGTGGTACCAATGAAAAGCGGCTTCATAGTCTTGCTCAACGCCTTCGCCAAATTTGTACATCAGAGCCGTAACAGTTTGTGCTTTGGGATCACCTTGTTCTGCCAGTGCTTTGAATGCCTCGAACGCAGCCACGTAATTTTGCTGTTGATAAAGCTCGGACGCGACGTCGAAATTTTCCTTCGCGCTCGTGCTCACACCCATGC
>JBNMQM010000082.1:0-15610 GCA_051278195.1 Candidatus Azotimanducaceae bacterium
CCGGGTCGATTATCTGAGCGTTTTTTTCGATGGTTGTGCCGGACGAGTTTGGCGTCAGCACGATTAATGCGAAGCCTTCTTCAACGGTTTCTCCAGCTGCGGCATTAATGCTCGAGATCGTCCCGCTCACAGGGGCTTCCAGAACATGCTCCATTTTCATGGCTTCCATTACCGCCAGCGTTTGTCCGGCAGTTACGTCATCTCCGGCGGAAACTAGCAGCTCAATAATGGTGCCCTGTAGTGGTGTGTAGATTCCGTTGCTGTCATCGGGGATTGCGATCTCTGCTTGGGCCGTCGGCGAATTGTTCTTGTGGTGTAGAACGGCGAGAGGGTCACTTGATTGCGTTTTTTTCGCACTTTGACCCTGAGAGGCGACAACGAAATCTGTCAGCTTATCGTCAACAAAACGGGTGTAAATCTGATTGTTCTGGAACTCGGGAAGCGCAAATAATTGTTTCAGGAAATCGAGGTTTGTCTCGAAGCCCTCGATCCTAAATTCTTCTAATGCATGTGCTGTTTTGCGGATCGCATCAGTATAAGTGTTGGGGGTATGGACGATTAATTTCGCTAACAGTGAATCAAAGCGGTTTGAGGTTTGGTATCCAGCGTAGGCAAAATGATCGGTCCTAAGACCGATGCCGGTCGGCGGTTCAAACACCGTGATCTGTCCGCCGGTGGGTTTAAAACGGCCTTTCTTGGATAGAGTTTCCATATTGATGCGGCACTGAATGGCAAAACCATCGGGTTTTCTGCTCTGCAAGTCGAAGGAACTCAATGATTCACCCATGGCGAGCTTGATTTGCAACTGCACGAGGTCGATGTGAGTAATGGCTTCGGTGACCGTGTGTTCAACCTGCAATCGGGGGTTGGCTTCGATAAAGTAGAACTGGTCGGGGTCATCTACTTCAACTAGGAATTCGAAGGTGCCAAGACTCTGGTAGTCAACGCTGCCAGCCATGCGCATTGCTGCGTCAATAAGTGCGTTGCGTTGCTTGTCATTCAGGCTGGGGCTTGGTGCAATCTCGACAATTTTTTGGTGATTCCGTTGGATCGTACATTCTCTTTCCCCGAGGTGCTGAACCGACGATCCATCGCCGATGATTTGGACTTCAATGTGTCGGGCCTTCGGTACAAACTGTTCTAGATAAACGCGATCATCACCAAACGCCGCATTGGCCTCCGCCTTTGCTCTTGGCAGCAAGGTGGCTAAATCTTCTATGGATTCAACCAGGCGCATACCTCTGCCGCCCCCTCCAGCAATTGCTTTAATAATGGCTTGGGAACCTGCCGGTAAACTGCTGACAAATGTTTGAGCTGCTTCTAGGCTGGTATCACCATTTGTTCCGACCAGTAGCGGGACACCGCACTCAGCGGCAAGTGTTCTGGCAGATGACTTGTCGCCAAATTGTTGTAACTGGACCGAGGTAGGCCCTATAAAAGTGATACCTGCCTCACGGCACTTTGTTGCGAACTCAGGGTTTTCAGACAAAAATCCATAACCTGGATGGATGCCATCACACTTTGCTGTGATGGCAACGGCAATAATCTGCTCAATATCGAGATAGGCGCCAGCGCCGACGTTGCTGAGTGGCAATGCTTCATCAGCGAGTTTGCAGTGCAAAGCCTCTGCATCATCTGTTGAAAATATCGCAACAGTGGCGATTCCTAGATCATTGGCAGCGCGTAAGATTCGCACAGCGATCTCACCTCGATTCGCAATCAGTAATTTTTTCATGAACAATAGTCGCGTGTCGTCATAGATCTATCATTATCACGACTAAAGATTTCCGAACGCAAGGGTGAGAGGTGAATGTGCCAGTTGCATATCTAAATGGTGAGTGGCTTCCAGTTGAAGAAGCCAAAGTATCCGTGCTCGATCGCGGTTTTCTGTTTGGCGACGGTGTTTATGAAGTCATTCCAGTTTATAACGGCAAGTTGTTTTGTCTTGACCGGCATGTTGCTCGGTTGAGGGCGAGTTTGGCTGAAATTCATCTGAGTGAAGCGGTTGCAGAGGTTGCCTGGGTCGAGCTGCTCACAGAAGCGGTTGAAAAGAGTGGCGAAGCACTGGCCGCGGTTTATATTCAGGTGACCCGAGGTGCCGACACGGTGCGAAGCTTTGTTTATCCAGCTGACCCAACCCCAACCATCTTTATTATGGTCAGCGCTGCCCCCCAATTGGGCCACCGGGAGATCAAACCACTGCAACTGGTGACATTGGAAGATTTTCGCTGGGATAGGGGCCATATTAAGACCATTAGCTTGATCGCTGCTGGCATGCTGAAGAACGAAGCGATTGCAGCAGGCGCCAATGACGCGCTCTTGGTGAAAAATGGTGAGGTGACCGAGGCAACGTCAGCTAATCTTTTTGCCGTGATTGGGGGGGTTATTGTAACGCCACGTAAAAGCACGAGATTGCTGCACGGAATTACCCGTGATGTGGTCGTAGAGCTCGCAAAAGCGAACGGATTGCCCATTGAAGAAAGAGTGCTTCGCCCTGAAGAGTTAGAATTCGCAGATGAGATCTTTATTTCTAGTTCAACTATGGAGACCTGGCCGGTTGACCGTCTTGACGGCAAAATGATCGGTAATGGTGAGCCCGGCTTAGTCTGGCAAAAAGTTGATGATCTGTTTCAAGCGCACAAAGGTCTATAACCCAATTCGATAGAGGGGTGGAGAGCCAGGCTATAGCTCTTGACCCCAAGTAAGGCTGCTGGTTAATCTGCGTAATCATTACTCACTAAGACTGTTTATGACGAGTAAGGCATTCGGTGCATGTGGTTTTCAGCCGCGAGGTCTTTCCACTAACTGTGGGATAGGCCTTTTGTGCTTTCTGTTGATGCTGTGTTCCAACGTTCAAGCACAACCGACCGGTAGCACGCCGCGTAATGTCCAATTTTCCAATTTCAGCACCGAGGTCGGCTTTTCAAGCGAATTTGTTCATGACGTCGTTCAAGATGGTCACGGCTTTATGTGGGCTGCTACTCAGTCTGGCTTGAATCGATATGATGGTCACGATGTTGTGGTCTATGAAAATGCGGCGAACGACCCTACTTCTATTGGGCATAACTTTGTTTGGACCCTTCATGTAGATCCAGAGGGCACATTATGGGTGGGGACTGAACGGGGCATAAATCGCTACGATCCAGTCAATGACAATTTCATCCGCGAGCCCTGGCCTGGCTTGTCACTGGCTAATTTTCGGGTCAGAAAGATCATCCAGGATGATCGTGGCTTTTTCTGGATTGGCACCCTTGGTAGCGGCCTCATACGATTAGACCCGTTTCGGGCCGAAATGACCCGGTTTGTGCACGACCCCAGCGATTCATCTTCTCTGCCCAATAATCACGTAATGGGGCTGGTGCTAGATCGACGTGGCGAGCTTTGGGTTGGTACGGATGGCGGAGGGATGGCGCGCTTTGACCCAGCCAGCAATAATTTTGTCGCCTACCGTTCGCAAACGGATAATCCTTTAACGCTCTCCGACGATCGCATTCGGAGTATCTACGAAGATGCCAGTGGCAACTTATGGATCGGGACTAACTCTGCCGGGCTCAATCTATTTGATCCGGCAACGGGTCGCTTTACCCGCTTAGCTTCGGACCCCAACAGGCCGGGCAGCTTACCCGGCGGTCAGGTATTGGCAGTGTTCGAGGACTCATATGGCACGCTTTGGGTGGGCACTGAAGAAGGCTTGGCGGAGTGGCGTCCTAAAGAAGCGGTTTTCGCCAAATATCAAAGTGATGCTGCCAATCTCAGCAGCTTGATTAATAATAGAGTGAATGCCATTACCCAAGACACATCCGGTGTGTTGTGGATCGCAACTCACGGTGGGCTTAGTACCTGGAATTATTTTAGCGATTCTTTCACTTACCACAGCACGCGTAATGGTGAGCTATTGGAAGATATTGTTACCAGCGTGGGTGAGTCATCCAACGGGACGCTGTGGGTCGGTACTTATGGGGGCGGGCTTTCTAGTATCAATCCACTGACGGGCGAGGTGTTGCACTATCGTTACGACAAAAATCAGCCTGATAGTTTGCCTGATGATCAGGTGATGTCTTTGCTAGTGGATCGCCAAGATAGGGTCTGGGTTGGCATGCGTACGGGTGGGTTAGCGTTAAAGCTGCCCTCTAAAGACGGCTTCGAACGGTTTGTACATGAACCGCAGCGTGGTGACTCGCTGGGCGGCAATGCTGTGAGTTCGATAATGCAGGATGCTGACGGCGGATTATGGGTTGGCAACTATGGGGCTGGACTGAACTATGCACAGAACGGCGACCCAAGTTCTTTCAAACGATTCCTTCATAATCCTGAGCTGGCGACATCAATCAGTGGCGATCGTGTGCTGCGAGTTTATCAGGAGCAAAGCGGTATCATTTGGGTGGGTACGGAGGGTGATGGCCTTAATAAATTTGATTTTGATCTGCAGCAATTCAGTCGAATCGACCTTGAAACGACAACCAATGATAGTGGCCGGCCTCGCGGTACGCCCTGGGAAATCTTTGAAACACCAGACCAGTCTTTGTGGCTTGGAACATTAGGTCAGGGATTGTTCCGCTGGTCTGTGGAAAATCGTCAGGCCGGCGTTCAGCAATTCGAACAATACACCTCTGCTCAAGGTCTTTCTTCTGAGATTTACAGCATTACGGGCGGCTCTGCCGGAGAGTTGTGGCTGAGCAGTAATCGAGGTTTGTTTGAGTTTTTCCCGGATTCACTCGAGGTGCGAAAGTTTGACCGTAATAACGGTTTGCGGACCAACGAATTTATTCAGGGCGCCCGATTACGAAGTCGCTCGGGTCGACTCTTGTTCGGCTCCAACTCAGGGCTGGTCGGTTTTTTCCCTGGTGATCTTCCCAAAAACAGTCACCCACCACGCATTTCACTAGAGGCCAATTCTCGAACGGTAACGCTGGCGCGAACCTGGGTTGGTGATGAGCCACCTTTGGTTCAACTGGACTATTTCGATGCCTTTATCGCATTCGATTTCGTTGCACTGGATTATGTGTCACCTGACAAAAACGAGTATCGATATCGATTGACTGGGCTTGATAACGAATGGACCAACGTCAGCAATTTTCGCCGGGCAATCTATTCCAGCCTGTCACCGGGTCATTATAACTTCGAGGTCCAAGCCTCTAATAATGATGGTGTTTGGAATCGTATCGGTGTCAGCGCGGATGTCTATGTGGTGCCGCCACCCTGGAGTACCTGGTGGGCCTATATTGTCTACAGCGGGTTACTGGCCTTACTGATTGGGCTCTATTTCCGTAGTCAACGCGCAAAACAGCAAGCCGAGGCTGAGACCAGAGTTAGATTAAAAAAACTCGTCAACGAGCGTACCGCTGAGCTGGCTGAGCGAAACACGGATTTGATGTCGCTCAATAATCAGCTTGAGCACGCGAGTGTCACCGATGCGTTGACTGGCTTGAGAAATCGACGCTTTGTGGATCAACATATCGCGGCGGAGGTCTCCATGCTGCAGCGGACTCAGTTTGAAGAGAGTGTTGATGGCAAGGAACCGAATCCAGAATCCCCCAGATTGCTATTTTTGATGATGATCGATCTCGATGGCTTTAAGAGCATCAACGACAATTTCGGTCATCAAGCGGGAGACAGAGCCCTTCTTGAGGTAAAAGACAGATTATTGACGGCCTGTCGGAAATCTGACGTTGTGGTGCGTTGGGGTGGCGACGAATTTCTGATCATTGGCCATGCCCGAACGATGGAAGGTGCTGAGCAGTTTACCGAGAAAATTCGCCAGAGTATTGGTGGTGCAAGCTACGATCTGGGTCATGGCGATATCGGTAAACTGTCTGGTTCTATAGGCATTGCGGCTATTCCGTTCGTGCCTGGCAAAATAGAGTTCGCGACTTGGGAGCAGGTGTGCAGTATCGCTGATATGGCCGCTTATGTTGCTAAAGATAGTGGTCGAGACGGCTGGGTCAGTGTTTCAGGCACTCGGTTGCTTGCAAAAGCGGAGTTAGCCGAGCTCAAATATAACCTGACCGAACGGATCAATGAGGGAAAATTGCGGGTCAACAGCTCTGACGTATTGCCTGACACGACGTTTCATCAGGGGTAAGCCAGCGCCCGTCAGTAGCCCTGCCAGCCGGTATTGCAAAAATGACGCCGTACGTCACATTCCCACTCCCACGCGCAACGGAAGAAGATAATTTTCAGAAAATCGTTGCATTTTGGGCAGGCTAAAAAAGACTTCTAAGCCTCTGTAAAGTAAGGAATAAAGTGCTTTTTGGACGATGACACGACACGATTTGTAATCGTTGGCACAGGTATTGCTGATGGTACAGTATGAAAAATTCAAATCGAAAAACATCGGCCAAAAGACTCAGTCGAACCGCTATCCTAGGGTTGGGTGCGGCAGCCGCTTTCGGCTTACACAGTGCTGGATGGGTGTCGAAAACTGCCCCTAACCCAGCATTAGGTGCCTCTATGGCCCTGGTCGCGCCAGATCTTAAACGCCCGGTCGTTGGCATTGATGCGTTCTTCGATGATGAGCAAATTCTCAGCTTGCCCTCGGACACCGGCACATTGGTTGTGGATGCGTCAGCAAAAGACAAAAGCGCAAAAACGGAACGAGAAACCGCTTTAGCCAAAATGTCCAAAGCCGTTGAGCAGCTTGCATTGTCCGGTGGCGATCAAGTGGTTGAATTGCTAGTGACCTATTCCAATACCGGCGAGCAGACGGACGTTGAGGTATCGCGCCTTCAGCAGTTAGGTGGCGAGATCACTTCGACCTATTCAGCCTTCCCTTTTGTTGCTTTGCAACTGACTGCTGATGAATTGATTGAGTTTGCCAGTGGCGGCGACGTTCAATTGCTAGATTTAGATGCTGAAGTTGGCGCGAGTCAATACTCCGCGCGTCGGTCTGCCGGTGCGGAAGAACAGGCCATTAATTGGAATTATGTTGGCACTGGGCCGACGGTAGCGATCGTGGATTCAGGTATTTCTGCGCACATGGACCTCTCTGGCGTTCGCGAGTTTCGCTGTGATGCGGGTAAGTGCAAATCTGATAACAAGAGCGGTGATCGTTACGGTCACGGCACCCATGTCGCCGGTATTGTGGCGGGAACCGGCGAGCGTTCTTTTGGTGATTACCGTGGCGTTTCTGGTAGTGCGTCGTTGCTATCTCTGCAAGTACTGGATGGTGAAGGCAAGGGCAAAACGTCTTCTGTACTGAATGCGCTGGATTGGATTATCACCAATGGTGCTGATCACGGTGTCCGAGTTGTGAATCTGTCCTTGGGCAAAGCTATTACGCAAAGTTGTGATGTTGATCCGCTTTGCCAGGCCGCTGAGATGGTCTGGGATGCGGGTTTTGTCGTTGTGGTCGCAGCAGGAAACTATGGCGATTATGGTAATTTCACAATAACCAGCCCAGGTAATGCGCCAAAAGTCATCACCGTAGGTTCACTAACGGATAACGAGACCGACGAAAATTTCACCGATGACTTTATTTCCACCTTCTCATCTATGGGCCCAACGGCATTTGATCTGACGCTGAAGCCAGACCTATTAGCGCCGGGTAATCTGATCGTGAGTGCAGCCACTGAAAATCAAAGTCTCAAGATTAAAACCATGAACCGGGATAAAGCACTTGATGAACTCGCGTCGATAAGCAGACTTTCCAGCATCGGTGCAAAAAGTAAAAAGCATTCGAAAAGTAAAAGGCATTCAAAAAAAGAGAAACGAGAAATGCGTAAGGCGAACCGCGCCGCGCGACGAGCTGAACGAAAAGCCATTCGGGATCGAGAGTGTGATGCTTACTGTGAGCAAAACTATATGTCGCTCTCCGGTACCAGTATGGCCGCAGCGGTTGTATCCGGTGCAGCGGCTATGTTGCTGGACCAAAATGCAGATTTATCGCCAGCGACGGTGAAAGCGCGTCTGATGCGTTCTGCCCGAAAAATTGAAGGCGATCCCATTGCTACCGGTGCAGGTGTACTTGATATTTCGGCTGCTCTTGCAGACGAGGGCCTGGTTGCTGGTGATGCTTTGTCCCCAGCCCTAAAGTTGACGGAAGCGAATGAGGTCTATATTCAGGACGTGTCTCAGCTATGGGGTCAGGAATGGACGGCCGATGATGTCTGGATCGGTGATGCTTGGGTTGTGGCCAAAAACGAACAGGTTGATTCGTCTGGTTACCTCTGGGCAAGCGGTTACCTTTGGGCCAGCGGCTATCTCTGGGCGAGTGCGACGACAGATGGCAGCGAGGGTGTATTTTCGAATGGGTATCTCTGGGCGAGTGGTTATCTCTGGGCCAGCAGCGACGGCATCTTTGCGAAAGGCTACCTCTGGGCATCGGATTATATCTATGCCGCGAGTCTAGACGCTGAAACACTCAGCGTCGGCGGCGACTACTAAAAAATCCGTATGCCTACTCAGAGGTTCTAACCAGCAGTTCTAACCAGCAGTTCTATTGAGAATGCTGAGCAAAGGTCGAGATCGCATCGAGCATCTCGATTCTTGGTGTCTCTAAGAGCGCAGCGTGGTCTCCGCCTTCAAGCACTACCCACCATTTCTTCTGCGTCCCTAACCCGGTAAACAGTGCTTGCTGAATATGCGTCGGCGCAACTGGGTCAAACTCTCCCTGTAATAGTAGTGTCGGCGTGCTGATTTTACTGGCGTCTAGTTCCGCCCATTCATGCAGATTCTTGAAATCCACCCGAATCGGATCAGCCACGAGTGCCGCCCTGACATAGCCATCAATGGCGCTCTGGCTTATGCTGCCGGGGGTAATAAAATCGCTCGCTGCATGTTTAGCAGAATTGGCTTTTGCCGGCGGCTTTGCCGGATAGATCCTATCGGCAGCCAAAACATGCCGTTGTGGATTGAATGGATAGCCAAATAAAATAATTGAAGCAATGTCCTGGGAATCTCGTTGGGCGACCAATTGCGCCACCATCGAACCGTAAGACCAGCCATATAGGTGCGTCTCCATACCTGTTTTTTCGTGAAGCCAGTCCAACACAATGCGCACATCTGCAGCCGCACGGTTCGGCGTTAACCAGCCACTCTCGTCTCTAGGGCTTTCACCATAGCCTCGCGCATCTAGAGCGAATACCCGAAAACCTCGTTTGACCAGCTCATCCATAAATGACAGGTTTTCTGTGGGGGTTTTTAAGTCAAAATCTGGCAGTGAACTGTAGGTTCGGCCGTGCAACAGAAGGATAGTTTTGTTGGCTTTAGTAGCTGATTTTTCCCACAGGGCAAGAGGGTGACCGTCAGCGATGATGGTATGACGGCTCGGCTCGGCAGCATGGACAGCGCTGCTACCAATAGTGCTACCTATGATGAGAGTGGCAAAAAACAGCAGACGGCTTATAGGCATACTTTGAGTTCCCTTGTTTGTTAAAGAGTTGTTAAAGAGTTATTGAAGAGTTGTTGAGCAGTGTTAATAAGCAGGTGAGAGTATCAAGAGTACCAATTGATAATCATTATCATTTGCGATTGATAGGCGAGCATTGATTGATTGTGTCTATGGTTGGGTGTGGAAAAATTCATTGGACTTGAACGAGTGCAGTCCTTAACTTGTCGCTGCAAATCAACTTTAGGAGATAAGCAATGTCCTTAAAAGGATCAAAAACAGAACAAAATTTGAAAGACGCCTTTGCTGGTGAATCACAAGCAAACCGTCGTTACCTTTACTTCGCCGCAAAGGCCGACGTTGAAGGTTACAACGATGTTGCGTCTGTGTTCCGTTCTACCGCTGAAGGTGAAACTGGACATGCCCACGGCCATTTGGAATATCTTGAAGAGACAGGTGATCCCGCAACAGGTCTGCCAATCGGTTCTACTGACAACAATCTGAAAGCAGCCATTGCTGGCGAAACGCACGAGTACACTGATATGTACCCGGGTATGGCAGCGTCTGCTCGCGAAGAAGGTCATGACGAAATCGCCGACTGGTTTGAAACGCTAGCTAAGGCAGAACGCAGCCACGCTAATCGATTCCAGAAAGCACTAGATTCTCTAGACGACTAAGCCTGACCGGAAAGGAGTTACGACAATATGGCTGGCCCACGCGAAGGTAGTTTGGATGCCCCCACTCGACATCCCATTGAGTGGAAGACAGATGAGTTCTGGGATGAGAACAGCTTGTTCTCTGAACTAGAACGTGTGTACGACATCTGTCACGGATGCCGGCGCTGTGTCAGCTTGTGTGATTCTTTTCCTACGCTTTTTGACCTTGTCGACGAATCGCCAACGATGGAAGTCGACGGGGTTGAAAAGTCAGATTTTTACAAGGTCGTAGATCAGTGTTATCTCTGCGACCTGTGTTACATGACGAAATGCCCTTACGTACCGCCCCATGAGTGGAACGTTGATTTTCCGCATTTGATGCTGCGGGCCAAGGCTCAGCGCTTCAAAGATGAAGGCGCGTCGCTGCGCGACAAAATCATGACCAGTACTGATACCGTCGGCAAACTAGCCACCATCCCGCTAGTGGACGTCACCGTGAATGCGGCCAACAAGTCACCGTTGTTCAGAAATGCGTTAGAGAAGACTCTGGGCGTGCATAAAGATGCGCCGCTTCCTGAATACCACAGCAAGACGTTGCGTAAGACTTTTCGATCTAATGATCTGGAGCCTAAACCTGCTGGACGAACAACCGGTAAGGTAGCTTTCTATGCGACATGCTATGGCAACTACAATTTGCCTGACCTTGGTAACGACTTTTCTAAGGTGTTTGAGCACAACGGTATTCATATCGATATAGTGCCAAAAGAAGCGTGCTGTGGCATGCCGAAGTTAGAGCTTGGCGATCTTGAAAGCGTCAACAAATTAAAGGAAGAAAACATTCCGGTACTCGCACGACTCGTGGATCAAGGCTATGACTTGATCGCGCCCATCCCGTCCTGTGTGCTGATGTACAAACAAGAATTACCCCTGATGTACCCTGATGATGAAGATGTGATTAAGGTAAAAAATGCCTTTTTTGACCCCTTTGAGTACTTGTTTCTGCGTCACAAAAAAGGCGAGTTCAATACAGACTTTACGACTTCTTTAGGGGATGTAAGCTGGCAGGTTGCCTGTCACCTCCGGGTACAAAATATTGGCTATAAGACACGTGACATATTGAACCTGGTGCCAGACACCAACGTCACCGCGATAGAACGCTGTTCTGGCCATGACGGCACCTATGCCGTCAAAAAGGAAACTCGAGAGAAATCATTGAAAATTGCTCGGCCAGTTGTACGCCAAGTCGAGAAACAAGCACCTCAACACTTTATCAGCGATTGTCCGATGGCAAGTACTCACATTGCGAATTTGACGGATATGGTCAGCGAACCTGAGCATCCTATGACGTTGCTGCGAATTGCATACGGCCTCTAAAGTAGAAAAGAGCAAGTAAAAAAGAGAAAGGATATTCACATGACAACTGCAGCACAACTCAGTCGGGCCGACCTCTGGTCATTAGAAGAGTACAGCGAAAAGCGTGAAGGCTTTCGCGAAGCGGTCCTTGAGCACAAAAAAAACCGCAACGTGATGTTAGGTGACCATGTTCAGTTACTCTTTGAAGATCGCCAAACGATTCACTACCAGATTCAAGAAATGCTGCGCATTGAAAAGGTGTACGAGTCTGCCGGTATTCAGGAGGAGCTAGACGCCTACAACCCCCTGATCCCAAACGGTGATAATTGGAAGTGCACCATGCTCATTCAATATACCGATGTCGACGAGCGTAAGGTCAAACTTCAACAACTGGTTAAGATTGAATCGCTAATATGGGTCAAAGTTGGTGACGGTGACAAGATTTTGGCAATTGCCGATGAAGATATGGAGCGATCCAATGACGATAAAACTTCTGCGGTACACTTTATGCGTTTTCAGTTTGACGCGGCAAGCCTGCAGGCTGCGAAGAGCGGTGCTGAGATCACGATTGGTTGCGACCATACGGCCTACTTAACCGAGCAGGTGTTGGCAGCCAGTGCTCGTGACTCATTGATTCAGGATTTTAGCTAGTCTTGTAAATGCTGAAAGGTGACTGTTATATTCAGGGCGCTACCGCATCTGAGTAAACTGAGTGACAAATGAAAAGCTACCTCTCACGACCAAGTTGTTTTGGGGCGTGGGGCAGGTGGGTGAGGGCGTTAAAAACGCCGCATTCAATTCCTTTCTACTGTTTTACTACAACCAAATCGTGGGTGTGTCAGCGACGTTGACGGCGCTAGCCCTTGGTATTGCCGTATTGTGTGATGCTGTTAGTGATCCTCTGGTTGGCAGCATATCCGATAGATTCAAATCCCGATGGGGTCGTCGGCACCCGTTTATGGCCGTGTCGGCGCTGCCGATGTCACTCACCTTATTCCTGTTGTTTTTCCCTCCGGCTGAAATGACCGAACTGTTTTACTTTGGTTGGGTGTTGATCTTTTCTGTTGCAGTAAGGACGTTCTTGACTCTGTATCAGATTCCTCATCTCGCGTTGGGTGCCGAGATGGCAACTGACTATGAGGATCGGAACGCGCTCTTCAGTGTGGGGCTATTTTTTGGCGCGATATCTGGTTACGGCTTTTACATTGCGATGTTGAGCTTTGTTTTTCCGCCTCAAGTTGATCTGCCTAATGGTATGTACAACGCGGACGGATACCCGGTCATGGCAGCGGTGGCGGGGGCGATCGCCTTTGTGTCAATCATGCTCTGCGTCTGGGGCACCAGGGACTATATTCCAAAGTTAAGTGCGCCAACGGAAGCGAAAGAGCGCTTGAGTCCGGGGCGGTTGTTTCGAGAACTCTCGATTGTTTTTAGCAATAAGTCATATCGGTCCATCTTCTTTGGGTTAATTTTAGGCGCAGTTGTCATTGCGGTCGAAGCCGCATTTACGCCTTTTATGGGCATTCACTTTTGGGGGCTAGAAACGGATCAGCTTAAATTGATCCCGCTTGGTGTACTGCTGGGCTTGCCTGTCGGTGCGGTTTTGTCCGTCTACATGGTGCGGGTGCTCGACAAAAAGTGGTGCCTGATTATTCCGGCGGCCATCTCCATTGTTAATGCGAATGTTCTGATTGTCCTGCGGCTGTTGGATATTCTGCCAGCGAATGGACATTGGATCTTATTGCCATTACTCATAGGAGTAGCTTTTATTGCGGCCGTTGTAGTGCCTGTTGTGTTCGTCTCCATTAATTCTATGTTCGCCGACATTGCAGATGAGATGGAGCTCGAAACGGGCGAACGTCAAGAGGGAATGATTTATTCAGCCCGAGCTTTCGCGGGTAAGGCAGCCAACGCATTGGGTACGATAGTCGGAGGTATTGCGCTTGATCTCATCGCTTTTCCCAAAAAGGCGCTTCCGGGTAGCGTTGATCCTGATGTCATTTTTAACCTTGGACTGGTCCAGGGACCAGTTACGTCCGTCTTCACCTTAATGGGATTGCTGCTGTATCTCGGGTATCGGTTGACGCGCGAGCGCCATGAAGAAATCGTGGTTAAACTGACTGAGCAGCGCGCGAGCAGCACCATCTGAAGGAAATGAAAGATTCGGTGCGGCGGTTAGATCATCGTAAGACACACGAGAAACACCATTCAACGACGAGTTCGGCATGAAATCACTGATCGCGATCCTTATTTTTTTATCCGCCTGTTTGGCTATGACAACAGCAACGGCTGAATCGTTTGACCACGAACACGGCACGTTTACCAAACTGCTGTCGGAAGTGGTGATCGTTGAGGGACATCAGAGTCGCGTGGATTATCCAAAATTGATTCGTCAGCGCGGCCGGCTCGACCTCTATTTGGTTTCGTTGTCTGCTGTATCGCGAATTGATTTCGATGGTTTCAGTCCTGATCAACAACTTGCGTTTCTGATCAACACCTACAATGGCTACCAGTTACAACAGGTGATAGATCATTATCCTTTGGCGTCTATCAAGGATGTCGGGAGTTTTTTTTCTTCTCCCTGGAGTAAGAAGTTTTTCAAACTCTTTAACGAATCGGCGAGCCTAGATTTCGTCGAGCATCAGTTGATTCGTCAGCTATTTAGTGAACCTCGAATTCACTTTGCTGTGAATTGCGCTTCTATTTCCTGCCCGCCCATCATGCCTGAAGCCTTTGTAGCAGTAAGTCTTGATGCGCAGCTAGATGCGGCGACCATCAATTTTCTCTCTGATCGGCAAGCGAACTACTTGGAGGGGGACACGCTTTATTTGTCAAAAATATTTGACTGGTATGAAGAGGATTTTGGTGAAAGTGTCGTGGCGTTCGTTGCCCGCTATTGGCCAGCGCCTTCACCCGAGCATTCACATGAGCCTTCCCAACGGTTTAGCCAGAACCCAGACAGGCTAAAAGTGTCCTATTCGTCCTACAACTGGAATCTGAACGCGCATTAGCGTAAGTGTTGAAAAATCTGATATTCAAATTGATGCTGGTCGTCGATTGAATGTCGGTTAATTAACTGCGTTGACCATTCGTCAAAATTTAGCGGAGAGAGAAAAGTATCGCCTTCGATTTTGGCGTCGACTATCGTTTCGAAAACAGTATTGGCCAGCGGCAGCGCTTCGCTAATAAGCCCGGCACCACCAATCACAAAATAGGTTGGACGTGCTGCCGTCGCGAGTTGAATCGCCTCTGTCAGACTTCCCGCGAGCAGAACTTCATCAGCAACCACATATTTTTTGTCGCGAGAGACAACGATGTTCAAGCGATGTGGCAGGGCGCCGTCATGATCTTCATAGCTACGTCTGCCCATAATCACCGGGTAGCCAAAAGTCATCTCGTTAAAATGTGCATACTCGTCGGGAAGGGACCACGGCAGGCTGCCATCAAGACCAATACAGTGATTGGCACTGCGGGCGTAAATGATCGCTAGGCCAAGGCTTGTGTGACCAGGGTTTGTGTGGCTATTTCCCGTGTGGCTAGTCAAGTTCAGATCGATCTGGGATTGAAGTTGCAGCGCCCGCGCGGGTCACCGCAATACTAGCAGCCTTAGAGGCTTGCTCAAGACAGGTTTGAATCGAATCACCGCGCATCACAGCTGCGATAAAATAGCCGGTAAAAGTATCTCCAGCGCCGGTGGTGTCGAGCGCCTTTACGGGAAAAGCAGCCTGTTCAACAATTTCATTGCCGTGGCGATAAATCGCACCGGACTCGCCGAGGGTAAGGACTATTTTCATTCCGGGAAATCGGCTAGCAAGCCTTATATCCAGACCTGTATCAAGAGGGGTGTCGGCCGTTTGCTCAATTAACATGGCCGCTTCGGTTTCGTTGACGATGAGGAACTCTAAAAACTCGAGCGGCAAGTTCAACACGTCTGGAGTCATCGGCGCTGCATTCAGGATAATCCTTAACCCGCGCTGGTGCCCCTCGGTAATAATGTCAGAAAGATGACTCACCTCATTCTGCAGCAAGAGAAAGTCGCCAGATGATGTTCCGGAGAACGCATCGTCGAAGTCATCAGGTGTTATCTGCCGGTTTGTTCCACCAACGATTACGATGGCATTTTCACCGGACGTACTCACTTGAATATTGGCATGCCCACTCGGTCCAGCGCCGATTTGCAAGCGGCTATCGTCGACACCTGCTGCGTTCAGCAACGCTTTGAGCCAAATTCCGTCGTGACCAACTTTTCCTGCGTGCTGAACCGTTGCTCCGGCTC
>JBNMQM010000083.1:0-15413 GCA_051278195.1 Candidatus Azotimanducaceae bacterium
TGATCAGCCTCTCTGAGGATCCTGACAATCTGCTCGTCGCTGTATCTGCTCTTCTTCATGGTAACTCCCTCCTAGGAGCACCATACTCTCAAGTATCAACTGGTCCTAAAAATGGCAGGCAGGTCACAAGCTGCATTGATCATAAACTAACCATCAAGAGCTACACGTCACTGACGCTTACTCTATGCGGCTTCTGCAGAGGTCGCCTTCAATTAACTTAATCATGTCAGCTTTCGGCCAACAGCAGTCATGTGGACTATTCGCAAAGAGTGAGGTAGAAATATCAACTGGCGTTTGGGATGCGACATGGATTGGTAGAACCTCAATTTATTGGGTACCGGGACAATTGATGCCAACATTGGTATTTTAGTTGGAGAAATGCCTAAGGGGCGATAAATTTAGGTGGCTAATTATTCGACGGATGCCCAAATTTTAGTCCGTAACGTTCATCAGTGAACAGGATACTAACTCGCATGAATCAAGGTATTAGCACGATCGTACAGATCATTGCCAACGTCGGCATTTTGTTTGGTCTCATACTTGTAGGAGTGCAGATAAGGGAAGCCACGCGAATCGCCGAGGCCCAATTCTCCTATGATTTTTATTCCGCAGCTATTGAGTCCCAATCGATTGTTATCGGCGAGAATATGGGCGCTGCCTGGGCTAAAGCAAAAGTTAACTCGCCGGACCTGTCCGATCATGATCTGGTAGTTATAGAAGCATTCCTTGGTCGTGAGTGGCTTCACAATGTCCAGCAGTTGCAATTGATCAATGCAGGCTTCGAAAGCTCGGCAAATTTGGATGTGTCAGCTTATAAATGGGTGTACTCCTATCTAGGGAACACAACGGCGCTGCGTTGGTGGAAGAATCGAAGAGTGGACGCATCTTTTGTTGGTATGAACCCTGAGCTGAAAGAAAGGATAGACACAATGATCGATAAATTTGATGGTGATTTGAGCAATCAACATGCAGAAGGTTTACGCAGTTTGCGCTCCGATTGATGTAGAAATTGCCAAACGACCTCAATGTCAGGAACGGGTCGGAAGCCGACAGCTTGGTTAAATATTAACCAGCCATCATTTATTTCCGCTATCGGACAGAAGCGGACTTTTCCCATTTGCAGTACACTGGAATATGGCCCGCCTGCCACAAAACTAGGAAATACCCACATGATCAACATTCTTCCTAAGAACTTCTTAGAATTTGTCGCGGCTGTAGTTCTTGCGGTAGGGGTAATATGCGCACTGCTTTCGTTCGTCCCATGCATTCGTAGTCATGCCACCAAAGTTTTTGCGATTGGCCTAGTCACATCGCTCTCACTCTTCGCTGATCACTGGGCAGTGTATTTTGCTGGGGTATTTATTGTTGCTACTGCGGTTACCGAGCTAGAGTTTCTGCAGAATCTCGCCGCGATTATTCGGAAGGACGAACACTACTTCAATTATAGAAAGGAAATGCTAACTCAAGATGAGGCGCTTCGCAGAAAGAGTGAAGAGGTGCTAAACGACGATGCAGTGAATGAACTAGAAGACCCTAATGCTCCTGTGCAACCGCCCCATAAACGGGTGAAAATAAGAGAGCTTCGACCTGAGGAACTATCGCACAGACAACGAATGTCACTCGCGTTTACTATTGAAGACAAAACGCTCGACTATCTTTGTAACGAAATCAAAAAGCCGATTGAAAGAAACGTAAGGTTCAGAAAGGACTCCCGCTCTGTTGAGTTCGATGGATTTGTTGAAGCGACTAGAAAAGATGAACCGGATATTCTGATAGAGATTAAATCTACGATTGGTCAGAAATTACCGGGGGCAATCACTATGCAGGCGGTAAAGAGATTTAGGGATCAAATCAATACATACAATTCGATAACTGACAGAAAGGGAGTTGGAAGATTCTACATCGTGTTTGATGAAACGCGAGGCCTGTCAGAAGAACGCTTAGCAAGACTTCGACAGAGTGTATCAGATATTGGGGTTGATCTCGGTTACTTGACCTTTGAAAATATAGGACTTCATGAGTTTCATTTAGATGATGTAATGTTACGGCCAAGGCTGGAATCGTGAGCCAAACAAACAGTTAAACAGCATGACTACCGGCCCACCTGAAACGTGGCAATCCGCTGCACCGAGGTCTCCTTTGGGTCGGAAGCGGACTTTATCCTGGGGTTGCGCGAAATTTAGCCAGCAGGTCTCCTATCGACCCGAAGTGGACAATACCTTAAGGGCGCACCCACGTAAGCAGCAAATTCCCTCATTGAGTGTTTGCCTCCTTTTAGTGTTAACTAGTTCGAAATCTGCAGATTAGCGGAGCATGGTCGCTTAGCCCCTCAAGCCGTGGCTTGTGATCATAGTCGCAGGAGATCGCTGGTATATCTGAAAACATATGATCAAACCTTCGTGGAATATCTCTACCTTTATTTCTGAAATGCCAACTACTAGCTTCTCGTTCGAATCCGTGCAATTGTCTGAACACATCTTTCATACCGTCCTTAGAGAGGTCGAGAAACAGGCTGCGCTCAGCAGCATCCCACCTTATTCCATCTCCGTTACGGATACGTTTTTTCGTTCGTATACCCTTGTCTGAAATTACCTGCGCCCAGGTCACCACTTCCTCTTTCTTCGTTTCGATCTGGGGGCAATTGAAATCCCCGCAAAGAATTCGTGATTTCCCTTTGACTCCCAATTTGTGACTAACTACGCCTTCGATAGTTTCTATTTTTGTCCAGCCGTTGGAAGACCCAGGTGGAATGTATGCTGTAGTGAAAAGGATTTGACCCTGCGAGGAGTTAATCAAACGCGTTAGTACTTTTTCTGGCCAAGGTACATCAGCTTGTGCAGCTTCAAATGTTGCCGTTCTCGACGCGATCAGAACGCCGTATGACCTATTAGACTTTTTGGAACTGGCCGCTGTTAGAGAATCGACTTGAAAGCGCCAGCCAGCCGTGAAAAGCTGCGGTTTCATGCGATCTAAGACCGCAGGGGTAACCTCTTGCAACGCAATTACATCCGGTGACTGGCTAACTAAATAGGCCACCTGATCTTTTACTTTAGTTTTACGCCTCGCGACATTCCAAGTAATGACGATCAACAGTTTGTCCTCCACAGTCAAGATAATCGCGCCGTGAGTCTTTGGCAAGAATTCAACTTAGTTTTCGGGAGGCTCCACACTAAATGAAACAACTCAGAACGGGTGACCCTGGTATCCAGACTTCCTTTGCGGCAAGGGGAATAAAACTTTGTTCTGGATAATACTAGAGCTAGAAGGGAGTACCGGAATGCGCGCATGCACACTTTAGAGGACGGGATTGTGAGACAAAACCACTTTAGTGAGACAGGCACCTCTCAGCGGCTTGCTAGAGGTGCCTAAAATTGGTGCGCCCAGAGGGATTCGAACCCCCGACACCCAGGTTCGAAGCCTGGTGCTCTATCCAGCTGAGCTATGGGCGCAGTTAAACTTTTCAATTATACCGATACTAATCTTCAAGAGTTAGCACTTCGTGCCAATGGTGCTCTCCTCGTGCGCGAGCCCGGCCAGCTAATCTATCGGCGCTAAACTGAAGCGAGATTGTGCCTAGTTTTGATCCAACTTTCCAGATGTTTGGTGATCAAGTAACAATCTAACCTCTCGGAGTAAGGCCTCGCTCTTAAAAGGCTTGGTAATAAAGCTCGTGTTGGGTCCTTCAATGAGCTCTTTACTCAGTAAATCTTCACTGTAGCCACTGGCTAGCAAGCAGGGTATGTCAGGACGTTCTTCACGAATTTTCTGCATGACCCGGGTGCCGCTTAACTCAGGCATCATCACATCCAAAACCAACAATTGGACTTTGGCCTTGTTCATCTCATAAACGCGAATCGCATCGGCACCATCCGTCGCCGTCAGCAGTTCATAGCCTGCACGCTCTAAAATCATGACCAGCAGCTCGCGAATAATTTCATCGTCTTCTGCAACCAACAAACACTCACGGCCTTTATCCGAACCATCGCGACCAGATTCTTCAGCCGGAAGGTTCTCTTGGCCTTTAATGAGCGGCAGATAGATACTGAATTGCGTGCCCTCTCCAGGTGTTGAGGCCACCTTAATCGTACCCCCATGCTGCTGAATGATGCCGTAGGCAGTAGCGAGGCCTAGCCCTGTGCCCTTGTTCTTTTCCTTGGTCGAAAAGAAAGGTTCAAAGATGTTATCTAGTACGCGGGGATCAATGCCTTCGCCGTCATCCCGAACACAAATGTGAACATAGCCACGGCTGTTTTCTTGCAGATCCTCGGGTACATTTTCAGGCAGCGCTCTGCTAACTGAAATATTCAAACGACCCCCTTCGGGCATCGCATCTCTGGAGTTAAGACAGAGATTAATCATCACCTGCTCCAACTGATTAGCGTCTGCATTGACTATCAGACGCTCAGAAGCCGGTTCATAGATAACGTTGACGCTTGCCTCGATCAACCGTTCAATCATTTTCAACGTTGATCCAACCACTTCGCTAACATCCGCCAGCTTAGACTGCAGAACTTGCCTACGACCAAAGGCCAAGAGTTGTTGCGTCAGTGACGCCGCTTTGGTGGCTGCGCTCAAAATCTGGTCTACCGCGGTCTGATCCTTACCTGCTTGGTCATCACCTGCCTGCCGGTGCGATGGTTCCAGGGTTTCGGTGTACCCCAGAATGATTTGCAGCAGATTGTTAAAGTCATGGGCAACCCCACCCGCTAGATGGCCAATGGCATCCATTTTTTGACTTTGCCTCAGCTGATCCTCAAGTCTTCGATTCTCAGTGACATCTCGTGTGACTTCAACAATACCCAGGGAGTCATTCTGCGCGTCAAAAAGAGGCACCAGCGTCACATCGAAGTTCGCCGACAATTGACTAGAGAAAGTTTGAAAAACTTGTATCTCGCGCGACTGCATGAGCATGTTGTACTGCGCCTCGAAGCTCGCAAGCTCAGAGCCTCCGAGCAACGAACGACGTGGCTGACCCATCACATTTTCGGCCAACAACCCGTAGCTGCTGAGGAAAGACTGATTGGCTTGTTTAATATTGAGATCGCTATCTAGAATCACAATCAATTCTGGCACAGTATTAAATGTTCGCTGCCAGTCGTTCTGAGCCTCAGCCAACGACCTTCCCCGCTCTTTCAAACCAGTCGTCAGGCTTTCAAACGAGCGGGCCAAACGGCCAAACTCGTCGTTAGATTCGATAGGTATTTGACTAACTTCAACACCCGACACAAGGTTCTCGATGGCAGAGTCAAGAAAGTTCAGCGGCCGAATGACCATGCGCTGTATCAGAAAGTCTAAAAATAATAACGCTAGCAACAGTATTAGGGCACCTACAATTGCCGGTGCCATCAGAAGGCTTAGCACCTTATCTCCAATCAGAGCGGTAGGATAGACAGTCACAAGTAACCACTCTGGTCCCTTGATCTTTGCCACCCCATAAAAAAAGGGTGCCGTTGGATCTGCGATAACGGTTGGGTATTCAGCGGCATTGGAGACAAGGCCGTTAATCCGCGTCAACATCGAATCATTGAGACTGCCCAATGACAAGGCGCCCTTTGAGTTTTCAATTTGTTGGGTGAAGTCGGGATGCATAATCAACTGCCCATCAATACCCAAGATAATGTTGTAGGAACCATCTAACTGATTACTAAAGGCCTTTTCTAGCAAGTGATTCAGTTCGATATCATGGCCGAGTGTCCCTACCCATCCACCTTTCCAATCCAATGGTTCTATCACCGATACCATCATTAGCTGTGCTTCTGCATCGAAATAGATCGGCGTCCAAAAACCGCTTCGAGATGAATTGTTCTCTGGATTAGAGCCGTCCATCGTCGGATAGCGATGATTATCGGTCGCGAGTGTCGCCCGCTCGCCCCAGTTTACATTTGGAGAAAACACCATTAGCCCACGTTCAACAAAATCCATATACACCGAGTAATAGGGTGGCACCAGCGCAGGCCCACGCTCCTTAAGCAGCTGGTAACTGGCGACGGCTCGAACGCAAACCGACGGCGTGATGACGGCGTCGTGTTGAAGATAAAGAGAGGGTAGCTGGGTATGGTCATCATATTCTGGTCGAACTCGCCAGAGTCCATCCCCGCTCTTGGCAAAGTACGTGTTAAACAGCTCTTCCGCTTCCGCCTCAGATGTTGAGGCCATCCTCAGCAACAGTTCATCTCGAAGGCGACTAATATTGTCCTCGGCCATGGCAAACTCAGAGTCCGCGGTGCTCTGGCCATTCATCAACAGCTCAAGCTTGAGCAAGGTTTCTTGCTCAAGGATGTTCACTGTCGTGACATAAGCAACCATCATCGTCAGTACCAGAACAGCACTACCAATACCGAGTATGACTCGGTGCAGTGACGTACTGACTGATTGTTCCCGCGATGGGTTTGCGCTCATCAATGATACTTATTACAGCGATGCACAAGCATATAACATCAGTTCAGCCATTGGCGACCTCGATACCATTCCAGTCTGAGTCCCGATAGACTCGTATTTCAACGAGTGATGGACAACACAAGGACACGATATGGCAGGCCCACTCTCAGGCTATCGGATAATTGATCTGACGACGGTGATATCAGGCCCATTTGCAACCATGATGCTAGGTGACCAGGGTGCGGACGTGATCAAAATTGAATCAACCGAAGCACCCGATCACGCTCGCGGCGCTGGGTACGGTTCAGATGCCTTCACCGCGACGTTTCTCAATAACAATCGCAGCAAGCGCGGTATGACGCTCAACTTAAAGTCCGATCGAGGCCGAGAAATCCTACTCAAACTGGTCGAAAGCGCTGATGTCTTGATCCAGAACTTTAGGCCAGGGGTCGTCGAGCGGCTGGGCGTCGGCGAAGATGACGTCCGCGCTAGGAACCCCAACATCATCTACGCCTCGATTAGTGGCTTCGGCGAGTCCAACCCCTGGAGTCACAAGCCGGTTTACGATCCGATCATTCAGGCCATCAGCGGGCTAACGACCATTCAGGCTGGCTCAGATGAGGAGCGGCCAAGGCTCGTCCGCACCATACTGCCAGACAAACTGACGGGTATGGCGACGGCACAGGCGATTACCGCCGCGCTTCTGCACAGAGAAAAAACCAATGAAGGGCAGCATGTCCGGATCTCGATGCTAGACACCGTCATTGCCTTCTTATGGTCGTCAGATATGGGCGGCCAAACCTTTGTCGGCAAAGAGGTGAGCGTGCAACGAGCCGCCACCTTTATCGACCTAATTTACGAAACACAGACGACGTACATCAGCGTATCAGCGATGTCGAACAAACAGTGGACGGCGCTTTGTGGTGCCGTCGATCATCCCGAGTGGCTAGAGGACGAGCGCTTTCTCACCCCATCGTTAAGGGACAGAAACGCGAATGAACGCCTGGAAATGACTCAAGTAGCTCTACTCAGCAAAAGCGCTGAAGAATGGCTCGACATTCTCGAAGAAGCCGGAGTGCCCTGCGCACCGGTTTTAAAGCGGCGTGAGCTTGCGGATCACCCTGTCATCAAAGCCAATGACTTGATTGTCGAGCTAGACCATCCTATTGCCGGCAAAATTCGCCAGACCCGGCCCGCCGCCCGGTTTAGCAAATCTGAACTTGAACCGGGTCGCGGTGCGCCGACCCTCGGCGAACACAATGCAGAGGTATTAGGCGAAATCGGTCTATCCCCTGACGAGATCGAGGCGCTCAAAACAGACGGGATTATTCGATGAAAGTCGGCTTGATTTCAGACACACATATACCAGAATCAAGGACGAGTCTGTGGCCACAGGTGTTAGAAGCATTCTCTGAGGTCGATTGTATTTTGCACGCAGGAGACCTTCACGAACTTTCTGTGATTGATGTGCTGAATACCGTCGCACCCACGTACGCCGCGCGCGGTAACGGTGAAGATGGCTCTGCTGGCAGAACGGTTCAACCGGACCATGATCGATTGCAGGAGACTTGGGTACTAGACCTGAACGGCTTTAAGATCGGTCTCACACACTATATTCCTATGCCAGAATTGCCCCCTCGGTTGACCGTCACTAACTGGATCAAAGAAAAATTTCCGGGCGCTGACTTAGACGTGTTGATCTACGGGGATACGCACGTCGAACAAATCGACGTGTTTGACGGCGTACTGTGCATTAACCCTGGATCACCAACCTTTCCTCACAACCTAAACCTGCAGCTGGGTACGATTGGTATATTAGATCTTGGAGGCGCGTCACCTAGCGCTGAAATTTATCAGCTGACTGAATCAGGCATGAAGGCGTTTGACTGGGTGAACAGCCGAAGACCCTGGTAGAGCAGCGGCCCGATTAATTGGAGCTACTAATTAGCACTCTTAATCGACAATACCAAGCGATTCACCGTAATGCCATGCTCTGGATCAAGCACCACATGGGCGGCGGTAGATTCTTTTGAGCCCTGACCCAGATTAGGCGAGCCTGGATAAACCGCCCGGGTACCGCCAAATTCCATATCCGTAAAAACATGCACATGACCAAGGGCGAGATAATCCAGAGAGCTACTCGCTATTTCATCTTCACTGATCATTGACGAATAACTATCACCCCCCCTTGTGTTCAGATATCCGTGTGCCATGCCGATATGCCACCCCTCGTACTTTTCGTTAGGTACATTGGCAAGCGGCTTATTTTCTGGCGCATGTTCGACAATCCCCTGGCCCCAAATACGTAAACCCCAGGCTTGAAAATCGACGATGTCGCCCGCCGGATTCTGAATGAAATGTACATCAGTCTCGGCTATCGCGGGATCAAATTTGTGGTAAATCGAGTAGTCCGCCAGACAATCATGATTACCAGCGATCATCACTACGGGACAGTGCAGACGAGATAGCTGCTGTACTGTAAATTCAAGGCAAGGTGCTTTGACGCGATTGTGATCAAACAAATCACCAGCCAGCAGAAACAAATCCACTTCTCGCTCGATCGCTGCGTTGATGACGGCCATAAACCCTAGTTGGCCGCGACTCTCGTCACCAGCCTTACCGATTTCATTGTCGAGGTGCACATCTGACGTGTGCAGGAGTTGGCAGTATTTTCTGGACATCTAGCGATGCTAGCAAGCATTCGTCAGCGGGGCTAGTGGCTAGACACTATTGAATGGGCACTATTGAATGGGCGCTATAGAATAGATGCTAGGCGATAAGCGAATCGAACTGATAGTCACCTTGCAGCAACCGGCTATTAGAAGAAAATTGACGCTGCAGAAAGGCCATCTGATCGCCAAGAATCCGACCACTATGGGAGAGCGCCAGATACTCGGCGTGATTAGGCTTAAACGGCAAGGCCATTAGCTCCATTGAAATATCAGTCAACATGGCGCTACCCTTCCTCGCATTACAGCGCTTGCAAGACGTCACAACGTTGGTCCAGATATCGCGGCCGCCGCGAGAAATCGGCTTCACATGGTCGCGGCTCAACTGCTCGTACTCAAAAGGTTTGGCGCAATACAGGCA
The DNA here is from genome assembly GCA_051278195.1 of Candidatus Azotimanducaceae bacterium. Lineage (GTDB taxonomy): Bacteria > Pseudomonadota > Gammaproteobacteria > Pseudomonadales > Azotimanducaceae > JAHRVQ01. The sequence continues at coordinate 9,469 of JBNMQM010000083.1, forward strand.
GGTATAGTGGTCACGTTTAAACAATGCTCGGTTGGTCAGCGGCGGTTGTCGACGACTGTTCGTAAAAACCTTCCCTTTACAGGCAATGATGCTGTTGAGCTTGACCACGGTCTGCTCACCGGTCAGTCGCGAAAAGCCGCCGTGCACCGCCATTACTTCTTCTCCGTAAGTCCAGGACACCAACTCTCTGGCATGCAAACACACAGCATCCTGCCAGCTCAACCATTCTATGGGTGAGCCGGCGGTGTTAATTCGCAAGATTCTGACGCTCATAATTTCATCCAATGACTATATTTCAGGCCAAAAAAAACCCCGAGAGCGCAAGCCATCGGAGCCGTGATGAGCCTGCTAATCAGCAAACTTCGCATACTGTGTCTATGCGCATGGGTATAGCATGGCATGCTATGGAGGCCCCTATATAGGGTGCGGTAACGCGTATGGTGCGACTTAATAGGGAAAGGGGACAGGGAAGGGGCTTTTATACGCTCGGATTTTTGCTGGAATTTGTGTTGAGATAGTGGTTCTAGTGGTCGTTCGGATATGTGTTGGGACGAGAGAAGCCGGGACATCCAACTGCCAACTCGGTTTAGCCTGTTTCCCTGGATATACTGCTGCATGACCGTAACAGATTCCAACACTGTATCTAAAACTATAATATCCAGCTTGACGGATTAATCAAGGCCTGACCCCGCTGTCGATCAGGCGGTTTTCCAGTAACATACAGACGCTTACAGACACTTCACCATTTGTTGACGCAGGCTACTATGAGCCCAATTGAACCAACCGATCAAACAGACCGCATTTACTCAGAGCAAGTTGAGAACATCGACGGCTTCCGTTTTGATGCGGTGGTCGCAGATGTTTTCGAAAACATGATCACACGTTCAGTGCCTGGCTACGGGCTGATGCTAGACCTGATTGGCGTGTTAACGGATCGGTTCGCCCAACCCAATACCCAATGCTATGACCTCGGCTGCTCACTTGGCGCCGCGACGCTGAAATTGCGTCAGCACCTGCCAGCATCCTGTCATCTAATCGGCGTCGACACCTCGGCCGCTATGGTTGAGCGATGTCGGGCAAATGTCGCCAGAGACCGCAGTCAAGCGAGTATTGAAATACTGCAGCAGTCAGTTCAAGACACTCGAATTGAAAACGCTTCTATCGTGGTCATGAACTTCACGCTGCAGTTCATACCAGAGGCCGAGCGCGTTCAGACGCTAAAATCCATAGCAGATGGGCTTGTACCAGGCGGCATTTTGATTCTCGCCGAGAAACTAAACTTCGAGGATGCCGACGAGCAGGCCCAGATGGTCGACCTGCACCATAAGTTCAAGGGTGCTCAGGGTTACAGCGATCTTGAAATCGCCCAAAAACGTGCTTCGCTTGAGAACGTACTCATCCCCAACACCGAGGCAGAACATATCGAGCGGTTGCTAGCGGCAGGTTTTGAATCCGCCCGCCTGTATGTGCGATGCTTCAATTTCGTGTCCTTATTGGCCATCAAATCATGACGGAATTTATCAACGAATCAGAGTTTGAGACGCTTCGCGGTAACTATCGAAGCGGTGCGATTTCTGTCGAAATGCCTCGCCAAGTCGCGAGACAGTTCTTTCTGCACATCAGTCCTCAAGACGTAAAACGCACAACGGGCAAGTCTATTCTGTTCAAAAAAACCCTCATCTGGTTGATGAATATCTCGTCCCCCATCCTATTCATCATCTCCATGGCCCTTGTGATCAAAGATCACGGCGCTTTTGAAGCCAGCCTGATCGTGCCGATTGCCGGAATCTGCTGGACGGTGGTCTATGGCCTGGCTTCCGATCGAGGTGGCTGGCTGATCGGCACGGTGCCGCTGGTGATCTGTGTCGTGTCCATAATGGCAAGTAATTTGACTTTTATGGATCCTATATTCCTATTTGTCTTATCCATCTGGTTACAACGAACCAGCTATTTGGTCGCAACCCGCTGGTTGCTGGATATCGTGATGAGTTCGTTCGAGGCATTTGAAATGCTAGAAGAACATCTTTCCTTCGATTCCGATTAAGCCCGTAAGGATTCCCGTGCCAATTCATCGATTTATTGACGAGTGCTTCGCCAGCACAGATTCGTTAGCGCCTTTTCATCACCATCTGCAGCAACAAATCGATGAGTTTTTCGCAGAACACCCGCATGGCCGCAGCAATGAGTGGAATGACGCGTTACTCAAGCTACCCAATATCGACAGCGTTGATTTCAACCTGAACGCCAACACCGTCATTGTTAGCGCTGATGGCGCACTCGCACCTGAGCTCGCTGATGAGCTACCAGAAATACTCAAGACCTTTAAACCCTGGCGCAAGGGCCCATTCCAAATCGGCGACCAATTTATTGATACCGAATGGCGATCCGACTGGAAGTGGCAACGCATTCAGCCCCATATCACCAGCCTCGCGGGTCGATCCGTGTTGGATATTGGCTGCGGTAACGGCTATCACTTACTGCGTATGCTGGGAGAGGGCGCGAGCATGGCGCTCGGCATCGATCCAACACGACTATTCCTTTATCAGTTCCACATTCTTCGCCATTTTTTGCCTGGGGTTCCAGCGTGGTTATTACCACTTCGTTCGGAACACTTGCCGGCCTTTTCCTGCTTTGACACGGTATTTTCTCTGGGTGTTCTCTACCATCGTCGCTCTCCGATCGATCATTTAACCGAGCTGCACAGTTTTCTTGCACCGGGCGGCGAGCTTGTTCTGGAAACATTGATCATCGAGGGCGATGAGCAAACCGTATTGATGCCACAGGACCGCTACGCGAAGATGGCCAATGTATGGTTCTTACCCAGCCCAGCGGCATTAGAAAACTGGCTCCGCAGAGCCGGCTTTGTCAACGTTAGAACGGTGGATGTGAATCAAACCAGCGTAGAAGAACAACGAGCAACAGAATGGATGGATTTTCACTCTCTGGCCGAGTTTCTAGACCCGAATGATTCGAATCTCACCGCTGAAGGTCTACCCGCACCCAAACGCGCCATCGTGATTGCGAACAAACCTTAACGACAATCTATCAACCACAAACTACAGCGCGAGTTTATGTCGCTCTGCATTCGCGTGCAGGTATCTCCATACGGCAAGATTCAACTCACGATATTCGTCAGATGCTTCAACTCGCGCATGCAGAGTCATCAAATGAACGGTCATCTCATCGTGGAGTTCATTGACTCGACTTAACGTCTGTTGATCAGAGGCGATGGCTTCGGTGGGCGCAACTTCGATCCCCGCTTCTCGCGCAATCTGAAACACACCATTCATCGCTTCGATATCTTGAAGCCGCCGAGCAACACCAGACTCCATTTCTTCCGCCAGCGCGACCATTAGCATCGTGAGCATCGCCGCGTCACTCATCGCATATTTGGAACCCAGCGCCGGGACCACCGTCCCCAATACGCGTTCCGCGAGCATCTTCAACCCACTTGAAGGATAAGGAATCATAGTCGTGGTCCACCAAACTGACGCGCACTCAAGGGTGAGAGGTAATCCAGCAGGATCCGGTTCTGCCTGTCGGTCATTGCCCAACCTGCGTAAGCCAAGATGCTTTGCTTGCCACTACCACTATGAAAATCCTCGGATGAAGAAATCCAAATCGCCAGGCCCTTTACCGCGGCGAAAACCCGCCACCAATAAAAGTCTTGCCGATTCAGTATGAGGCCACTGGCTTGCTCCCAGATAGCAATCGCCTGATCGTAAGGCAAAAGATTGCCTGCCAGCTCGGGATTGCCCCAGCACCACAGTGGATCTAAAGACCAGGCAAGATCTTCCATCGGATCACCGAGGTGACACATTTCCCAATCCAGTACCGCTGTGATATCGCCCTCTGGCTCGTAAAGAAAGTTACCGCTGCGATAATCGCCATGTACCACCGCCAGTTTTTGTGCCGGCGCCGGTAAGTTGCGTTCTAGCCAGCGCAATGCAGCAGCAGCAACAGGTTGCGGATGAATTTCGTCGATTTCAATCACTGAACGCCAATAGGACAGCTGCTCAGCGGCGCAGCGCTCCAGTTCCGGTACACGACAAAAATCATCGAACCCCAATTGAATGGGGTCCATAGCGGCCAGATTGCCGAGCAACCGCCATTTTTGTGCTCCGATGCGCTGCCGCCCGGCAGCCGACAAGCCTGCTACATCACTGATCGCGTTGGCCACTTCACCCATAATGGAGAACGCCGCGCCCAATATGGATTCGTCATTTTCAAGAAAAAATGGCTCTGGGACCGGAATCGACGTGGGGTAAATCGCTGCATAGGCGCCATATTCCAATGCCCTTTCAGTGTCGATCAAGCTACTCGGTGGGTCGCGACGCAATACAACTCCCCTGCTCGCCCCGTCAACATCAAGCTGCAGCAAATAGGTTTCTCGCGATGCGCCGCCAAAGATTTGCTCAATCGCCACCACGGCAACGCTGGCTTGCCACTTATCGGCGAGATAATTGGCCACCTCACGTCGAACATCTTCCAAAGTGGGCTGGGTCATTAGGAGAAACTCCAGATCATTTCTAGGGCGCTGTATTGGCGCTGTTTAGTCACAACAGAACTACCACTGCGGATTAGCTTTGATTATTGCAATCATGAGCCAGCTCCGCAATGCGACCATTTACGGAAAATTGCTTGCATGGCTGTAAGCTATCCTGTTTATATAAAGAGGCTGTTTCGCGACAAGGAGATCGACCATGTCAAAGCCAACCACTCTTGGTGAATTGAAGTCTTCTGGATACGAAGCCCTCTCGGTCCGCGAAGAAATGCGCCGCAATCTCATGCGAATGCTTGCCAATGGCGAAGAAGTCTTTCCAGGCATCATTGGCTACCAAGACAGCGTTATTCCACAGATAGAAAATGCGATTCTTGCTGGGCAAGATATCATTTTACTGGGCGAACGAGGCCAAGCGAAATCCCGCATCATTCGCAGCTTAGTCAATTTGTTGGACGAAGAAATCCCCATCATTGACGAGGTAGAGATACCAGAAAATCCCTACCAGCCAATGAGCAGCAAAGCTCGCCAAATTATTGCAGAGAAAGGTGACGACACACCGATTCGGTGGCTCAGTCGGGACCGGCGCTATGGTGAAAAGCTCGCAACACCAGACATCACCATCGCCGACCTGATCGGCGAGATCGATCCTATTAAAATTGCCGAAGGACGCTACCTATCAGATGAAGACGCGCTGCACTTCGGTCTAATCCCACACAGTAATCGCGGCATCTTTGCCATTAACGAGCTACCTGATCTTTCCGAACGCATTCAGGTTGGTTTGCTTAATGTTATGGAAGAGCGAGACGTCCAGATCCGCGGTCACAAAATCCGCCTGGATCTAGATATTCTGATCGTGGCGACCGCAAATCCAGAAGACTACACCAACCGCGGCAGAATCATCACGCCGCTCAAAGACCGCTACGGTTCTCAGATTCGCACCCATTACCCACAGACCGTGCTCGAGGAAATTGCGGTCATGGAGCAAGAACAAACCCAGTTGGATATTGGTGAGTTTCATCAAAACGTGCCTGCCTTCATGCAGCACATCATTGCAGAAATCACCCAACTCGCTCGTCAGTCTCCGGACATTAGTCAGCGCTCCGGCGTTTCGGTTCGCGCGACTATCGCGAACTATGAGGCGATGTTGGCCAATGCGCTGCGCCGTGCGATCACCACTGGCGAGCAGGAAGTCGTCCCGCGAATCAGCGATCTCCCATTCATCATGCCGTCCCTACAGGGCAAGATAGAGTTTGAAGCAATGGAGGAAGGTCACGAGGACAAAATTATCAACCGGCTCTTTGAGGACGCGGTGCAAGCCGTGTTTGCTCGCTTCGCAGACGTACAACAATTAGAGAACATGTCAGATGAATTCGCGGATGGCATGAACGTCACCACTGGCGAATCTGTACCATCAGAAGATTATGCCGCGATCCTCAACAAA
>JBNMQM010000084.1:0-15099 GCA_051278195.1 Candidatus Azotimanducaceae bacterium
AACCTTTGCGCCCTGGCTGATAAAGTGCTTTGCCGTCGCCAGTCCCAATCCTGATGCACCACCGGTGATAAAGGCAACCTTGTCTTTAAGTTCCATACGTTCTCTCGTTTCATAGTTGAATTTCTGAACGGAATTATACAGTGGCAGCGGGTTAGGTTATAGCATTGCGATATACTCGGCGTAACTTTGCAGGGAGCTATATGAGCATTGATATCCAACAAAACGTCAACTTAAAGGCGCTAAACACCCTGGGTTTAGATGTGGCTGCGGAATACTTTGTGCGGGTAGAGTCCGATGAAGACCTGCGTGCAGCGATTGCCTTTTCTAAAGAGAAGCGACTTGGGCTGTTGGTTTTGGGTGGTGGCAGCAACCTAGTGCTACATCAACCAGTCCTAGGCCTTTGCGTTCATATGGCGATTTCAGAGTATCAACTTGATGGTTCGCGCGTCTCTGTTGGCGCAGGATATAACTGGCACCAGCTTGTCCTAGCAACCTTAAGGGACAAGCGCTTTGGACTTGAGAATTTGTCCCTGATTCCAGGTCAGGCCGGCGCTGCACCGATTCAAAACATCGGGGCTTACGGCGTTGAGTTGGCTGAAAGGCTAGTTAAAGTGAAGGCGATAGATCTTGAAACAGGAGAAGACCTTTCATTGACCCATTCAGAGTGCCAGTTTGGCTACAGACAAAGCGTATTCAAAACACATCTGCTAGATAAAGCCGTGATTACATCGATCGTTTTAGATCTTGATCTTAGTTTCCAGCCTCGGCTTGGTTACGCTGGGTTATCGCAATACCTCGAAGAGCATGAGTTAACAATCTCTGCAGACACAGTGAGTCAAGCGGTCTGCGCGATTCGCCGGGCAAAGTTGCCGAATCCTGCCGTTGTTGGCAACGTCGGGAGCTTTTTTAAAAATCCGATTGTTGACGCAGGACAGATGTCTGTTTTGAAAGCCGCAGACCCAGAAATGCCTATGCATCGGCAAGACAATGGGGACTACAAATTGTCAGCTGCTTACTTAATTGATCAAGCTGGTTTAAAGGGACGGCGGGTTGGACATGCGATGGTATCAACGCAGCATGCACTGGTGATTCAAAACGAGGGTGGGGCAACCGGAGCAGAGATATTGGCGCTCGCGGCGGAAATTCAGAAAATTGTGAAGTCGCGGTTCCATATCGAACTGGATATCGAACCGCGAATTTTTCCTTCCTAGCGGTTCTGACTAGCCTTTTTCGTTGCCAATCTGCGCTGTTTCTTCAGTTTCTTCGCTAGACACCGGTGAGGTAATACCACGACCACGTGGGTCATTCGTCGCGCGTCCCAAAGTGCTCGCATGTTCAACGTCAAGGCTACGTGCTTCGGCAATCAAAACCTCTGCTGGTGCTTTTGTATCTACAATGCCGAGTACTGTGCCGGTTGGCGCAGCGACAGGATTGTCTCTAGGGTCATTGGATGCTCGTCCTAACTCAGAAGGGTGTTCCTCTTGAGTTTGCTCAGCGACCGGTTCCGGCGCAGCAGCTTTTGGACTTTCTATCGTAGCAGAGCTATTTGATGTTTCAGCGACAGCCACTGGTGTTTGTGCAACCGCCACCGATGTGTCGGCGACCGACACCGATGCTTCAGCAGGCTCGGTTTCTGAGGTCACGGCAACTTCGGGTGCTGTGGCAGCTTCAGGCGCTGGAGTTGGTTCTACCTCTGGGGTTGCCACGACTTCAGGCGCTGGAGTTGGTGCTACCTCTGGGGTTGTCACGACTTCAGTGTGCACTGGAGGCGTGGTCACAACTTCCGTGTGTACTGGAGGCGTGGTCACAACTTCAGTGTGCACTGGAGGTGTGGTCACAACTTCCGTATGCACCGCTGTAGGGGTTTCAATCGTTTCAGCTGTTTCGGTCACGTTCTCTTGTTCGGTAGGTCGGTTCTGGCTTCTACGACCCTTGCCACCTCGACGGCGGGTACCTTGGTTTCTCTTATCATCGTCACCTTGCTTGTTATCCTCAGGACGATTCTCGTTACGCGTGCTTTGTGGCTTTTCAGTTTCAATTTCAGTTTTTGCTTCAGCGGGCTTTGCGCGACGCATCGGCCTGGTTTCATCGTCAGTCGGTTTACGATTTCTATCGTTGTCAGACGCATCGTTATTCGACTTGTTTTGATCTGGCTTGCTGCGAGGCTTCTGCGTATCTTGATTGCGCTCGGCGGAGCGATTCTGGCCATTGTTACCGCTGTTGTTACCGCTGTTGTTACCGTTATTGCTGCCACTATTATTTCCACCACGACGGCGACTGCGATTGTTACCACGGTTTCGGTTTTGCCCGTCGGCGCTTTGTTTCTGCGCGGGCTTTTCTTCAACAGGTTCTTCATCGGAAGAAAATAGACTAGAAATCAAACGAGACATTAGGCCTGGCTTGGTTTCTTGTTTTGGTATTTCTTTCGCAACTGGTGTTGGGGTTGGTGCTGGTGCCGTCTGAGTCTGTGCCGTGATTGCCTTAACTGCTGCGGTCTCTATCGCAACAGGACGAGCAACTTGTGGCTGGACCGTTTCAGCATCATCTTCCTGAGTAATCTCATAGCTAGCAGAAACCGCTTCTTCATCTCCTGAGCGGATGCGTTCAACTCGAAAGTGCGGTGTTTCCATGTCGGCAGAGGGGACAACGACAACACGAACTTCGTTGCGGGCTTCTAAAGCACTCAAATCGGAACGTTTTTCATTGAGCATGAATGAACCGACTGAGATCGGTACAAATGCTCGAATTTCGCTGCTGGTATCCTTCAGCGCTTCTTCTTCAATCAAGCGCATAACTGCCAGGGCTGAAGACTCGATATCTCGAATAGTGCCGGTACCACTGCAGCGAGGGCAAACGATGCCGCTGGTTTCGACTAATGATGGACGTAGTCGTTGGCGTGACATTTCTAACAAACCAAACTTACTGATACGTCCGACTTGTACGCGCGCCCGATCTATTTGCAGGGCATCACGCATACGGGTTTCAACTGCACGCTGGTTCTTTTGCGCATTCATGTCGATAAAGTCGATGACGACCAAACCGCCCATGTCACGGAGTCTTAGTTGCCGGCAGATCTCGTCGGCAGCCTCAAGGTTGGTATTGACCGCAGTGTCTTCAATATGAGATCCACGCGTCGCACGTGAAGAGTTAATGTCTATCGAGACGAGCGCTTCAGTGGGGTCGATAACGAGAGAACCACCGGATGGCAAACGGACTTCGCGTTGGAATGCGGACTCTATTTGCCCTTCAATTTGATAACGGTTGAATAAAGGTACATCACTTTCGTAACGCTTTAGCCGACTTTTAAACTGTGGCATTACCTGGTCTATAAAAGCTTCGGCTTGACCAAATGCTTCATCGGTATCGATGAGTATTTCACCAATATCATCTCGCAGGTAGTCGCGGATAGCGCGAATGATGACATCACTTTCCTGATAGATCAGGAAAGGGGCAGACCGCTTGGCGGCTTCTTCGTCAATCGCTTTGGATATTTGAACGAGATAGTCAAGATCCCACTGTAATTCTTGGCTAGTTCGACCAATACCAGCGGTACGGATGATAACGCCCATATCTTTTGGAATCTCGAGCTCAGACAGAGCGGACTTAAGCTCGTCTCGTTCTTCTCCCTCAATACGGCGAGAAATTCCGCCAGCACGTGGGTTGTTTGGCATCAGGACAAGGTATCGTCCTGCTAGGCTACAAAAAGTGGTGAGCGCCGCGCCCTTATTACCGCGCTCTTCTTTCTCAACCTGAATGACGATTTCTGTGCCTTCTTTGACAACTTCGGCAATATTGACCCGGCCCTTGATTTTCGAAGGGGGGACAGAAAAGTATTCTCGAGAAATTTCTTTAAGGGGAAGGAATCCGTGTCGATTGCCACCATAATCAACAAAAGCGGCTTCAAGACTTGGTTCGACCCTGGTGATGCGGGCTTTGTAGATGTTGGATTTTTTCTGTTCTCTGGCGCGGCTTTCGATGTCCAGATCATAGAGTTGTTGCCCATCTACCATAGCAACGCGCAACTCCTCAGTGTGAGTTGCATTTATTAGCATTCTTTTCATTACGATATCACTTAAGTTTTGCGATCGTGACCGCGCAGTGGTATCGCCAAATCTATTAGGTGTTTAATCCCAGATAACTGGTGCTAAATGCCTCAACGACTCCTTACTTTCGTTGGGTTTCGTAACTTTCATGGCTGGCGTTTATTATTACGTTAAGCTGTGACATCCCGGGTGTACTGGGAGAAGAGTATGTGCCACTGCTTCTGTAAAGAAGCGCTAAAACGTAAAACTGTCTGCCAACGATAAACTGATTTGGCTTACCCATCGCGTTCATTTGATCGCGGTTAAAAATGTCTAGCGGCTTTAATTTGCGTGCTTCTTTTCAACTTTCTTCTATAGAAAGTCTTATAGATAACGGTGCAAACCGCCAAACCCGAAATTCATCTGTGAGATAATCCACCAGATCGCCATGAACCTTAAGGTCATAGACCATGTAGGCGTACTTGAAGGCGAAAATGTTGGGTGTACTCAACAGTACACGCAAAATGACGTTTAAAGAACCTACTGCCGGGTTATCTGTGTAAAGATCTGCCGGAAGAAAAGGGCGAGTCATCGGGTTGAGTTCTTTTGGAAACTTATAGACCCACGTGCCGAGGTATTATAGCAACAATTACACGCCGATCAAAGCATTGCAGGAAAGCAGGAATTTCATGAATGAAACCAAAGCAGCACCGAGAGCCAAAATCGTGGCAGTGGACGAAAATTCGGTAGGTCAACGTGTCGATAACTTTCTTCTGAAGACCATGAAAGGTGTCCCGAAGTCGCGTATTTATCGCTGTGTACGCAAAGGTGAGGTGCGGGTCAATGGTAAACGGGTCAAGCCAGATACGCGCCTAGTTTTAGATGATCAGGTGCGCATCCCGCCGATTCGTATGTCTAGCGAGGTCACACCTGTCGCTAGCCAGAGCATCATGCAACTGCTGGAGAATGCCATCCTATTTGAGAATGCAGCACTTATCATTCTCAATAAGCCATCGGGTATCGCTGTGCACGGTGGCAGTGGTATCAGTATTGGAGTCATTGAAGGCCTGCGTCAGCTTCGTCCGACCGAACGTTTTTTGGAGTTGGTTCATCGACTAGACCGGGATACATCCGGGTGCCTTATGATCGCGAAGAAGGCGAGTTATCTCAAACAAATTCAAAAGTTGCTGCAGAGTAAAGATAAGCTCGAAAAGCATTACTTGTGCCTGGTACACGGGCGTTGGCCTAGTCGAAAACAGCACGTTAACTTGCCTCTCAGCAAGAATGTTCTGGCGAGTGGAGAAAGAATGAGTCGTGTTCAAGCTGACGGTAAGGTCTCACTCACGGAGTATCAGGTGCTTGAGCAGTCTTCAGGGTTTTCATTGCTTGCAGCGCGGCCAGTGACAGGGCGGACCCACCAAATAAGGGTGCACTGCACCGCAACGGGGTATCCGATCGTGGGTGATAACAAGTATGGCAATGATCGGGCTGATGCAGCGCTAAAACTGAGTGGCAGGCGATTAATGTTGCATGCCAGCCGGCTCGTTGTACCGGCCATTGATAAGTGGCCAGCTGTTACGGTTGAAGCGCCATTGGATGATGCTTTCACCAAAGCTTTGGATGTACTAAAAAGTTAACATTAACAAAGTGATATGAAACATTAGTGATGTTGATTGTCATGTTATTTCTGGGGCGCGACAGAGGGTATCACCACGCCGGCTGCGCTGAGCTCTGTAATCAAGCGTATCAGCGGCAACCCATAGACGGTGTTGATATCCTGTCCGTCACTGTCTTCTATAAGCATGATGCCATGGGCTTCAGCTTTAATACTGCCAGCGCAATCATAGGGCTGGTCAAGGGCAAGGTAGCGCCGAATTAGGTCGTCACTGAGGTGTCGAAACTTCAGGCGATAGTGTTCGCAGAAGTGACTCAGTACGGAACTGTCGTGCCTGACGAGACAAACGGCGGTGGAATAGGTTACCCACTGGCCGGAGCATCGCTGTAGCTGTTTAACAGCATTTTCAAAATTACCAGGCTTTGACAGTGCTTCATCATTAATGGGGTCAGAGCCAATGGTCTGGTTGCCAACATGAGCCACCTGATCAGAACCAATCACGATGGTGGCTGATGTGGCGTCTGACGCTAATCGGTCAGATACGGTCATGGCCTTGCCGGCTGCGAGGCGCAGGGCCGTAGCTTCAGGTGTTTCGCTGTCTACCCGCCGTTCTTTGAAACCTGGATCAACCTGATCGAAGCGAATACCCAACTTTTCCATCAGGGCCGCTCGATAGACCGAGGTGGAAGCTAGTACGATTGGTGCTGGTTGGCCTCGCATTGAATATATCCTACTGAATTAATATGAGTTTTCTGAAACTTAGGGTCAATTTCTTTTGACAGTGACCAGCCGTATGCATAATATGCGCCCCTTATGTTTTCAGACCCCCTCCCAGCGCGAGTAAATCACAGAAAACTGGCAACGGAAAACCGTAATGTCGAAGGGATACTGCAGCTTAGTGCGTTTAAACGGTTAGCAGAATCTCTCTTGGCAACGGAAGGAGAGGTCAGTGCAAAACTTGCATTTCGCAAAGGCAGAAAGCACTCAACTTTAATCACAGGTGACGTTTTCGTCACAGTAAGTCTATCGTGTCAGAATTGCCTGGCGCCAGTAGACTATGACTTAAAGGCTGAACTGCATCATGCGATTGTGAATAGTGAGGAAGCGCTGTTTAAGCTGGAAGAGGAAGAAGATGGTATTGTGAGTTTGGAAGATCTCGTCGATACCGTCGATTTGCTTGAAGATGAATTGATCCTCTCTCTGCCTATGGTAGCAAAGCACAGCGGTGCTAACTGCCAGGTCGAGGGTTATGAGGCAGATATAGCAGACAATCAAGAAGTAGAACCTTCCGGTGAAACCTACAAGCCATTTGCAGGTCTAGCAGGATTGAAAGACGAATTAACAGGAGCTAGCAATGGCCGTACAAAAAAGTAAGGTAACCCGATCACGCCGCGGTCTTCGTCGTGCCCATGATGCTCTAAAGGGACCCACCCTTTCAGAAGAGACGACCACTGGTGAAACCCACCGTCGTCATCATGTCAGCGCTGACGGCTTTTACCGTGGCAAAAAAGTTGTGCATACTCAAGACGACTAGCGTTAGTTGGTTGTAAGAATGAAAAAACAGCACCTTTCGGGGTGCTGATTTTTTTGTGGTTGCTTCAACGCGCTGCCCGCAACATATATTGATGAAAAAGGGGAACACCATGGGGAAACTGGCCTACGTTTTTCCCGGTCAGGGCTCACAGTCAGTCGGAATGTTGTCAGATCTCGCGACTGAACAGGTACTGATCGAAGAAACCTTTGCTGAGGCTTCAGAAGCCCTTGGCTACGACCTCTGGAAGCTTATCCAGTCGGGTCCTGAAGATAAACTCAATCAAACTGAATTCACTCAACCTGCATTACTTTCTGCGAGCGTTGCGATTTGGCGGGTTGCGGTTGCACTCGGTGCGACCAGGCCAGACGTGGTCGCGGGCCATAGCCTTGGAGAATATTCTGCATTGGTCGCAGCTGGATCTCTTCAATTTACCGATGCGGTGAAGTTGGTTCAACAACGAGGGCAGTTTATGCAAACCGCGGTGCCTATTGGCCAAGGTGGCATGGCTGCTGTGCTCGGGCTTGAAGACGAAGTGGTACGTGAAGTTTGTGCCAAGTGCTCTTCAGGAACAGAGTTAGTTCAAGCCGCCAATTACAATGCGCCAGGTCAGGTGGTCATCGCCGGTAGCAATGCGGCGCTTGAACTCGCAATTGAAGCCTTAAAGGATGCGGGTGCTAAGCGCGCCATACCATTAGCTGTGAGTGCGCCATTCCACAGTGCGTTAATGAGACCTGCCGCAGAAAAAATGGCGGTGGTACTCGCAGACATCACAATTAGCATTCCAACTATCCATATCCTACAAAACGTCGATGCTGTTTACCACAGCAGTGCCGATGCCATCCGCTCGAACCTAGTGGCACAGATGTACAGTGCCGTTATGTGGACAGAAACCACGAAACGTATGGCGTTAGATGGTGTGTCAACGATAGTCGAATGCGGCCCGGGCAAAGTTCTAACTGGGCTCAATAAGCGGATCGACAAGTCTATAGATGGTTATGTGATTAACTCAGTAGAATCGTTAGCCTCTACACTGGAATCATTGGGATAGTCCTATGGAGAATAAAGTTGCAATTGTAACGGGCGCATCGCGGGGTATCGGCAAAGCTATTGCCGAGAGCCTAGTGGCCGCAGGTCATTTTGTGATCGGTACCGCAACGACAGTGAACGGTGCAGCAAAAATAACCTCTAGCTTGGCAAATGGCCGAGGCGAAGTTCTGGATGTGTCAGATGTTGCATCAATCGAAGCCTTTTTTGTCGCCATCAAAGATGTAGATGCACCAACCATTCTTGTCAATAACGCAGGCATTACTCGCGACAACCTTGCTCTCCGTATGAAAGAATCTGAATGGGAAGACGTGATTAATACCAATTTGAATTCGGTATATCGTGTTTCAAAGGGCTGTCTTCGAGGCATGACAAAGGCTCGCTGGGGTCGCATTATCAATATCAGCTCCGTCGTTGCCAGCATGGGCAACGCCGGGCAAGTTAATTACTCGGCGTCCAAGGCTGGTATGGAAGGCTACGGGCGCGCATTGGCAGCTGAGCTAGGGTCGCGTAACATCACGGTTAATTCCATCGCACCTGGATTTATTAGTACCGATATGACAAGTGAGTTGCCCGAAGATCAGCAAGCAGCTTTGTTATCCCGGGTTCCTCTCGGTAGACTTGGCGAAGCAGACGAGGTCGCAGCGCTGGTGTCTTTCCTGGCGAGCGATCTTGCTGGTTATATCACAGGCGAAACTATCCATATCAATGGGGGCATGCATATGTCCTAACCGGGGCTTTATGTGCCGATACACGTTTTAACCCTCAATTACCCGCCAGAGTCAAGCGCATAAAATGCTTGATAGGGTTGCTGGCATTTAATTAAACTATTGCAGCTTTGACTGCATCTCAGGAGTGAAGAACAGCATGAGTACAATAGAAGAACGAGTTAGAAAACTGGTATGTGAACAGCTCGGCGTAAAAGAAGAAGAAGTCACAATCGAGGCCTCTTTCGTCGAGGATCTGGGCGCTGACTCTCTTGATACCGTAGAACTCGTTATGGCGCTCGAAGAGGAATTCGAAACTGAAATTCCCGATGAAGAAGCTGAGAAGATTACGACTGTCAAGGAAGCCATCAACTACATCGAATCTCATAGCTAATCTTATGAAATAATTACACTAGGCCGCAGTTGCGATACGCAGATGCGGCCTTTGTGTTTTTAGAGCGTATAGATTTAGAAGTGGTGGTTTGCGCATAGCAATGTGCAAAGGTGAGTGAAACGAAGGTTGCGCCATAATTATTTTGTTGGCGCGGGAGGCTTGGGTGAAAAATCGCAGAGTTGTGGTCACTGGAATGGGCATGGTAACGCCGCTGGGTGCGTCACTTGAATCCAGTTGGGATGGTCTGACTGCCGGTAAGAGCGGCATTGGCCCCATCACGGTCTTTGATACAGAGGGCTTTCCAGTTCGCTTCGGCGGAGCCGTGCCCGAATTCGATATGTCCGAATATCTGTCGCCCAAGGAAGCTCGGCGAATGGATGGTTTCATTCAGTACGGTTTAGTCACCGGCATTCAGGCTATGAAAGACTCTGGCCTTGAAGTAACAGATGAGAACCGACATAGGATCGGGGTTGCGGTTGGTTCTGGAATCGGCGGCATTGTTACCATCGAGGCCTGCCACGATATCGTCGTGAATCGAGGACCCAGCAAAGTTACGCCATTTTTTGTTCCGTCTTGCATCATTAATATGGTCGCGGGTCATCTCTCCATTATGTTTGGGCTTCAAGGTCCAAACATTGCGATTACGACCGCTTGCACGACAGGGACTCATAATATTGGCTTTGCCGCTAGAATGATCTCAGCGGGTGACGCCGATGCTATGTTGGCAGGTGGCGCTGAGAAGTCTACTTCTCCTACTACCATGGCAGGCTTTGCCGCGATGAGAGCATTATCCACGCGTAACGAGGCACCAGAACTTGCTAGCAGACCCTGGGACCGAGATCGTGATGGCTTTGTATTAAGTGACGGTTCTGCAGTCCTTGTGTTGGAAGAGTATGAGGCCGCTAAAAAACGCGGTGCCAGAATCTACTGTGAAATTGTTGGATTTGGCATGAGCGCGGACGCAAGTCATATGACTTCCCCGGCCGAAAACGGCTCAGGAGCACGTAGATCTATGGAAAATGCGCTGGCGGATGCTGAAATGGACGCATCAGAACTCGATTACATTAACGCCCATGGCACCTCGACGCCGCTGGGTGATGTGGCAGAAACTATGGCGATCAAAACCTTAATGGGCGCTGATGCTATGAATGTGGCGGTGAGCTCCACAAAGTCTATGATCGGCCATTTGCTCGGCGCTTCTGGCTCTGTTGAAGCCGTCATTACAGCGCTAGCAGTCTATAACGGCATCGCGCCACCGACGATTAATTTGGATAACCCCAGCGATGATTGTGATTTAGATTATGTCCCTCATACGGCCCGTGACATGCCTATTCAGGCCGCGTTATCAAATTCATTTGGCTTTGGTGGTACTAACGGTACTCTGATATTCAAACGTCTGGACTGATGGCAAGGCTTTTGGTTGTTGCCCTGATACTGACGGGCAGTCTGGGACTCTACGCATCCTATCTCTTTACTCGACCACTCAATATTGCCGATACCGAGTATCTGTTGATCAAAAGAGGCGATAGTATCAGCAGTCTTACAGGCAAACTCGCGGAGGCTCATTGGCTGGCCTTACCTGAGGTGATGTTTAGGGTTTACGGTCGTGTGACCTTAGCACGAGGGCATATCAAGGCCGGTGAATATCAGATTGATCCTGGCATAACAGCGGTCGACCTTTTGGCTTTGTTACGCTCGGGTAACGTCATTCAAAGAACAGTAACTTTTCCCGAAGGCTGGACCGTCTCGGAATGGTTAAAGCTCCTCTCGAGCACAGAGCTTCTGACAGGGAATGATCTAGCCGCGGCTGAAGCTATCCTTTCAGACCTCAGTAATTGGGAAGGCAGACTTTACCCTGATACTTATGCCTACACACGGGGCGAACGTTCTCTTGATATCTTAAATCGCGCAAAGCAGAAAATGGACAAAATTCTGCTGGAGGTCTGGGCGACTCGCAGTGTTGATGCGGCAGTGAAATCGCCGAATGAAGCGTTGATTCTGGCTTCAGTTATTGAAAAAGAAACAGGTTACGAGCCTGATCGACCGCTGGTTGCGAGTGTGTTTAACAACCGACTCGCTCGGGGGATGAGGATGCAATCAGACCCTACGGTGATTTATGGGTTGAAGGATTTTGATGGCGACCTGCGTCGTCGTCACTTAAGGATAGATCATCCCCATAACACCTATGTCCACAAGGGGCTACCGACGGGACCTATCTGCAATCCAGGTTTAGCGTCACTCAAAGCGGCCGTGGATCCTCCTGCAAGCCCGTACATTTATTTTGTTGCCCAGGGCGATGGTCGGAGTTATTTTTCTACCAGTCTGGACGAGCATCGAGAAGCGGTAAACCGATTTCAGAAAGAGGGTAGGGTGAAGGCCTATCGCAGCACTCCCACAGCCGATAAAAATTGAGTATTCCATGACCAAGCGGGGCTTATTTATTACCATTGAAGGCGTTGAAGGCGTCGGCAAATCAACTAACCTCGCCTTTATTCATTCGCTATTGGCAGCGGCAGACATCCCATTCGTCACAACCAGAGAGCCAGGTGGAACGCCGCTCGCCGAAAAGATTCGGCACTTGTTGTTGGATAAAAATAATACCGAGATGGCGGATATCACTGAATTAATGTTGGTGTTTGCGGCTCGCGCCCAACATGTTTCGATGTTGATCGAGCCCGCGTTGTCTCGAGGAGAATGGGTCGTCTGCGATCGGTTTACCGATTCTACTTACGCCTACCAAGGAGGTGGCCGCAACGTGTCCTCTGACTTGATTCAGAGCATCGATGTAGTCGCATTAAATCAATATCGACCTGATATTACACTCTTGTTAGATTTGCCGATCGAAGTCGGCTTGGAGCGGGCAAGCCAGCGGGGCGAACTGGATCGTTTTGAAAGAGAGTCGGTGGAATTTTTTAAGCGAGTTCGAGATACGTTTTTGGCTCGCGCCAAAAGAGAGCCGCTGCGTTTTCGGCTAATAGACGCGGGTCAGTCACTCGCCGAGGTTCAGATTGCGATTCAGATCGCCATTACACAAGCAATAGAGGATTGGCATAAGTGATCTATCCCTGGCTCGCTGATACACTCGCAGACCTCGTCGATCGAAATCGTCGTGACAGGTTACCTCATGCACTTCTGTTTGTGGGTCAGTCGGGCCTAGGGAAGTTGCATCTTGCCGAAACACTGATGCAACAACTCATGTGTGAAGCGTCAAATGGCTGTGGCGTCTGTAAATTTTGCCATTTGCTCGCTGCGGGCAGTCACCCAGATTATAAGTTGATTCAACCGGAAGAAGATTCAAGACAAATCAAGATTGAACAGATCCGTCAGTTGAACGACTGGGTGAATCAGACGGCTCAGATGGGTGCACACAAGATTGCGATTTTAAACCCAGCCCACGCCATGAACCGCAACTCGGCGAACGCTTTGTTAAAGGCGATGGAAGAACCGCCACAAAACACCCACCTTTTTCTGGTCTCAGATGATCCCGCAATCCTTCTACCAACCGTTCGTAGTCGTTGCCAGCAAGTCAAAGTGCCTACGCCTGACCGGCAGTTAGCAGTCGATTGGCTTCAAGGTCAGGGTAAAGGAGATATAGATTGGGAACTCTTGTTGCGGCTTGGCAATGGGTCGCCGCTGCATGCTATCAATAAGTTTGATGATGCATTTCTTGCTCGGCGTCAGGAAATTAGCGCCGTCTGGTGCGATTTACTCACAGAAAGAGCAGAAGTCGTCGGTCTGGTGGACAAGTTGGGGAAATTAGATCCAATTGAGGTTATCGAATTGGGCATGACTCTTTTTGCCGATGTCGCAAGGCACCATCTGGCAGCCGGTGAAGACGCTATGCACAACAGCGATTTGCGCACCCAAATTACAGAAATTGCGGGGCACATCCAAAGTCAACAAGCGCTAGCATTAGTAAGCCGGCTCCAAACCGACTATCGCTTGTTGAAAGGCAGCCAGAACCCGAATAAAACCTTGCTCCTAGAGCACTTGATGATCGACTGCCAGAATATGGAAACCCAGAGCTTCAGCTTGTAGATTGGCAGGCCATAGGGCAAAATCAGGCACAAATTTACGATGAGAAGGTCACATGGGTAAGCTGGCAAGAGGCGGCGCCAAGAAGACGATGATTGCCTTGACCATTAAGGACAAGGTGGTACTACATAACTATTATATGCCCTTCGTGAAAAACGGTGGTTTATTCATCGCCAACCGAACTGAATATGACATCGGTGACGATGTCTTTATCCTTCTGAACCTTATGGATGAGTCAGAGAAGATTCCTGTTGCCGGTAAAGTGGTTTGGATTGCCAAAAAGGGCGTTAAAAGTCCTCATACTCCAGGTGTAGGTATTCAGTTCAGCGACCCAGACAATATCGCCAAAGACAAAATCGAAACTTATCTTGCAGGCAGCATCGGCTCATCTAATGCCACTGCAACGATGTGACAGATAACATTTTTTGCTAATACCTTAAGTGGTATCCAGTTAACTTAGAAGTGACTTTCCATGACGTATTGCCTAGCCATCGCGATTGACGATGGTCTTTGTTTTATCTCTGATTCTCGTACCAATGCGGGCGTTGACAATGTCAGCACCTACTCGAAAATGTATATGTTTGGTGTTGATGGTGAGCGCCAAATTGTGCTTCTTTCTGCTGGAAATCTGGCGACCACGCAAGCTGTTATTGCTAGGCTCAAGAAAGACATTCGTCAGGAAAAACCAGTCAATCTGACGACCGTTGACGATATGGAAGAAGCCGCTGACTACATTGGCGAGGTGAGTGTCGCAGAACAAGACAAACATCGAGCAGATAACGGCAGATCATTTGAGGCCAGCTTTATTGTTGGCGGTCAGATTCATGGCCGCACACCGAAAGCCTATCTGGTTTACCCACAGGGTAATCACATTACAACCTCAGGCGACACACCGTATTTACAGATCGGCGAGAGTAAATATGGTAAGCCGATTCTTGATCGGATCATCACTCTCGACTCGAGTCTTGAAACTTCAGTCCTGTGCGGTCTTGTATCAATGGACTCCACTATGCGCAGTAACTTAACCGTGGGTCCGCCGATTGAGGTTTTGATTTATCACACCAATAGCTTGCAGATTGATCGGCATTATCGATTTGATGAAACCAGCGAATATTTAAAACAGATTCGCGAAAGCTGGGATGCCAGATTGAAAGAGGCTTTTGCGAATATGCCGCCTATTGCATGGAGTTCTAACTGGGATAACAATAGCCAGATGGTGCGCCCGGACCCGCTTAACGCAAAGAAAGATTCTGCCTGATGGCTGAACTCGACGTTGGTTTTGTTCGACAACATTTCCCAGCCTTCAACGCCTTAACATTAGGTGGCTATTTTTTCGATTCTGCAGCGGGCTCGTTACCCTGCCAAGAAACAATCGATGCGCTGAACGAATTCTACACGTGCACTAAAGTTCAGCCAGGCAACAACTTTTCGGTCAGTCAGCAAGGCATGGAAAAAATGCTATCGGCAAAACAGCGATGGGCAAGGGCGTTAGGTGTACGCCCAAATGAGCTAGGCTTTGGTCCATCAACGACCCAAAACATTTACGTATTGGCTCAAGCCTTTCGAGCCATGTTGAATCCTGGGGACGAGATTGTGGTCACCAATCAGGATCACGAATCTAACATCGGGGCAATGTATCGCGCAGCAGAAGAAGCCGGTGCCAAGGTTCGCGTTTGGCAAGCAGATTCAGAAACCGGATTGTTAGATACTGATGATCTAACGGCACTACTGAGTTCGAAAACAAAGCT
>JBNMQM010000085.1:0-14736 GCA_051278195.1 Candidatus Azotimanducaceae bacterium
AAACGCGGGCTATCGGGTTATCCGCTACGACCTGTATGGGCGAGGCTACTCCGATAAGCCTGTTATAGAATACGACCGAGCGTTATTTGTAGCGCAGTTGGATCAACTTCTGGTGGCGCTGGAAATAGAAGATAAGGTCATTATTGTTGGTCAGTCTATGGGCGGCGCCATCGCTGGTGCTTTTGCCGCAGAGCATCCACAGCGTGTATCAAAGCTAGTGCTTTTAGAGCCGGCTTTCGAACCCTCTGACATAGGCCCGGTTAGTTGGCCGGTGATTGGTGAGTTTCTCATCTACGTATTTGTTGTGCCGCAACTTGCGCAAGCCCAACTTCAGGACTTTACGGAGCCGGAGAAATTCGCGTATTGGCCCGAAAAATTCGTATTTCAAACCAAGTATGTGGGCTTTCGCCATGCAATACTGTCGACTATCCGGGAGTCTGCGATAGCGAATCCGATGGATGATTTTAGGCAGGTTGGCGAGAACAAGACCCCGACGTTAATAATGTGGGGCGATAGCAGCCAGTCTTTTCCGGGCAGTCCATTCAGTGATGTTGTCAATGTACTCGGAAGTGGGGTGGTTGCTAAGGAAGTCGAGGGTGGTGGCCACGCGCTACACTACGAACAAGCTGAGTTGGTAAATCAGACGATTCTGGAATTTATTGGGCGTTAGAATGTTGAGATATAGGTCGGTATTGTGCGTTCCAGACGCAAGCACCCGTCTACCTTGAAATACGAACTCGGCGCTATTAGGATGTGATGTCGGCCAGCCAATGGCGTTGTTATTTTGCCACCAGCAGTGCAGGGGTTATTTTTTGGGTTTCACAATTTACTTATTGATTCCTCAAGGAGCGGGGGGCACCGCGTCCAGAATGACGTAAAGGTTGTTGGCCAAGGATGGTCGTCTAATCTGACCTCGTTGGCTTACGGCTCAGCCCTTTCGGGAATACCGGAGACTTAATTTAAGGTCCGCTGCTGGCCGCATGCGGAAGGTTAATAAGAAACTACAATGCCGTATAACAAGGCGCTGCTATCGGACGAATTATCCGCTGCGCTGCAAATTTGCCGCAGAGCACGGCTTTAGGAGCCAATCATGTCACTTGAAGAAATAGGTAGCATTGGTGAATTCGTAAGCGGGATTGGTGTCGTTGTTTCGCTAATCTATTTAGCTTATCAAGTTCGTGAAAACTCAAAGTTCGTCAAAGAAAACTCAGAGTTTTTGCGTGCAACGCACGACGTATCTTCAAATAATGGTGTTGCGCAGGTTAGAAAAAATTACTTCGACCACCCGGAGTTGCTTGATATTGAGTCTAAGGGGGCATCGTTGCCAAGAATTAGATTTTAATGAATCCGCTAAGTACCACCTTATCGTAAGCGGTACGTTCGAGAATCACTTCACATATTTTCTACAATACAAACGTGGATTGACCAGCGATGTTGTTTTTGACTATTGGTCTAGTTTCTTCGATGACTACTGTAAGCATGAAGGGGTGAAGCATTGGTGGCGAAGATTTCAAAATAGATTCCCTGATAACTTTCGAGAGTATATTGATGAGAAAGCTGCCTAACATGAATTTGAAGCCGCTCATTTCATTCGCTCCGACGAAGCACCTGCGATCAAAATGTGAATCACATTTCGATCCTCGGTGTCTTCGCGGTTTAACTAGGTGCAATGTGGTTCATCGCGGCTGTAGTTGTCCTAGAACACAAAAAACCAGAGTTAGTGTGAGGTTGGTGTGTCGATAGCAGAACTAGGGGCACTCGGGGAGTTTCTGGCATCGATTGCTGTCTTTGTGACGCTTGTCATTCTGATTTTCCAGTTCCGAAGTGCGCGAAAGGATCTATCACTGCAGACCACGAGAGAAATTAGGCGCCACAACACTGATGCGTTCTACCAGCTAACGCAGGACACTACCCTCATGGATGCGCACATTCGCGGTCAACGCGACTTTGAATCGCTGACTGAGCAAGAAAAGGTGACTTGGACATTATGGGTTTTTACTTGGATCACCCAAACTGAAGAGGGTTATATCGCGCGCCGGAACGGAATACCTGACATGGCTTGGGTAGAAAGGTACATGCTAGGAGTTGCAACCGTACTTCGCAGTAATGGTGGGTTGATCATCTGGCCGAAATTGAAGCTATGGTTTGATGAAGAGTTTACCGCGGATTTAGAATCCAAGATTGCCGAAGGCGAAGAGACTTGGCTTGAAGTGATCCTTGACTAAGTCGTTAAATTTCCACATGAGATTTCTTAATATTGAGAACAACCACATAACATGAAGTTCAAGCAGACCAGGCAACGTGTCACTCCACTTGCGTGCGCAAGCTCCGCGCCAGAACGTCCTAGCAGCTTAACTTGGTGTTACAGGTCATGATGGAGGCAGCTCTCTATTGGTACGCAATTATTTTTGCGGCTCTTCTGGTACTTAGCGGGATTGGTAAGACTGCACTAAAGCTCGCTGGAAAATATGAGGTAACGCCTAAGCCGGTTCAAATCGAAGAACTAGTGAGCATATCGATTCTTCTTATTTCAATTTTTGCTCTTTACGGATATGTTCGAAATGTTCTGGTATTTAGCGCATTATTTTGGCAAATCTATTTTTTCCTGTTGATTGCCCACGGCATCGGCGCTTTCTGGCTACCCAAACTTATTTGGCTAAAAAATGAAGTATCGCTAAACAAATTTATAGTCATCAACTTAGTAGGGTTTATCGTTAGTATCCCCTTCTATTACATAATGTTTCGCTACGCTTTCAGTTTTGCCCAATAGCCAAAGGAGGTTACGTATAACATGTTGCTCAAGGTCACTCCGCCAGGTAGCTCTGGCTCCGTGGGACGGCTGCTTCGCCGCCGCCCCTTAGCAAGGTGTTGCGGCTGTAGAAAAACTATTGTTAAGTCGTTAGCTGAAAACAGAAGGTGTCTTGAGATGAATATCGAACTACAAAGTGAGGTTGAACTAGGTGAGAATCGTGTGAGAGCACAATACGGCGAGATCAAATTTCGCGAAACTGTACTCCTGGGTTTCCCAGGGGTTTTCCTACAGTCTCGTTAGGTGCCTAGATGATTGACACCTTTAGCATGATATGTGAATTTTCGATTGGGTTAGCTGGCTTCACAGGGATAGTAGCGATATTCAGTGGGGACGAAATTGCTGTAAGTCCTGTGATTCGATTTAGAGTTCGAAATCTATTGCTCTGCGCATTTGTACCCGGATTTTTTGGTCTGTCGGCTTTAGGCTTGATCGATTTCGGAGTATCCACTCAGTTAGTGGCATTTTATGGGAGCATTGCTATCTTCGCTTTCCTGTCTATCTGGGGACCGTTAAGCGGCCTTGAAACTCGCCGGTTTCCTGAGGAATCCAAACAAGAACTAGATAAGATAATTTTTGTTTTTACTGGCTCTGCTATCGTTTTTAATTTGGCTGTCCAGGCTTATGGCTTTCTTTTCTCTGATGGCCTTGGAATCTTTGTGGGCGGGCTCATTCTGTTGCTGTTTCAAGGCGCAGTATTTTTTGGAGCGTTGATATTTCAATTACTTGATAAGCGAGCAGGTACCTAACAACGTGCCCTGAGGTGTCTCGTCAACCTCTTTGTACGCCTGCGCAGCAACCTCCAACAGCGGTGCGCGCCGATCACGTAAGGCCGTATAACTGGTCTAGGTGCGCTGCAACTTGGCTTTGGTGCAGGAGTAGTGAGTGATGCTCACAGCACTTGGTCTAATGAAGAATATGAGGCTAATGAGATCATCACTAAACAACATTCATTCTTAGAATCCAAAGGTGTAAGATGTCAAAATACGAAGGAAGCCATGGCCTAACAAGAGTGTCAATTTGACGCCTATACGCCGCGCGCCGATGCTGAAAATACATAGGCGTTATGTGTCTCGTAGCATCGACATTATTTTGGCCCCGAATCGGTTTGACAATTGGCCACTAAATGAAGATTAAGTACAAAGTCACTTTATCAATACTCACTCTCTTGTTGACCATAGCATTCGGATATTATTTCGCATCTCCGAAAGCCATAATTGAGAATCTCTCCAGTAACAAATACGACGAATTTATTATCTCTTTACCGACAAGTAGAATTTCGTTCAGCCCAATTAATGCTCATAGTTCCAATACGATATTATATTCACGTCAAGGAGGACCAGGCATCGGGACTTATTCGCTAGTGGCCAATAATTCAGAAATCATTGGAAGCGATTTTTCCTATGCCGAAGGGAACGAGTTCGGTAGAGTGTTACGATTTACTATAAAAAGTGATGGGCAATTATCTGTTGGCGAGTAGCAGGTACAACATTGCAACTAAGACCGACACATAGCAGCCAATTCAAAGAGAAAACGGCTACGCCATTTCCTCTTAATCAGGACTTTATGCGGCACCCACGAGTTACGGAGCGAGATAAATGAACTGGGATGCTATTGGCGCTGCGGCGGAAATCATGGGTGCGCTAGGGGTTCTGGTCACGTTGGCATATCTCGCAATCCAGATTCGCGACAACACACGCAGTCTTCAGGCGGCTAGCCTGCAATCCGTACTAGACGGTCCTCGGGATCGTTATTTCCTGCCCATGGCTCAGACTGGAGATATGGCCGATATATATGCGCGCGGTTTGACGTCGCTCGATCAACTTGACGAAGTAGAAAAGCGCCGATTTTTCTACATGATGTATGAGCAGTACTTTCAGATGCAGCAGGTTTGGCAACTCCGAGATCGCGATTTAATTTCGCAGATTGATTATGATGCTTGGCTCGAATACACAATTTCTTTAACCCAAACTGCGGGAGGAGCCGAAATGTGGCCGCACTGCAAAGCCGTAATCACCCCAACCATCGCCAAGGTGATTGAGGAAGGGCTTAAAAAATATAGCGGTAAGCCCTCATTCATCAGCAGGATCCCGCTGTTCGATACGCTCAAAGAAGGCAACGATGTCGCATAACAAGTTGCGGCAAGCGAGCAACTTACGCTGCGCGCCAGTTGGCGTATGCGCAAGGTGTTACGTGTCTAATCGCGCAGAATAGGTAATGGGTGCAGTATTTGATTCGTTCGTTGCACTCACTGAGAAGCCCCGTAGCAATAGTAGGGTTTAGCGGATTGTTAGCAGCTTTGCTTTCCCAAAGTAGAGAGCTTTGAGACGTTGCAGACCGAGCCAATTTTAGATTCTGACTGGTGGGTAACGCAGTTGTGGTGCTGTTCGCGTTGCTACTAATTCTAATCGTAGGTAGTCGGATGCGTTTTGAACGAGTCTCTTCCTGGCGCGAAATGCTTGTTAAGAACATCAATGTGTCGTTGCAGATAAAAGTGGTTGACGTTCCGGTATCCGCAGCAGACCGACGCAAAGTTTCGCTACAACGACATTAATTGGGATCCCTCAGCGCTACGCATCTGGACCGAAGATATTCGGGCCGACAAAACAGCTCTGCGGCGATACCAAGTATCGGAGTGATGATCAACAAGTGTACAAAAGCACTCTGTGACATGATCAAAGGCGGCGCGAGATGATTGAGATCGAGAACCTGCAAAATCGAAAAACCGCGCAGCGAGCTCTTGACAATGAGCATCGATAATTTTGCATTTCCAGATCAGTGTGCGCTATTGTCTTGGGGCGTTGCTGAAGCCTCAGATTTGGTTTTGCAGCAACCAATCACATCGGACGTCCCAGGGTTGTTATAGATCTTGCCTGTCTTGTTGTAACTGAGTAAGGGGAGCATCTTTGACCACTCCGACTGCTGGAACGCTGACTTGGCGTGTGCGATTTATGTTCGCTGTTGGGCAAATACCTGAAGGCGTGCAGTCGACGTCCTTCGGCTTCTTTCTGTTGTTCTTCTATAATCAGGTATTAGGTTTATCCGGGTTTCTCGCTAGTCTCGCGATTGTCATCGCACTGCTAATTGATGCGATCAGTGACCCTGTTATAGGTTCTTGGTCCGATAGCATCCGTCATCGCTGGGGACGCCGCCATCCTTTCATGTATGCGGCTGCGGCACCCTTTGCGATCTGTTTTTACCTGTTGTTTTCGCCACCCGCGGGTCTGGATGAAACGCAGGTGTTTCTCTGGCTGGTGGTTTTCTCTGTACTCACTCGAACGACACAATCCGTCTATTCGATTCCGCACACATCGCTGACGGCCGAACTTTCTAACGATTATCAGGAGCGGACGTTATTATCGTCGTTGCGATCTATTCTGCAGTCAGTTGGTACATTGATGGTGTTCCTGATCGGTTTGCAGATATTTTTCGGGGCGACGCCTGAGTATCCCAATGGGCAATTAAATCCGGAAGCCTATCCAAGATTCGCGGCCATGTTCTCTGTTGTCATTTTCGTTGGCGTTCTGTTGACCGCTTATGGAACACACAGTCACATTCCGTATTTGCCCCAGGGCAACCCCGATGGCCCTCGGTTTAGTTTTCGGCACGTCCTGCGAGAGGCGACGATGGCTTTCGGGTTGCGATCGTTTAGAGCCGTTGTACTGACAGCTGTACTTTTTGGTATGACCATGGGCATGGTTGCGGCATTGTCAATTTACCTCGGCACCTTGTACTTTCAATTCAGTCTTGCGCTGATCGGGCTTAGCTTTCCAGCCTCTGTCATTGGCACTTTTCTTGGCGCCGGGCTGGCAACCCCAATGGGACGCATTTTTCAGGAAAAGAAAACTTTGCTGATCGGCGGACTGATCTGGTTTGCGGTCTGGAACACACTGCCGATCATACTGAGTCTGTTGGGACTCTTCCCAAAACCGGGCGACCCCTTATTGTTTTATCTGGTGATGACATGCAACGCAATAAGCAGCATGGGCATTGGTGTTTTGACTGTCATGATCGGTTCTATGATCGCTGACATTACCGATCAGCATGAGGAAAAACACGGCAGCAGAAGCGAAGGCATCTATTTTGCTGCGTCATCCTTTGCGGCCAAGGCGATTGGCGGCTTCGGTATCGTGATTTCCGGTGTGGTGGTAGATCTGGCGGGGATTAAGCCTAGTGCCACGGTGGAGACGATCGATCCTGAGTCTCTGCGGACCCTCGCTCTAGCGATGGGGCCTGGTGTTTTGATCATGATCGGTGTCACGGTAATAGCGGCAAGTTTTTATGATCTTTCGCGCGCGGAACATAGCCGTGTTCGCGCGGCGATCTCGGCCGCGAAATGATGTGAATTGAATTGGATGGATCGTCGAAGGATAGCGGGGCCCTGCTCATAGACAATGGACTGGCGCTATTCTGATACTTGGGACTAGTAGGTGGGCATTGTGAGCGTGGTGGGCGTCCGGACGAGGTTCTACTAGTTCGAGAGTTCTACTCACACCCTGTTTATGTTGTAACCGGCTGGTCTGGTGAGCCCAAGAATCTTGGTGATGAACACACGAGTATTCGCTGGTTCTCCGCTAGTGAATTACAAAAAGCTAAAGTAGCCTTCGAAAAGTATCCCAAGTTGTTACAGCTGCATCTGAGGAGATCCATCTAACATGCAGGCGCCCCTGCGCCTGCCGCAGGAGCACCAGCCAAAAAATGTGTATGACATTCATGTCTACTGATCTGGCTGACTCATTGTGACCAATTTTTTGGCGCGCCAAAAATGAAACGCCGTCCAGATATTAAAAAGCGAAATTGCTGCGACACCCCCTCGAATCCCATCTGCTTCGAGTGATGGGTCACCACCAGAAATAAAGTCAGAAACAGCGCCGACAAAGAGCGGCCCGAAACCAAGGCCAATCAGGCCAGCGAACAATAGGTAGATGGCCACAGCCATCGCTCTGGTTCGATCACCCGCAAGGGATTGAATCAGTGAAAAATTTGGACCGTAGTAAAATGTGGCCGCAAATGTTGTCATCCCTAATAAGCAGATAGACAGATTAATATTTCCGACGTTAACCGCGGCGAATGTGCAGGGAACAGCGAGCAGGAAAGTCACCGCGATAATCTTTAGTGACGTGCCCGGGCTAGCCTTATCGAACTTGTCACCCACCTTGCCACCTAACCATGCACCGGACATGCCCGCGGTAGCCACCATAAGCCCGAGCTTTAGGCCAAGTTCACCGTAGCCGATGCCGAACACACGTACATAGAGGCTGCCGTAGAATGCTGCAGTGCCGTAAGAGACGAACTGGATAAGAATACCGGCCATCACCAAATGCCAGTAGGTCGGTTTGGACCACAGTTCCCTCAGCGCTTCCTTGAGCGTTTGTTGATTGGGCTGGGGTTTAAAGGCCTCCTTCAAACTAACGTGTCCGCGAGGTTCTTTGACTGTCCACCAGACGACAAGTGCAACAATAATTCCGGGTACGCCAGCGATGAAGAATGCCACGCGCCAGCTAAAATTCTCGACGATCCATCCGCCACCGGCCAGTGCGATGAAGGCGCCGAGAGGTACAGCGGCACCGTAGACACCCAGTGCGCTGGCTCGGCGTTCTGGGGGAAAGTAATCTGCGATCAGGGAGTGTGAAGCAGGCCCGGATGCGGATTCACCAATGCCCACACCGACGCGCGCTAGAAAGAGTTGTACAAAATTGCTTGCCGCGCCGCAAAGCATCGTCATCACTGACCAAATGCCAATAGCGATGGCAATAATCCTGCTTCGATGCCATCTGTCAGCCAAGAGTGCCACCGGGATCGCAAGGGTGGTGTAGAACAGAGCGAAAGACAGGCCCGTCATCAATCCGATTTGTTTGTCACTAAGCCCCATTTCTTGTTTGATTGGTTCCGCAACGATAGAGATAACTTGCCTATCAAGAAAGTTGAGCATGATGACGACAAAAAGCACAGCCAACACATAGTTGGCTTCACGATTAGAAGTGGTTGTAGTTTGTGCAGGACTAATTTCTGATGCCATTGTTAAGTGCTCTACTCAGGTTGGAAGCCAATGTGTTTTTAAGTGCGAGCGGCGTGGGTTTGGAGCGCTCGAAATAAACCCGTACCTGCTTTCCGCGCGCTGATAGTAGCAGATACTATTCCGATCAGAACAGAGCGCTAAAACTAAACAAGGTTCCATATTGTTCTAGCAGGGGCACGCGACTTCTGTCGTCTTAAAACCGCCTGCGAATTTAGTCAAGGGGACTATGAGAAAGACCGTGCTGCAGTGAATCACGTAAAGCGCGTGTGCCACCCGTTCGCGACTATAGAGCCACTACATGTGACCGCTTCGGTCGACAGCGGGAGATCATGCTAACGGCTGAGTTACGTCTGCTTTGCGCTAAGTATCGGTCACTAGGAAATATCCGACTACGCTGCGCCTTGCCAAAAGCGGGTATTCTTCGATTTGCAATCGAGGGGTTTTCATGTCGTTAACTTTTTTATTGGCGTACGGCATGGCTGGTTATTTAGCACTTAGTCTTCTTCTCAAGGCGCTGGCGTGGAAAATCATTGCAAGGTAAATAAAAATCACCCACAAAAAACGTGGTTTAGACTCGCTAACGCTCAGTCATTAATGCGGCGTTATGCGTCATTGTGATAGTAGAACAGTTGGCAACTGGCGAAATCGGTCATCTCCTAGATGTATTCAACGAGTCACGTTTGCACGCCGATGGATTGTCATCCGTTGCTGCCAGTGTCGTTGATTTTCAGGCACAACTTGAAGGCGAATGTACCTTCGTTGCAAAGTTAGATTGTAGAGCTGTCGGGTTTGTTTCCGTATGGTCTGATAATAACTTCGTGCATCATCTCTATGTTCTACCGGATTTTCAAAACCAAGGTGTCGGAAGTGCATTACTAAAGAAGTGTCTAGATCGTTTTGGCTTACCCTTAAGGCTGAAATGCGGTAAGAGCAACCGTGCGGCTCGTAACTACTATGAGAACGCCGGTTGGCTGCGAGAAAGTGAAAAAATTGGTCCTGACGGCCCATACATCAACTATCGCCTCGGAGAGGCATAGCATTTTGAACTATCCGCTGAGATAATCGAGGTGATTACGTGACGATGATCAGAATCCGGAGCGACCAAGTCCCAGAGTCGCCACCAACTGCTTTTTCTTTGATGAGCATACAAAACCCTCCGTACCCAGGTAAACTCCGATGCTAACCATCGCATTGATAGTCTTGCTCTACTTCACCGTCAGTTTTATCTCGCTGTACTATCTTATGAGAAGGTGTGCGTTTGTTCAGTCAAAAAACCGACGAATATTCGCAAAATCCCTCTGCTTCGCGATCTTTTTTACACCAACGATTTCCATACCTGCTTCTTTGCCGGTCCCAGCGGTCTCAATGTTGATGGTCGGGCTGGTAGGATTGGTGCAGGCGCAGGGCGAACTTGTGCTCGCAGCAGCGATGACCGGGCTGCTTCCCATAGCTGTGGCGGCAGTGTTGATGTTTTCAATAGCCAAACTGATAAAACTGTTTATGAGGTTAGTTAATTCCGTGCCATCGGACTAGTATTCAGCCGAGGTCACTTGTTGTTTCACGCTTCTTTCGGACACAGCAACTCGCTGCTCGGCTTGCTTTCGCAACTGAAGCGCCAGTGCGCTCATGTCGGTTAACAAGCCGTTTAACTGGTTATTAGGTGTCAATCAGAATGAGAAAATCAGACAAAAAAATAGATAATGCAATTGTAAGAGCATTGACCGAGGTCTGTGAAACTGCAAAAGGAAATCACGATGGGTTTGAATGGATAACACATTTTTTAAACTACAACAATTTCCCCAGCTCTCTATCTATCGTGTGTATTTATGATACTAACGAACAGCTTAAGAACGCAGACATGGATGGGGTTTGCCTATTGATAAAGCAGCAGCTTTTGGCCATCGATATAAATCTCAAAGATATACGTCGACACATAGATTTTGATACAGAAGAAAATTGTACTAATGAAAATGGTGGCAATTGGGATGAGAGATTCAAATAGTCTGTTCTTAGCAAGGCAGGGCTCCAGGCCGCTGCACTGCCGCAGTTAGCGGCGTTTTACACCACAGGAGACCTCGTACCGTGGTCCGAGCAAACTCATTCTCCGCGGAGGGTGGCTGTGACTGCGAATGTGGAGCTTAACCCTTTCCTGAAGCGGACCGGCACCGGTAATTATAGGAATTCATGTTGACCGTGAACCAAACAATTTTTGGTCTTCATAAAAAGGAGTTATCGGAATGAATCGGTTGAATACCGAAAGGCGCGAGATGCATTGGCATTGGAAAACGACTCGCTGCTGCTCGGACTCTTTAAGTGAGCAAGGCTTTACGCAGCCGCGCTTCTTTGCTTAGCTGGGCGTCATGGTTCCCTTCGAGTTAGACAAAAAAGTCATTATGAAGCATCAGCATCCAGAAGAAGATGACCAAGGTAATGATGCATTGATAGAGCAATCGTTGGTTCTAAATGAAGACGAAAAGCTGATTCTGGCTCGTTCATTTTCCAAGCTAGAGTGGCAAAACGAATATGAGCAAAATCTGACATTTAGAAACTGCTCCATAACTGACTCTGACTTCTCCGGCGCAAATTTGGATTATTTACGGCTTGAGAATTGCCAATTATTAAATTGTGACTTTTCAGCAGCAAGCATGAAAAATTCTATTTTTGAAGATTGCATATTTTATGAAAAAAATAGCCAAAAAGGTTGCGACTTTCAAAAGGCAGATTTAAGGCACTCTACGTTTCAACGTTGCAATATATCCACGAGTAACTTTTACCGTTCTGAATTATTCGACATCACGATTAATGAATGTCATGCCCAGGGATGCAATTTTGAATTTGCCGATTTTGTAAAAATCATCAGTAAAAGCGTACTTTTTAGCTCTGCAAAACTCACCAAGTCGAACTTTAAGTACACTGACTTTCAAGGGGTCTATCTGGAAAAATGCGACCTCTCCGAAAGTATTCTTGTCGCTGTTGTACTGTCACAGGTAAATCTTGAGGGTGCTAATCTCACCAATACCGTATTTTCACCAAGCCAATATGACGGATTATCTATATTCAAAGCGGACTTAAGAAATGCTGAAATAGCTGGTGTAGATATTAGAGAGCTAGACTTTTCCGGAGTTGAAATATTTGAGTGGCAAATGGTGTCTTTGATGGAGAGTATTGGCTTTATCGTTCATCCTGATCCGTGATTTTGAAAAATACACACCTAACGCGGGCTTCACTATGACTGTAAAAAAAATAATGCGGTACCTGAGCCACGCCACATTGTTACTTCTGGCTCTGATAGGCCCAATCTCAGGGCTATATGCAGAAGAGATTGATATCCCATTTGTGGTGGAAAACGCGTGCCCTTTTGAAGGCTGCACATATGGAGAATGGACTGTAATCAAAGACACAACCGTTTTTCAACGGCCAGAAAAGGTGTCACCTATTTCCATTGCGGCGCGCCATAGCACGTGGTTAGAGTCTATGCTGCAGAGCCGAACTCCCACACGGCCTAATTGCCTGTTATGTATCGGACGCGACTCGCCATCATGGATCCGAGTTTGGATTACCTAATCCGTAATTTTAGTGCGCGACATGAAGCTTAAGCAACAAATAGCTTAATTGGGCATAATTCATAAAGAGGGGAATCAAAGTGATAGAAGGAAGTTGCTGTTGCGAGTCAGTTCAATTCGACTTAACTGAACCGCCGAGTATGATGGGTACGTGCCATTGCAATGTTAAGGAATGCATATGAAATTTGTGACAGCACAAAGGGAAATGAGCTTTTCGTATTTTGGCGGAGGCCCCGGTGTCCTTGCGTCCGGCATAGTATGGTCTTTGGCAGGATTTACCGCATTCCTCGCTTCCAATCAGGTGAGTATGTTCGTGCTTTTCTTCGGTGGGATGTTCATTCACCCGCTTGGAATGTTGTTATCGAAGTTACTGAAGCGTCCTGGAAATCATAATCCTGAGAATCCCCTAGGTAAACTCGCTTTAGAAAGTACCGTTATTGTGTTTGTGGGCTTGTTTTTAGCTTTCTATGTAGCCGAACTAAAAACGGAGTGGTTTTACCCAGTAATGTTATTAGCGATTGGCGTACGGTATCTTATTTTTAATACTCTATACGGGTCAAAAATGTATTGGCTACTTGGGGCAATCCTGATGACATCTGGTGTGTCGTGTATCGTGTTAGACGCTAACTTTATAGTCGGTGCTTTTGTCGGTGGTGTCACGGAAATTATATTCTCCATAATTATTCTCAACCAATCGAAAGGCTTGACGCTGCAAGGGATAGAATATGACTGAAACAATAATGGCTTCTGCGCGCTGTGAGTGTGGCGCACTCGAACTGCAGGTCAAACGAGCGCCGGTCGTGCAGTTGGTCTGTCACTGCAGTGACTGTAGAGTTTTTTCGAGTCAGCCATACATTGAAGGAGCATTTTTTCAGGCCGATGGATGTAGTGTCCAAGGGCAAACTAGTTCGACGACAATGAAGGGCGGCGCTGGCTTCGATAAGACTTACCATTCGTGTGCATCTTGTAATACACCGTTATACGTAACAGTAGGAGCCTTGAATGGTGCTTGGGCCGTTATGGCGAATCGGCTCGCGCCTTTTGAGTTCGAACCCCAAGCGCATATTTGGGCGAGCGAGAAACTGGATGAAGTGACGATCCCGGCAGGAATCGCTCAATCGGAAGTCGGTCCCCCTAAAGAAATTGTGGAGACCATGTTGGCAACCTTTTGGGGTAATGAATAAGCGTTTACCCGAGCCTAATGACTTAGCCAAGTCCCTTCGGGTTATTTTTTGATGGTGGGTTGTGCAATGGGGCTTCTTATGCCGATTCAGATATTTATCGCACGGACGAAGAGCTAGATCATACCTTTGATCATTTCGTTCGAGTTTGTGAGTCAACCCGAAATTGGTATCCTTGATTTGGATACAAAGTTATAGAAGTCCCAATCGGTTCACCACAAGCTAGAGCGGAGTTCGTCTTGGGCCGTATTGCAGGTGCTGAGTACGCCAACTAACTGTGTTGTATCGCTCAGAGATGGAGGGCAAGCATGACTGAGGTCTTGTACAAAGTGGCACCTCCTAGGTCGGAGCTGAGGTTCTATCCCAGTAGGTTCTGGCACACCGCTGATTGGGAAAGTAGCACGCCCAAACCAAGAGAAGGCTATATCGAAGATGAAGTTCTTTTTGTCGGGGACTTCGACGAAATAAACATCCATTTATTGCCTCGAAAAAAATCTGTTCGGGTTCGGTCTCAAGATGCATCTTGTGAGGTGCTTGCCAATTGTGGTTTAGACATCTCAGTTGGCAAGACGGCCTACCTCTTTGTCCACTCAAGCCAGAAAGAAACGATTGATCAATTCGCTCCTACGGTCTACGCCTTTGAAAATAGTGGATTTGAAAACGTCCGGAAAGGTGAGTACGTTTCCCGGTCAGCGAAAACGGCGTCGTCATTTGAGACGCTGCCGATGGCCGAGGCTATTGAACGATGGAATATTGAGATTTGTTATCTTGAGGATATTGAAATCTTAATCGAGCTACTGAGAAAAAATGAAATCTATTTTGACGTCCAAACATAAGGCTGCGACATATCCTATGTTGATTATTCGTATTCTCACTGGTTCTACATTTCTTGAATGCCAAACCGAAGCCTAGCTGAGCACAAAAGCCTATTGCAGTATCTCCGCAATACCAGAGGATTGGATTAGGCCGGTGGCTATAGATCATGTGGCTACAAGGGCTTGGATGTCGTTCGAATCAACGGCTCGAGTATATTGGCGGCCGTGACCTTGGAGCTATACGACCGTGATAAAGCGTTGGTAAATGTTTGGCGAGAGTCTTATAACATGTGTCCAATCACTCAACGATGCTGGTGCTGACATCAATTGATCACGCCGCTTAAAATAT
>JBNMQM010000086.1:0-14646 GCA_051278195.1 Candidatus Azotimanducaceae bacterium
TGGGGCCAGCGGCCAAATTTTCCGCCAGAATGCCGGGGAAAAACGTTAGGTGCTGATAGCGCTATTGATTGAGGCGAGCATTTTTTACGAGGAGTGTGACCAATCGCTGCATCTCGACTTCGAGATCATGGATCATACGCTGCAAACTAGCTTGTCGCTCAACTTCTCTCATGTTCTGGTTCATCGATACTGCTCAAATCGACCGGGAAGTTCATCCTAACTAAGCGGCGGTCAAAAACTAGTCGCGAGGGACAAATGGTCAGGAAAATTGTCTAAAATGTGACCGTTGCCACATTTCAGAGTAGATATTCAGAGACGCGGAATCGAATAATCAAACAATAGTGCGTTTTCTGAATCCAAGAATGCCAATCGGAGCTGAGTACTACTCACGGCCAACTGGGCAAACCCAGGTCCCTCGGCGAAGCCTTCCAACCCACTGGTATCGCTTGCGTCCAGTGACTGACCCCACTTGCCGCCGGACCCGACAATCGCCTGCACCGGCCAGTCAGGCTGGTCGATCAATTGCATATTATGGTCGTGGCCCGACAACACTAGATCAACCTTGTGCTTCGAGAGAACGGGTTGCCACAATTGCGGCGCTTCCGAGCGGTAGTCCGGAGAGTTTCCTGACAGCAAGGGCGTATGGGTAACAACCACCGTCCAGAGTGCAGGTTCTGTCGATTTAAGCAGCGCATCGAGCCTGCTGGTGGTATCTACTGGATTGCGCAACCACAGGCCCGTATCGATGAAAACCACTCGTAAAAGGGCCTGAGGTCCGGCTCGACCAAATACCTTTACGTAGTCTCTGGCCGGCATCTGCCAGCGACCTGAACCAACGTTAGCGAGGTCATAGTTGATTTGCGCCAATTCGTTGCCGTAATAATCATGATTTCCTAGCGTAGCAAAGAAAGGCGTTGCCGACAGACTGCCGGTATAGACGTTTTCGAACTTGTAGCGCCATTGCCAGTCATTGGGTGAACTGACGCCATGTCGGTAAAAGTTGTCGCCCAGCAGGAGTACGGCATCGACAGGATTCAGTACAGCTTGCTGCTCCATGGCGTCCGCCACTCGCCACTGGCGTAGATTTCCTGTCCCCTGATCGCCAACAACAAGAAGTGACAACTCAGATTCATTAGAAAAATCTAACCGCACGTTCTGCGTGGAGACAGGTTTCAATAGCGTGTAAGCAAAAATCGCGGCGGGCACGAATACCACAAGAGAAAGCCCGATCAGCAGCACACCTAGCCTTGGCAGCAATCGCATTTTTATTCGCCTATTTCTGACTTGTACGTCTATTTCTGACTTGTACGTCTATTTCTGGACTATCTATTTTTGGAAAGAGGCCAGCCGACGGCTGACGGACGTCGGTAATCGAGGTTTGATCCAATCGACACCCATGTCACGGAAATGGCGCAACCTAAAAGGTAACGCCAACATAGCCGGCGTTGCGACTAACGTTAATATTGAGGCAAACGCGAGACCCGAAACAATGGCTTGCGATAGCGGTACCCAGAAGTTGGACAAGGCCCCACCATGAACGATCGTGCGATTGAGCAGATCGACGCTAAAGTTCATGGCCAGTGGTAACAAGCCACAAATCGTCGTCACTGTTGTCAATACAACTGGTCGCAAACGCTGCGCGCCAGTACGCACAATCACTGATACATAGTCCAAGTCGGGATGCTGTCGACGAATGTGATTATAGGTGTCGATCAGAACAATATTATTGTTCACGACGATACCCGCCAATGCCACGATCCCGGTACCCGTTAAGATCGCACTGAAAGGTTTGCCGGTGATAATCAGACCCACCAACACACCAGCAGTGGACATGACCACCGCAGCCAGAATCAACATTCCCTGATAAAGGCTGTTGAACTGAGTCACGAGTAAGACAAACATCAGTAGCAGAGAAAGAGAGAATGCGACCCCGATGAATGCGATGGACTCGGACTGCTCCTCATTAACGCCACGGAAAGTAATATCAAGTCGAGGATCGAAACGCTGCGAATCAACCCAATCAGAAATTTGTTTAACCTGATTGTCAGCCAACACATCAGGTCCGACATCGGCACGAATAATCTTCACCGGCACGCCGTCTATACGTTGAATAGAGTCGACACTCGGCACCGCATTTCGCTGCACAAAATTACTGATCGGTACAAGACCTTTACTGGTCTTAATCCTTAAACTGTCGAGCGCGCCAATGCCGCGTTCTGACTCTGGGAACCTGACTCGTATATCAACAGCATCATCTGCACCATCAGGCCGGTACTCGCCAACTTTGACGCCGTTTGTGACCAGCTGAACGGCAATGCCAACCTGAGACACGTCTGCGCCGAACAATGCGGCCTGGGCACGATCGACCGTCAAGCGCCATTCGATGCCAGGCAATGATCGAGTATCATCTATATCCCGGACACCCTCCATCTGCGACATGTACTCCACCACCCGAGCGACGGCTGGCTCTAACAGTTCTTTGTTCTGCGAACCAAACTGAATTTCAATCGGCTTACCACTACTAGGCCCCTGTTCCATCGCCTCAATCTCGACCATGACGCCGGCGAAATCCTTGGTTCGTTCGCGAATCGTCTCAAATATTTCTGTTCCAGTAGTGTCGCGTTCATTTTCTTCCATCAATTCGACAAAAATAGAACCGATTCTGTCGGGGCTGCCTCGGGTTGCGCCGCCCGGTGTTTTGGTATTGGTATTAATTGCCGCGATCCCTTCTACATCGACAATCTTTTTCTCGATTTCTGCCACCAGCCGATTGGCCTCGTCCGCTGACAAGTTACCCCGGGCGCGCACACTGACTCGGCCAAACTTCGGTTCTGCATCAGAGAAGAACACAACACCGTTGCCCGCATTACCATAGGCAACAAAACTGCTGTAAAGCGCACCCACCGTAAGGATCAAAACAATCCCAGCATGGTGGCTAGTCCAACGAAGCAATCGAGCATAGTAGCCAGTGATATTTTTTAACTTGGTGGGGTCACCCTCTTCAAGCTCTTTTAACGTATCGATCGACTTCTGGTCATCTTCACCCGCCTTACCAAATACCGCGCCTAGCGCAGGACCAAAAACAAGCGCATAAAACAAACTTCCCACCAGCACCGTGAACACAGTTACCGGTAAATAACGCATGAATTTTCCTGGCACACCTGGCCAAAACATCAGTGGCAGGAATGCTGCCAGAGTGGTCGCAATGGACGCTACAACAGGCCAGAACATCCGTTTAGCGGCCATCGCATAGGCATCTCTGCGGTGAAAACCTTCCACCATTTTGCGATCGGCATACTCAGTGACGACGATCGCACCGTCAATCAACATCCCCAGCGCCAGCAACATGCCGAACATCACCATAAAGTTAAAAGTAAAGCCTATTTGATGCAGCAGCGTGACCGAAAACAGAAACGACACAGGAATACCAAAGCCGACAATGATGCCTGAACGAAAACCCATCGCTGCAACAATCAGCACCATCACCAGCGCCAGTGCTGTCAGAATATTGCCTTGCAGTTCTCGCACTTGGCTCTCGGCAAACGGCGCTTGATCCTGGGAGTAAAACACCTCGACCTTGTTCGGCAGTTCTGAGCGATAATCCTCGACAATCCGCTTCGCTTTATCGACCGTGTCAATAATGTTGGCATTGGCACGCTTAATGACGTTAATCGAAATTGTTCTTTGGCCATTCACCCGGGCGTAATTGTTGCGATCTTTGAAGGTGCGCTTGATGGTTGCGACGTCTCGCAATGTGACGACCGTACCGGCGTTGGTTTTGACTGGCAGATCAAATAGGTCCTGTGCTTCCTCGATCACGCTCGGCACCTTGACCGAGAAACGGCCTTCGCCAGTGTCGATGTTACCGGCGGGAATCAGGCGATTATTGCGTACAATCGTACCGATAAGCTCTTCGCTGGAAATCTGGTAAGCCTCGAGCGCAATCGGATCGATAACCGCTTCAAGCATTTCTTCACGTTCGCCCTGCAACTCAGCATCGATAACTTCCGCAAGCCCCTCTATTTTATTTCGCAGCTGGACCGCGTGCTCGTAGAGGGCTCGTTCAGGCACCTGGTCGCCGACCAAGTTAATCTGCAAGATTGGGAAGTTTGCTGTTGACTCCTCGCTGATCGTGGGCTCTTCAGCGGTACTGGGTAATTCTGGTTTAGCGCGATCGACAGCATCCCTGACATCCACCAATGCCTCATCAAGGTCAAAATCAATGTCAAATTCGACCACGATACTGACGACATTTTCCGAGGCATAGGACGTAATTTCTTCGACGCCTTCAACGCCACGCAATTCAAACTCAAGCGGCATCACGAGCAGTCGTTCGCCATCCTCGGGTGAAATACCCTCATGGAAGACAGTGATCACATAGATCGGAATCGCAATAAAGGGTTCACTTTCGATCGAGATAGAACGCAATGATACCGTGCCCGCGAACAGCACCATAAACATGATTAATAGGGTCGTACGCGTTCGATTAACCGCCGCATCCACTAGCGCGTTCATGAAGATTTTGCTTCAAATGTGGCTTCTTCGGCATCTTGCGCAATATTGCTCGGCTGCGCGGCCTCGAGTGTTTCAAAGGTTGGCGCGACGATTTCACCCGCGACCACCAACTCATGTCCCACTGTGATGATGGTGGAGACTTCAGGTAGCCCAGTGACCCAAATGCCATCTTCTGCATCACGAATGATTTCGACCAGATAAAATGCCACGCTCCGATCGCTGGCGACGGTACTCACCCCGATATTACCTTCATCATCGAGTGACAATAGCGCCGGTGAAATTTTGTGCGCCATCAAATGCTGAACGGGGATAACGATTTGAGCGGTGAGACCGCTCTCGATCGAGAAGTCAGAATTATCGATCTCGAGTTCTATGGCGTAGGTTCGAGTCGCGGCGTCAGCCACTTTACCGATAAACGACACGCGGCCTTCAACGACCTCACCAGAACTCAGTTCTGCACGGCCAAGCTGACCCTGTTCAAGTTTATTAATATTACGCTCAGATATGCGTCCAACGAGCAACATCGGGTCTAATGCAACCAGCGTTACACAGGTCGAGCCCAACGCCACAAAATCCCCTAGTTCGAGTCCAACGTCTTCGATAAGGCCGTCGAATGGCGCTCTAACTTGCAGACGACCCAGATCTAACTGGCTCCGCTTTAAATCAGCTTCAGCTTTCGCTAAACGTGCTTTCGCCTGCGCGATCAGTGTCTGCGATTGCAATCCTTCGAGCGCCAACCGCTGACTGCCCTGATACTCGATCTTCGCTTGATTAAGCGCACCTTCTGATTCAGCAACCGCAACAGCTCGATCTTCTTCCGAGATCTGGCAAAGTACATCACCTACAGAAACTCGATCACCACGTTCGACAAGACGGGCTTTAAGTGTTCCGTCGATCTGGGCTTTAACGGCCACCGTACGTTTGCTTTGTGTTTCGCCTCTGACCGTGATCAATCTGGATTGCTCTGATCCATAAATCGTCGCCACTCTGACGGCAAGCGCGGGCTTTTCTTCCGCACGAAGCGCGGCAATACGATTCTGCTCGGCAATTGAGACCGGCGGCGCTGGCGGCTTTTCTCTGAGTTGCCCACTGCCTAACCACAACAGGACCACGACACCAATGACAACAGCAGTAATATAAGTAGAGCGCATGACAGGCTGGGTCCTTTAAAAATTCTGAACACAAACATCCGGCGAGTCTGCGCTGCCTTAGGAGTTCGGCGAGTAGCAGGTTGGCTGACAACCTCTGGGAACCGACGCATCTTATGCAAAAGCAGGCTTGTTTTCCAGACGGCTCGCGCAAAGCATTTCAAAATCTACTGATTGCCATGCCATATTTTGTCGGTTCAACTATTGGATGCCACCCGGCAAGAATAGGTTTAAACGGGTCTATTCAAACTTTTCGCAGCTGGCTTTTTTCGCTTCAAGTTTACATAAAGCTCTACTATTTGAACTTGGGAACACATCGTAGGATTTTTGGTAAGCCGCCTGACTTGCGGCTTCATCTGCCGGTGCCAAGCTCAGAGTGTAGCCATAGAGCTCATACAAACGCGCGACGTCCTCGCGAAACAAACCCTCATCGAGACGCTGCAACAACCCTTCCGCAATGGGT
Source organism: Candidatus Azotimanducaceae bacterium (assembly GCA_051278195.1). GTDB lineage: Bacteria > Pseudomonadota > Gammaproteobacteria > Pseudomonadales > Azotimanducaceae > JAHRVQ01. The sequence continues at coordinate 6,127 of JBNMQM010000086.1, forward strand.
AACAGCACCTGCTTCGCAGAATCGCTATGAGCCGCGACAGCCAGGGTTTCAAACGTTGTCAGCTCGCCAGGCAGGGTTTGTCGGATCGACTCGTAGCGGGGCACGACGTTGCTCGGCAAATTTTTGTTATCTAGCAAGAGCTCGGTGTAGTGCCGGCCAAATTTCGCCAGCAACATATACGCAAGCTCGTGTTCTTGCGCATTCCAAAACAAGCGTTCCTGATAGGCCTTCAAAGTCAGATCCAACAAAGGTTCAAACCCCGGCAAATAACGAGAACGGACTTCGGCTGCCGAGTTAATCCGGTAAAACAAGCCATGATTCACGCTCTTGTCGTTCCAGCGCCGAATGCTGAACACCGGCCGAGTCTGCGCATCGATATACGCTGTTCGCACCCTGCTCTGTTCTTCAGGCGCAGCCCAGGGTGATGAAAGCCGGTTAGGCAAAACGAGGTTGTACCACTCTCTAAGTTCAACATCGAGTCGAATGCCCTTCACCCGCTGTAAATAGCCGAGCACCGCAATCTCGTAGTCACCATGGGCAAAAAGCACGGCGTTTTCTGGCATCGCACCCAAAATGGTCTCGCCATAGAGCTCGACAAATTCACTTTTCGCGCGGGCATTCTGGCCATAGTTGCCGACCAAGGCACTCACGGGTAATGCAAAGCTCAAAGCAACGACCAGATAAGTTGCCGCCGCTCTACGCCGCAGCCATTGAGCTATCCAGATTGCGCCAACCCCTAACCAAATCGCCAGACTGGCATAAGCAACCAACGGATAGGGATGAAAAACAGATTGAAACCGATATTCGAAAGTGAATCCCAACAGCAAATTCAAAATTTGTGTTGTGCCCAAATAGAGCAGCACGAGACTGACGGCATAGCATCTGGGCCAGAGCCTGAAGCTCTGCCAAACTCCGAGCAATACAACGGGCACACAAACGTAACTCAGCTGTTGAGCAGATTGTATCCAGAGCCACATGGAAAATTGCCATTTATCCCATAAGTTTGCCCCCTGCTTGGTATCCGCATAGACGGATCGATCCACGTAACGAATCAAATCAGCCAGAGATTGGTTGGCACCGTAAATTGCAATCTCAGGGTTAGCTTGCAAGAGCGACAAGTAAGGCGCTAAACCCAAAAGAAATAGCCCGAGGCTGATCAACCAAAATAGCGGTGACTTCAAACAAGCCAAGAATTGCGGCCATTGATTCAACAATATCAGCAAAATAGCTGGAGAACTTAAGATGACCACCGGCCAGTGGTTACTGAGCGCTAAACCGAAACTAAACGCCAGACAGTATAACCAGTGGCGCTCGCCGTCATCGCCAAAGCGCAGCCCGAAATAAAAACAGATCAGAAAGGTCAGTGCACCCAAGGAATAAACTTCGACGATAATAGCCTGAGACCAGAATGCACTCGATACGCCGTAAGCGAGTGCAGCTATCAGAGCATAAATACGAGCCAGGCCAAGGCATTCCGCGATCAAAAACAACATGCCACAAGCGCCGGCCGCAAAAATAGCCGACAGCAAGTTTCCGGGAATGATGGGATTATCGAACCAGGTAACAGACACAAATCCCTGGCAAGCCAAGGTAAACAGGGGGTATCCGGGAGGATGGCTAATGCCGCCATCGTGACAAACCATCTGAAATAGCCCCGCATCTTCCAGCGTCAACGCTTTTGCCAAGGTGAGCCAATAAAGCAGTAACGGCACGCCAATCGCCAGTAACAAGCCCAACCAGCGAGGCATTTGAAGGTCCTGATCGAGCTGATATGCGGTTGTTTTGCTCAAAATTTCTACTGGCTTGCTCGGATTTTTCAAATAATGCCTCAATCCATGGCGAAAGGTAACTCGTTCGTTACACCCTAATCAGTAACCTTACCCTATCGTTTCGTGCCGCTGCGCACTATACTCCGCGCCCCTGTATACGTCCCGAGCGCCCTATGTCGGCAAATCCTCAAATCACTCATTTTAATCAGCTGGGCCTTCCCGATTCTTTGATGAAAGCCATCGAAGAAGTTGGTTATGAAACACCCTCGCCAATTCAATGTAAGACGATCCCACTCTTGCTTGAAGGCCGAGATGTCTTAGGGCATGCGCCCACAGGCACCGGTAAGACGGCAGCGTTCGCGCTACCCTTGCTATCACGTCTGGATATGAAGAATAAGGCCGTGCAAATCATGGTGTTGGCCCCAACTCGGGAACTAGCCATCCAGGTTGCTGAGGCTTTCCAACGCTACGCTTCGCACATCAAGGGATTTCACGTGCTGCCTATTTACGGCGGTCAGGCTTACGCAGGACAAATTGGACAGCTGAAGCGTGGCGTTCAAGTCGTTGTGGGGACACCAGGACGTGTTATGGACCACATGCGCAAGGGCACGCTAAAACTGGATCAACTTCAGGCGCTGGTCCTCGATGAAGCTGATGAAATGCTTCGCATGGGATTTATTGACGATGTTGAATGGATACTTGAGCAGACGCCAAAAGAACGCCAAATAGCGCTCTTTTCCGCCACAATGCCGAAAGAAGTCGAACGCATTGCACGCCGGCATTTAAATGACCCGCAAGAAATCTCAATCAAGTCCAACACCGCGACAGCATCAACGATTCGGCAGCGATATTGGCCAGTGAGCCACGCCCACAAACTCGATGCCCTGACGCGCATTTTGGAAGTCGAACACTATGAGGCCATGATCCTCTTTGTGCGGACCAAAACCGCAACGATCGAGATCGCAGAGAAGCTTGAGGCACGAGGCCATGCAGCAGCAGCGATCAACGGTGATTTGCAGCAAAAACAGCGAGAGCAAACCATAGAGCGCCTCAAAAAAGGCACTCTCGACATACTTGTCGCCACCGACGTTGCCGCACGAGGACTTGATGTCGAACGTATTAGCCACGTCATAAACTACGATATTCCTTACGACACAGAAGCTTACATCCACCGTATCGGCCGAACCGGACGCGCTGGTCGCACGGGTGATGCTATCTTGTTTGTCACGCCACGTGAAAAGCGCATGCTGGACGCGATTGAGCGAGCGACGAGACAAAAAATCGAGCTTTTGGTATTGCCCACTACCGAAATGGTCAACAACAAACGGATGGCTGATTTCAAACAGAAAGTCACCGACACAATCGCCGCGGGTGACCTCGAATTTTATCAACAACTATTCGAACAGTATCGACAGGACCACGATTTCACCGATATTGAGATCACGGCGGCACTCGCTAAGATGCTCGTTGGCAAAGATTCATTGTTGTTGAAAGAAAACACCGGCCAAAGCAGGCAGTCGAAACCCGCTGCATTTGAAGATAGCAAAGAAAGACCCCGGCGCGAACGACGGGACAAGCCGCCGGAACGCCGCGAGACTGCCGCATCCCGTGCGGATAAAGATCGTTCAGAACGAGATCGGCCAGAACGAGCTAGACCAGAAAAGGACAGGCCAGAGAAAGTCGGCAAGCGTGTCAGCAAATCTAAGGTGAAACCACCAGAGGGTATGGAACGGTACCGCATCGAAGTGGGTCACGACCATGAAGTCAAACCCGGCAACATTGTGGGCGCTATTGCGAATGAGGCTGGTCTCGACGCTGAAAATATCGGCCATATCGATATCTACTCCGGACACAGCATCATTGACCTACCCGCAGGCATGCCACGCGATGTATTCCGCGAGCTTAAGAAAGTTTGGGTTTGCGGCCGTCAGCTGCATATCTCTCATGATCTCGAAGACCGCACCGTAACGCCCGCAACTCAAGCAGATAATCCTGGGGAAGCCAGCAGTAAACCGCCCGCAAAACGTAAGCCCGTTTCAAATAGTAAGGCTGTGGTCAAGCGCAAAGTCAGGACAGCTGACAAAAAGGCTCGCGGCAAGCCGGACAGAAAAAAACATACGCCGAAAGACTAACGCGGGGAACATTGATACAGATCAACGCAAATTAAGAACGCCGAGCGTAATCTACTCGCAGGTTCTAACGTTGAAGCAAGTTTGTTATGCGCAAGATACTGGTGGTGACTGACCCTGAATTTTCAAACGAGGTCGTTCTTAATCGCATTCGTGAAGTGCCGAAAGCAGATACTATTTTCCGTATCGAACACTATCTGGCACCTACCCATGCGAAAGACGACAGTGCATTCACAGCGGCATTGCAGGCAAAACAAAAATGGCTAGATGAAATAGTCGCGCCTCTGATCGACGACGGCTACATCATTGAAAGTCGAGTCCACGCTTACGGCAAGTTATATGAGGCCATTATTGAGAGCGCGGTCGAATTTCAAGCTGACTACATTTTCAAACCGCTTCGACATCATGGCACCCTGCGGCGCCTGGTCTATACCTCAACAGATTGGAATCTGGTGCGTTTTTGCCATTGCCCAATCTTACTGGTCGGCGGTACGCTCAATGTATACGGTAAACCAGTGCTCGCCACTTTAGACCTTGAAACTCAAGGTGAGCCACACCAAGCACTAAATCAGGTTGTTCTGGAACGCACCCAGGCACTTTCTGACTTAATTGGTGGTGACGTACATCTAGTGAATGCTTACAACCTGATCACTATTGCTGGTAATAACGCCACTCTGGACCCTATAAAGTACGAAGTAGCGCGGGGACGTCGCGAAGAATATTTCGCCAAGGCAAAATCTGTAGCAGAGAACATAGGTGTGCCAATTGAAAATGTTCATCTTGAAGAAGGTGCGCCAGAAATGGTGATCAACCATGTGGCTGAAAAACTGAATGCCGGTATTATCGTGCTCGGCACAATGGCGAGAACCGGCGTCTCAGGATTGTTCATCGGCAATACGGCAGAGTCGGTGCTTGAGAGTTCAAGTTGTGACGTTTTCATCGTTAAACAGAAAAACTTCGTCAGCCCGCTGAGTTCATAGCCACTTCTAAAGCATCACTTCCAAATTACCGTTACTACAGTGCCGCTTCTAATGTTCTAACGGTTTTGGACTTGAACTCTCGCCTTGCCAACACGGCCACAATCAGAGTCGTGGCGGCAATATAAAAATAGGGATTCAACATCCAGAACACCATGGCGAGACAAAAGTAATAGGTCCGCAGGCCCGCGTTGTTATCATGGCCAGCGACATCCATTAAGCGGGCCATTTGCTGAACAAATTTTGCCCGCTCTTCATCGCTGAAGTCATCTCCCGGCATGGGTGCTGCACCCATCAGCACCGCAACGAAGCCATATTGGCGCAAACTCCAGGTAATCTGAAAGAACGCATAGATCAGCATGGTTGCAATAAGAATAAACTTGGTCTGAATTTGCGTCGTGGTCTGCTCAATTGAGAAGGGCAACTCTCCCGTCACTGCAGCAATTTGCTCACTGGCAGAAAGCGCAGTAAAGATAGCCGCTAACAGGATTAAGGTAGTGGAGGCAAAAAACCCAACCACGCGTTCCTGACTGGCGAGCAAAGAGGCATCGGTAACACGGATATCGCGATCTAACATCTGCGTCACCCATCGAACCCGGTGCAGACGCATGGAGTGCGACAAAGATTGTTTATCCCCTTGCTTGGCTCGATGCTTTGCATAGTTCGCATAGCCTATCCAGAGAACAAACATATAACAGAGGGCGATAGCATCAAACCCATCGAGTAATACCGGCGAGTGAACACCCATTTTTAAATCCTTATCTAAAACTCATCCGTGAATGGTTCCATTTCTCTCATCGGACGGATAGACAATTGAGAAAAATTAATCAGTACGGCCACTCTCGGTTCGTCAGAGTGATTGATCGCCGTCTGATGCCAGAGTAGACCATGACTCATAAAAGCGTCACCCCCGTTACCCGGAATTTGATTGGCCTCGTCCTTAAAGCGCTCAATATCGACCGCCACGTGATGATGTTGGCTGCCTGGCGCCACCCAGGTGCCGCCGTTGACGCTCGACACCGGTTGCATCATTAGCGCCGGTTCAGCTGGCATTCCCGCGTCCATCGCCCAATAAGGATAATCAATGTGTAACCTGCCTTTGCCACACCCGGGCATAAACGTTTTGGCGGAGAAAGACGCAAGCTTAGCATCCTCGCCCAATAGTTCGTGAGCAACCGCGAGAAGTCTAGAATTGGTCACCAGCGACTCAAACATCGGATCACGATCGAGCAGATTGTTGAGGTTGAGTTCGCCAGGACTGTTCACATGACCCTGGTCGAGATGCCCCAGAACAAAGTCGCATACCTGGTTAGAGTATCTGGCTCGATCAAACCTTCAAGGACATGCAAGCCCTCGTTACCCTTTATCATCAGTAGACAAGACCACAATGCCCAAATCAATGATGTATCCGCTGGCACGACGTAGCGGTATCGCGATAGGCTATTTCATTCGAATTCGCAGAACTCTGCACAGTGCTAAACAGAGTGCTGATCGCAACACTAATCGCAACGCCAACCGGAGTACCAAATGAAGGAGTTGAAAGTTAACCCGCTCACACGCGAAGCATTCGCGCCATTTGGGGATGTGATTGAAGTGAACGAGTCCGCAGAACAGCGAGAGATCAATGAAGGTAATACCACCCGTTTTCACGATCTGGCCAAACTAAAGTTGTCTGATGAGTCGGGACAACCTGCCATCAGCATCTTCCGATCTAAGCCATTAGCCTCACCGGTTAGCATCCGCTTGATGGAACGGCATCCCCTCTCGAGCCAAGCCTTTATGCCTTTGTCCGGCCACCCTTTTCTAGTGGTCGTTGCGGCGCCAGGTGAACTAGACCCGGCGGGTATTACGGCCTTCCTAGCATCACCGCAGCAGGGGGTTAACTACCATGCTGGCACGTGGCACCACTATTGCCTGGCACTCGAATCAACCAGTGACTTCCTAGTGGTGGACCGGATTGCCGATGACGAGAATTGTGATGAGGTTCAGCTCAAAGAGCCGCTGACGCTTAACCTCGAGCCTGCGCTATGAGTCAGTTCCTGGCTGCATTTTTAATAAACTATACGGACTCGTCGTTTACGAATCCTCACGAGGTCGTCTTACCAGACGAACCCCAAGAGTGTACCGGCAACTTCACACACATGGGTGCAAAGTACTGGGGGTTTGAGAGTGAACGGCATTGCGCCATCAGCACAAGAGCTGGCAATCGGGGCTTTCATTTTGACCACGATGCCTTCAACAGTTTAGTCATCGGCTTAACCCAGCGCAGTCTTGTTAGAGAAATCAGAATCAGCACAAAGTGGTTCACGGGCAACCAAGTACCTTGCGTTGCAGTTGACTTGATCGACGGCGACAACGAGGTTGTTGTGCTAGAGCGCGTGACATTGGAACCCGATCAAGAACATATTTTTACCATCAGCGAAACCTGGGCCACTCGATGTCGGGTCCGTTGCTTTCATGAGGGCGGCATCGCAAGAGTTAACCTCTTCGGTGATCCGGGCGCGGCGCTCTATAACAAACCAAACCTCCTAGAGTTTGCGGAGGTTAGCCATATCTCAAACGTGCACTACGGTTCACCACAAATGGCTGTCCGCGGGCAGCGCATCGAAAACCATATGGTTGGATGGGAGTCCGCACGTAGTGGTTTTGGTGAGCAGGCAATATTCCAGCTGCGGCGTCCAACGCAGGTTCAAAGCCTGATCGTCGATACCTATCTACATCGACTCAATCCGCCACTTTCCTGCCACCTGTTTGGATTGCCCGCAGAAGAAGAAATGACATTGGATGATGCGATATCCAAACAACCTCACTGGCAAATCACTTTCGATGACGGCACCACTGTAACGCCTCCGGACATTCAGGCTTACATGAGAGATCAAGCATTTCTAAATGAAGCAGTTCTAAACCCACGTCAATTCAATATCGATTTGGCGTTAGTCGATGATTCACCCTGGGTACCCCTGATTCGATTCGCACCTCTGCTGGCTGATGCCTGGCATGAATTGAATAAAATCGAATCAAACCAGCCGGTGCAGCATTTGCTTTATATGCACTTCCCAAATGGGGGCGTGCATGGGCTAAAACTTTTTGGCCAAGAACTTTAAAGAAAGGGTTTTAAGCAAACGCGGCTAGCTTAGAAATCCAGATGGCTTTTTGCGCATCGTCAACGAAAGACCCTCTAAAACTGTTCAGCGCTAGCGCCCTCGCCTGGTCTTCAGTCATACCTAATGCATCCACCATGGCGACAAGGTTGTCATTAAGATAACCACCAAAATAAGGTGGATCATCCGAATTCACAGTGACGCGAATACCCAGGTCTAGCATTTTTAGAATCGGGTGCTGGTCTAACGTTTCATAGACACAAAGACGGATGTTAGATAGCGGACATACCGTTAGTGGCATTTCTTCATCGATCAAACGCTTGACGAGCACGTCGTCTTCAAGACAACGAACGCCGTGGTCCACTCGCTCGACTTTCAGTAAATCCAATGCCTCCCAGATATAGCTCGCGTCGCCCTCTTCTCCGGCATGCGCAACACTGCGGTAACCTTGCTTGATTGCCTCTGCATAGACTGCCGCAAATTTCTCGGGGGGATGGCCAAGCTCAGAGCTATCCAGACCGACCGTTAGGATATTATCCCTGAA
>JBNMQM010000087.1:0-14571 GCA_051278195.1 Candidatus Azotimanducaceae bacterium
GCAAAGAGCACATCGCCTTAGTGGTCGATCATTTCGGCGGCATGGCGGGTATTGTCACCATGGAAGACGCGATTGAGACCTTGTTAGGCAGAGAAATTGTTGATGAGTCCGACAAAGAAGCGGACCTCAGGGTCAGGGCAAGAAAGGAATGGGAAATTCGTGCCAAAGCACGCGGGCTAGTACAAGAAACTTATCACGAATAGACTTTAAGAATACGCTGCCAACTTCCATCGAAGGTTCCCTGGCAGCGCATCATGGACGTACCTATCAATCTAGCAATCAGTTACTCTTTGTATCTGACCCTTAGTGAAGAATGACATTCACGATCCACAAGCCGGATAACACAGCGGCGATCGCCAATGTCGTTATCGCAGTTGCAATGATGACAGAGCCAAACGGATCTTCGATCATATCGGCGACTCGTTTCGCGAAGGTGGGTTGTTGGACCGCTACCGTGATAGTTTCTTTGCTTTCCACTAGCTGGTTCTTGGTCATAAGGGCTCTCTCGCTTATCAATTTAACGATGTAAATAGCTATATCTTTTCTATATCCTGATACGCGCATTGTAGGCAGGCGCCTCAGCGAAACAACTCGTTTTACCCTTAAAAAACCCTCGGAATTTCCGGCTTAAGCACTGTGTTTTCTATTCGATAGGTGGCTCTGCAATTTTGAGTAGCTGCTTACCGCGGTTTTTGCCTTGAAACAAACGTAAGAATGTCGAGGGCGTATTTTCGATACCTTCCTGTATGTCTTCCGCATGCTTCAGCGAGCCATCAGCGATCCAAGCCAAAATGTCACTATAGGCTTTGGGAGCTTGGTCAAGATAATCAAGGACAATAAAGCCTGCCATGGTGCATCTTCTAATAACCAGCTGCATATAATTTTTAGGTCCGGGAGGCAGTTCCGCTTCGTTGTAGGCGGAGATTCCGCCACAGAGAACTATCCGTCCATTTTGTGCCATGTTGAGCAGCGCGGCATCAAGAATCTCGCCACCCACATTGTCAAAAAAAATGTCGATACCATTGGGACAATATTTTGTCAGCTCGTCCATCACGTTTTTTGATTTATAGTCGATGACTTCATCAAACCCGAGTTCATCCTTTAGCCAATGACATTTTTCTGCTCCACCGGCAATACCAACTACCTTGGCTGCACCTTTGATCTTAGCTATTTGTCCAGCAATGGAGCCTGTCGCTCCAGCCGCACCAGAGACAACCACCACATCACCAATACCCGGTTTGCCTAGGTCAAGCATGCCAAAGTACGCCGTAAGCCCTGTCGTGCCCAAAGCACTCAACATTAAATAAGGCGGCACGCCATCCGGCACCTTATTGATGTTGCCAGTACTGCTGTTCTGCCCATCTGTCACGACATACTCTTGCCAACCCATTGTGCCGGACACGAAGTCGCCAACAGAAAAGTTAGGGTTGTTAGACTCGATAACCTGGCCAACCGTTCCCGCTCGCATTACTTCACCTATTTGCACTGGCGGCATATAACTCTTTACGTCTCTAAGCCAGCCGCGCATCGCTGGTTCAAAAGCAAAGTACAGGTTACGAACGAGAAATTCATTGTCGGCCAATAACTCTGCAACGGGGCGTTCGACATATTCGAAATCTGACTCGCTAACCATCCCGACCGGACGACTCTTTAGTATCCATTGACCATTATTTCTATTCGACATCAGTGTGACTCCAGGATTGTTTTGGGCTTCTAGTGGCTAACATTTGATAGTGACATCTGACCTCAAGCCGTAAGATTATGATTTCTTTATGTTCTGGGCTCCAACCTTAACAGTCGACCGCCATCTTCTAGTATCCACAGCGCCCCATCTGGACCCTGCTCTACTTCGCGAATCCGAGCACCCATATCGTAGCGTTCAACTTCTTTAGCGGAGCTCCCCTCTACTGCAACTCGCACGAGCGACCGGGAAGACAGACCACCTATGAAGGCGTTACCTTTCCATTCGGAAAACAGAGATCCTGAATAAAATACCAACCCTGCAGGGGAGATGGCGGGAACCCAGTATGCTTTAGGTGCTTCAAATTCTGGGCGAGTATCGTGGCCTGGGATTTCGCGACCGTCATAGTGATTTCCATTTGAAACTGTTGGATAGCCGTAATCTCTCCCTTTGATCACTAGGTTTAATTCATCCCCATGTCGAGGACCCATTTCCTGAGTCCACAGCCTGCCTTGGGAATCAAAAGCCAGCCCCAGCGGGTTCCGATGACCCAGAGACCAGATTTGAGCTGTAACACCACCTTGATCAGCAAAAGGGTTATCTTGCGGAATGCTACCGTCATCCTTTAGCCGGACAATTTTGCCAAGATTTTTTCCCATGTCTTGTGCGGGGTCAAACTTTTGTCGGTCTCCTGAACTGATAAACAGCAAGCCATCTGCGGAGAACGCGAGTCGATGACCATAATGGCCGCGACCCGACACCTTTGGCCACTGGCGCCAGATGACTTGCAGCTCTGACAACTCTAATTGCTTGGGACCGTTAGTCACGAGTTTTGCCCGGGCAACGGCGGCACCCCGAGTATTGTTCTTTCCTTTTTCCGCGTAGCTAATGTAGATCATTTTGTTTTCAGAGAATTGTGGGTGCAAAACAACATCGCCTAAGCCGCCCTGACCACCAAAATCTACTTTTGGCAAGCCCTTAATGGGGTCTGACTTTTGACCACTCTGCGTCACCTGGTAAAGCTGACCTTTCTTTTCGCTCACCAGCAGGTGACCGCCTGGCATGAATGTCATTGCCCAGGGAGAATTAAATTTGGCGACAGTTGAGCTGGTAAAAGGTTTGGAATCAGCACTTGCAGCGCTTGCATAGATAGATAACATGGCGAGCAATGAAACTATTAGAAGAGAAATCTTGACCATTAATAACTGCCTTTGAGCACTAAAGTTGAATTTGACCTGAGTTGTTGGTGCCTGTACTGCGAGGGAAAATTTTGTACCTAACTTATTCCTTCTTTCATACTAAATGTTTCTCTCACGCCGTAGAATAGGCCAATAGTAAGGTATTTGTTAAATGTCTGCGTCAGATTACGGGATTGATTGTACTCAATTCGATGCCAACTTTGTGCAAACACGACTGGGTCTCTAATGAGACGGGAAGACCATTAACGACAAGCCTAGCGGCTTTTCCCAAGGCGAGAATCCCGTCCAACAGCAGGAAAAGTGATTTTGAGAAGCCTTGTACTGACCATATTGCTCGTCGCCACAACGAATGCACCGCAAGCAGGTGAGCTCAACGATCATGAATGGAAAATCGTTAACTACTGGTCAAAATCCTGCGCGCCCTGTCGAGTAGAGATTCCTGAATTCAATCACCTCAGCCAGGCATTAGCCTCGTTTGACGTGGCGGTTTTGGGCGTGAATTTTGACGAAGATGAGCGCGACAAGACGCTTCAGATCGCAGAATATATGGGCATCGAGTTTCCGACTCTCACCATCAAAGAAGTTGAAACACTCAATCTCGCCCCGCCTTCAGTGTTACCCACCACCTATATTCTCGCGCCGGACAATACGGTCAAAGCCAAACTCATTGGCGCACAAGATCAGCAATCCATTTTATCTAAGCTGGCGGAGTTTGGTATTGGCAAGCAAAACCTTGAAACTCCGTCGGCTGTAAAACCAGGAATTGGACGATGAAGTCACCACTGCACTTACTGATTGGATTCGCCATTATCGGCGCAACGATTGCGGCGACAGCAAATGCGGCAGACATTCAGATGCTGCAAGCGCCTACCGGCGAGCACGCTAGCCTGTCTCGCCTTACCGTCGATGACTCGGGGAAGCTCCACCTGTCATGGGTTCAATCAAACGGCAAGGTCAGCTCGTTATATCGTTCCTATTTCGCTGAAAATACTTGGAGTGATACCTCACTGATTAGCTCGGGCGATGATTGGTTTGTGAATTGGGCAGACTTTCCCTTTCTGTCAGTCAACGACACTTCCATGGCCGCACATTGGCTTCAGAAAAGCAGTCAGGGCACTTACAACTACGATATTAAGGCCGCTTTTTACAATGGTGCAACCCAGCGCTGGAGTCCTCCTATAACGATTCACAAGGATGGCGTTAGCGCTGAGCATGGTTTTGTTAGCATGTTACCCATGGCTGATAACCGCACCTTTATTACCTGGCTCGATGGACGCAATACCGTAAAAAAGGATAATGCTGGAGACCATAGTGAGGGGCACAGCATGGACCACTCCATAGACAACCCCATAGACAACCCCATAGACAACCCCATAGACAAGGTAATGGAGCACGCCATGGCCGGCATGACTTTGCGCGCTGGGATTTTTGACGCTGACGGCAATACCGAGAAAGAATGGCAACTCGATGCGCTCGCCTGTGACTGCTGCCAGACCAGTTCCGCCATGACAAAGTCTGGGCCAGTGGTGGTTTATCGAAATCGAACCGAAGCCGAGATCAGAGATATCTATATCACTCGCATGACGGACAATGGCTGGTCAGCACCGGTGCCGGTATATGCTGACGATTGGCAAATCGCCGGTTGCCCTGTTAATGGTCCTGCCATCGCAAGCAAAAATGGCCTTACAGCCGTGGTCTGGTTCACCGCAAAAAACGACAAGCCAACAGTGCAGCTGGCACTCTCCGCCGACGATGGCCAGAGCTTTGGGCCGCCTATCATGGTGGCGCAAGATTCCACTAATGGCCGGGTCTCGATTGCAATCCTTGCGTCCGGTGATACGGTTGTCAGCTGGCTGGAAACCGAGGGCAAAGCGGCGCAACTGAAACTTGCTAGGTATGACGAGCAAGGTAACCTGAAAGAGAGCTTCATTGTGGCTGAGACATCAGCGTCAAGACGCAGCGGCTTCCCGGTGATTGTGAGTGAAGGCAACGACGTCTATTTGACCTGGACTGATGTATCCACTGACGTGTCGAACGGACCGCGAGTCAAGGTCGCCAGAGTAGAGTTTTGAGCGTATCAGAGTAAGCGTTCACTTTTAGGCGTTACGGATGCTCGCCGCTAATTCGAGATGACAAACCATTAGCCAATCATTGTGTTTCTGGCATCATTTAACAATTGCTGTGCCAGCAACCTCAATCACTGTTTTTGCGTTTGCCCGTTCGATAACCTTTAACAGCGTGGTTTGAATGGTCTCGTCTTTTCTAGCATCACCTGCGCTGGAAAACCTTTCTTCTTGGGCTTCGGCACCCTCTTCCGAAACAAAGCCAACGATAACCCCGGTCGCGCAGGCATCTGATTCGCCAAAATAAGCCAAGGAAATTTGAGGGTAACCCTGAAACCCTTTATTGACTCTCTTTGCTATGCGTTTTGTCGATTTATCCAAATTCATAATAGGTGCCCAAAAAAGTTAACACTGCGCTATAACGAATAAATAACCGCAATCACCACATTTGGCCGTTCTTCGGAAAATAGAACCCAATTCTTCCCATCTTAGCGTCAATCCAAAACTACATCCAGATAGCCAACGCCCCTAGTGAGGCGCAGACTTACCTGGTACTAGCTTCTGTAGGCTTGTGACGATCAGAACTAAAAGCCCACCAGACACTAAGCCTACGATGAAATTCGCCATAAACGGCGCAATAGACGCCAGCAGTGTTCCCACCACGGAGAGCGACCCAACAACCTCAACCGCTTGGTAGATAAACGGTTCCAATCCAGGGATACCATGAGCAAGTATGCCGCCGCCGACCAGAAACATTGCGACCGTTCCGACGATTGCTAACGTCTTCATTAGATAGGGCGTGGAATCTGCTAACAGCGTTCCAAACTTACGCTTCAGTCGCTGGGATTCACTCGAGTTCTCAACCATGTACATGCCAATGTCATCCAATTTGACAATCAACGCTACGAAACCATAAACACCGATCGTCATCATGACGGCAATACTGGCGACAACAGATGCCTGGATAGCAAAAGACGCGGCCTGTACCGCGCCCATTGAGATCACGATGATTTCTGCCGACAACACAAAGTCGGTTCGAATAGCGCCCTTAATTTTTTCGTGCTCGAACGTCGCAAGATCGATACTTTCATCGCGGAACGCCGCTAAAACCGCCTCGGCTTCTTTTTCGGCTAGTTTCGGGTGCAGCCATTTTTCAGCGATTTTTTCAAAACCTTCGAAACAAAGGTAGGCGCCGCCCAACATGAGCAAAGGTGTAATCAACATTGGCAGGAAAGCGCCCAGTCCCAGTGCAACCGGAACCAAAATCACCTTGTTAACGGCTGACCCTTTCGCCACCGCCCATACCACAGGCAACTCTCTCTCTGCCCTGACCCCAGATACTTGTTCGGCATTTAGCGCCAGATCATCACCCAGAACGCCTGCTGTTTTTTTAGCAGCAATTTTGGTCAGGACAGCGACGTCATCTAACACCGTTGCGATATCGTCTAATAGGGCTAACAAGCTGGTAGCGATAACAAACCTCCTTTACATGAGCCTACTCAACCGCGAACTTTCCTGTCACGTGGCACTTTCACTTATGACGATAGCCTAACAGTCCACTGTGACGAGTGTCACCGTGCATTCAAGCGACCCAAAGAAACCATAGGTCACATAGCAGCCTTGATTCGTCGGACCGGTAAACCTTGGAAAATCAAAACCTACCAGCATGCATTGATCGTCAAATTGAGACGTCAGCGCATAAAAATTAGGGCGCCCATTATTGCGCTCTCGTAATTATTCGGTAGCATTGACCTACTGACCAAGTTCATGGAAGTCCTGATCTCCTTATTCGCTATGCAAACGAACGGTGCCTTTCCTCAAGTGTTACTCCGCGCCATCCATGGTGCTTTAGTCCTCAGCGTGTTGCTGTGCCTTGGTCGCTTGGGCATCATTTTTTTCCTAAGCCTTTATGGTTCAGCTTATTACGCGCTTGGCGTGCTGATATCACTGCCAATTTTCATCTTGATATCTTTGCCTATAATGTTGCTTGTCAGAGTGCCCTGGGCGCCTGGACGATATCTAGGCCTCGCTCTGGCTTTTATTTATATCATGATCAATCTCGCGTGCTTTCATTATGAAGCGATGTTCGGGCGGCTACCAGGCACCTCATTGCTGTACTACGCCAGTGAGTTGACGCATCTGGCACCTTCACTGGATTCGAACATTCCCTTTCCCGCGCTCGTTATTGAGGCAACATTATTATTATTGCTGTGGCTTGGATTCTGGCCACAAACAACGAAAGCTGTTGGAGGTGCCGGCAAGTTGATCGGGGTAGTGTTTGGTCTAGTGCTGCTTTCCCAGCTCGCCGTTCCGGCCCTACCTGCACAAGCCTACTGGGCGGCCAAACAACCGATGGTCTGGATTGGTCGCGAAGCGCTTGCCGCCAACGCCATACCAGACGAAGTGTCGACTCTGGATAAAGCTGACATTTGGCGGCTGCAACGGTTGCTTGGCCACACGCTACCCCAGGGAAGCGGCGAGCCAGACGCCCCAATGTGTCGAACGCCCAGTACACAACCGACTATACCGAGTGGCCGCAGCGTCATCCTGTTGATTCTCGAAGGGGTTGGCGAAAAAGAAATGGCCCAGGTCGAGGACGGTAAATCAGTAATGCCGGCACTTGCCCAATTTGCTGCAAACAATCTCCATTTTCAAAATGCTTATGCGCCGGGCAGTAAAACCGCTCAGGCACTGGTGTCTGTCTTGACAGGTGCGCTGCCCCAGCCCATCAGGAACGTGTTGTGGAAAGAGCCTCAGCCATTGATGCAGAGCTTTGTCACTTCTTTCAGAGAGAGTGGCTACCAAACAGGGTTTTTCCACGGTGGGGACCTGTCTTTTGAAAACCAGCGGTTATTTCTGCAGCGTAGCGGTTTTTCTACCATTGACGAATACGAGCCGTCTGCTCGGTATATTAGCTACGGCTGGGGATATGATGATGGTGTCGTTCTAAAGAGAACCCGGCAGTGGATTGAGTCGCAACAAGCCACACCTTACCTCGCAACGGTCTTTAGCTTATCGACACACGACCCCTATGTGTTGCCAGAGAACTGGTCGCCCATATTTTCTGACAGTAAGCGAAGCATTAAAAGTGTCATGAACTGGGAAATTTCGGGTGGACAGAATACGCGCCTAGCGATGCTGGACAGTTATCGTTTTCTCGATGATCAACTGGCTGAGTTTTTCGCCTGGTATGAGACGCAGGAACGTGACCGGGGAACGGTACTGGTGATCGCTGGAGATCATACGCCCCATTATTGGAACGAAGCTCACGACGGCAAAGTCAGACAAATGACATTTGCAGTGCCCGTGATTATCGCGGGAAACGAAATCGTTTCGGCCGGCAACAATGCAGACCTGGAAAGCAGGCTGGCTTCGTTGATTGATCTGCCGAGCACAATCTCCGGCATTGTGGGTCTCCCACCGACGCCATGCGACCAGGGTTTAAATCTACTGTCGAGTAGTTGGCCAGAAGATCGATGGGTCTATGCTGTGGGTGGGAATTCACTAGAAAGGGTATACGCCTGGAATCAACAGGGTCAGGTCATGCTGGATCGCGTTGAGGGTCGAATTGAACTGCTTGATAACGAGTCTGTCGAAAATACTTCAGCGACCGCGAACGGCGCTCGGCTGGCTGAGGCAAGAGAGTTCTTTGCACTGGTGATGCAAGCCAATCACTATCTTGACTCGACCGGCGCTTATGCCCCTGTATCTCCGATGTCAGTGGCAAAAGTTAAGCGCCCATTACCGACCGTTACAAACCCTATATTTGTTTCTCACCGCGGCAATCTTGCGGGCACGAGACCAAAGGGTGAAGAGAACAGCCGGCTAGCACTACAGGAGGTTGTTGATTCTGCGTTTGAATGGGTTGAAGTGGATTTCCAGTTAACGTCTGACGAAGCGGTAGTTGCGTTACATGACGACTACCTTAACGTGTCGGGTGAGCGCATCGCCGTTAACAATCTGAGTCTGGCAGAGATAAGAAGGCTGCCAGGGTTAGAGGCGACCTTGACGCTAGAGGAAGTGCTGGCGGACTTTGGTGATAAGACCCATTTACTGATCGAGGCGAAGCCACCGATTGCGAACAGACCTTGGCAAGTTTCCGGTTTCGGACAAAAAATTGCCGCGGCCATTCAGAAATTCAAGCTGAATGATCGGGTGATTGTTGATTCGTTTAGCCCAATGCTCGCCGCTGTAATCAAGCGGCATTGCGATTGCGCGGTTGGCGTCGACGCACCCTTTCGGGTCAGTCTAAAAGCGCCTTATCTACAGTGGCTGGCAGACAGCGGTTTCGACTGGGTTTATATACATCACTCAGTCGTCGATGACGAGACAATTGAACTCGCTCATCAGCATGACCTCAAAGTCATGGCGTATACCGTCAATGACCCTGGGGTCGTGCTGCGTTGGCAAGGCAACTACCCTGACGGGATTATCACCGATACCGAATCACTCATATTCAACTCGAGAACCAATGCTAGAACCCAATAGTGGCTCGTTCATAATTGGTACCTTTGTTTGAGCGCCACGCTGGCGGATTTGAAGACCGGATTCCCCGCACCAAAATAAATCACTCACACCCGGTTATGGATGCTTCGCCCGCAACATCCAAAAAGTGCGGATTAGCGTAAACGCTTACTGGCGCGAAAGTTTCGCGTGAAGAGAAAAGTTTTGAGCCTGTGCGGCTAAAACTGATTGTTAATTAACAAACTACCGCATAAAGTCCGCGGTCGAATAATCAGGGAGTGATTTCCTGATCGAATAATTTTGGGGGATAGATGAAAAGAGCTACATTAATGAAATTGGCGTCGCTTGTTGTTGGTGCGTCAGTGATGGTATCTGCAAATGTTGCGGTAGGTGAAATGGAAGAAGTCATTGTCACAGCGACCAAACGGCCGCAGACATTACAGGAAGTACCTGTTGCGGTCTCAGTCGTCGACGGTGAAACAATGGAACAAGCTAGAATTCTAGACATCCTTGATTTGCAATCGATTGTACCGTCGTTGCGAGTGCCACAATTCCAAGGGTCAAATCAGGTAAATTTTGTGATTCGAGGTTTTGGTAACGGCGCGAATAACGCCGGTATTGAACCTTCTGTTGGCGTTTTTATTGACGGCGTTTACCGATCAAGGTCTGCGGCACAGATCGCCGACTTGCCGAATATCGAACGCGTCGAAGTATTGCGCGGCCCACAAAGCACATTGTTTGGCAAAAATGCCTCTGCCGGCGTGATTAGCGTTGTTACCTCCAAACCAGAGTTTGAGAGCAGCGGTAAGATTGAAGTCGGTGCCGCTAGCTACGGCGGCGTGAATACCAAGGGCTACTTTACAGGGCCAATCTCAGACACCGTCGCTTTTAGTATCGGTGCTTCTATCAACAGCCGTGATGGTTATACCGATAACCTTGCGCTAGGTACTGAGATTAACGATCGAGATCGATGGACTGCAATGGGCCAATTGTTAATAGAGCCTTCGGATACCATGAGCTTCAAATTCGCTATGGATTATAGTGAGATTGACGAAGTTTGTTGTTCGGTTTCCAACCTCGTCAGCGGCCCTACGGCGGGCGTGTTGACGTTGCTCGGCGGTGCAATCGATAACGAAAATCCGTTCTCGTACGATGTCTTTCAGAATTCTGATCCTACTCAGAAAATTGAGAATGGTGGCATGTCACTGCATTCAGACTTTGCCTTTGATAACTTTTCAGTCACGTCCATCACCGCTTACCGGGATTTGGACTTTAGAAATGTTAGCGACGATGTCGACTTTTCCAGCGCTGATTTGATCCAACCACAAAGCCTGGCTAAACAAAAGATTAAGACCTTTACCCAGGAAGTTCGTATTTCTTCAGATGGTGATGGTCCTCTGCATTGGTTAGCGGGCTTGTACTACTTTGATGAAGACGTCAAAACCCAGGGTGGCATCTCTTTTGCCCCTGCATTTAGAGGCTATGTTGACTTTTTAGCTGGCGCACCTGGCACACTCGACAACATTGAGGCGGCATTTGGTATACCCAACGGCACTTTCTATGAAGTTGGTACAGGCGTGCAGGAAAATGCGACTCAAGACAATCAAGCCTTTTCGCTGTTCGGTACGATCGACTATGACCTGACTGATTCCATTGTGCTAACGCTGGGTCTCAACTACACCAATGATGAGAAAGAGGTTACTCTGACTCAAATCAATACTGACGCATTCTCACAAACTGTTTTGCCACCGACTCTTGCGGGTCTTACTGCGTTTCAGTTTCTGCCGGGCCTAGTAAATTTTCCGAACGCAGCTGAGAATGGTCAGTCCGACGACAGCAACACTGACATTACGTTGCGCATCGCCTCTGATTGGGGTGACAACATGAATGTATATGCCAGTTACGCAACGGGTTTTAAAGCCACATCATGGAACCTTTCTCGCGATTCTCGGCCAACAGTGGTTGAACGTGACGCACTCGTTGCGGCAGGTACAACATTGCCAAACAATCTGACGACCGGTACTCGTCAGGCTGGACCAGAAGAAGCTGAAGTCTTTGAAATTGGTCTGAAAGGACAATTTGAGAAGGTATCTTTTAGCCTCGCAATTTTCGACCAGACGCTTGACGACTTCCAATTCAACGCCTTCACAGGTGCTGCGTTCACGCTGTCAAATGCCGGTAAAACTTCGGTAACAGGTCTTGAGATAGAGTCGACATTCTATCCGACCGAAGGCCTAGTTCTGACTTTTGCAGGCATGTTCTTGGATCCTCAATATGACTCTTTCCCGCTGTCCGCTTTTGGTGACCTTACCGGACAACAAGTAGCTGGCATCGCTGAAACCAGCCTGTCAGTTTCTGGTACCTGGAATTGGCAGAGAGCTGATTACGAAGGTTACATCCGAGCCGATTATCAATACGAGGGCGAAATTAAGATATCTGATGATCCCGTTGCGACTGCAGCACTTAAAGCCGTTGGCAACTCTACCCGAGAGGTTGGAACGCTTAACGCTAGCGTAGGTATCACCCGAGGTAATTACGACGTCACGTTATGGGGACGTAACTTGACCAATGATGAATACCTGATTACTGCATTCCCAACTACTGCTCAACCAGGCAGTTTTAGTGGTTACCCTAACCCGCCTAGAATGTATGGTCTGACACTGCGCGCCAGATTTAACTAAATCTGCGTGTTGTTTGCCGGCGAGCGACGATCTTAGGTCGCGCGCTCACCGGCAACTTTTAATTAGCCATTCCACTCACCGGCTCACTCTGCCGGAAGACAGACAACCCTCTACTCTTTTTCAAGTTTAGCCCCCTCGCACCCCATCGCACCGTCGCGACGAATTCTTAAGTTCCTTAGAACTGTTAGCATCTTTACAGCGCTCCGTATTGCCACAGTGAGAACGCCTACTGCCAATGCCAGCGCTGACTTCAATAAGAATGTGAGCGTTGCGCTGGCGAGTCTTCGAGGTTGGATGTTACTGGAAGACCCTGATAGAGAGCAGAGAGAAATTTGTACCTCTGGCGGACCAGCTAAATAAGCTACTCACGAAGGTGACTCAGGAACAACATCAGCTATCTGCAGGGCTGCGGGCGCTTCGGTCTATATGAAGCGTAAAATCGGAGACCCACTCAACCACTCAATTGATGATGCCATTAGACTCGCGACTACAGTGTCGTCTGGTGAGTATCTCACTGGTGTCGGTCACAGACATCAAAGGCAACATTTTTATGTGAATGAGAAGTTCTGTACGGTGAGCGGTTAAAGTCCAGAGGAATTGATCGGTCAAAATCATCGTCTGCTAAATTCCGATAATCAAGGTGAGGAATACTGGCGGAAAATGTATCTCACAGCATCAAAGGTTAGCCATTGGCACGACGAGATACGCGACAAAGCAAAAGATGGTCATTATTATTGGGTCGATACCTCAATATTGGGGGTCGTGGGCCTGTTGGCTATACAGTTTCCAAGCACTGAGCCGGAGTTCCCTGAAGCCAACAATAGGAGAGATACTTAAATGGCGATTGGTGGCGTAGATCATCTGGTTATCCTAGTAAAGGATATACAGGCAAGCATCGAGACCTGGCAAAAGCTTGGCTTCACATTGAGCCATCGCGCAGATGTTGAAGCGGTTGGGATTCGCCAGGCTTTCTTTCTGCTGGAAGACGGGGGGTTTATAGAGTTGATCGCTCCGCTAACAGATGCTTCGCCAATCGCTAAAACCCTGGCCTCTCGAGGTGAGGGCATGCACACCGTGGCGCTTAAGGTTGGCGATCTAGACGAAACGGTTGCAGCGCTGACAGAACAAGGAGTAGAGCTGATAGGCGTTGGAACGCCCCAGGTGTTTATTCATCCTAGGTCTGCCAACGGTGTGCGAATTCAGCTTTGGCCGAGAGAACGGCCACACCGCTGGCGGGCGAACCAGAGCGAGGACTAAGCATGGGTTAAGCGAAGATATTCAGCTCGAATCCTGTTACTTTTCACAGTGGCTTTGATGAACTGGCTTTCGCGATCATCCTTTTACAGACAGCTATTTACGACCAGCTATTTACGACCAGCTATTTACGACCAGCTTAGACCAAGGACCAAGGACCGAGGAAAAATCGTGACCCAAACACACTTCAGCATTTCGGCAAAAGAGCGACAAATGGGGGCTCTGTCAAAAGACCAACTCAGTCTGATCCATGCATCGTTTCAAACCATTGGCTTTGCTGTTGTTGCTGATCTGATTTCGAAACAAGCCCAAGACCTGCTGCTTGAAGCCGCTCAAGAAGATGTGATTGCGGTTCGACAGCGTGATGAGCTGACCGCACACGAACGCCATACGGGACCGGGTCATCTGCAATTAGGCCCGCGTCGGTATGGAGCTTATGTGGACGCCGATCTAGTGGCGAACCAGCTCATCGAGAGTGTCATCGCCGAATTGCTTGGCAAAGGTGCCTGGCTTGGGTTCTATAACGGTAACGTCAATTGTCCGGGCAGCGGCTTTCAACCCCTACATTTCGACCGTCCCTTTGCTTGGAAAACAGAAGCCGAGGCCAAGGCTGCGGGCCAATCATGGCCGCCCCCGACAACTACGGTCTCTTGTTCAGTTGCATTATCCGCCATCACAGAAGCCACCGGGGCCACTGAGATTTATCCAGGCTCCCATAGAGAAACTGCAGTGACGAAGTGGAAACCCGGAGAGCAACCTAGCAAATATCCAGAGCTGGTATCCGAATGGGGCCCACCGGCTTCGATGACCATCCCGGCGGGAGGAGTGTGTTTTAGAGATCCAAGGATGTGGCATCGCGGCGTGCCTAACCCTTCCGCTTCACCTCGCCCAATGCTTGCTCTGACTTACCACTCTGGTTTGTCTAAACATCAAACAGGGCTTTTGGTAGATGACCTGTCGCCTGCAGACAAGCAGCGATGCGATGAAGACCCTGCACTTAAACTTCTTCAAAGCGGTGAGATCGGTGATGGTCGCTTGGTGTTTGATGAAAGCGCTCGGTCGGCATTTGAATCCACCCCTAACTCGCATGGTATTTATCGCAATGCGCGATTTGTAGCAGCACCTGAGAGAGTGAATCACTTTCTGGATGCCCACTTACTGGGTGGCGCGCGCGTCGTTAAGTCGGCGAACATTACGCCTTATCCAAATGAAGCAAAGCGATAACCTTG
>JBNMQM010000088.1:0-13630 GCA_051278195.1 Candidatus Azotimanducaceae bacterium
CCCAGACATTGGCAAACCCCCATTTAAACCCTATTCTCCCAATCAACATCCAAATACCAATAGATCGCTTAACCGAGTTCACCCATGTCCAAAATTCTAGCCTTCCTTATCACCGCAATCCTGAGCCAGTCAGCACTCGCCGGCCGCTGTGCAGAAAGCAAAGAGATACGCCAAGCCATTCCAGCCGGGTCATTCAACGAAATCCGACTGAATGCGCTCGCCGGCAACTTATATATCGAAGCCGGCGATGATGATCAAATTGTCATAGAGGGCATCGCCTGTAGCGACGAAACCGAGTACCTAGATCGAATGCGCATTGATATCGACGCGAAAGGGAAGATTTTAGAAATCACCGTCATCATCCCCTACAACGACCGTGACTGGTATGCGAATTACGCTCATATCGATCTCACGTTGGCTGTTCCCGCAGCAATTTCGAATCTCATCAAAGACTCTAGCGGCGATCTAGAAGCATACGGCGTCACATTGTCACGAATCGAAGACAGCAGCGGTGACATTCATTTACGAGACACCTTTGGCAACCTTAACCTCAGAGACTCATCCGGTGATTTCACAGTGCGCGGTCATACTGGCAATTTGATGCTGGAGGATAGCTCGGGTGATATCGACGTCAGTGAAGTCGATGGCGAGGTGGTTGTAAAACGCGACAGCTCCGGGGATATCGAAATAGAACAGGTCACAGGCCTCGTCACTATCGTGCGCGACAGTTCAGGTGATATCGAAATTGAGCAGGTTGGTCAAAGTGTCACGGTAGGTTCAGACGGCGGTGGTTCGATTCGTATTCGCGATGTCCGAGGCTCAGTTGAAATAGGCGCCGATGGATCCGGCGAAGTCCGGGTCCGAACGGTAGAAGGAGACTTTCGAATCGTCAGCAAAGGCGCCGGTGATATCAGCACCTCTGGTATCAAAGGCAACATCAGTATTCCTGACTATAACTGAGGGTTGTCCTTCAGATGGTAAAGCAGCCGCCATAAGGTTGCCGCCACCAAAGCGTGGTCAATGTCACCTTGCATAAGCATGTCGGGGATATCCGCGAGCGGGATCAACACAACTTCAGTTTTCTCTGTCGCCGTATTCTGAATATCAGCACTGGGTTTGGCCCCTTTGGCCCAATAGGTGTGGAGTTGATTGTCGAATACCGCAGGATTCGGTGCCAGCACACCCAAGGACATTACCGAGTCGCAACTATAGCCAGTCTCTTCCAAGCATTCCCGGGCCGCGGAGATCGCAGGGTCCTCACCCGGATCCACCATGCCACCGGGAATCTCAAGGGTGACCGCTTGATTGCCATGACGAAATTGACGAATACACACGACTTCATTGTTATCGGTGATAGGGACAATGTTTACCCAGTCAGCCGACTCAATAAAATAGAAGCTATGTTCAGCGCCAGTTTCCGGCGATTCTGTCGTTGATTCGTGCAGATTAAAGATCCGGCATTGCGCCAGCGCACGGCTCGACAGGCGTCGCCAGGGTTTAATTCCGCTCATCAGTTACTGTCCTGTGAACTTGGCAGGCCGGCGCTCGAGGAAAGACGCAACGCCCTCAGCATGATCCGAAGATTTAAAACACTCTGCGAGCGCTGTGGTGTGATTCACCATGTGCTCACCCACCGTATTGCCAAGACCTTCATACACCAGCGTTTTGATCCGCTGATGAGAAAACGGCGAACCTTGTAAGATCGTCGTCGCCATACCCCGAGCTTTATCCATTAAGTCTTCTGGTTCGACCACTGCACTCACGTAACGCATCTCTAGCGCCTGTTGCGCATCCACAAACTCGCCGGAATACAGCAACCAAAAAGCCTGGGAAGTGCCGATCAATTTAGGCAGCAGCCAGCTACCCGCACCGGTATCCGGGACCAATCCGCGATGCGCAAAGTTCCAGGCAAACCGGGCTCTGGTCGACGCGATGCGAATATCACACTGAGAACTAAACTCTGCTCCCATACCGACAGCTGGACCGTCAATGGCCCCAATAACGGGCTTCTCGCAAGACACAATTGGCCACCAGCGATCTTTGTCTTCAGCGCTACCGCGGAGGCCACGGGTTGCCCCAGGAATAGTCGCTAGATCAGCCAGATCTGTACCGGCACAAAATGATCCGGGCGCACCGGTTAATATCACCACTTTTGCTTCTGGGTCATCACTGGCCCGCGCCATGGTCTCAATAAAATCACCGAGCATCTTGAAGGACATCGCATTACGTTTTTCTGGTCGGTTAATCGTGACCGTCGCAATGTTGTCTTTCACATCGTAAAGAATCCAATCTTCCATCTTCTTCCCCTGAAAATATTATTTAACAATGTCCTTTAGTAATAACGTCTTACAAAAAGGTTTAGCTAAGCCCGTCCACAGGCACGCAAGCACCATGCACGGCGCGCGCTGCCGGTGATGCAAGATAACCAATGACCTCGGCTATATCTGCGGGCTTAACCCATTTGGAATGATCAGCATCGGGCATATCGCTGCGGTTTCTGGGTGTGTCGATAAGACTTGGCATGACAGCGTTAACATTAATGCCCTGCTCTCTTAGTTCCAGGGCCATGCTTTCTGTCAAACGCATCACTGCAGCCTTTGAAGCGGTATAGGTGCCCATCGCCGCCGCCCCTGCGATGCCGGCTCTTGCCGCAACATTGACCACTTTACCGGCGCCAGTTTCTAGCATGACTGGCACAACGGCGGCCGCAGTATTGAGTACCGAGCGGGTGTTCAGGTCAAAGAGGAAGTCCCAGGTTTTGTCGCTGGTCGCATGCACCGGGTCGCCCATCATGAAGCCACCCGCAATATTGGCGAGCACGTGAATGCTGCCAAATTCGCGCACCACTCGACTAATCGCGACGCCAGTCGATTCACGATCCGTCAGATCGCACGCGATATAGGCGTGTTGGGGAGAGGGGGAAGGAAATGCTGCAGCGAGGATGTCATCGCTATAATCTAATACGGCAACCCGTGCACCGCGATCTGTAAACCAGGCCACGACGGCTTCACCGAGCGCACCGGCACCGCCGGTAACCACCACTACCTGATTTTCAAAGCGATGTTTTTCTAATGATAGTTCTGACGATTGATCTGACACCTAATCTCCCCGTTGCACCGGAGTAATTATCCAGTGCCGAAAATCCATTTAAAGAAGTAAAAGAAGATAATGGACAATATCGCACCGGCGGGCAAGGTCACGAGCCAAGAGACAAAGATCGTTGCGACGACACGCAGGTTGAGCGCCGCAATACCTCGAGCCAGACCGACACCCAAAACGCCCCCCACAAGGGTATGTGTCGTCGATACAGGAAGGCTAAAACCCGAAGCTAAAACTACCGTAGTCGCCGCCGCAAGTTCAGCGGCAAAGCCACTACTGGGCGTCAACTCTGTGATTTGTGTACCAATGGTTCGAATCACCTTATGGCCGTAGAGTGCCAGCCCAGCGACGATACCGACGCCGCCCAACAGCAATATCCATGTTGGCATCTGAGACTCTTGCGCCACAACACCTCCAGACTCAATGATGCCGTTAATCGCCGCCAATGGACCGATGGCATTCGCCACGTCGTTGGAGCCATGCGCGAAAGCCATTGAGCAGGCCGTAAAGATCATCAGCACACCAAAAATGCGCTCGACCGTCACGATATTGTGTTGTTCTGAATCTGAGACTCGCTTGATTCGCGTCAGCGCGAGTGCCCCAACAATGGTAATGATTGACGAAACACCAATCGCGTAAACAATAGCCTGTTGGAAACTCACGTCAAAACCGACGTGCTTCAGTCCCTTGACCAGCGTGACCATCGACACAACAAAGCCAACCAAAAACATATACGCCGGTACAATCCGTTTTGCCGCGGCATAAGGATCTTTAGCGCCAAAAATAAAGTGCCGCACACTCATATAGAGTACGAACGCAAATGACCCCGCCAACACCGGTGACACGACCCAAGAGGAGACGATTTTACCAACCTTGCCCCACTCAACCGCATCAACGGAAATACCAACCGAGGCAAAACCTACAATCGCACCGACTATGGTGTGAGTCGTTGAAACAGGCCAGCCCATAGAAGTCGCAATGAGAAGCCAAGTACCAGCCGCCAATAGTGCGGCCATCATCCCGAACACCAAAAGTTCAGGAGATTCCACCATCACACTCGGATCGATCATGCCTTTGCGAATGGTGGCGGTCACTTCGCCACCCGCCAGATACGCACCGGCAAACTCAAACACCATAGCGATCAGGATCGCCTGTTTGATCGTGATCGCTTTAGAACCAACGGAGGTACCCATGGCATTTGCCACATCGTTAGCACCGACCCCCCAGGCCATAAAAAAGCCAAACAGGATCCCTAGCGCCAGCAGAATAGTGCCGTATTCTTCAATTACACCCATAGTATTTTTATCCGGACTATTTAGCGATTATGTAAAGCATGCGATTGCCAACAGACTGAGCGTAGTCGGCAATATCGCCTATCCACTCAATCAATCGGTACATAAACATGACGTCGAGCGCGTCCATCTCTTTCTCAACTTCGAACAGCGCGTTCTGAACCTCACGCTGTAACTCGTCAGTATCATGTTCTGCTTGATTCAAATCAGCGATCAGATTCTCGATCGACTCGATCTCGCGTCCACTGAACCCCGTTTCGAGTAGTTCGTCTAGTTCATTGAGCGCTTTGCCTGCCTCCGCAACAGTGGTCGTGCAACTTTCGATAAATTTGAACATCAGGGGCTGCATCAATTCAGGGAATACCATGCGCCGGCCAATACACAAACCTGCTAAATCCTGGCAGCGATTAGGAATCCGATCCTGCGCCTTCAAGAGCTCCAGTAAATCCGACCGCGAGACGGGCATAAAAATACTTCGAGGTAAGTTCGAGCGAACGTTGCGTTTAATCACATCAGCTTCAGTTTCGAGGGCTGCGATGCGCTCTTGAATCGCTTTCGCTTTATCCCAATCACCTGCAAAGACTGCCGTCATAAACGCCGGCAGCTCTGCGGCTGTCGCACCAGCGACTTTCATATGCTCCTGGATAGGCGATATAGGAGATCGAGCAAATAGCTGACTAAATATTGGGCTTCTAGGCATATTGGATCCTGGCACCGAAGGACGAGGCCGCAATTATAGATGAGATGACGATGTCTGAAACCCTGTATTTTGAAATGCGAAGAGGATAATATGCGGATCCTTTGAAGGCCCGCCCGTTTCAAAGCGCAAATTACCAAAATTTTGTAAAGATTACGCGGTGCTAATGTGAAGATAAGCAAGCATGCCAACTGATAATATAAGACGATCGCTTTTAGACAGAACTGCTGTTGTGCTCAGCAGCATCTGCATGCTGCATTGTCTGGCGCTCCCGTTCCTACTCACTCTGCTGCCCATCACTCAGGGCGCGTTCATGGATGAACAGCTATTTCACGTATTGATGCTGGTGCTCATTTTACCCATCAGCCTGATCGCATTGACGATTGGCTGCTCCAAACATAAAGACCGCTTAACTATGGTCTTGGGCGGTATCGGCCTCACTATCCTCGCGCTGACAGCTTTTTTTGGCCATGATTGGTTTGGTATCACCGGCGAACGCGTTGTGACCTCTTTCGGCGGGCTTGTTCTTGCTGGTGCCCACATCCAAAACTACCGTATTTGCCGCCACAACGACTGCCAGCACGCGCACTAAGCACTTTCTAGCAGCACTTTCTAGCAGCACTTAAGACAGTTCAGAAAGCGCTAGCCACTCCAAAAAACCAATCATGAGCGATACCGTTGGACCACCAACGTGTATTTCACCATTGTCGTATCCAAAGTACCCTCGCCCTACCCTCATCTGTTTAAACTGATAGCAGCTGGGATCCAGCATATTTTTGAGCGAAATCCAGTGAATCGACGCCACCTCACTCGGATCAGGCTGATACTCAAACTCTGGCCGCACGACACCCACCACCGGATCGATGCGATAACCGGCTTGACTGTAGTAGTGGCCAAAGCTGCCCAGCAACTCAACTTCGCTTCTAGGTAGACCGATTTCTTCTTCCGATTCCCTCAGCGCCGTGTCAATAACGTCTTCG
Source organism: Candidatus Azotimanducaceae bacterium (assembly GCA_051278195.1). Taxonomy (GTDB): domain Bacteria; phylum Pseudomonadota; class Gammaproteobacteria; order Pseudomonadales; family Azotimanducaceae; genus JAHRVQ01. Next base: position 6,069 of record JBNMQM010000088.1, read on the forward strand.
CCCGCTTCAGCGCGCCCGCCAGGAAAGCAAAGGTGGCCGCCAAACCGAATGTTCGAGCCCCGCTTGTTGAGCATGACCAATGGCTTCTCTTCCCCTGTGAGCAGGATGAGTACAGAAGACGCTTTTGCGCCTTTTTTTGTTTCAGCAGACACCGGTGGCTCAAGATGAGGATTCCGAATTTCTGGCCGTTCCGATTGCCGCAAAAAGGCAGCACGAACGAACGCCAGGCTTGGCGTCAGCGGTTCACTGACGTTAATTTTTATAGAATCGCGAGAATTAGACACCAAGGTGCTGCTTCAACTCCCGATAACCAATCTGATGAATGCCTTCGTCCAGAATAAACTGCTTCAAGGTTGGGTCGGTATACGCCAGGTAGTCGGCATGCCGTGATGTACTCCGCTTTTTGTCGATAGCAGTGAGCTCTTCACCCATTTTGGCCGGGTGAAACAGCATATGCGTAAGTCCTGGCTGAATACTCTGAATGTGATCGCGATAAAACTTGGTCTTATCTTCCAAAGGTAAAAAGTCTTCCATCGGTAATAACGTATCAATGATGATCTCATCCAGGCTCGGCACCGCAATTCCATCAATTTGTTCGAGTATCTCCATATACTCATCTTGCTGGTCAATGCGATTCAGATCACGCAAGCGGTCCTTAGTAATATTCGGCAAAAAAGCGGGTACGCCGTATTCGGTTGCGAGAGAAAGGTACGACTTCAAAAATTTGGGGTGAACCACACTACCCATATGCGTATCGATATGGGTAATCTCGATTCCGGTTGCCAGCGCCAATTCGATCTGAGCGCGCATTTCTGCTTCTCCTGCCGCCACCTCAACATGCCGAACCGCATCTTCGCGGGTGTGCCATAGATAGCCTTCGGCATCGAGCAAGCCTGATGCCGGGTCACGCGTACTGATCGCCGGCCAACGATAATAAGGAAACTCGCAGGTAAAAGTGAGATGCACACCGACATCATAAGTCGGGTTGTCACGAACGCGATCGACTGCCTCCATAAACCAGGGTGCCGCGGTCATGATAGAGCCACAGGTCGCAGCACCCACATCCAGACACTCAAACGAGGCAACATTCGCTGCGTGACTGAAGCCGATATCATCGATATGGGTAATGAGTACTCGGTCTTCAGGACCGTAACCCATCTTTTTCAAAAATCCATTCACAAAGCTGCAACCGTTAAAACACCGCCTTTCACGGCAGCAGGCTTGCCACAAAATTCAATTTCAGTCATCGCCTGAACGACTTCTTTGTCCTCTGTGTTCGCCCAGGTACGGCGACCATCAGGGAGAAGGCAGGCCGCATGCCCCATGGCCGGGCCGTTAGGGCCGTACATGACGGTATAAGACTCAATAGTGACATCACCATCATGCATATCCACCGACTCTTTTTTGGGTGTCGCATCTATCTCTGCTTGAACATCTTCGTGCGCAAATTCCTGAACCGGTTCGTTGCCGTATATGCCAAACGCGTGCTTAGTGAGATAACCACCATTCGCGGTAATCATGCCGCGCTGAGACTCACCTTGCCGCAGCAGTTCAACCATTTTCGCAATACTGTGCATAACGTAGTTATTCAACGGTCCTCCGCCAAACGTTAAGCCGCCAGTAACCGTTAATGGCTTGGATGCATCGAGCCCCAATTCATTAATCGCCACCTGCACCGCTGAGGGGAAACAGCTGTAAACATCCAGTAAATCAATATCGGCTACCGACATATTGGCCAGCTCAAGCGCCTTACCACCAGCGATCCGAATTGCTGGCGATGAGTACAAGTTTTCTCGGTTAGAGACAAAATAATGATCATGGCCGTCGGTGCCGGCAAGCGGATATACCCATTTATCTTCTGCAATACCCAGACTTTTCGCTTTTGCGGCAGAGCACATGATGAGTGCGGCGGACATATCCACTGCATTATTTGAGTTCATAAGTTTCGGATAGGGAAAGCTCACCATCCGATTTTTTGGACCCGGCGTGCGAATCGTCTCGGCATCAACGGGATCTCTTAGCCATGCCGTAGGATTGTCCTTCGCCACCTGGCTGAACCCTGCCCAAAGCTCAGAGATACGTTTCGCATGGTCAGGGATAGACTCGCCCCGCTGATGGCGTAGCGCATTCTCGAAAATCGGATAGATTTGGATCGGGGCACGAATGCCAATCGCTATTTCACTTTCCGATGACATAGGGACTTCTGCGCCGAGCATGGCATCGTAGGTACCCGGTAAGTCTAGATAGGGAATCTCAACCCCGGCTTTGCGTGCCTTTGCTTGGCTGCCGCCATTTTCAGCGCCGGTGATGATCACAACAGATTTTTGCCCGCTTAAAATGTCCAACGCCGATTGGTTCACGCAAGACTGCACCGTGTTGCCGCCAAAGGGCGTCCCCATGGTTTCAACATTCGACAGGCCTAGCGCCTCCACCAGATACTTGGCAGGTTGCTTATAACGCCAAATACCGCGAATCACCCGAACTGAATCTGCTGACTCCAAAATGGCAGGATTACCCGTGTCTATAGCGGCTTCACGAATAGCATCCAACATCATTTGTACGGGCTCTTTGCCCAGCAACGGATCATCAATGCGTTGCAGTATCTGACTAACGCCAACGAGGACGGGGGTATTCGGATTCACAGGTATACTCCAACAATTTAGATTTCTAATCTGCTATTTTGCCACAGGTAGGATTGGCTTTGCTCGTCCACTGAATTTGTGATTACCTCCAAGACAGCATTTAGGCGAAATACCCATAACAAAAGAGGATGCATGACAGAATTCGCAGTAACCCCTTGGTCGCTGGGCGACAACATCGTGGCTGGCGCTTTAGCTGATCAAGCCGTAATCGCAGAAAATATGGGCTTTCACTCATTCTGGTTGCCGGAAAACCACTTTGGCGACCAACGCTCAATACCCTCTCCCCTCACATTACTCGCGGCGGTAGCGGCCAAAACCAAGCGCATTAAACTCGGTACGACCTCGTACCTGATTACCATTCGACATCCATTACAGGCAGCGGAGGAAGTCGCTGTCCTCGACCAGCTGTCCGAGGGCCGCTTAATTCTAGGCCTGGGCCGAGGTGTTCAGCCAGCTATGTTCAAAGCGTTTAATTTACCGACGAAAGAAAAGCGCAAACGCTTTCAAGAGAATCTCGATTTGATGCTGGCAGCCTGGGCCGGAGAACCGGTTGCGATGAACGACGATCAAGCTGTGATATTGGCGCCCCTCCCGCATCAGCGGCCTCACCCTGAACTTTGGATGGCGGCATTCGGTCCGCTAGCGCTAAAACAAGCAGGCAGACTAGGCATGCCCTATTTAGCATCACCGATCGAAACACTGACGACCCTGGAGACTAACTACCAACAGTTCAACCTTGCTGTTAAAGCAGCCGGTAGAGCGCCCGTGACGATAGTACCGGTGATGCGCAGTATCTTTATCAGCGACAAGCCGACGCTCATCAGAGATCTTAAAACGGCCATGGATGACGGCCTTCCGCACGCCATGCGGGAAGAAAATGCCAGCATCGATGACTGGTCGATTATTGGCGATGCGGCTTACGTAAAAGATCGTCTCGCTGAGTATATTGAGAAGCTAGCGGTCACGCACTTTGTCGCCCGCGGCAGATTTCCGGTCGTATCTAATAAAGAACAACTAGACAGCCACGAACAATTGCTCGCGCTCGGTCTTTAGTTTGCCGTCTGATGTTAATCAATCACCTTGATCAGCTGCCCGGGTTTCGGTTGGCCATAAGGATAAAGACCATTCATCACGCGTAGTTTATCCAGCGCATAGTTGGTAATGGGAGACTGCTCCGCCAGCGCTTCCATGGTTGTCCCTTCTTCTGCCCGAAGTATCTGAATGCGCGGCGCTTTCGCGACCTTACGGTCCTCAGCATCCATCTTGTCGAAGCTAAATATGGTCGCGATAAACTCGCCATCGTTGGCGATATTATGAAGATCATGCTTGCCCGCGCCAATGAGGATATATTGAATACGCCGACGCTTGTCTTGCAGGATTGCGAAACGAATCGGGCGAGGCCCGAAGGTAGAATCGGCACGGTTAGCAATACCTAAAAATCCGTCCAGGTTGCCAATTGTGACCGCGCGACCGTCACGAATATCCAGCCCCATGCTGTCTACCGCAAAGTCACGAACAGATTGATCAGACTTGATCCGCGCCGTACTAAGCGCAAAAACCGCGTCGCCTGTTTGCGACACCATTTTAACCCCATTCTTGACTGACTCCATGCGCCAATCATCGGGGAAATTGAGTTTGATGCCGAGTTTGGGATGGTAAAACGTCTGCTTTCTAACAATCCCGGACTGGCGCGCGTTGCCATACGAAAGACCGTTTAGCTTTTCAAGAAATTCATCTGCCTGAATAAATTCATCATAGTTTTCTATGAGCTTCATCGAGGCTTGGACAGCTTCCTTGAAGCGCGTGTCGGAGTCCGGATGCGTTGACAAGAAGCCGTGGTAAACTCTGGGTTGACGTTTTTCCAACCGGGCCTGCTCATATTCGATTCGGTCCTTATTCTTTAGAATTTCAATTGTCTTCAACATGGCATCCGGCGAATAACCGGCTTTCGCCATATACTCAGCGCCAACTCGGTCAGCTTCAAGTTCCATTTCACGTCCGTAACCTTTCAGTAAGACCCCGCCAAACAGATCGCCGATTTCCGCGATCGCGCCATTTTGTGTCAGCACGGCAGCAACCGTCGACAGCACACGCACCGCCTTGCCCCGATTCTGACTTTTAAAGGCATGCTTCTGTGTGACGTGGGCGATTTCGTGACCCAGCACAGCCGCCAGTTCAGACTCCGAGTTCATATGCGTGAGAATGCCGCGGGTGACATAAACAAAACCACCTGGCAACGCCATTGCATTGATCATTTCGTCATTCAAAATCGTAAAGGTGTAGACCAGTTCCGGACGACTACTTTGTTTGGCAACGCGTTGACCGACCATATCCACATAGGTTTGCAGGTCCTTGTCTCGATAGACGCCAAATTGAGCAATGATCTTACGATGCTCTTCTTGGCCGAGTTTAATTTCTTCTTCGAGCGACACGGCAAAGACGTTAAGCGACAGGCTCAACGCCAACGCGCCCAGGGCAGCGGCAAAAATTGCCGAGAACGGAGTTGAGAATGCTGTGATATTGGATCGAGTTATATTCATGGTTAACACCTTTAACACGCTTTTCTCTTTCGCTTCAATTCGGTTCGACCGAACCAACAGACAAAAATTCTCGAATTTAGACCAAATAAACGACTAAAAAGTTCTAAGTTACTAGAAAAAAGAACTTTTAATCGGGAAACAGTTACTCAGAAGACTGATCTATGTTTATCTCCACTAGTGATCGTTATCTTGCAGGGGGGGCCCGCATGTTTTTCACCGCACTCGTTTTATTTAGTTTGCTCGCATTGCCTGCGCAGGCAGAGATGTCTGGCATCGCACTCGAGCGAGATCTTGAGTATGACAATGCTGTTATCCAGTATCAGGCAGAAATCACTGCGGCAGAAGATGCTCTGGGTCCGTATGACTTCTCACTCTACGCACCATTAATGGGCATCGCCCGATCCCAACAACGGTTGAAAAATTACGATGCGGCTTTTGCATCCATCCAACGCGCACAGCATATCAGTCATCGACATGAGGGTGTACATACACCACTGCAACTAGAAGGGTTAGAAATCATGACCCAAGTCTATCTAGCGCAAGACAAACCAATGATGGCTGACAAGCAGCAAAGATTTGCCTTTTACGTTAGTTCAAGACACTCCGGCCCGGACAGCATCGAAGTATTACCGGCAATTGAAAAACTGGCCGACTGGTATACGAAGACAGGCCAACTTCAACGGGCACGCAAACTCAATGAGCAAGGCATTGAGATCGTTGAAAGACATTTTGGCGAAAACACGATCATACAACTTCCTTATCTCCAACAACTTGCAAAACTGAAACGTTTGCAACGTGTCTGCTGCAGCACGCGGGTAATGGAACAGGCTCTATCATTGGTCGAAAACAACCTAGAAATACCGAATGAAATAAAAGCCAGTACCTATCTTGAAGTCGCCGATGCCTACACAATATCTGGCGATGAGGACAATGCAGCGAACTACTACCAAAAGGCGTGGGGACTTATGTCACCCGTCGTCAGACAGGAATCTTTTGCGACGCCTCATAGGATCGTGTTCTCTCGCCCACTCCGTGAGCATCGCTCAACAAATACAAAAGTTTTTCGCGTCGAACAAGATGCCTTCGGTCGCCGAGATTATCGACAGCTCAGTCGCGACGATCTGCTCACCATGGAATCTCTGCCGCCTCAGGAGTTTGTGATGACAGATGATGATGACGACTACAATATTCGTATTCGTGACCGGACCGTTAGTCGTGACTACGAACATGAACCGGCGATGCGTACAGTAGGCACACCGTTTAAATTTTTACACAAGCAGTTGCTGCAGATTTTACCAGTTCGTTTCCGCCACGACGACGTTCTCGCCGAAGTCGAGATGGAATTTCAGTTTGAGGTTGATGACGAAGGCAGAGTTCACCATGTAGAACTGCTGACCAGCAACACACCTGCCAAACTGGCGCGAACCATGCGGGAAGTTGTTCGCAAAAGTCGCTTCCGTCCGAGGATGGAAGATGGGATATTAGTCACAACTAAAAACTATCGACTCACACAGAAATTTCCATATTAACCAGTGGTGACAAGAAGTTCATGATCCTTTCGCAATACAGCAAACAGATGTCAGCCATCCTCTTAGGCCTGACCCTTTCATCGCTTACTGCGCTGCCAGCGCAGGCTGCAGACTCGATTACCAACTATTTTTTTCGCACCATTAGTGCACCTGCCTTGGCAGAACAAAACAATGCATTGATGTCGGCACTTGATGCTGAACGCTATACCGATGCGCTGACCCTGGGCAAAGGATTGGTTGATATCGCGGAGCGCGACCTGACCATCGACAAGATGAGCTATGCGAGAGCACTGTCAAATGCCGCTATTCTAGATGCCGTCAGCGGTGATTACCTCAACGCCATTTTACAAACCACTAAAGCCATAGAGTTGATAGAGTCATCAGACCCCTTTCATCCGGACCTACTCAATATCCTCATGGTCAAAAGTTATACGCACAAAGCCGAGGCTATGAACGTCGATGCAGAAGACGACCTGCGGCGCGCCCAGCACATCGCCCACAGGATGGAAGGTGTTTATACGAAAAGGCAAATCCCCATCATCGAATCGATTGCCAGTATTAAAATCGCTAACGGGGAATACCGTAATGCCGATCAAGAGCAAAGATTTAATCTCAAGGTGAGTGAACAGGCTTACGGCCTTGCAAGCGAAGAACTGACGCCGACACTTGAGCGGCTGGGTGCCTATTTTGCTGACCGCGGCGGGTCGATCCCACTCAATACCGTCCAGGAAGAGAGACTCTATCGAGACCGGCTGTTCCGTGAATCAACCAGAATGTTCGAGCGATCAATCATGATTATTGAGGACAAACATGGCGCAGACGATCTGCGCCTGCTGGCACCTCTAAAAGGT
>JBNMQM010000089.1:0-13531 GCA_051278195.1 Candidatus Azotimanducaceae bacterium
GGCAGTATGCATATCCCAATGGTCTGTTTTATGGTGGGACGGCATCGTCCTGGTCAAACATTCAGTTGCGGGCTTTCGCGGAGAAAAACCTGCGGGGTAAGTCTGTTGTGTGGCTAGATATTCATACCGGGCTAGGTCGTTCAGGTGAAGCCGAGTGCATCGTCGAGTATCCGCTAGATAGCAAGCGATTGAGCCTTGCCCTGAAACTCTGGGGTGATCGCGTCAAAAATACCAAAACAGCGGAGTCCCTTTCCCCTGATGTCGCAGGTTCTATCTTTTTTGGGATGCATCAAGAAATAGATGACCTTGTGATCGCGGGCCTGGAATATGGCACGATACCCTCAAAGCAAGTTTTGGAAGCACTTATCGCTGATCAATGGCTACATACCCATGGCGACCTGCTGAGCCCCGAGGGGCAAACCATTAAACAAAATATGATGGATGCGTTTTATACCGATGACCCTGTCTGGCGAGACGCGGTTTATGACATTGCCCAGGACCTGGTCGCACGCTCACTGAAGCTTTAAAACTGTTCGCCACCTTCTCGCCGAACGTCATCAGGAAAATCCCGATAGAGTGCAAACTTGACGTTGTTTACCCGGCCATTGACGGCGTGATGGAGACCTTCAACGGCGCCCTCTCGGCTGGCAACGTGACTGAACGCAGCATCCAATTCGGCAAGGTTAGAAAACTCCAGCATGATGTGGAATTCAAGCATTTCAGCTGGCCCCAAGCCAAGCTTCTTACGCGTGATGCGGTACTGCTGGAGGTTAGCTTCAGCTTTTAGATGTTCGAGGTAGTGCTTTAAGTGATTCACAAATTCGAGATCCCGTTGACCGGGTTTTAAATCACACCAGATATGATAGATATCCACCGGACCTCCTTCTTTTGGACGAGTGTTGATGTAGTTTGTTGGGTGCTAGCTCTGACTCTCGCAATCTATCGCCCTTGCAGTTTAGGGTCAAATCTTGAATGCTTGGTTCGGTTGGTCTTTTAATTAAAAAACAACAAGATAAAAAACCAAAAAAGGAGAAGTCATGTTTACGCCAGAACCAATCCTATTACCTGTCGTCTGTTTAGTGATCTGGACGATCATCCAGCTTATCTGGATGGGCTCTGTTCGCTTTCCTGCGATCAGCGCTGCCAAACTTGGCCCTGACGCCGGGCAAAGTACCGCTGAACTCGCGACTCAACTGCCAAAAGAGGTCCAGTGGAAAGCGGACAACTACAATCATCTTTTAGAACAGCCGACGGCGTTTTATGCCTGCGCACTCGCACTTGCCCTGGCCGGTGCCGGAGATGGTCTTAATCTGTATCTGGCTTGGGCCTATGTCGGCCTTCGCGTCGTTCACAGTATGGTCCACTCGACTTCCAATAAGGTCATGGTGCGGTTCGGCCTGTTCATGCTGAGCACGCTTGCACTGTTAGCGATGGCTGTCAACGCCGTTCGCATTCTCGCCCTTTAACGATGCTGCCTGCTTTGGAAGAACGAAACATCGAGTGCCCCTATTGTGGGGAGCAAATATCGGTGCTGGTTGATCCCAGCGAGACCGGCGAGCAGTATGTCGAAGACTGCCAGGTCTGCTGCAGGCCTATTGAATTCACGTTGAGCGAAGGGCACGACGGCGAGCTATCGATTCATGTGCAAACAGATCATGATTGAATTACCGAAATTTCTAGGTCTTTATTTGTTCGTCAATGATCTGCCTCGAACGCTCGCATTCTACGAATTGCTTGGCTTCGGCATGGAGCGACTGAGTCCGGTTTTCGCTCGAGCATCCTGGCGCATTGGTGTTGTTATAGAATCTCGCGCCTTGCGATGCCCTTTGGCAGGCGTGCTTTGCGATCAGTCTGGCTCCGGATGGAAATTACGTCGGTCTGCACAGCCCGCGACAGACGGATGAAGACTGGGAACATAAGACCTCGGATGCCTGATCAGCTGAGGGTTCGCATTTTTCAAGCGGCCGATCGAGATGCTGTTGTCTCGCTCTGGCAAGACACCGGCCTGGCATCACGTGCGAGCGATGCGGAAGCCGATATTGAATTGAAGGTCGCAGAACAGCCGCAGTTTTTTTTCGTCGGTGAGCACAGTGGTGAAATCATCGCAACGCTGATGGCCGGGTACGATGGGCATCGCGGTTGGATTAACTACCTGGCGACAAGTTCGCGCTATCAGAGGCAGGGTGTTGGGCGAGCTATGGTGGAGCGCGCGGAAGCTGTGTTGCAAACACTCGGCTGCCCCAAGATCAATCTTCAAATCCGGGGCGCAAATGCAGCCGTCCGCGGGTTTTACGAGTCGATCGGATATGTCGTTGAAGATCGCATCAGCATGGGTAAACGAATCGAGTAGCCTCTCGACTGTGGTCTATCAGTTGCGTCCAACGGATCTGTTGGTGGGTTAGACAGACGTTTTTGTCGATAACGCTGGAGTAAGCTGTTGTTGTCTGTTGGTTGTTGAGATCGTGCTCACAATCGAATGATCGGTCATGAACGTTAGTCCGTATTGAATGCAAAGAGCCGAAAAAGAGGTCGGCAAAACGTATGCTGAACAAGCCACTTACTGTCTCAATTCTAATGTTGGCGCTTTCAGGCTGCGCCTCCTCACTAGATTACCCCTATTCTGACGCCGTTAAGGCCGAGCTATTGGTGGAAGCGCTGGGTGATGAGCAACCACTTCAAGAGCTAATAACTCTGGATTTAGATGATGACCTTAAAGCCGCACTAGATGCCCGGATTGACGCTCGCTGGCGACCTGTACGCAAGCTTCGTGCGCTACGCAGTTTCCTCTTTAGTGAGGAAGAAGTCGGCATTTCCTACGATGCCTCGTCATCTCGAACGGCGATGGGCACCTATCGGTCAGGGGAGGGCAATTGCCTCGCCATGACTAACCTGTTTGTCGCAGCCGGCCGTTATGTCGGTCTAGACGCTAGCTATCAGACGGTTTCAGTAAAGCCCACCTGGGATCATGAGGGCGAGACCATGATCCGTTACAAGCATATTGTGGCGGCTGGCCGCATCGAGGACGATACCTACGTCGTCGATTTCCTGCCCACCTTTCTGATCGGAGACCGGCCTTCGGAGAAGATTGACGACTTTGCTGCCATGGCTTTGTATTTCAATAATCTTGGCGCCGAGGCATTGGTTAAAGGACAGACTGAGCTGTCGATCGAGCATCTACGGCAGGCGTTAGCGCTTAGCCCAGACAATGCTGATAGTTGGAATAATATGGGCGCGGCGATGCGTCGGGCCGGCAACAATCGGGTGGCCGTGTTTGCTTATTATCAGGCGCTTCAGAAGGATGCTTATAACTACTCAGCGCTGTCGAATTTAGCCCGTTATTATGAATCAGAAGGACGAGCAGACGAAGCACTGGAGATTGCCGCACGAGTGGGCCGCTATCGACGGCGTAACCCCTATTACCACTATTTCGTGGCGAAGCTTGTGTACCAGGAAGGGTTGCCGAATGAAGCTCAGGAAATACTCAATAGTGCCATCCGCTTAAAAAGGGACGAGCCAGAGTTCTATGAAGCTTCGGCTCAGATTTCCCGCGCGCTGGGTAATGAAGTTGAGAGCGACCGTTATCTGGCTAAAGCAAAGCACTACCGCAGTATGAAGCACGAAAAGCCACCAGAACGCACCATGAATCACCGTTTGTTGGTTCGGAAAAATATGTAAGATTCACAGGCCTTATACGCTGACGTTTCCTTTTGTGCCACGGCCCAGCATTTGGTAGATTCACCGATCTATTGTCCCGGTCGAGCACTTTTTTGACAGAAAACAGTACTAAACTGCAAACTGCCCAGTCACGAGGTCGTCAATTTCGGCGCTTTCTATTGCTAGCATTGGCGTTGCATGTACCTTTGTTCATTTATCCGGTACTGCGCCTTGGGGACTGGTTAGCGTGGCCCGCGTGGCTGACGATTTTAGTACTAATGCCAGTCGCCGGCAGCCAGATTATCAGTCGATATTTACTCCGCGGCCATGGTGGGCGCTTGTCACAGCTACTTAGGCAGCTCGGTGATGCGATTTTAGGCATTAGTCCTGTTCTACTTGCATCGTTACTATTGTTCGAGCTCCTAGTGCTGGCAAGCATTTTGGATGTGGAAACTGCAGCCTGGTCGGTGCTGGCGTTGACACTTTTGGCGTGGGTGATTGGCTCATTAGCGGCCATGATACCAATGGTCAAAACCTTTCGCCTGACCTCACCACGGCTGAAGTCTCCAGTTCGCTTTATGCAGATTACTGACGTCCATATAGGCTCTCGCAGCAAAGGCTTTCTCGATAAAGTGATCAGTCGTATTAATCGTGAGAAACCAGATTTTCTTTGTATCACGGGCGACTTTATTGATGCGTCCGGTGTGCCGGAGTCAGAACTTGTGGCGCTCAAGAGTGTGATTGGGCCGATTTATTACTGTATCGGCAATCACGAGAAATACGAAGATCTGGATGAGATCCTGGCGAGGCTGAAAAATTTAGGCGTCCATGTTTTACGCGACGCGGCGATGATGCACCGCCATGATCTGCAGGTGATCGGCATTGATGATATGGAAGATCCTCTACAAGTTGAGAAGCAGCTCAGACATATTGATCTGAATCCTGACGCTTTCAAATTGTTGCTTTATCATCGTCCCCGGGGGCTTGAAGCTGCGTGTGAGCACAATATTGAATTGACCTTGAGCGGTCATACTCATAACGGTCAGATTTTCCCGTTTAACCTGATCGTGAGTCGCGTGTTTGAACGTATCAAAGGTATGTACCAGTTGGGTGAAGCCCGACAGTATGTGTCTCAGGGTACTGGTACCTGGGGACCGGTTATGCGCCTAGGTACCCTAAGTGAAATCACCTTATTTGAATATGAACCCGAGGAGTAATAAATGTCTATCGAAACCTTTCGCGAAGAAGCTAGAAGTTGGTTAGAAGAAAATTGTCCCCCTTCGATACGGACACCCATGCCGGCGGACGAATACCCCGGTGGCGGCATTAACGCTAACTATAAGAATTCAGAAACCAAATTGTGGATGGATCGCATGGGCGCGAAGGGTTGGGTTGTGCCAACCTGGCCAAAAGAATATGGCGGCGGCGGACTCGATGCGGCGCACGCGCGTGTACTTCACGAAGAGATGGGTCGAATTAATGCCAGACCTGCTCACGTGGGCATGGGCATTTCGATGATTGGTCCAGCATTACTGGAATATGGTAACGATGAACAAAAGGCGCTACATCTACCGAAAATTGCCAAAGGTGAAATTTGGTGGTGTCAGGGTTACAGCGAACCCAACTCAGGCTCTGACCTCGCCAGTTTGCAAACGAAAGCTGTCGTAGATGGTGATGACTACATCATCAATGGCCAAAAGGTCTGGACCTCTGGGGCAGATAATGCCGATTGGATTTTTTGCTTAGTACGTACTGACCCTAAAGCGCCGAAGCACCAAGGTATTACCTTTATCTTGTTTGATATGTCGTCACCCGGCGTGAGCGTAAAACCGATCAAGCTGATTAGTGGTCTGTCGCCCTTCTGTGAAACCTTTTTTGCAGATGTCCGCGTACCCCGCAAAAATGTGGTGAGCAATGTCAATGAAGGCTGGACTGTTGCTAAGCGATTGCTCGAATACGAGCGCACGTCGATTGGTGGTGGCATCGGTGGTGGTCAAAAGTCTCGCTCGCTACGGGACGTTGCGATTGAATATATCGGTACAGAAAACGGCAAACTGGCTGATCTTGACCTACGCAACGACATTGTTCAGCAGTCTATGGATGATCGTGCATTTGGTTTAACTGTGCGTCGTAGTTCGGAAGAATCTAAGTCCACTAAAGCACCGAGCTTTGGATCTTCAATGTTCAAGCTTTATGGCACAGAGCAGAACAAGAGCAAGCATGAATTGATGTTGCGGGCGATGGGTTCTCAGATGCTAGGTTGGGAAGGCGACGGTTTTGAGGCCGATGAGCTAACGCTAACCCGGGCGTGGTTGCGAACCAAAGCAAACTCTATTGAAGGTGGTACCACAGAGGTTCAGCTGAATATTATTGCCAAGCGCGTCCTTGGCTTGCCTGACTAGATTGGCAACTACTTTGCGAGTCTATCGGCGACCCATTGTTTCCATTCGGCGATATCACTATCGTCGGATTCAAACAGTAAGAAGCCAAGGCAGATGCCGCCTGTCGCGGTTTCTGCACGCTTCCACTTAACTTCACCGACCAGAAAGATCGGTTCTTCATCGGGCATATCAATGCAAAGGCGAAGAATTGAGCCAAGTGCAATATCCTGATCCACAACAACTTGAATACCGTTGGCCGACAAGTCGAGAGAACTGCACATCACAACGTTGGTATCTGATGCCGCAGATGCGGACAGAACTTCGATAAAAACTGTCTCTTCAAGTTCGAGACGAGTTTCGATTCTATGTTCTGGTGAGGTCGTCATAGCTTTTCTCCCGATCTGACCTAAGTTTACTGACGACTGCTGCGAGGGTGTCTTCAAATTCGTCCCCTACATCGCCTAGTTCTGCTTGTCCCGCGACTAGCAATTCTACGAGTTGCTGGGTCTTATAATCGCCTGCCTTCATGCCGGCCTGGTCAACAAAGATCATCTTGTCCGCGGCTGCTATTCGTACTGCAAGTTTACAATCCTGTTTCTGACCCGTTGCGTCGGGCAGACGAATCATTGCGCCGGTGCCGAGGCTTGCGACGATGGTGATGAACTCTGCTAGCACATCAGCATTTTCAAATTTTTCGGCTTCGGCGCGAGCGTTTCTGAGGCGGCTAGTCTTGATTGCTTCTTGGCGGTTACGTTCCGCCTCCTCTCTGGCGAAACCTAATTGTCGCGCTTCGTCTTGAGCTTTTATTTGCGCTTTTTTGCGATCCTGATCTAGGCGATCTACCTCGGCCTTACGGTCTGCTATTAGCTGGCGGTGCTTACGGAATTCATCTATCAATCCCTGGTAGTAAGTATTGAACGTTGACGAAAATACGGCATCCGGGTTAATCGACTTCACGACGTGGGATGAAAGATCGTAAGCAAACTCATCAAAGCTCTTTTGCATGACCTTCATGCCGTTACGATTGGTAAAAAGTAATTGATTCACGTCATCGAGTTTTAGAACAAGCTTGATGAGCTGGACTTGGTCGCCTTCAACATGACTAAACCACTGGCCACTAGACAGTTCATTGACTCTTCTAAGGAGTACCCGGCTAACAGTCGATCGCGACTCTATGGCCTCGCTGGGAATGGGTTCGAATTCGATATAATTTGGTGGCACACCCGAGACAATGCCAACGTGATCGACCTCCAGAGTATCAAGTGCCGACTCAGCGATATCTGTGCTGTGTTGTAGTGCGACCAGAAGTTCTCGTATTTCTTGCGGCAGATGCTCAATCAAGCGATACAAACGCTGCTTCTCCTGCTCAGCGTCTTCGCGTTCGTTATCGATAGGCTGATAAGTCCAGAGCAGGGTTTCTGTCAGTGCATTGGCACGTCGCCACGCCTCGCTATGAATCCCCTTTTCGTTAACGAGTAGTTGTATGGAGTCATACCAAGGACCGCGCAAAAACTCCGACAACGACGTCGTCGCGACTTTGTTTTTGGCCTTTTTGTTGATGAGATTCGCGGCTAATACTTTTGCTTGTTTTGATCGCACAAGGCCCGTCTCTGATGCGGCAAGGCGTTCTTCTAGCCGACGAATCTTGTCGGACTCTTTGGACATAAAGGCCGCGACTTCGACGAGTAGTGCTTCAAAATCTGTGTCGTTGCTCAGAAGTTTTTCAATGGCATCATTAAATACGCTGTGCAATTTGTTGCTGCCAGCGCCCAATCCCTCGGTCCAGCCAATCATGCCTTGATTCAGCGAATCGAGAATCATCAGCAACGTCGGTTGCTTTGCGACGGCGAGCCCCGGTGAGTTCAACAGGCTGGCAGTCAGGCGAGGTAGTATCCGGCGAAATTGGGTGCCAATTTGTGGTGCAATTTGAGTGATTCGAAAAATGACGGTGGCGCAGTCGTCGGCGCTGCATAAGATGGCGTGACTGAGATCGTCTAACTGCCAATCGGGTTGGTTAGTGCGGACGTGGCCAACCAATGTGCTGGCCTCCGGGAAGTCCGTGAGGGCCTCTAGATAAATGGCTACGTCAGATGCACCGACATTAGGAGTGCTAGCGGGTTCTTTGATATAGCGATGTAGGAGGGCTTGCGCTACCTCGTCCATAAGGTTCCAACAGGTCGATTCTGCTGGGATAGTACCAGCAGAGAGACCTAATCCAAAGAGATGGCCGTGCCAGTTGGGTAGCGGGTGGTCTATAATCTGTTATCTCAATTCTCAAAAGCAGAATGCTATGGCCGAGCAGAAAGCCAGTCCAACATCTCATTCCTTCTTTTCCCAGCGCTTACGCATACATTACCTCGACTGGGGTAACCCGGATGCACCGCCCTTGCTGCTGGTCCACGGTAACCGAGATCACTGTCATAACTGGGACTGGGTGGCCGAATCGCTGCGAGATCAATACCACATCATTGCGCCAGATTTTCGGGGTCACGGCGACTCCGAGTGGGTGACAGGTAGTGCCTACAGTCACAGTGAATATGTTTATGATTTAGCGCAACTGATTCATCAACAGAATCTGGCACCATTGCACGTTATCGCGCATTCACTGGGCGGTGGAGTCGCCTTGCGTTACGCAGGCGTCTATCCAGAGCACATCAAAAAAATGGTGGTGATTGAAGGCACTGGCGGGCCACCACAGATGTACGATCCACCACCGGTGCATGAGCGAATGCGCGAGTGGATCGAAAATACCCGGAAAATGTCGGGGCGAACATCACGTAGATACGACACGATTGACGATGCGTTTAATCGTATGCATGAAGAAAACAGCCATTTGCGTGCTGAGCAAGCACGGCATCTCACGATACATGGCTCTAACCAGAATGAAGATGGCACCTATAGTTGGAAGTTTGATAACTACACGCATGTGATGTCTCCTTTTGATATGAATATCGAGCAGACTCGCGAACTGTGGAAGCGCATCGACGCGCCTTTGTTGCTGGTGAGTGGTTCAGAGAGTTGGTTTGCGGCGCATCGAAAAGAAGACCCAACTGTACACTTTCAGAATGCGCGGCACGTGCAGGTGAAGAATGCAGGGCACTGGGTTCAACATGACCAGCTACAAGAGTTTTTGACCCTGACGAGAGAGTTCTTTGCTGAAGACCAGGATGAAAACATCTAGCGAGGTGGTAAATCCAGTGATGGATCAAACCACTTTAGCAGCGCAGGAATTTCTGCTCGCGCGAAACTATGGGTCAATCCATCGATCACTCGAAAGGTCACGTCAGCGCCGGATTCGGTGAGTTGTTGGTTCGCCATGTGAGCCATTTCAACGGGAAACATCCAGTCATCAGTGCCATGCACTAGGTAAACAGGCTTGTTGACCATAAAGCGGATTTGTCCGGTCATCACAAGATCGGGATGTAAAACGCCAGAAAATGGTGCCAGGTGTGTGAAGGGCGATTGATCATGACAACCCGCCATTAGCGAATAAGTACCGCCGTCAGACATGCCCGTCAGTAGTATGTGCTCCTCGTCTACGAGCCAGCGCTCTTTCACAAAATTCAGCATGCCGAGCAAGGGTTTCAAATCGTGTTCTTCACCCATGAGAGACCAGGTATCTTGTTGCGAGGTGGGTGCCATCAAAATAAAGCCCCGGGTTCTCGCTTCTCGAAGCCACGCCCAAAGAAAGTCAGCACCATGGCCTGTGCCACCGTGCATGGCGATCACGACGGGTGCAGGTTTGCTTTGATCGAGATGCTCGGGTACATAAAGCGTAAAGCCGCCGCGCTTGTCTCGTTCGTTGTCTGCGCTGAGGATACCGGCGGTTCCCGGCTCGGCTTGTTGCATACCTTCTGCGCACCTAGTCAATAATCCTGGGTTTTGCCTGAGCGGTGTTTCAACAAAAAATTTGTTCACCGGCGAAAGGAATTCTGCCAGCGGATAAATGTGCTCTTGTGCGCGTACGTGTGCGCGCATACCTTGCATGACTCGGCCAAACCCTTCTTCGTGCTGATGTAAGCCGCTACATGCGCGAAGGGCATAATCGCAACCTTGCAGCATCATGTCGCCAAAGTGACTCAAGTCTTCCGGAAATTTCAGGGTCTTGAATTGCTCAAAGTCCTGCTGGAGTTCTTGTTCAAACGGCGTGATAAACTCTGCCAACTGAGCAAAGCTGTTGGGGTTTATGTTACGTTGCACTTGCTCAAATGCCTCAAGCAACATCAAGAGTTTGGGGACAATATCGGTGATAGCTGTCTGAAGTTTATCCAGATCGGTCGGCATAGGGATCACGGCTTCGAAGGTTCAATAAAACACTATACGTTAACAATATGACTGATTTCACCTATCACGTGCCGCCACCCTGCGATGAGCCAATCGACATGGTTTATGTTGATGAACATTTGTTGGTGGTGAGTAAACCTTCGGGGCTATTGTCGGTTCCTGGCCGGTTTGTCAAAGACTGCGTGATCAATCGGCTGGTGTTTGATTATGCCGATGCGCGGATTGTGCATCGATTGGATTTGGACACTTCAGGGCTGTTGGTGTTGGCACGGTCTCAACTCGCGACATCTGATCTGAACCGCCAGTTTCGCGAGCGCACGATTGAGAAAGCTTATGAGGCCATCGTTGCCGGCATCGTTGAGCAGAATGAGGGAGAAGTGGATTTGCCTATTGCGCCTGACCCGGATAATCGTCCCCGGCAGATGATTGCTGCTGCTGGTAAACCTTCATTGACCCGGTATCAAGTCATCGCACGCGATCATGAAGACAGTCGCGTCGGACTCTATCCTGTGACGGGGCGTAGTCATCAGTTACGAATTCATATGGCGACCATCGGTCATCCAATCCTGGGCTGTGATTTGTATGCTGACCCGGCTGCGCTAGAAGCGTCACCACGGCTTTTGTTACATGCGGCGAAGCTAACTCTGGCACATCCAGTCACTCGTGAATCGATGACGTTCGAATCGCCGGTGCCCTTTTAGTCTTGGGGTTGGCCGTTGTGCCTGTTCACCGTCAAGCAATGCTCGCTATCGCTTTGTAGGCGTGGCGAATTTTTAGCGTCGATGGAGACGCTTTTTCTTATTTTGAACATAATCCACCAGCAGATATTCGCCGAGGTTGTGAGGCTCGGCATAAAATACCCGGCCGCCGTTGATTCTGGTCATCTGATCCACGAAGGCTTTCAGATGGTCGGTTTCGTCGAGCATAAAGGTGTTGATAGTGATGCCTTTGGTCGTGCAGTTACGAACTTGTCGCAGCGTTTTGCTGATGCATGTCGGCGTTGGTGGATAAGCAAACACAGGCCGGCCATTCTCTAGGTGGGCGGTGGGTTCACCATCTGTAATCATAATGATCTGCCGTGTGCCTTGCTGGTGCCGGGCCAGTTTCTTTTCTGCCAGTATCAGTGCGTGCTGCATATTTGTCCCCAGCAAATAGTCGTCGTATTGAAGATAGGGTAGGTCGTGGGCTTGGATATCTTTGGCGATAGCCGAAAAGCCAACTACATACAGACTATCTCGAGGATAAGCGCTGGAAATCAGCTGATGCAGGGCCATAGCGACTTTTTTGGCGGGTTGGAATGAGCCTCTGAGCGCCATCGACCAAGAAAGGTCCACCATCAGGACGGTTGCTGTTTGAGTGATTTGCTCACTGCGATAAATTTCAAAATCTTCGGTTTGCAACCGAATAGGTGAACCAGGTCCTTCTCGATTAATCGCATTGCGCATGGTGCGCGGCATATGCAGATGGAACGGGTCACCGAATTCATAGGGTTTGGATTCTTCCAAGCGCTCGCCAAAGCGTCCTTCTTCCGGCGTTGCATGGTTGCCCATATTTTGCTTCTTCAGCCGTTGATAGATCTCACCGAGGGCTTTCTGGCCGAGATTTCTGCTGCCGCGCGGCGTGAGTTCCCACTTGTCGCCTTCCTTGCGTACGTAGCCAGCATCTTCCAACACCTTTATCAGTTTCTGCATCTCTTCGAGATCTTCCCGGGCCTGGTCGCCGAGCAATGCTTGCAACTGGTCCGCATCGATGTTTTCCAGCTTGCCATCGTACTGTGCTTTTTGAAGCTGTTGTTCGAGCGCGTCGAGCCCCTGCATTTCGCGCATGAGTTCCATGGCTGCTTGAAGATCGAGTTCTCCATCGCCGGAAAAGTTATAACGTTTGCCCTGAGGATTTAAGAACTGCAATTCTTTTTGTAGCTGGGCGAGTTCATGCTCTAACTCAGGGTCGCCAAATTTACCGGACATCAGATCTTGTAACTGTTGCTGTTGTTCGGGCGACATCGAATTTAGTAGCGACTGTGTGGCCGCCATTTGCGCCTGCATTTGCTCTAGTAGTTCGTCTAGCGTCTTCGGTGGGTTGTCACCAAACATATCGCCGTACTGGTCCATGAAGTCATCGAAGCCCGGATCTTCGCCTGCGATTCTCTTCACCAACATGTTGTTTAGGTCTTTGACCATTTGTTTCATGCGTTCGATATCGCCAGCTGACATGTTCTTCACCATGTCCTGCACATCTTTGAAGTAGGACCGGGTCATGGATTTTTTTAGGTCATCGAGCAACTTAAGAAATTTCTTTTGCGCCTCGGTATTTAGGAATTCGTAATGCTCGAGTGCTCGAACCTTGCCGGCCGGGTCAGGCGGGAGGTTGTCGAGAAACGCCTGGTTTTGGTTGCCGATACCTTCTAAAACTCTGTTAGTAAATGAAGAGTTTGTAAATGAGGCGTTTTGCTTGGGCAGGCTTTGATCGTCTGGCTTAGGCTCGGTGTTTTCAAATCCAGAGCTTTCAGGGTCGATAGAATCCGGGTCGCTACCCAGATCTTTCATCAGGTTGTCCATAAAGTGATCGGACGCTGATCGATGATTTTCTTGATTTTGCCAGTCTTTGATGGTGGTTTGTTCCATCGTCAGAATTTCTTCGAGCTGGCGGCGGATGTCATCTAGCACGCTGGACATGTCGTACTGCTCGAGGCGTTGGTTTTTTTGCTCTCTGAGCTGTTTCAGCATATCCCGCATGCCCTGGATATGATTGCCCTCATCGCTGTCGAGGCCGCGTTGCATCATGTAACGCATGGCCTGTTCCAGATCGCCAAACTCCATGAGGTCGTCCGTTAGCGCCGCCATAATTGCGTCGGCGTTAATTTCCACCGATTGGCTGCCATCCCAGCGGGAATAGCGATTAAAAGCCGTGTAACGAAAGGGCATTGGTGCTCCTAGCCGCGGTAGGTATTGCGGCCGTTGACCTGTTCTTTGTTCAATAGTTGGTTGAGGTGAAGTCCTTCTAGGACAAACTCTATGGCGGATGCTTGTTCTGCCGGTGACTCTGTTCGGGTGAGCTTGGTGACGAGATCCTTTAGCCCAGAAACTTTGTTGAGGATCGCGGCATAATCTTCTGATGGTACAGATTCGCCAGTGGTGACGTTCATGCCATCCGCGAATTCATCTGACATGTTCTCTAATTGTTGTACGTCTGCGAAGCGAGCAAACACGGCT
>JBNMQM010000090.1:0-13380 GCA_051278195.1 Candidatus Azotimanducaceae bacterium
GGTCAGTGAACTCGGCACTGAAAATCCGGCAAAAAAAAGACCCAGCGGGCCCTGCTCGCTGAGTCTATTACTAACCCAGACCAGATTAGCACTGGGTTAGTAAGGCCCTAACAATAAGGGCACAGGGTCACATCGAATACTGAAAAGACAATGAGTAGCTTAAGCCCTTTTCTTCTTCAAAAATCACAACACCCTCTCGTTCAATCTCCACTGCTGCGTTAAGCATATTCTGCAACTTGAATTTGAGCGTCATACTATCGGTTGGGTACCAGGAATAGGTCATATCAAAAGAATGAAACGGTTGTTCAAATGCGTCCGGCGCGCCGTTACGACCGGCAACATAGAGTCGTTCGCCAAACACGTTATAGACCAATGTTGCCGAATGCTCGGCGTTCATCGAGTCAAAACCTAATATCACGTTCGCCACATAATCAGAGGCGTTGGCGAGCTCACGTTTAGTGTTTGTCGGCGCGTCTGCATTCACACCCGCCACCAGTTCTGAATCCAGAATCGTCGCGTTGGCCTGAATAAAGAAAGGCTCAAAGGGCTTACCGATAAAGCCGAGGTTCTTCATACCAGCAAACTCAACGCCCTTCAGCTCAGCTGATTCGGCATTAACAATTTCCCGCAGGATCGTCGTGTCACTGGCCGGTGCCTCGAACAATTCAATTGGGTCGGTGATGTCCTTATAGAACAGCGACACTGTCAGATTGGCATCACTTTCAAAGAACCACTCAGCACGGATATCTATGTTTTCAACAGAAGACGGAATAATTCCGGGGTTGCCATCGACCAGATCACCCGTCAAAGGATCCACATAGGTGGCATCATTAATCTCTCTCAGGTCAGGTCGAATGCTGGTTTCACTATAGCCAAATCGGAGCTGGAAGACTTCAGCCCACCATTCCGTCGTATAGGTAACCGAGAGCGATGGGTAAATGTCGTCATTCTGAAACGAGGCACGCTCCAGCGCGACAGGATCGTTGGTAATCACAGGATTCGTAACCGAGAACCCTAGCAGGTTCAGGTCAAGCGCCACTTGCCGATAGTCTTCCCATCTCGCACCAGCAGAAACCCGCCAGGAGTCATTCAAGCGCCAATCAATCTTGCCAAAATAGGCGTCAGTTATCGTTGCGGCGATATAGCTCTGGCTATTGCTGTTCACTGTATCGAAGGTGAAGTTATTGCTGGTATCTAAGATATTTGCATCGGAAAACACATCACCTAGACCACCTTGCAACACCGCAGGGTCATCCACAGAGAGCACTCCGAGATTGAACTGGTACTGCTCGTATGACCGCCCCTTTCGCGCGTGATAGTAACCGCCGCTCAATTTCAGATCTGAATTAGCTAACAATATTGGTAAGGTGACCGTCCAACCCCAGCTTTTTACTTCATCACGCAGCTCCGTGAAGCGATAGCTTGAAGCCGCAGTGTCTAGTCCCACCGTCGTGCTAAGAACCTCGCCACTCAAAGGATCAGTGA
This sequence comes from Candidatus Azotimanducaceae bacterium, assembly GCA_051278195.1. GTDB lineage: Bacteria > Pseudomonadota > Gammaproteobacteria > Pseudomonadales > Azotimanducaceae > JAHRVQ01. Next base: position 1,486 of record JBNMQM010000090.1, read on the forward strand.
CATTCTGCGCCTGTACATTCACTTCATTAGGGATATCCGTTTCTGCCACAGCGTCCGAAATAAACCAGTCAAACTGAAGATCTTCTGGCACATTCTTTAACAGGTCAGCACCGAATGGCAGCAGTTCACGAGTCGCAGCACCCAAATAATGTTTACCCGTGATTTGATTCACAGTGAGATCTCGCTCTTCATAAGTAATGCGGTAGCCGCGGAAACCAGAACCATCTGACTTCTCACGATTCTCGTTAAAGAAATCGTTAATCGCGGTTTCATCGTCGGTATTGCGCAGATACAAAGACGTGGTCGTGAGTTCATGATCATCGGTATATTTCAGGCCCATGTTCACACTGGTTGAGAGCTCTACTGAGTAGGTAGACTCAACTTCTGTATCAGTACGCTCGACCGGGAAAATAAAATTTCGGCTAATTTGGGTCGATTGACGCCACTTATTTTTGTAGCTGCCGCTGCCGAGAATTCCAAATTCCCACTGATCACCAATAAACCAGTTGTTGCCGATACTGGCCTTTAGGTCTAAGTCAGGACTAGCGCTTTCATCGCGAATAGAAAGGTTGCGGTTCAAAGCCGTCGCTAACTGACGGTTCAAAAGCTGCGCTTCTGCAAACGTCGCGCTGCCATCACCTTCCTGTTGCAGTGTCGAAAAAATGGATTGGGTATTTAGCTGGCCACGAAATCGCTGGATAGCATTAGCGACGCTACCCGGTAACTCACGAGTACCATCGTCTGTACCCCAGTCGTCATCTCCGCCACCACTATAGCTGATGACATCACCATCGGTTTCATTATTACCACCGAGGCCCACTTCTAACGAGTAGGTAAATGCATCAGGAACACCCTTGGTACGAATATCAACGCTACCACCACCGAAGTTGGCTGGCATATCAGCAGAATAGGTCTTTTGCACCCGCAGCGACTCCACGATAGACGTGGGGAAAACATCTAGCGGAATCACATTTCGAGTCAAATCCGGCGAAGGGACCGTGGCGCCATTCAGCAAGGTATTTGAGTATCGTTCGCCCAATCCACGTACATACACAAACTTATCACCCACCAGCGACAGACCAGACACGCGGCGCAGGGCCATCGCTACAGTCGAGTCACCTACCCGGCTCATCATTTCGGCACCCAATACATCGGTGACCACTTCTTCATTCATGCGCTCATCCTGCAAGGATTCTGCAGCACTGCGTAAGCGACCTAGCACGACAACCTCTTCCATATTGAAATTGAGGCTGGGCTTATCTTGTAACGTGTCGTCGGGCCTATCGTCATCCTGCCCGTAGGCAGGCATCGCTAACAAGAGCGCAGCCCCCGTTAGATATATGGCCGATTTGGCGGCATCTAGTTTTCTCATTCGAAGCTCCGTAGGCTTTCAATTCTGGCTTTCAATTCAGGCATTCAGTTCGGGTGATCAATTCGGGTGTTCAGTTATCTAACTGTTACTCGAACCCTTACTCGAACCACAAAGCCTGGCCTCGGTTGGCGGGCAAAATGCCGTAGGTCCAACCCAAATCTGCTGCAGAGAAAGTGGAGCCTATTGTCGTACTAGCATTAACCGGCGCATTGGTTGGTGCCGCACCACCGACGAGCATGGTGGCAAATGCAACTGAGTTGACCGGTGGTGTGCCTTCTAAGACGACGAAATCTGTATTCAGAGCAGCCGTCGGATTCAACGCTGTTGTGCCGCTACCCAGAACAAATTGATTCGCCGCGGCTATGAGTGCTTCACTGGTTGTTGCACCTATCGTGGCGCCATTGGTGTTGTCATAACAAGAGAAGATGTTGGCAGCCAATACCACATCACCCGCTGCTAGACCGTCCTGAGATCTGTTATCAACACGAACACAGTAGTTAGTTTCACTGGCGAGCTCTTTGTCAGCAAAAGTACCAATGACCATTGAGTTGCGAATCGTTGGGAAAATACCTTCTCGCAGTCTCCAGCCAGAACCTTGACCGTGAGTATTGGGTGCATCCGTTGCAGTACCGTCTTCAGACGATGCATTGATAATACAAGTAAGGTTTTCAATTGTCGGTCGAGAATTAATGCCTTGGGCAATGATCAGCTCAACTTCCGCCGCTGACTTGCCGCTAAATCCATCGATGCCGTCGGACTCGATGCAATGGTTCGCATCACCCTCACTTTGGATAACAAGCGCATTACTAATAGTGCCTTGGTAGCCAGAATCGATATCGATCGAGTCGTCACGGGCGTAAAGAGAGACAAAGTTGGTAATGTTGACAGCACCACCGAACAGCTCAATGCCGTCATCGAATGTCGAGTAAACCTGAAGGTTGTTAATCGTCGTGTTACTACCGACGCCACCAAAGGTCACACCGTTGAGTTCATTGCCGGTGCCGATCTGGTTTCCGGTGTGCTTAATGACGACAAACTCCAGTCGACCAGAGTTGTCCGCATTATTGATTCCGCCGTAGCGAATTTCTGCATTGCCGGAAAGACCTTCAGCTGGGATATGACATTCCCCAGTTAACGCGAGGTCCGTTCCGAGTGTTCCGGTGTATGCACAATCATTATCAATACCGAAGCCGGCTACCAACATACCACCCCACTGCTGCACATCTTCGGGACCGACCGTCCCCTGCACATCGGATTGTGAAGTGAATGTAATCGGCGCGACGGCGGTACCAATTGCGGTCAGTTGCGATCCGCGGTGAATGGCAACGAATTGCGCATTGGTTGCAAAAGCAAGCGTAGCTCCGGCTTCAACAATGAGCTGAGGTCCGTCACCGCCTTGGGTAATACCCGCCGCCGTCAAACAGGCATTGTCGTCACAGGATCGACCCACAATCAAACTACCGGCGAATATATGCGCGCCACCATTTGCCAACGCAGGGATAGTCATATCTGTTGTCAGCTCATTACCGACATCGACGAATGTTGCTGCGTATGTGCAGTTTTCAGCAGAAACCACACCTTGAATCGTCTGGCCACTCGCATTCAAATAAGAGGCACAAAGATTAGCTGCGGGCGTCGGTGTAGACGTGTTGTTGCTGTTATTCACTGAATTATCAGTTGAGGTATCTGTCGTCGATGGCTCAACATTAATATCGCCGCTATCACAGGCACTGATCAGTGCCAAAACAAACATCACAAAGGAAAGTTTGCGCAAGTTTTTCATAAGGTCATTCCCCAAGAATGGAAGATATAAATCAATTGGCGGCCAAATCTGGCCGTTCTTGGGTGCGCAGTCTAGGCAGGCGTGATTAAGGGAAAATAAACGTGAGTTAAGACTTTTTAAAGATTGGTTTAACAATTCGCAAACAAACCGACACCCAGAGTCAAATTGTTACGCACGAACGGCAATCAACCTTAGATTTTAATCAAAAACACAAAAATGCTACCTGTTTCCGTACCGTCTCCCCTGACTAGCACCCTGCAAGCGTGCTAGCGTGCTAGTGGCATTGCCGACTGTCCACCTGATTGATGGAGAAATTCTCAATAAACGTCAAACCAAAGCGATTCAAGTCGCGTAATAGACTTCATGGTCCAAAAAGATTGGGCCAAAACAACCCTACCGAATAGGACTGAGCCCATGAATGCAATCGAGCGCCAACAGCACTTCAAAATAAGCACCGCTGTTTCCAACGAGGCTATTGCCGTACAGCAAGCACTGATCGAAAGAGGGCTTGAAACCCCTATGATCAACAACCACTTAACCCGTGAACAGAAGTACCAGAAGATCAAAGCGGCCATGAAAGAAGTGGTCGAAACACTTGGAATGGATCTGAACGACGATAGCCTGCAGGAAACCCCACATAGAATCGCCAAAATGTACGTGGACGAGATATTCTCCGGGCTGGACTATGCCGAGTTTCCAAAAATCAGCATGATCGAGAACAAGATGGGCGTAGAGGAAATGGTCAAAATCAAAGACATTGGCGTGGTCAGTACCTGTGAACACCACTTTGTCACCATAGATGGCATGGCGAAGGTAGCTTATATCCCTAAAGACAAGGTGATGGGTTTATCAAAGATAAATCGTCTGGTGATGTTTTTCGCTCGTCGACCACAGGTTCAAGAGCGGCTAACACAACAAGTACTCGTTGCCCTGCAAACGCTGACAGAAACAGATGATGTCGCAGTTCTTATCGATGCTAAACACTATTGCGTAAAAGCTCGTGGCGTTATGGATGCCACGTCAGAAACCCAAACGAGCGCCTTCGGGGGACGATTCAAATCTGACCAGTTCTTACGTCAGAGTTTTGTTGCCTAAGCACTGGCTGGCATACCGTACAAATTTAAGTAGGAGTTAACCTGCTACCGGCTATATTTTTTGCGGAACCGCTCAAACAGCGCCTGCTGGGTTCCGCGAATTTCCACCGCTCGCCCATCTATGTAAGCACTCGTCAGCTGATTCGTTCGCATGTCTAAAGCATCGCCTTTTGACACAAATAACGTCGCGCGTTTGCCAGCCTCAATCGTACCGAGCTCATCATCAATACCCAAGATTTCTGCGTTACCACTGGTAATCATTGCAATGGCTTGCTCCCGATCCAGCCCAAACCCTGCAGCTGTGCCAGCTATAAAGGGCAAGTTCCGACCTGACGCTGGTTCTTGGCGTATTTTGGCCGCGAGCCCAACCTTGAATCCAGCAGCTTTAAATCGGGCTGGTCGACTGAAATTCTCATCAATCGGTGCATCCTCGTTAGCAGGCAGCCCCAACACGTACTGAACAAGAATCGGCACCTGCCGTTCAAGAATAAGATCTTTAACTTTTAGTGCTTCTCTTGCGCCCACCAGCACAACGTTCGGTACAACATAATCTTTCGCGAACCGAAGGGCATCGACAATTTCTCTTGCGGTCTCAACATGCAGATACAGAATAGCTTCCCCTTTGAGTATGCGCTGAACAGCAGCAACATTGAGGTTGCCTTCCACGCCACCGGCTTGAGCCTCCGCAAATAATCCAAACAGCGGATCAAGTTGCTTCTGATATTCGTCGTTTGGCTCAAATTCGACCTTTTGACGCGGGTAATCCACTTTGCGTTTCAGCAGATTTGGCCAGTAGATATGCAATCCATCGTCTGCCTTTAGAGCCGCATCTTCCCAGTTCCAGGCATCCAACTGCACAATCGCCGACGTCCCCGCGATCAATGAACCTTTCGGTGTGACCTGAGCCGTCAGGATGCCATTAAAACGATAGGTCGGAATTGTTTCCGAGTCAGTATTGTAAGCCACCAGAGAGCGTACCGAAGGATTTAAGCGACCTTGTTCTCGATCATCCACCGTGCTTCGAACATTGTTGACCTCAACAAGACCCAGCCGGGTATTGGGCAGGATAAAGCCCGGATAAAGGTGTTCACCGCTGTGCGAGATAACCGCATACGCTGACAAATCAGGTACAGCTGACGCCTCATAAACACCTGTAAACTTGCCATCGTTAAAGGTCACCGTGCCGTTTGGAATCACACTGCCATCGCCGACGTGTATTGTGACATCTGTGATTGCGGTAGCTTTTGTTTGCACGGGCGCAGGGGTGGGTGTCAACGCAGCAGCCTGGGCACTAAACAACAGACCTCCAAGTAAAGAAACTATCGTTAAATTATTCATGATACGTCTCCAACAGAGCGCCCATCCGTTCTAACTGGTCGTGGTGATATTCCAGCTTTTCGGGGACCGGTTTCGCACCGCCGTTCTTCTTTGTGCTGGTTTTAAGTACTTTTTGAATGAGACGGTGTCGCTCCGTTTGAATTTGCTCGCGCAGCACAAGGTCTTCAGCGCGATCAAAATAGACCTTGCCATCGACCAAGGTCATAAGGGCTTTACTGTAAACCGCTAACGGGTGCCCATTCCAAAGGACGATATCCGCGTCCTTACCAACCTTGATCGAACCCATTCGATCATCAAGGTGTAATAGTTTCGCAGGATTCAGTGTCACCATCTTCAAAGCGTCTTCTTCATCCATGCCTCCATAACGAACAGATTTTGCCGCTTCCTGGTTCAAACGTCGCGACATTTCAGGGTCGTCAGAGTTGATAGCTGTGATAACACCGGCCTGATGCATCAGCGCTGCGTTATAGGGTATTGCATACCGCACTTCCCACTTGTAGGCCCACCAATCAGAAAAGGTCGATCCACCAGCACCATGTGCGGCCATCTTGTCAGCCACCTTGTAGCCCTCCAGAATGTGGGTAAACGTATTGATTCTGAAATCAAATTGCTCCGCAACATGCATCAACATATTGATTTCCGACTGGACGTAGGAGTGGCTTGTCACAAAACGCTGGCCGTTTAAAATTTCGAGCATGGCCTCCATCCGGAGGTCTCGACGGGGCCGAACGGCATCACGCTTGGCACGGCTAGACAATTTCTCATATGCCTGCCAAACCTCTCCATAGGAGAGCGCTTCAGTAAAGGCATTGACAAAAAACTGCTCGACGCCCATCCGAGTCTGCGGATATCGAGTCGACAGAGAATTGCTTGACCGCTTGACGTTTTCACCCAGCGCAAACTTGATAAATGCATCCGCATCTTCAATTAACATACCCTCTGGCGTCTCTCCCCAGCGCATTTTTACCAGTGCCGACTGGCCACCAATCGGATTCGCTGAACCATGCAGAAGTTGCGCAGCGGTAACCCCGCCGGCAAGATTCCGATAAATGCCAATGTCTTCTGAATCAACCACGTCCTGCATTCGCACCATCGATGAATTGGGTGAGAACTCGTTAACGCTGTCTAGTGCAATATGGGAATGCTCATCGATAATACCGGCGGTCAAATGCAAGCCCGTAGCATCAACGACCCTCGCCTTGCCGGCTGCGAGATTCTGGCCAACACGCTGAATCTTGCCATTTTCAACCAGCACGTCGGTATCCTCGAGAATGCCGTCCACTTCATTACTCCAGACCGTCGCGCCTCGAAATAGCAAATGGGCAGACGTCGGCGAAATGCTTCGACCGTGGGCAAGAAAGGGGTAAAGAACTTCACCCGGCTCAAAGGTTTCCTGATCCTCGCTGGCCTCAAGATCGGCACTCTGATCTGCACTCTGATCTGCACTCTGATCGACACTCTGATCGACACTCTGATCGTCACCGATGGCGATCACCAGCAGCGGCGTCAACATGAATTGACCGGTAGCACCGTCGTCCAGAATAACTTCTCCACGCCAATCAACACCGGACTGCCAACCTGAAAATCGCGTCATTGAATCTTCTTCTATCAAACGCAGCAAAAGGGCACGATCTTTTACTGTGATCTCAAGCTTGCCCGCTTTGGTTTTGTCATCCGCCGAATCAGGTACAACCACCTTGGCCGAATATCGATTCTTGCGATAGTCGATTTGAACCTTGATCGATTGACCCGCAAAGGTCAGCTCATATTCGCCCGAATCCAAATTGGCCGGAGGTAGGTCTACAAACCGTCGGCCATTAATCCAGGTTTCTACTATTCGTGCATCAGTATCAAACAAGGGCATATCGGTTATCAGCAAATTCGCAAGCTTGCCCACCTCAAGCGTACCAAGGCGCTCAGTTTCGCCCATTAGCGCAGCAGGACCAGTCGTCAGCGCGGCGAGCGCAGCCTGTTCGGATAGTCCTGACTTTATCGCACGTCGTAGATTGGGCAGGAATTTGTCGCCAGCATTGTGGCCAGTAATCACAAAGGGAATCCCAGCTTCTTCAAGTCGACCAAGATTATAGGGCGCTAATTCCCAATGTTTTAACTGCGCCAGAGTGACACTGTCAGTGGTCAATGGGTCAGAAACATCAGGCGCTTTCGGAAAGTCAACGCCGACAATGAGCGTGGCCCTAGTCGCTGCCACAGCATCAACCCGCTGATATTCATCTCCACCACTTTTTATCAGGTACTGATCGCTAAATTCGTCGCCAAGTTTGTCCGCCAGCAATAGAGTCTTCCAATCAAATGCCGTAATCACTTTTGGCAACTCTCGGTTGGCGTGCCAGGCTTCGAGGGACAGATCGATGAATGGCCTCGGGGTCTGAGCAGCATACCAATCTGCATCCAAATAAGTTTGCCGCAGCAATGCAACCGCGCCCATTCGAGAGGCTGGCAACACTTGTTTAGCTGAACCCCTTTCAAACGAAAGGTGAGTCGTGACCTTAGCTTTCAATATCGATGTGTTGGCTATATTGCCATCGGTGAGAACCGCAATAGAAGTCCCGCGCGCAATCCCGTCGCGTTGAAAACTCAACACACTGGTAAAGCCTTGTTTTCGATAGGCTAGTGCCTGCGTCACATCGTTAGTAAACAGTTCCGCAGCATTGACATGCGACCTGATTGACTCAAATGCATTGGTGGCAAGTTCAGACGACGTATCCATAATCTCCGGGCCCCTGAAGCGACTTCCTGAATAGGTGCCAGGTTCCGGCATGCCGTAGTGAGAATAGAAATCGATCAACCCAGGGTAGACGTGCCGCCCTGCTAACTTAACTTCCCGGTAGCCCGGCGGTACTGACGCACCCGGTTGAATTGCGGCAACTTTTCCATCACGTATCAGCAGAGTCACGTCGTCAAGCGGGTTGCTGGGTGTCGGCACGATGACACCGCCGGTGAACGCAACTGCACCAGCACGTGCGTCAGCAATGCCGTTAACCGTCCGCGTTTCCATTGGTGATAAGGCCGCATGTAAGGAGGCTAGTGGTACAAGTGTGCAAATCAGCACGCCGAAGCTAGCGCGCAACAAGGGGTTTACCATGTTGACCTCTGGAGATAAATGTAGTGTGGCAATCCTATACTGACAATGCCCTGAAGACAGGACTGCTGGCACAATTCTGCGAAGACAATCACCAAGAGACAATCACCAAGAGACAGTCATCAAGAGACAATCGCTAGGACGCGATCGTCTGAGGAATACCTATATAGCTGACATCAAACCGCTCGCTTTACTAACCGTAAAGCGAGCGGCTACACAGCCTAAAAGTTTTATACAACAGAAGCCAGAATGTCATTCAGAGTAGCGCTGGGACGCATAGCTTTATCTGCCAGGTCCCGGTCAAGGTCGTAGTATCCGCCAACATCTTGTGGCGATCCCTGAGCGGCATTCAATTCCGCAACAATCTTGTCCTCGTTATCTGCCAACTCTTGAGCAACACGAGTGAACATAGTCTTCAGTTTCTCATCGCGATCTTGCGACGCTGCAGCCTGAGCCCAATAGAGCGCCAAATAAAAGTGACTGCCTCGGTTGTCGATTTCATTTACCTTGCGAGAGGGAGACTTGTTCTCTTCGAGGAATTTTGCAATACCAGTATTTAAGGTATCAGCAAGAATCTCAGCGCGCTCATTGTCGAACGTTTCGCCAAGATGCTCCAATGATGCGCCTAGGGCCAAAAATTCCCCTAGCGAATCCCAACGAAGATGACCTTCCTGCTCAAACTGCTGCACGTGCTTAGGTGCAGATCCGCCAGCACCCGTTTCAAACAAGCCACCACCATTGATCAGCGGCACGATAGATAGCATCTTGGCGCTGGTACCCAATTCAAGAATTGGGAACAGATCAGTTAAATAGTCGCGCAAAACATTACCGGTAACAGAAACTGTGCTGTCGCCGCCGCGGATTCGCTCCAGTGAATATTTGGCCGCCTCTGCCGGTGGCATGATATGAAATTCAAGACCGTCGGTGTCGTGCTCGGCCATATAGGTGTTCACTTTTTCGATAAGACGCGCGTCATGTTCACGTTGATCATCCAGCCAGAAAACTGTTGGCCAACCAGTCGCTTTAGCACGGCGTACGGCTAGCTTGACCCAATCTCGGATCGGTTCGTCCTTGACTCTGCATAGTCGCCAAACATCGCCAGCTTCCACATCATGTTCAATCAATACTGCGCCACTACCATCAACCACTTTTACCGTACCGGTGCTGGCAATTTCGTAGGTCGTATCATGCGAGCCATATTCTTCTGCTTTTTGCGCCATCAACCCAACATTGGGCACTGAGCCCATAGTAGATGGGTTAAACGCCCCATGTTCGCGACAATGATTAATGGTTTCTTGATAAATACCGGCATAGCAACGATCTGGAATCACGGCTTTCATATCATGTAGTCCGCCATCGGGCCCCCACATTTTACCTGACTCGCGAATGGCTGCTGGCATAGAAGCGTCAATGATAATGTCACTCGGAACATGCAAATTGGTAATGCCTTTGTCGGAATTTACCATTGCCATGTCTGGACCATCAGCGTGACAGGCATCCAGATCAGCGCGGATTGCGGCTGCCTGATCGGCAGGCAAGGACATAATTTTAGCGTAGGCATCGCCCACGCCATTGTTTGGGTCAACGCCGAGTGATTCAAAAACGTCAGCATGCTTGTCAAAAGCGGCTTTATAAAATGCCTTAACACCATGACCAAATAGAATTGGATCAGAAACCTTCATCATCGTGGCTTTTAGATGATAGGAAAATAAAACACCCTTTGCTTTCGCATCAGCAATTTCTTTTTGCAAGAAAGCTTCTAATGCTTTCTTGCTTAAAAAAGCACCATCGACAACTTCACCGGCCTGCACTTGAACTTTACCCAGCGTGTTACCGTCCAATGCGATTGTGAGAGTGTCATCAGCAGACATTACGACCGATTTTTCACTACCGTAGAAATCGCCGCTGTCCATATGAGCAACATGAGACTTGGATTCAGTCGACCAGGCGCCCATCGAGTGGGGGTGCTTTTGAGCATATTCTTTCACTGCTTTTGCCGCGCGACGATCAGAGTTCCCTTCCCTCAGTACTGGATTTACCGCACTGCCTTTCACTTTCTCGTAACGGGCATTAATTGCTGTTTCTTCCTCTGTCTTGGGTTCTTCGGGATAATCAGGCAAATCATAGCCCTTTGCTTGCAGCTCCTTGATTACTTCATGCATTTGCGGGTTAGAAGCAGAAATATTCGGTAATTTGATGATGTTCGCACCCGGATCCAGAGTCAGCTTACCGAGCTCTGCAAGATGATCCGGTATGCGCTGGGCTTCTGTCAGTCGTTCAGGGAATGTGGCAATAATGCGCCCGGCAAGAGAAATGTCGCGGGTCTCAACGGCGATACCAGCGGTATCAGTAAAGGCTTTGATAATGGGTAGCAGCGAATAGGTAGCTAAACGAGGTGCTTCATCAGTATCCGTATAAATAATCTTCGGACTATCGGTCATAAGTGGTTCTCATCTAAGGGATCTTTTGGATACGGTAATCTCGGTTTAGGATGCCCTGATAGGGCAAACAAGCGCAGTATTATGGACTAAAACGGCGCGTCTTGCTTGTTTTCGGCCAGCATCCTCGATACGAATCTTCGAACCTAGTGGATTTTTTACATAATTCTGAGCAAGCTCTTCTCAGGGATCACACACGGGCGCCCATGTATGAACAAAATTGACGGACTACACCACCTTGCTATCGCAACCGGGGATATGAAGGCTCAAATCGAGTATTTCACCGATATTTTGGGCATGGAATTACAGGCTCTTTACTGGATGCATGGCGTTGAGAACACGTTTCATGCCTTTTTACGCCTTAACGACGAGAGCTCCATCGCCTTTGTTCACAACCCCGATATCGCCAAAATCACCAGTAAAATCGGCCACACCCATGCGGGCAATGCGGGTGCCAACAGCGCGCCCGGCACCATGCAGCATCTGGCCTTAAAGGTGAAAAACTCGGCAGAGATGATGGCCATGCGTGATCGCTTGCGCACCAAAGGCGTGCCCGTAATGGGGCCGATCGAACACGGCATGTGCTGCTCCATCTATTTTGCTGGTCTGGAAAATATGACCCTCGAGCTGTCCTATTCCAACGGGCCGATTGATAACCAAGCCTGGATCGATCCAGAAGTCGTAGATTTGCTGGGTATTTCGCCAGAAGCGCTAGCGCAATTTAAAAACCCAGCCAGTTTCGCCGACCACCAAGGGACCGTGGAACAGCC
>JBNMQM010000091.1:0-12702 GCA_051278195.1 Candidatus Azotimanducaceae bacterium
ACAGAGACCGGAAGATCAAGCGATGAGAATCCTACATAACATCACCTTATATACCGCGATAATTAGCTTCACTTTGTTGTTCGCCGCCTGCTCGAACGAACAAGACAAAGCTGACCCACCAAAACGCTCCACAGCCGTTGATACTGCGGCTGCAGGTCTGAGTGATAACACCGCCATGGTCACAGACAGTAACCGGGAGGAAAGCCAAGCCGTCGTGTTGCTTCGAGGATTACCCACGCTGGGTACCCACCACAGTGTCGCCATTGTAGAGCTGGACCCCGATGCAGAAAACTTCGGTGACATTCTGCATGAATTTGAAATCTCAGACCTGCAAGCACCCTTGCACCACCTTTACTACAGTCCTACAGGCCGACTCTACGCGACGGGTCTTGACCCCAAATGCAGTCTGGCGGAAATCGACCTTACCCGAAATGCTTCTGGCGCACCCGTCATTAACGGCGTTGACTGTCTCGATACTCAGGGTCAGCAAGTCGGTGAAGATATCATGTGGCACAGCGTCAACGGTACCCAATACATGTTCGTAACCTTCATGGCCGGCACAGGCATTGAGCAGCCTGACGGCGGTTCGCTCAGCGTATTCGATCCACAAAGTAACGAAATCATCAAAATTATCGAAGCCAGAAAGAGCGAGGTTGCCGAAGGCGAGCCTTACATCATGTACCCGCACGGTATCTCTGCCTACCAGGATAGAATGTTGATTTCATCGACCATCCACGCTGACCTCGCCACTGGCGTGGGCAATGCCATAACAGTCATCGACCTCAATACATTCACCCCCATTGAAACCATTACCATCGAAGATGCGAACCCCGTCGGATTACCATCGGCGCCGGTAGAGGTTCTCTTCGTTCGGCCCAGCATCGTCGACAACGTCGCCCCCCATGTGTTGGTCAATACCATGTTTGGCTTTGAAACCTGGCAAATACCCTACAACGAAGTTGATAAGACTTTCGGCCTGCCAGTAAAAATCTATGACGGGGCAACCCAAAACACAGGTGTTCCACTTGAGTTTTATGGCAATGCGACGGAGCTATTTATCAGCCACGCGATCCCAGGCGTTGTTAAAAGGTACGCACTCGCCAGCTTGCCGGAACTAGTATCTTCAGGGCCCGATATTAAATCTGAGGCGGGTGCGCACCACATGATTTTTTATCCTGGGAAGTCAGGTAGGCAGCTAATCGCCGTGCAAAACAACCTGCTGAACCTCGGTAATGCTGCGGACAACGATCCTACAGATCTCGACTTTATTGCCAAAGTAAATGACCACTCAATTACCGTGCATGATTTGCAGACTGGCGACAGGTTGGCATCCATCAACTTCAAGGACAAATACAGAAAGGGTATCGATAATGTTGAAGCGCTGTTCGGCTCAGGATTCACCCATCATCATTAGATGACCAAGTAGTTTGACGCGTAGCAGTGCAACGGAGATCTATGTTCCAGTGACAAGACTTCTTTTCGCAACAGCGATGGCCAGCACCGTCATAGCGACGCTGGTAACGACAGTGATAGCGGTCGTTATCTTTCGCTCTGCTGCGGAACCTACTCTGGCAACACCGTTAACAGGGTTTTCAGCGCCCTTTGTATTTGGGCGTTTTAACGTTCCCAAGGGCAATCCGTTGACCGTTGAAGCCGTCGCACTCGGTAGACGATTGTTCTACGATGTTCGTCTATCGGAGAATAATAGTATCTCCTGTGCGACCTGTCATATGCAGCACTTGGCATTTACCGATGGCAAACCAACGGCCGTCGGCATCAGCGGTAAAAAACTAGCCTTCAACAGCATGAGCCTTGCGAATCTGCTGTGGGGTTCAGAGCATTTCTTTTGGAATGGTCGCGCAGACTCACTAGAGCAGCAAGCCCTGATACCGATTCAGGACATCAATGAGATGGGCCAGAACCTAGACGAACTTGTTGTCGAGCTGAACGCTGACGCCCATTACAAGGCAATGTTCGCAGCTGCCTACGGCGACATTAATGCCAGCAACATCGCCAAAGCCCTGTCAACATTTGAGCGAACGCTGGTATCTTCTAATTCAAAGTATGACCAGTATCTGCGTGGCGAGGCGACACTAACCGATCAGGAAGACCTTGGAAGAAAGCTCTTTGTCGCTCATCCTGACGTCAAAACTAGCTTACGTGGCGGCAATTGTATCGACTGCCACAGCCAATTCCTGACCGCTGGTTTTAAGCCGTTATATGATGGCTTTTCGAACAATGGACTAGATAACGAAGAGAACCTGTCGATGGGTTTGCAGATAGTCACCAACGACCGCGCCCATCGCGGATTCTTCAAAGTGCCCACGTTGAGAAATATCGCCGTCACGGCGCCTTACATGCACGACGGCCGATTGGCCAGCCTTGAAGATGTACTGGATCATTACAATGAGGGCACACAACTAAGCAGTACGCTGAGCCCGCTGATAATGGAAGCGGATAACGTTGTACGCGGGGCGCAAGCACCCATTAGTCTGAACCTGAGTGAGAATGAAAAACGAGCAATCATCGCTTTTTTGCACACATTGACCGATCAAGAATTTTTGACAAACAAGAGCATCTCCAACCCGTTTTAACCAATGTTGGGAGACCATGGACAAAAGAGCGTTCTTAACACTCGTTGCAGTTTGTACAATGTCGATCATGACGTTTGCATGTACACGGACTGAAAACAAAACTGAAACCGTTAGCCTAAGTTTCTCAGCTGTCGTGGGTCAAGCGCCTCTGGTATTCAATCAGATCCAATACGTCAACCCAGGCGGCGAAGGTTCATTCAAGGTTCGTGACTTTCTATTTTTCATCAGTAACGTAAAGCTGATCAGCGATTCGGGAACCTACCTCGAGCCAGGAAGTTATCACCTCGTCAGATTCGACAACAACGACAGAACCTATACCATCATATTAGATGACGTGCCAAAGCGGGATTATCAAACAATCGAGTTCTCCATCGGAGTCGACAAAACCGCAAACAGATCACTCATAGCTGCTGGGGACCTAGACCCAAACAGTCGAATGGCCTGGAGTTGGGATGTGGGCTACAAATTCATTCTATTTGAAGGCGGGCTCGCACTAGACGATGTGCTCTACCCGCTGGTTTATCATGTTGGATTTGACGAAAATTACACATCCATGGTGTTCGATCTAGAAAGCTCAGAGTATCAAGATATACGAACGCTAGATTTCCAAGTCGATATCATGAAGCTATTCAAAGGCACTCACGTAATAGATATGACGACCCTACCAAGTGTCAAGTTTGACAGGCAAGATGCCAAACTGATCGCTACTAACTACCAGTCCATGGTTGTTCTGTGCGCAGTGACTGGCTGCCCCTCAAGCAACCGTATATCTATCGACTAAAAAACCCTGCCCTTCTTACAGGCTCTACCTTTCCAACCGAGATAAGTGTTTCCACGCAATCGCGAATCGACACATCGAGTGGGCGAAAGTCCATATCGAGGGTTTGCCTGATGCGGTCATTGCGAAGTTCACAGCCGCCCCATATGGCCCTGAATTCAGCCTCTTTTGCCTTTATCTTATCAGGCAATGGATCAACGAGTTCCGCGCCTGCAAAACCTAGCTCAGGCAGAAGACGATCAATACTGGCGCAGACGTCTTCGACATTGCGGGTCTCTGTTGACCAGGCAATGAAGCGCTCACCGTTCTGCACATTAACGCTTTCAAGTATGCGAATGTGCGCCTCAGCGACATCCCGCACGTCAACGGTGTACCAGGCGCGGTAGGCACCCATGACGTTCTGTGAGTACTTACCGAGCAGCATGGTTTCAATGTTATGTTGCCAGGGACCAAAATTCTTTTGGTGTGCTGACTGGATGGGCCCAACGTTGTCACCGGGACAACAGGTAATAGCGTCCCAGCGTCCGCTTTCCTCAGCGGCGTCTGCAAAGGCACGTTCAGCGAGAACCTTGCCCATGGAATAGCCTTGGCCACGATTCGCTTGACGCTTGGGGTTTTGCTCATCCGGATACCTGTCTTCGTAAAGCACAGGACGCCGCACAAGCTCTTGTATATCCTGCTCAGACATAACAGCCGCAATACTGGATGTCACCACAACACGGTTGACTGTTTCTGACAGGTTGACGCTCTTGATGACGTGATCGCAGACCTTTTTGACATAGTCCATATCGTCATAGCTAGAGACGTGAGACAAGTGGGCGACGCCCTGACAACCTTTGAATATCTCGTCAAAGCAGCCATCTTCATCAAGATTTGCCGAGTGCAGC
Organism: Candidatus Azotimanducaceae bacterium; assembly: GCA_051278195.1. Classification (GTDB taxonomy): domain Bacteria; phylum Pseudomonadota; class Gammaproteobacteria; order Pseudomonadales; family Azotimanducaceae; genus JAHRVQ01. The sequence continues at coordinate 4,260 of JBNMQM010000091.1, forward strand.
GTCAGACGACCAGAAGCATAGCCAGGCATAGTCTTGAGAAAACTTACCTTCTCTTCATCAAAAGTATCCCGAACGCAGGCACGCACGCGGTAGCCTTCATCCAATAGTTGGCGTACAACCCAACCGCCAATAAATCCCGCGCTACCGGTTACTGCAACTGTTCCACCTTGAGGTATTGGCGCCATAATTCTTCTCTTTGAATAAATGATGAGTGGTTATCTTAGATCACTTTACTTTCGCCAGGTTCTAAAAACGTGTGGTACCTGCCGGCAAGACATAACTTGTAACAAACCGATAGAGAATATAATGACTATTGGTGAGTATGTCTAATATACCTCGACCCCATGCTGGAACCACAGTTTGCGCCTTGAGCCGTACCGAGGGACTGGACGACTACCAATAATTCCACGCTGAAAAGGCAAGGAATACACGATATTTTATCGACTAGCCTGCGATCGCCAGTGCTTGTGTACCGCCTCGGCGGCATTTTCGGCGACAATAGGTTCACTAAATCTATTTCATTGGCACCGCTCATCTTTGCGGGATGTGCAGCCTTGCCATTATTCGGTCTAACCAGTGAGACTGTCACCTAGAATTTGTGGCCTGTAATAGCCCTATTCACCATGAGCTTAGTGATGACTGGCGGCCTTGTGTATTTGCACCAAGTCCTGCTCTAACACGTTAGCGTGCGTCAGACTTACGAGCAGATGTTGGATAGCATCAGTGATGTATATTACGTGACGGATCTTGATGACCTACTTGAATACATATCACCCTCAGCGGTCGAGATGTTCGGCTTCTCCATGGATGAGATCATTGGCTCTGCCATTGCCAGTTATTATGCGCCAGACGTCCTGGGGATAAATTCCAGGGAAGACTTCCTTAAGGCCATGCAAGAAGGTGGTGGTTCAGTTCGCGGGTATCAGGCTTACATGAAACGCAAAGATGGTTCTATCTTTCCTGTTGAGACCAATGCCAGCTTCCGCAAAACCAGGGGGTGGGACAATATGCGGCGTGCAAGGGATTACCCGCGACATCTCAGCCCGCGTCGAGGCGGAACGCATGAAAACTCTGCTTTCATAAATACGAGTCAATCCATCGCCGTAAAGACGGTAGCGAGTATCCAGTTGAGTTGACCCTACAACATGCCAGCTCGGGGCAATCATCGGTACTTGTCGCTCATGCTCAGGACCTGACTGAGCGGCGCCAGGCTGAAGACCACACCTATCAAACTGATGCACTCAGAGCTATCGCCCGCGCATCGCAGTTGAACCTACAGTTACTAGGTTACTCGGGGCAGCTGAAGTTGAAGCCAATGAATGTTGATGCGAATAGTTTGTTGCTAACGCTTCCCAATGAATTGAGAGGAAAACTGGACAGCTCAATTGATCTAAAGGTCTTACCATGCGTCAATCTACCAGCTATCTATATAGACCGTAATCAACTTAAAGGCTGCATACTGAACCTGAGTATGAACGCCCTGTTGGCCATGCCGGATGGCGGCAATCTGACGCTGCAGTCAAGCATTGAGACGTCACCGCTTACTGATGCTCCGTCCGACGCTACCATTTATGTGAAACTATCGGTGATCGACACCGGTATCGGCATGTCCTAGTAAGTACGTGATCAGGCGGTCGAGCCCTTTTTTACCACCCGCGATGTTGGTCAAGGACCCAGGCTTGGTTTGAGCATGGTACACGGCTTCGTCAATTAGTCTGGTGGTCATATGTTAATCAGCAGTAGCCTTGCGCAGGGAACCACGGTCGATTTGTAATTCCCCGCGGTCATCATCTGATAACGGGTATCAACCTCTAGGCCCCGGTGCGTCTTACAAGATCACTCACAACCAACTGCTGCAGGAAAGCACGACCTCGCTCCGACAAATGCGCGCCACTACTCTTGTGCACTATTGTAAGGCAAAGATGTAAAAACCGATTGACGATCGGTTTTTACTATGTCAGTTTAGCGACCGTGCATATTCTACGGTATTGGCGCCTATGAACCTCGGCGAACTCGAAAAATTGGTATTGCAACATATCTGGGATGCGGGTGAAGTTGACGCGAAGCGAGTTCATGCCCATTTTGAGAAAGAACGCGGAGGAACGCTAAATACGATTCAAAGCACCCTAGATCGGCTCTACAAAAAACGCTTGTTGAGTCGCGAAAAGCGAGGACATGCGTTTCACTATCGAGCAGCAGTGGATCGCAGTGCGTTTATTGGTCAACTCATCACTGATATCACCTCCGATTACGGCTCAACCAGTGCAAGTCCACTGCTGGCCGCTTTCGCGTCAATGTCCTCCGATCTCAATAACGCGCAACTTGATGAGCTCGAACGACTTATTGAAGAAAAACGGTCGGCGTCGAGAGCGCGGCAAACTAAATGATTTCGGGACACTGGGGGTTGAGTCTTAATATTCTGTCAATTATTTCTGTCAGTCTCTGTGCGTCACTGATATTCACGAGTGCGGCCGTCTTGCTTATCTCCCACTCGTTGCAGCGCTTCCACGCCAACGCCAAACTAGGTATTTTGTGGTCCATTGTCGTTCTGCCCTGGCCCATCAGTATACTCAGTGTTGCGCTACTCACCTTCCCTGAATTTTCGCAAACCAGAGAGATATGGCTTTCGTCTTTTGCGCATTGGCACCATATTTACAACTTTGAAATTCTAAGCTGGCACGGGGCTTCAACATGGATCTTTAGTCTGATCTTTATTTGCATATGTATCACCAAGATACATAACGCGTTTAAGGCAAGCTCGAAGCTCAGCCAACTCGACTTCTTTGGCGAAAATACTTCCAGCAAACAGGGGCTCATTGTTATTGAGTCGGCGCAATGCCAAGCGTTTACCTCTGGCCTTGTTCGACCAAGGTCCTACATCACGAGCGGGCTTCGTGATCAACTAACGCCGCAAGAAGCAAGCGTGGTAGCAGCGCATGAGTTAGCCCATGCAAGCACGCATGATCCACTGAAGAAATATGTCGTTTCACTATTTGCCGCATTCTTTCCTAAGTCTGTTGCACAACAAATCAATGATGCGTTTTCACTGGCATTAGAGCAGATCGCTGATCAGTCTGTATTGCGCACGGTTAACGACGAAACTATTGTCTCTAACACCTTGCTTAAAGTCTCTAAGCTAAACAGTCAGTATGTAGGAGAACTGCCTGTCTCGACCTGTCACTTCTCCACCCATCCTTTGACCTTGCGCATTCGTTATCTTTTGAGCGACAACAAAGGGCGGTCATTTCCGATTCTGCTATTTTGCTCATTTGCCGCACTGACAACCGTGCTAAGTACGCTGTCCGTTGATCTGTTACATCATGCGCTTGAACAACTCTTTACCCATTAGACCATCCATTTAGATGAGACGAATTGAAGGATTCCTAATGCAATTATCTTTATTGACTTCTTCACACAACAAACTGACCCGCGATTGGTTTAGCCTACCTCTCGCCGCGATATTGTTGTTGGCATCCTTGCCACTGATGGCGAAAGAACTTAGTTCGACATTATCTATTAGGCAACAATTATCATTGCAACAGGCCATTGAAAAAAGCTTACTGAGCCACCCCGCTCTTGCTGGCTATCAATACCGATTGATGAGCATTGACGCCTCTGCGAAGCAGGCTGCTGTAGGCGAGAAACCTGAAGTTAGCCTGTTCATCGAAGACGCGCTTGGCACAGGTCAATATGCAATGCTCGACCGAGCCCAATCGACGCTCAGCATTAGTTGGGTATTGCAAGGCGGCCTACTAGAGCAACGCACCAATGCCGCGCAATCTAAGGTCGACGTGACCAAGATTGAACGAGACATACTACGCTACGATATTGCCGCGCAAACAGCACACGCATTCTTAACCGTGCTGGGTCTTCAGGAAAAACTTGTCGTAGCAAAGAAGGCCGTTCTGTACACCGTCGACATACTAACGGAGATACAAAGACGTGTTGACGCAGGCCGATCGCCGCTTGCTGACAAATTACAGGCAGAGGTCAATCTGCAGCGACGTGAGTTGGTGGTAGAAGATATTCAACATGAGTTGAAATCAGCCATGAAGTTATTAGCGTCGCAATGGGGAAGCTCCCAGCTTGATGACACAACGGTTAATGGTGACATCACATTGAGCCGGCAATTAGCTAATTATGATGAACTGGAAAAAAGAATCAGTAGCAATCCTGATGTTCGCTATTTTCTGACTCAGCAGCGGGTTATCGACAGTGAAATAACCTTAGCCCAGGAAGAGGTCAAGAACCGCTGGAGATTCAATACTGGTGTCCGCCGATATGAAACGACTAGCGATTACGGTCTGACCTTTGGCGTATCCTTGCCGCTTGGAAAATCAACACGCAACCAACATCAGATCTCTGCTCTCAACGCCCAACAAGCGCGTTACAGTGCTGACTCACGCGCAAAGGAAATTCAACTATCAACGCAACTTTATGTGCTTTACCAAGAACTCCAGCACAGCTATCACCTCAATGACGCGCTGACAAAAAATATATTGCCACGCCTAGAACGCGCTTTAACCGAAACGCAAAAAGCTTATTCACTAGGGAAATATAGCTATCGCGCGTGGTACGACCTACAAAGCGAAGTGCTGGAAACTCGCATGCAGTTAATCGATGTGCGACTGGCGGCGCACAACAACTTAACTGAAATAGAGCGTTTAACCGGCTTGAACATCACCGCAAGCAGATCAGCAACGAGGGTAACCAATGAATAGATCACGTTTACGCCATTTGATGATTGGGATGGTGGCGCTCGCTGCTCTCGGTTATGCCTCATACAGCTTGGCGTCAGAAGTTCTGGTTGAGCAAGCCGAACCTGAAAAAGGCGAGCACCGCGGACGTTTATTGAAAGATGGGACTTTCGAACTCGAGCTCGCCATTTTTGAAACCGGCGTGCCACCTGAGTTCAGAGTGTGGGTCGTAGACGATGGCAAACCGGTGCAACCTGAGGCCATGTCTCTCAATGTGACACTCACACGGTTGGGGGGTGTAGTGGATACCATCAACTTCAAACCACAGGCCGATTTTCTACGTGGTGACACGATAATTTATGAACCGCACTCGTTTATGGTGACGGTCAAGGCAGACTACAAAGGCAAAAATCATCAATGGCAATACGATAACTTTGAAGGACGAACACTGATTGAGCCCGCTGTCGCTGAGGCAATGGATATACAAACGGGTATAGCCAGTGAAGCTACTTTGGTTGAAACCATCGAAGTCTTTGGCGAACTCGTACCGCACCCCAGTGCCGAACGCCAAATAAGCGCGCGCTTTGAAGGCGAGATTAACAACGTCCACGTGCGTCTGGGGCAGACAGTCAACAAGGGCGATGAACTTATCACCATTAACAGCAATGAAAGCTTGAAACGTTATACGATTAAATCGCCGATTGATGGCGTCGTCATAAGCAAACCCGCAAACGCAGGCGAGCAAACCAGTGGGCGCACCCTACTGACTGTCGTTGACACCACCAAACTCACCGCTGAGTTATCCGTATTCCCCATCGACCGTCAGCGGGTTGCCGAAGGTGCCGAAGTTAGCCTGCGCGTCAGTGGACTGGACGCGGTATTGACGGGTCGCATTAGTGCAATAGATACACAGTTACGGGCTAATCAAGCCAGTACGGTACGCGTAGATATAACTAACAGGCAGCAAGCACTTTCCGCCGGTCAATTTATTACAGGCAATATTGTCGTGGCGCGCTATAACGTTCCCCTCGCGGTGAAGCGGGTAGGATTGCAGGCATTTAGAGACTTTACCGTGGTCTACGCGAAAGTCGGCGATGAGTACGAAGTCCGTATGCTTGAGATTGGACGTGAAGCCGGTGAATGGGTGGAAGTCTTGGGGGGATTGAGCCTCGGGACCGAATATGTAACGCAAAATAGTTACATCATCAAGGCCGACATTGAAAAGTCCGGCGCGTCGCACGACCACTAAGGATTCCCAATGCTTGAATACCTCATTCAGTTTGCCATTCAGCGCCGGGCTTTGATCATGGTCGCCGTGCTCGCGATCAGTGGCCTGGGCGTCTGGAACTTTACCCAGTTACCGATTGACGCTGTGCCAGACATCACCAACATACAGGTGATGATAAACACTGAGGCCCCAGGCTATACGCCGCAAGAGATTGAACAACGCGTTACATACCCTATTGAAACCGCGATGGCGGGTTTGCCGAACTTACAATACACACGATCCGTGTCACGTTACGGCCTCTCGCAGGTCACGATTATCTTCGATGATGATACTGATATTTACTTCGCACGACAGTTGGTGAATGAACGTTTATCCAGCGCAAGATCGAATCTACCACGCTTGCTAGAACCCCAATTGGGGCCTATCGCCACAGGGCTAGGTGAGATCTTCATGTTTACGGTGGACTCAGAACCCGGTGCGCTGAACGCCGATGGCTCGATTGTCACACCCACTGATTTGCGCTCGGTTCATGATTGGATTATTCGACCGCAACTGCTACGGGTACCCGGCGTGGTAGAAGTGAATCCCATTGGTGGCTACAAACGAGAAATTTTGGTGGCCATCGAGCCGGAAAAGTTACTCGCCTTCAATCTGACACAACAGGACGTGACACAAGCGATTCGAAACAATAACCAGAATCGTGGTGTTGGCTTTGTCGAGCACAATGGCTCGCAATGGTTATTGCGTGTTCCAGGGCAAACAGAAGATCTCAGCGAGATCGGCAATATTCTCATTCGCAGCGACCGTGGTGTACCACTGCGCATAAAAGACATTGCGAATATTGAGCAAGGCAAAGAGTTGCGTAACGGCGCTGCTACTCAAAATGGCCGCGAAGTAGTGATGAGCACTGTATTCATGTTGGTGGGTGAAAATAGTCGTACCGTGGCGAAAGCCGTGGCTGAAAAACTCGACAGTATTAGATCAGGACTGCCACAGGGGATTACGGCAACGGCTGTTTACGATCGCACCGGGTTGGTAGACAAAACCCTGCGCACGGTGCAAACCAACTTACTTGAAGGTGCACTACTGGTTATCGTCATCCTATTCTTCTTACTAGGCAATGTCCGCGCAGCCTTGCTGACGGCCGCTGTAATCCCCGTCGCTATGCTAATGACAGTGACAGGCATGGTGCATGCGGGTGTGAGCGCCAACCTAATGAGCCTTGGCGCCCTCGATTTTGGTCTGCTGGTCGATGGGGCCATCATTATCGTCGAGAATTGTTTGCGACGACTGAGTCATGCGTCCTCCTTCAATAAGCTGCTCGGTACAAAAGAGCGCTTCGATATTGTCTTCCACGCCACACGCGAGGTGATTAGACCCGCGCTATTCGGCGTGTTTATTATTACGGCAGTCTACTTACCCATCTTTGCGCTGACGGGCGTTGAGGGAAAAATGTTCCATCCCATGGCATTGACCGTGGTGATAGCCTTAGCGTGCGCCATGGTATTATCCATTACGTTTGTTCCCGCGTGTATCGCATTGGCGTTTCGAAAACCTGTCACAGAAAAAGACACGGTCATCATCAGGGTTTCCCGAGCCGTCTATGAACCATTACTGGGTATTGCCTTAAAAGCGCGCTGGGTTGTTGTCGTTATCGCTATGACCTTGGTCGCCGGCTCCGGCTGGCTGGCCTCGCGATTGGGCAGTGAATTTGTACCTAATCTTGACGAGGGCGATATCGCTATGCACGCGCTGCGTATTCCAGGCACGTCATTGAGCCAGGCCATCGCGTTGCAAAAGACCCTTGAAGCACAGATACAACAATTACCTGAAGTGGAACGCGTCTTTGCCAAGGTGGGTACTGCAGACATCGCGACCGACGCTGTTCCACCTAGCGTGGCTGACAATTTCATTATTCTCAAACCTCGTAGTGAATGGCCAGACCCGCGTAAGACGAAAGACCAAGTGGTAGAAGACCTGGCTGCCTTGGTCCAGCCTATCCCTGGTAACCGCTACGAATTTCTTCAGCCCATTCAAATGCGATTCAATGAATTGCTGTCTGGTGTTCGTGCAGAATTGGCAATCAAAATATTCGGCGATGATTTTGAGCAATTGGACAAAATTGGTAACGAGATCCAACAAGCTATTGCCAGCGTTGATGGCATTGCCGATGTGCAAATGGAGAAGACTACCGGCTTGCCCATCATGACATTGCGCCCAAAACTCGATGCGTTGGCGCAATATGGTATAGCGCTCAGTGACTTACAGGATCAGCTGGCTGTTTATTTGGGTGGCGAAGTTGCCGGTCAGTTTTATCAGGGTGATCGACGCATCGACATTGTGGTGCGCCTGCCTGAGGAGCGTCGAACAGATATGGACCGCCTACGGTACTTGCCTATTCAATTGCCTGACGACAGCGCAGTTCCTTTGCAGGAATTGGCGACGATGGAACTCGTTGAGGGTTTCAATCAAATCAATCGGGAAAATGGTAAGCGCCGCGTATTTGTAACGGCCAATG
>JBNMQM010000092.1:0-12454 GCA_051278195.1 Candidatus Azotimanducaceae bacterium
TATGCGGCAGCTTCCTCGTTGTCGGCATGTGGTGGTATCAAATGTCTTATCAACCCGATGACAAAGGATTGCGCTATCGAAACAGATTCATCGGCCTGCTTATTCTGATTTCCAGTTGTGTTCATTAAAATGTATTTTACTGGTGCACTAGCTTTAGCTTTCTCAATGGCTTGGCATAAACGTTGAGCACTATTAGTGACTAAACGCCTCGGATGACCAAACATACCTTCAAGCGTGAGGTTATGACCAAGAGTTGAAACAACTGCACGACAATTATGAACTTGCGCTAACAGTTGCGCTTCAGTCATATCCAACAGGCTGGCTTCTGTAATCGTTAGCTGGTCATCTCGTTTTAACAAACCAGGAAAATCATCAATTGAGCGAACAATAATTTTCACCCGCTCCCCTTGATCGAGCAATTGCTCAACCAGTAAACGCCCTGTTGCGCCACTTGCCCCAACTACAAGAATCGTCATTGTCTTTTTCTCCCTGCTTTGAATAATTGACCATCACTATAATCATACGAATTTGTAATATATAGTAAGTTATTTGTATCATAGGTATGCATTTTCGTATGAACTGGAAAGCAGTAAAATTTGATTGGAACCATACTCGGGCGTTTTTGGTTACTGCAGAGGAAGGCACATTGTCGGCAGCAGCTAAAGCGCTGGATATGACACAACCGACCTTGAGTCGCCAGGTGTCCGCGCTCGAAGCAGAACTCGATATCACCTTATTTGAACGGGTTGGGCAGCGCCTGGTTTTGACCGACAGTGGCTTAGAATTATTGGAACACGCCCGCTTAATGAGTGAAGCGGCGACGATGTTTTCATTGGTGGCTACCGGCCAGTCGCAGCAGATAGAAGGTTCGGTGACCGTTTCGGTTGGAGAACTGGATGCTGTGTACCGTTTACCTAAAATAATCGCTAAATTACGGCGAGAAGAACCTGGCATTGAAATAGAGGTCATTGTGACGAATGAAGCCAGTGATCTAAAACGAAGAGAAGCCGATGTTGCCATTCGGAATTTTCGGCCGACACAAAATGACTTGATTGCCAAAAAACTAGGTGATGAAAATATTTGGCTCTACGGCACTAAAGATTACCTAAATCAGATACCTAAATTCTCGGATATCACTGAACCCGGTGAAATCCAGATCATTGGCTTTGACCGAAGTAATTCGATATCAGAGGTGCTTAATAAACAGGGATGGAAGTTATCGAAGACTAACTTTCAGGTTGTAACATCATTCCAGCCGTTACAGCTAGAACTCTGCAAAGAAGGACTAGGTGTCATCTTTTTCCCCGAGGATCTGGGTGACAAAGACCCTAATCTAGTGCGTGCGTTTGAACAGTTAGGACCCGCATTTCAGCTACCTGTTTGGCTGGTATGTCATCAAGAACTACGAACCAGTCTCCGAGTTCGTAGAGTTTTCGACTTTATTGCCGACGACCTGAGTCATTCTAAAGGACACACATTGCGATGATGCTATAGACCTGTGCGCGATTGACCACCCGTGAAGCAGACAAAAGTCAACATGATGCTCTTAGGGGTACTGCCAAGTTAACTGGCAATCAGCGACAATTACCGGATAAATAAATCAACGATGTACAAAAGAGAACGATTCCCTGACTAGGCGTCCCTCCCCAAATAATCCAATAGGCCGTTAGGCTCTACTTTCGATTTAATCTGAGTCATCGCCGTGACGACGGACCGTTCATTGAAGATTTGTTGGCGCAACGTAGAATTATTGTTACTCATGAGTCCATTAGATTGTGGTGCAACAAGTTCGGATCGAAATTCGCGACCAGGTTACGTCGAAGACATCAGGGATACGGTGATACGTTTTTCATTGATGAGGTTTTTATCAAGATTGACGGTAAACAACATTTTCTCTGGCGCGCTGTGGAAAATTGTCACGGCCAAATTGAGACGCTATGGTGAGGCATATTGAGAACTGATGCCTGCAACGATTCACAGAGCTGAGTTATCGCATCAACCCACCAGGGTAAGGGAGCGGGGTATGCGTCGGTCCGACGTCTCGGGGTTTAAATCTGTCAAACAAGCTCAGCGATTCATAAATATTCATGCTGCTGTCTACAATTTTTTCAATGTGGCTCGCCATTTAGTTGCAGCAGAAACCTATCGATATTTTAGATGGCGTTCTTTTGCATCTTGGGAAAATGCCGCACCGACAATTCCAGCTTTCGTTTCAATAAAACAAGACTTGCAAGTCAGATATTCGGCAGATGCTTGGAATGAAATCAACAATGAAATTATGAATAGGCATTTACGCATCTAGATTCTCTCCCAACCGACCACTGACCTCAGCAGGTTGTTGAATGTGCATATCTTTCGACCACTCGTTCGAAAGATATGCAGCATGCTTGACCATATCTTCGGTGTTGCGAATGTTAAGGCTGTTAATCAAGTTTGCCCAAAGCTCCGGTCTTGCCCTAGGGTCACCCATCTTCTTCGCAAGAATCTCGAGGGCTAAGCGCCGGACGAGATTTTCTGGTAAAAGTGTTTGCTCGTACGTCCCATCTACTTTTTCAACAGATATGTAATGGCCATATCTTTTTTCGGCCAGTGCAATCAAAGGACCGGACTTGCCTGAAAGAGCTGAGGCATGAAGGTAGTATTTAAGGCGTTCTGTAGCATCAGTTGTTCGTTCTGCATAAATTATAGCGGCAACGCTATCGTCTCCTGCAAGAGTTGATAACTCATCCATTTCTAGAAATTCATATGAGTGCGCCGGCCTCTCACGAATTGGATCGCAAACTGTTACAAAACCATTCTCTAAAAACTCACTTTGTTCCTCCCAGCAGTTCTCCCCTACCTCTTTGTTGAACGGTCTGATGTGTAGTTCGTTGTATGCAGCTATCTCGGCATCTGAAAACTCCCCAAATGCAAGGATCACCATTGGATCGTAGTCCACCCGGAACCTTTCGCGGAGAGAGTACAGGTCGACTTCGGGTAGGTTAGCTGAAACTTGAGGCTCTTCTACAGAGGAGGAACTGCTTATGTTCGAATTTCGGGTTTCGGGATTGCGAAGAATCGCTCCAGCACTTTCACCGTCACTCTTCTCAACCAAACCCAACTGAGACAAACCAACAACTTCGCGTTGTTCCCAGGCCACAAAAGCTAAGGCTAGAACGAGAACAACACCGCTAATGGCGGCGATTTTGTACTTCATAGCTATGCATCCTTGTTTTATTTTTATTTACATACCCCCTATAACGTTATCAGCCAAAATTTTGCGTGATATCTAAAAAACGCTATCGATTTTCTCCAATTTTGAGACCCAGTACCATTTTTTCCATGATATAAATTTGCAATGTGTGATGTAAAAAAACTATCGTTAGGACATCTTAAGCAGCCTTCCTGCAAATAAAGGGCTTACTAGAATTGATGTTATGCGCCTACGCAAGGTCAGGCGAATGTCTAACACTTCCACTTCAAGTTTTGTAATGATATCGCCAAGAGTTACACGTCACTGACGCTTGCTCTATGCGGCTTCTGCAGGGGTAGCTGACAACAACAATTAGGACTTAAAGTTAATAGTTACTCATGCGACACCTGCCGCGTTCCTGAGTAGAACCATCGTGGTGTGACTACCAAGAGAGATTGGTTACTTTCTAAGCAACCCTAAACGGATGTATTGACCATCAAAAGGATCACCACGTCACGGTGTCTTAAATTTGAATGATCATCAGCAATTGCTATACCTGACCGTTCTTCGGAAAATGTGGTTTATTTACCTTGTTCACAGGGCCCATTTTGCCTCGATCCCATTATTCCCGAGAAAACTTGACGGGCCAGTGAGCTAGTTAGGCGCTAGCGCCGTGCGAGTGAAATGCTGTGATGACCGCGAACAAGATCGATGAAATCGATCTGTCCCCTTTTGGGTACCTTTTGTGTAAACCTGGACTGTAATGCTCGCTGCTGGCTTTTCTCCAGCCAGTTCAATTTGTGCTCACCACCGCTAACGGGATACATTAACTCTTCTATCGCAACCTGGTGCCCCATGACACAACCTTCAAGAAAAATCGGATCACTCGAGGTTCACCCTATTGGGCTGGGCTGCATGAACCTCAGCCACGCCTATGGTCCGGCCATGGGACAAAAAGAGGCCGTGGCGTTTCTGAATCAAGCCATCGATATCGGCTACAACTTTCTTGATACCGCAACCATCTATGGCATGGGTAAAAACGAGTCGCTGATCGGTGCAGCGCTGAAAGCCAGGCGCAATGAATTTGTCCTGGCAAGCAAATGTGTGATGGGTTTCAAAGATGGCAAGCGCCTACTAGATGGCCGTCCGGAAACTATCCTTAGCGCTTGTGAGGCAAGTCTCACCCGACTGCAAACGGATGTCATCGATCTGTATTACATGCACAGGCCAGATCCAAAGGTACCCATAGAAGACTCCATCGGGGCCCTTGCCCAGTTGGTCGAGCAGGGCAAAATTCGCATGATCGGCCTCTCGGAAATGTCGGCAGAAACACTTAGAGCAGCCCACAAGGTGCATCCAATTTCGGCCATGCAATCAGAATACTCATTGATGACGCGCAACCCTGAAATTGCCGTCATAGAGGCTTGCCGTGAACTGGAGGTGACCTTTGTGCCCTTCTCGCCAGTCGGTCGCGGTTACCTCGCCAACGAACCACTTGATCACAACGGCTATCATGAAAGTGATCTGCGCCGATCATTTCCCCGTTTCACTGACCCACACTTTTCAGCCAATTTGCCGTTACTCGATATTGCGCGGCAGAGCGCAGACGCACTTAGCTGCACGATTGCACAATTGGCTCTGGCCTGGACTCTTGCCCAGGACAAGCACGCAGTGCCGATTCCCGGCACGACCAATCGCCAACATTTACAAGACAATTTTGATGCTGCGCAAATTGAGATTCCGCAGGATATGCTGGCACAACTCAATCTTGAATTTGCCCCAGCGAGCATATCAGGACCACGTTACTCACCAGCAGCACAGTCATCGGTCACAACCGAGTGTTTCGATTTTGAATCGGTAAGTAGTTAAAAGGGGTCAGGTCTGATTTCAGAATTCTGAAGGTCCTGTCGATGCACTAGTTGTACAGCGTTTGCCACGCTTCAGTCACGCGGCAACGAATGGCTGGGCGGTTTGTTATTAATGCGTCAATTTATGTCGCTAGTTTGGAGGTGTTTTCATCAGCTACGGATTAGCAAGTAACGTTAAATCATCAGCAGAACCATTCTTTGGTTACATGGGCCTCCTGATGACGGCGATTGTGTTGTTTGGCTTCCTGCCACAGGTGTTGTCAAAACCGCAAGGTGCGTTTTCTTTACCAATTCTGTACCACATTCACGGTCTGATATTCGTATCCTGGTTTGTCTTGTTTTTTGTCCAAGGTAGCTTTGTCCGAGGCGGGAACTTGCAGAGACACCGGAGATTTGGGCAATCGAGCATCGCGCTCGCAATAGCTATGCTCGTTTCAGGCTACTTCATGATACGAGCAGCCTATGCTTTACCTGAATTCAGTATCGGTGAGAACAGTCATATCGCGTCCACTATGTTCCCGGTCACTGATCTGATTAACTTTAGCATTGCTTATACACTCGCGTTGTACCATCGAACGAATGGGGTTGCCCACAAGCGATTGATGTTGCTTGCGGGGATATTGATTCTGGACCCAGCGGTCGCCCGCTCAATAGAGACGATCGGCGCACCTTTTCCGTTTATTCCGATCCTTGAGCTCGGATTATTCGCTCTGTTGTTTGGCTATGACATATCCAGATTGAGAAGACCACATTGGACCAGTTATTTGGGTCTGGGGCTTTTCCTCGCCGCGATGATGGCGAAACTTAAACTCGCGCAATTGCCTCTTTGGACAGATATAGCTGCACTGCTATTTGCGTGACCCGACTACTGCCGATCGTTGCAAAGGCGAGTTTGCGAACTGCCGTCTTTGACCAGCTTCTGCTCAAAATTTACCCAACCCGTCATGACGGGATGCTAACGGAACTAAAAGGTCGCAGAAAATTCAGCACCGATGTCGCGACTGTCACATAGGTGAAAAAACCTAAGTATCAATCAGCTGCAAACACCTCAACAATTCCAATGTCAGTACTCACAGCAACCCCACGAACAATAGCCGCGAGGATAAATTGGGGTCAGTGCAAAATTATCACTAATTTTACACTGACCCCAAATCTTCAATCACTTCTTTGTAACTATTCGATTCAAGATCATCAAGGGGGAATATCGGCCGCCGTACGTTTTCAAATTTCAGCTGAGCATAGTCCGATGTGCAAACGCCTATGCCTGCACATTCCACAATCTCTTTTGCGATGGCCCTGTAGGTTGCGCGGTAATGAATACGGCTCTTCAACATTAGATAGGTTTTAGCGAGAGGATCTATACCCAAACTCGAGAAACAACCCAGGTCATAAGGTTCGACATGTTGCGATATGACGATGATTTGCACCTTGCCGGTATCCAGCACAACCGTGGTGCCCATATTCATGGTTGAACCGGTACTCATCGGCCCCTTAACTGTGAATAGCCCATCAGATATTATTTTGATGTTGCCCGTCACTTCCAGCGGTTGGGATTGGACCTCCAGAGCATCCATGTGAAATTTGGCGCCCAATGTGACGGTGATCTTGTTGCCGACCCCCGCCGCTACCATGGCCTCGACTGCCTCTGGATCATAGATTCCGAACGCGGCGACATCTGCCAGGCCCTGATCCAGTATTTCACGCAACACCTCAGTAGTATCCATCGTGCCACCCGAGGCAGTATTGTCATAATGGTCCAATAAAATGACTGGACCTTCACCGGGCTTTGCCGCCGCGACCTGGCCAGCCTTAATTGATTCTTCAAGAGACACTGGCTGGTACACAAATTTCTTGCGATCTACCCAGGCCATCTCGAGCAATTCATCGACGATTTCTTGCGCCCGAACTTTATCGTTGTCCGTCACGACAACAACGCTTAACCCTGCGTTGTAAATATCCGCATGAGGAAAGCCAGTAAACAGGCTGACCAGCAGTGCACCGTCTTGTTCCAGCTCTAGGCATCGCGCCTGCAACTGTTTGTTGGGAAAGTCATCTGTGCCCTGCCGCATGACATGGGGCAACATTCTGGCATTGCCAGACACCATCACCGGCGCAACGTTACCGGCAAGGGATTCAAACAGTACCTTGCCTACCCGCAGCCCGGTCTCGTACATATCGATATGAGGGTAGGTATGAAAGCCTGCAATCACCGTCGCATTTTCAACCATGGCGGGATAAAGGTTGGTGTGCATATCAAGACCGACTGCAATGGGGATGCCTGGGTTTTCATCCCGCAGCCGTTTTAATAACGTGCCTTCGCCATCTTCGAGGGATTGCGTCACCATTGCGCCATGAAGCTCCAGCAGAATCGCATCACAGCCTTTTGCATCTGCACAAATGGTATCAGTCATATAGCGATAGGCTTCTTCCGAAACCGGCCCAGAGGGCGGTGCCCCCGCTGCTATCGATGTTTTAACGGTTGCACCGGCCTGCTCGGCAGCATCCAACAAACCTGCCATCGTGGTGCCTGTACCCCGGATCATGTTGAGTGCAGCCTCACCTTCGAGAGGCTGCCTGCCACCACCAAATCGTATGATGTCTGTTGGCACAGGTGAAAACGTATTGGTCTCGTGGCTCATCATTGCTAGCAGGACTTTCATATTGGGGCTCTCTTCCATGTTGGGGCTGGAGTAAGGTGCTCGCGTATTTTCACTGTGTTCCTGTCGCTAGTCTACACGACAGTACAAATGACAAATCTCCTACAGACAATCAGCGACAATTACCGGATGAACAAATCAACGATGTACAAAAGATACCGATTCCCTGACTAGGCGTCCCCCCCAAAATAATCCAATAGGCCGTTTGGCTCTACTTTCGATTTAATCTGAGTCATCGCGGACCGTTCATTGAAGATTTGGTGGCGCAACGTGGAATTATTGTCACTCATGAGTCCATTAGATTGTGATGCAACAAGTTCGGATCGAAATTAGCGACCGCCTTACGTCGAAGACATCAGGGATACGGTGATACGTTTTTCATTGATGAGGTTTTTATCAAGATTGACGGTAAACAACATTTTCTCTGGCGCGCTGTGGATCAAGATGGTGAGGTCGTTGATGTTTTTCTGCAGAATCGACGAGATGCTAATGCTGCAAAGCGATTCTTCAAACGAATGCTAATGAAACACAAAGGTGAACTACGGGAAATAGTGACGGATAAATTAAGAAATTACTGAGGATGGTAAATTTGAACCGCGTTTACCTCAGATTTCAAAAGTATTCTTATTGGGGTTCTTTGTGAAAAGAAGTCTGTGGGGCTGTTTTTTAGTAGAGGATGGTCAATGTCTGAATAGCCACTGATTTGGTCGCTATTCAGACTGTTGGGTTGATCACTTAGTCTGTGGGGGTTTTATGACGGTACTAAAAATAGGGTTAATGCTCGCGGTGGCTTTTGGTTTTGTACAAGGGGCTCTGGCTGCAGAGCTACCAGGTAAGAACCCAATTGCGGCCTACGCCTCAAGTGCGAGTCGTTATCCTGTTCCATTTCTTTCAGACTTACGGCTTTTTTCATCTTGTTGCTGTTCTGTTGACATTTTTGTAAATTCTATTATCGTAAATATGAGCCCGATGGCCATCAATATGAAAATAGCAATTGCATAGTAAACTAAATGGTCAGCGATCATTATTATTCTCTCCTTGAGGCGAGGCTTGACAGTTTGAAGTAGATTCCAAACGCGAGAATAGATGGAACCCAAATGGCAGTGAACAGCCCCTCATTCTGAAAACCTTGGAACCACAGCAAGCCGGATATCGCGAAAGATACAGCGACGGCGAGCAATATAAATAAGTCAGACAATTTGAACATACTGGTTTCCTTAAATAGTGATTAGTAAAAGTTCAGATAGGGAGGGAGTCCGTCGCTAAAAACGATGGAATCCGATCGCTGAGAGCAGAAGCCCTGCTATCGTCAATGCGGCAGGGAAACGAAGGCCGACGATACCGAAGACATCTACCAATGAGGGCGTCAGCCCTAGAAAACCTAGCGGCACCCACAAAAAGAAAGGTGCAGCGATCGCGATTCCAAGGTACCCGAGCATAGGCAGCAGGAGAGATTTTGCCGCCACTTGGTTGCCGTCTATGGGAGTGGATCCGTTGCTCTTTTGACTTGCTATTTTGTTTGACATGATAACCCAACACGGTTGAACTTTTTTGCCGTACAATTCTGTCACTTGTAAGTTGCCTTAACTATCAGTGAGCTACACGGTTAGAAAATTTTACGCCGATAATCTTCGAATGGTTCACTCTTGGCACTATTTCAGGGTTATTTGAATGATCTTTGACCGACGATCCTCGACAGCTTGAAGGTTAACTTGACGCACAAGAACGTATACCTCTATAACGCACCGGCCAGCACCTGGCAGGTTTGGTTTGAAGCCCTGACCTATCCGGTACCTGGACTAATTCTAAACCTATATCGGGTAGCTTAACGCAGCGTAAAAAGTCGCGCTGCAGGTACTTTTACCTGTGTTTGATCCACAAGCCACGCCCCTGCGTAACACCCGTTTTCAACTAATGATTAAGGGTAAAAATGGCGTCCACAATCGACAAGGTCTTAGATAACACCGAAGTTGGTCTAAAACTGCTGAAGGTATTGGCGGAAAATAGCTTCGACTCAATTTTGATCACTGATGCAACCGCTAAGGGAAAAATAACCTACGCGAACAAGGCCTTCAAAAAACTAACCGGCCATGAGCCTTCTGAAGTTGTAGGCAAGACACCACGAATCCTGCAAGGCAAGGGCACGGACAAAAAAGTCATCGATCGGCTATCCGTTGCGCTGAAGTCTGGCGGCAAATTCGAAGGAAAAGCGATCAACTATAAAAAAGATGGCACTCCATTTATCATGTACTGGAGAGTGCTTCCTATCAAAGTCGGGAAGGAGATCGAAGCATGGCTTGCTATCCAAAGAGAAGGGTCGGTTATTTAACCTCTTCACTGAGGCCCAAATAAAGCGCGATGGGGCAGCGGGAAACTTGGCCTGTTACCAGGTCAAGACCCCCCTTACCTATCAGTGCACTATTAGTTGCAGCAGAAACCTATCGATATTTTAGATTGCGTTCTTTTGCATCTTGGAAAAATGCAGCGATGGTATAGAAGGAATTCCTGAAATTTTGGTGGCTTCGAGCAATTAACTTGGCAGTACCTACTTTTTAAATTCGAGGTAAATGCAGTTTAAAATTACTATCCTCATACAGTGATGTAGATCCTTCCGGTTAAGCAATGGCTTTCCAAGTGGATGCAGATAACCCCTAGCGTAGTCGTCCACTCTCATTTTTGTCGAGATATTTTACAGATTGTGCGTTGGTCAGGATGCTTAGTAATCTAACCCCTTGTTATATAGCAACTAATCACTATTGGCGTGAATTTTGCATAGATTGGTACGACGACAGATTATAAATGGCGATAAAATGATGAAATTGATCAAAACCCTCTCAATCCTACTGATGGCAGTGTTCAGTTCACCCCTTTGGGCGACGATTGTTTTGACACCGGCAGATTGCAATGTAGGCGTGAATTGTTGGACCTCGGATATCAATGCAAATCCGGATGCAGACGCCATAGAAGGCCATGTCGGTACAAGCACCGAATTGTTCCTGTTGTACAAATCAGATCAAGGCGGGGCAGATTCAGGATCCTGGGCTGACTGGTATGACACGACTTACGAGAACAGCGCGAGCAACCCTGAAGATGCACTGATAGAGTGGTTGGGTTCAGCCGGCGATCCCTATATTTCATGTACTGAATGCTATCTGTCCGTCAAGGACGGAAACCACGCGCCATCGCTCTACATATTTAACCTCAACTTATGGGACGGTCAGATGGCTATCGATTTGAATAATTTCTGGCCCGGTGGCGGTGCAATCTCAAATGTTGCAATTTGGGGGCCCGGTAGCTCTGTTCCTGCACCTTCCACGCTTGGACTTTTAGGTCTCTCGCTGATTGGACTTAGCATGATGCGCCGTCGTCGCCTTGCAAGATAAAAACAAAATGTAACAGTGCTTAAATTTGAATGGACATCTGGAGTTACCGTACCTGACCATCCTTTGAAAAATGTGGCTTACGCCTACCCGCCTTGGATGTGACAACCTAGCACCTACTGATGTCTCCTATGTATGTGGACTCCTCCTGGTAAGCAAGCAACCTCCGTGCGTTCAGATTTGAGACGCGCACGTATGTTCGGTTTTTTAATGGAGATGCTATCCCCGACCCCACAATGTCTACGCACCCTAGATCCTCTACGGGTCGCTGACGTGATTGGTGTAAGCTCTCACGCCCTGGATCAGCACTGCTCTTAATCGTTTGTTGGCAATATCCCGACTGATACCAACGAGCTTAGTCTTGCCGCCACTGCTGTAATGCTTCGGTGTCAGACCGAGGTAGGCACAGAACTCCCTGCCACTTTGAAATGCTTCCCCCGAGCCTAATGTCGCGTACAACAACACCGCACCAATCGGGCCCACCCCTCCAATCGCCAATAGACGCTTGCAGTATTCATTCTTATTGACCAACTGTTCGCTCTGTCGGGTCAACACATCAACATCATCCTTCATATCCAGTAGACGCTGGAACATGAGGTGCAGCGTTACTCGATAGAAGTGCGGCGCATCTTTGATGTTTGGCCGCGCAGCCGACTCCGCGACGGCCCTATGCCCTTTATGTGGCGGGACTATACGAGTCATCGCTGATATCACTGACCCAGACATAATTCAGAAGGTCCTGAATCACATCGAAGCGCAACCACCACCGGCCAAATCTGCGACAGCTATTCAATCCTAAAACATGCTTGAAGAAACAAGCCAATCACCCCTGCCCGCTAAAAAAATCTTTGCAGTGATCAACCTGGCCGTCTGTAAGGCAGTAGATTATTGGCTATTCAGACATTGACAATCCTCTACCAACAAACTGTCTTTCAAACTTCTAAATACGAAAACCCCAGTTAGCATACTTTTTAAATTCGGGGTAAATGCGGTTTAAAACTACTATCCTCTGGTGATTAGGTCGTCATCAAAGATAACGTTCTCAGAGACGTCCAGTGCAGACAAGATCCCAAGCCAGATTCACCCTGTCCGCTTAAAAAAACGTCTCAGCGAACAACTCAACACGCAATAAGCCATCAAAAAGAACCAGTTACAGACATTGATCAACCAATCCGGACAACTTGTTAACCCTGATTCGCTGCCGATGAACATTACGTTCAACTTTTACCTCCGACCACAGTTGTTCAGCGAGTTCAGCAATACTCTCGGGTTGTCCCGCAGCGATCCATTGCGCTAGTCTTGTGTGAACAGCAGGGTAGGTGACGCGAACATTATCCTGGTATGAAAGCCATTCTTTGATGCCGCCTATTGTCCATC
>JBNMQM010000093.1:0-12410 GCA_051278195.1 Candidatus Azotimanducaceae bacterium
GTTTTGCTACATCTTCTGGATAAAAATTCAACTGAGTCAGCATGTTGGTTGGAAAGTCTTTGAGACCGAACTCAGTTATATGTCTTGCAGCTTGAACATTTAGCGTCACATCACGCTGGGCGTTGTCGGGATCATAATGCTGGTGATGAATAATGACTTCACTGACAGCCGGCGGTAACCGCCAAAGTGCAGCCAACAATGCGCCGGCTCGCACATAATAATCCTGCACAAACGCCATTAGGCGCACCTCATCCATGCCAAAATTGGCGACGGCTTGAATGACTACAGGCTTTCCCATTTCACATAACATACCCGCCAGAAAGCTAGTTTCGACGTTGGTTCTGCGCATTCTGGCGACTTGCTTTGACCAAGCAGAGCACAGTAACGATTGACGCCATAAGTGACGCAGCAATTTTTTGTATCCTGGAGCGACGAAAAGATCGCCGTTCAAACTGGTGGCGAGCGCGATTTCTCCAATCGTGACAATGCCAAGACGAGTAATTGCCTGCTGTAGAGAAACAAATGGGGTTACCGGACGATAAAGAGCTGAATTGGCGACTCGCATCACATGCCCCGCCAACGACATGTCGCCTTGGATCAGTTTCGCTAACTGTTGGGCATCCACGTCTTCCGACGTCGACAACTGGATCACAGTGGCTGCAACTTCAGGCAACACAGGCAATGTGATTTCGTTACGATCTAATTGGTCTTCAAAAATGAGTCTGATCTGATCATCTTTTGCCAAACTCAACATGGCTGATTCCTTGCCAGCGATTCATGCCTTAACTATAGACCAATGTACCAATTGCGCGGGGACACCAAAACACAATCGCTCAAGTACTCAAATGCGAACGGATGGTGCTCAGGAAGCGTCGTGGAAAGAGCCGCGAGCTGGCGCAGGTGCATCTGTGGATTCACATTTGCTGGTGTCGCCACCGCATAGCTCACAGCCACCAGCCTCACCCATGTTATTGAGTCCGCCGCAAGAACCTGCCAGTGGCGCACGTCCGTGAATAACACCTACCGACATAGCCAAAATCGCGATTACGAAAATTAGGAAAGCTAAAACAAATTCGATCATATTGAAGTCACAGTAGAATAGACCTGTTAATGAGCAGACATATAGTCATCAAATGCCTTGCTGGTTCGAGTCGTAAAATCACGACCTACACGTAGTATAACAAATACCGGCAGATTTTGCCGATTTGCCAATTCTAGCCCAGCTTCGGGTCCCATAACATCGATCGCCGTCGCATAGCCGTCTGCGAGAGCTGTGGTCTCAGCTAGGACGGTAACCGACACCATATTGTGACGAATGGGGTAGCCCGTCGTCGGATCAAGCGTGTGTGAATAGCGCCGCCCGTCAACCTCGAAGTAGTTTCGATAGTCACCACTTGTTGCCATTGCCAGATTGTCGAGCGGTACCGATGTAAACGGCGTTCGCTCTTGTATATCAGGTTTTTCGATTCCAATGCGCCACACCAAATCATTCTGGTTAAATCCTTTCGCCCTTAACTCTCCACCGATCTCAACAAGGTAGTTAGTGGCGCCAGCCTCCTCGACCAGGCGAGCAAGTTCATCGACACCATAGCCTTTCGCGATTGCAGAAAAATCTATCATCACCGGCTTCGATTTCATCAATACGTCATCGCGTACCTCAAGTGCATCAAAATCTAATAGTGCAAGCGCCGCGGAAATATCGGCTTCTGGCGGCACTTCTGTTTTGATTGGATCTGGACCGAATCCCCACAGCGCTACCAGGGGACCAATAGTGACGTCGAACTTGCCGCCACTTTGTTCAAACAGCATCCGAGACAACGATAACATCGCCAGATTTTCGGTTGAGATAGGCATGGTCTTTCCGACGTCTAAGCGATTAATTCGAGAAATCTCGGAATCAGGAAGGTACGTGGACATGAGCTGATTGATTTCTAGCAGCCGGGTTTCGATCTGTTCTGCAAGCTGCTCAGCATCTACAGCATCAATGACCTTGACACTATAAGTGGTCCCCATGGTATTACCCGTCAGTAATATCGGTTGCGCCGGATCGCAAGCGGAGAGCAATAAACTCAAGGAGACTGTTAGCAACAACAAGATGCTTTTCATGAAGTATTCCGACAGATTAGATTCAGCTTATAGAAACGTGATTTACTAGATCACCGATCAAGAGAAGCTAATTGTGACCGATCAATCTGAACCAGACAACACGCGATACAACTCCCAAGACATCCATGATCTCGCAACGTTGCAATCGGCACTCTATAACTTCATTCCCATTTCGAAACATATGGGGATCAATGCCGACTCATATGATGGTGAACGGTTAGTGCTGAGCGCGCCTCTCGCCAACAATATTAACCATCAACTGTCCGCATTTGGCGGCAGTTTGTTTTCCGTATCGGCTCTCGCTGGTTGGAGCATTCTGCAGCTGAAACTGGCGGAGATGAAGGTTGAGGCCAACACGGTCATCGCCGGAGGTGACGTGAGTTACAGCCACCCTGTGTTTGAAACTCTGCACTGTGAAATTGAATTGCCCGACGCATACCCCGCATTTCGGGATAAGTTTCTGGAAACAGGCAAGGCCTCAATTTTGCTGACCTCAAACATTATGCTGGATGGCCAAAGCGCCATGGCTTTTAGCGGAAAATATGTGGTGCGCAAGGTTTGACCCCATTACCCCATCGCTTTCATCGAATTACGTCGCGCGTCTTATCGATTTGATCGATACCCCTGCTCTAAGAGCAACGTCAGCTCACGTAAACTCACCGAATGAGCAAGCTCACGGATCTATACAACAGACCAAACCGTCGAACCCACGGCCAACGCCGCCATGGCAATGCTGAACGGCGGCAGAAATCGATAGTCGTGAACCATTGTCGTCGACATCAAGAGTTCGATCGGCGCAGCACAAGTCACCGTCGCCCCGGCGATCAAACCCATTGGCAGTCACTGAAAACCATCAAACCTATCAAACACCGGTTCCCGGTTCTTGATAGCAAACCGGGCAAAGGCAGTTTCATCAACATCTCAGTTTAATCTACCTTTACTAGAGCACTGCCTGCCAATTAACATCCGCTTACAGTCATAAAGCCAAGCCCGCTATGCCGTCTATAAAAATAAACGCGCCACGTATATCGCTAGCTCGCCTACCGACACCTCTGCAACCTCTTGAGCGATTTTGTAAAAAACACAACCTTCCGCCCATCTGGATTAAACGAGACGACCTCACCGATGCGGCGGCGAGCGGTAACAAATTACGCAAACTGGAATTCAATGTTGCCGAAGCATTAAGGCAAGGCGCCACAACCCTGATTACCTGCGGTGGCATCCAATCTAACCACTGCCGTGCAACCGCAATTGTGGCCGCTTCTCTGGGCTTAAAATGCCATCTGCTGTTAAGAGGCGAACCCGCGGATATCGCGGACGGCAATCTTCTCTTGGATCAACTGGTGGGTGCAGAGATTACCTATATGCCTGCTCGAGGCTACAACGAGAATTTACCGGGTGAGATCGACAAACTGACCAATCAGCTAGCGGAAGCAGGCGAGCAGGCATTTACCATTCCAATCGGCGCCAGCGATGAGATTGGCTTATGGGGATACTTGGTGGCTTGCGACGAGCTGAAAGCTGACTTCGCAGAACATAAAATCACACCCGACTATATAGTCTCCGCCACCGGTTCTGGCGGAACGGCTGGCGGCCTGATTTTAGGTAACGAGGTTTACAACCTAGGTGTCGAAGTCCTTTCGATTAATGTTTGTGACGACGAGGCGTACTTCGTCAACAAAATCACCGAAGATTTCATTGCCTGGCAAGCTCGCTACGATCAACCTGATTTTGCTCTGGATTTACCAATCCGCATCGTCGAGGGATACGTGGGTCCCGGTTATGGCATTGCGGACGCGCAAATCTACGCAACCATTGCCGACCTAGCGCGTACAGAAGGTATCATTCTCGACCCGGTTTACACCGGTAAAGCCTTCCATGGTCTGGTTGCGGAACTCAAATCAGGGCGGGTAAAGCCGGAGCACGAGACAGTGTTTATTCATACCGGTGGCATTTTTGGGATATTCCCCCATCGCAGTCATTTCTGACACGCCTATCGTCAAAACCCGATCTGTGATTGAATTCGCCTTTTAATGAATCAGATTACTCATGCTACGTACGTTTTTGTTCGTTCTTGTTCTAATGCCACTACTCAATAGCTGTGGGCTTGCTAGCCGATTCTTCACAACGAATGAATGCGAGGGAGACAACTGCGAAGCACCGGTACTGCTAAATAGCTCAGACCCAGATAAGAAATGGTTCTGCTATGGCGCACAAGAAGGTGAAGAATGGCAATGTCAAAACGAAGCAGATCCAACAAAAATTACAGCTGTTCAGCCAAAGATCGCTCGTCAGGCAGCGCCACAGCGCTCTATCGAACAGCCGGTCATGCTTGCCGAGATCGCGCCCGAACCACCAAAAAACCAGCAGCCTGAAGCCCAGTCTTTGGAAAGCCAGATCCTCGATATGCCTGCTGATCACTATGCCGTTCAGCTGATTGCACTACGAAACCTTGATGGTGTGAAGGAGTACGCTGGTCTAAATGGCATCGAAGCGCCGAGATTCGTCAAAATTCGAAACGGCGAAACTGACTGGTACGTACTCATCCTCGACATTTACGCTGATCGAGCACTGGCAGAAGCAGCCAGAGAAGACTGGGCAACCGCAAAAGTTTTGCGGGTTCAGCCCTGGGTTCGCCAGTTGGGTCCTCTGCAAGAAGCGATTCTGGCCACCAGAGGTTAAGGCATGGACCTTTCTGTGCTGTCCCGACTACCGGCGGTAGATGTATTGCTAGGGAATTCCGCCGCGCTCCTCGCCGTTTACGGCAGAACGGAAGTCACCCAGGCAATTCGTGAGCAGTTAGAGAACGTCCGCTCAAGCATTAAGTCTGGGCAATTAGATCAGTTGCCCAGCGATGAGCAATTGTTGGTCAATATCGATGCTGCGCTTCTGAAAAAACATACTAACTCTCTGCGACCGGTGCTCAATCTGACAGGTACCGTCCTACATACGAACTTGGGCCGCGCCCGACTACCTGATGCTGCTATCAGGGCAATGGTTGAAATCGGCGAACAGTACAGTAATTTGGAATATGACCTTGAATCCGGTCAACGTGGTGACAGAGATAGCCATATTGAAGCGTTGATTCAAGCAATCACTGGAGCCGAGGCTGCAACGGTCGTTAATAATAATGCGGCAGCGGTGCTGCTGGCGTTAAGTGGATTGGCAGCAGGCCAAGAAGTCCCAGTATCTCGCGGTGAGCTGGTCGAAATAGGCGGCTCATTTCGGATCCCAGAGATCATGTCGCAATCGGGCTGCATCCTCAAAGAAATTGGCGCGACGAACCGAACTCACGCAACCGATTACGAACAAGCGATAAGTTCGAACACCGCAATGCTGATGAAAGTTCATACCAGCAACTACGAAATAACAGGTTTCACCCACAGCGTATCGGATGAAGATGTGGCTGAGATTGCTCACCGACATGGCCTCCCGTTTATGACTGATTTGGGCAGCGGCACTCTTGTCGATCTACGTCGTTGGGGCCTGCCTTACGAAACCACCGTCCAGGATTCCGTAAAAGCCGGTGCCGACGTCGTCACATTTAGCGGCGACAAGCTTTTAGGTGGACCACAATGCGGCATTATCGTTGGTCGTCGAGAATTGATTGATAAGATTAAAAAACACCCGCTGAAAAGAGCGCTGCGGGTCGATAAAATTACGCTAGCGGCGCTAACAGAAGTACTCAAACTCTATCTCGACCCAGATCAACTCGAGACGTCAATACCCGCCATTAGAGACCTCACGCGTTCCAGAGAAAGTTTGCGCCAAGACGCTGAGATACTACAACAGGCCTTGTCAATTCCGGGGTATCTTGTTGAAACCTGCGAGACCGAGAGCCAGATAGGCAGTGGTGCCCTACCCACCCACACCATCCCAAGCTACGGTATTGCCATAGGTCCCAACAATGGCCAAGACTCATCGCTAAAAATATTGGAAGGCGCATTCCGTCGTTTGCCGACACCCGTACTCGGACGTATCCATGATGGACGTTTAATATTTGATCTTCGTACGCTAAACAACACCGAATTGCTATTACGCCAAGTAGGCGAATTGCAGCTGTGATCTTCGCAACCGCCGGACACGTCGACCACGGCAAAACCAGTCTTGTCAAAGCACTCACTGGCGTTGACACCGACCGATTGGCGGAAGAAAAAGCGCGAGGGCTCACCATAGACCTTGGTTTCGCCTACTTCCATAAAGATCAAGACAGCATTGGATTTGTAGACGTACCAGGGCACTCAAAATTTATCAGTAACATGCTCGCAGGCGTTGCCGCGATCGATCATGCTTTGCTTGTGATCGCCGCTGATGATGGTCCAATGCCACAAACAGCAGAACATGTCGCTATTCTAGAACTTCTGGGCATAGCCGCTGCTACCGTGGTTATTTCAAAAACGGACCGCGTCTCCCAGGAGCATTTGGAAAAAACTCGGCAGTCCATACAGAACTTCCTTTCTACAACGCCCTACACAATGGCGTCTGTTTACGAGGTCAGCAGCATAGAGGGGACTGGCATAGCCGAATTACAGGCTCACCTCTGGACCCTTAAGTCCGAGCGGGTACAAACACATGAAGAGTATTTTCGCCTGGCCATAGATCGCCGTTTCAGCGTCAAAGGCAGTGGTCTTGTGGTCACAGGGTCAGTGTTTTCAGGAACCGTCAAGCTTAACGACGAACTTCGCCTCATGCCTTCTAACCTTAAAGTGAGAGTTCGGGCAATACATCGTCAAGATACCAGCGCCGATTTCGCCGGGCCCGGCGATCGATGTGCATTGAACCTCTCTGGAGATGTCGATACCGAGCGTGTCGAACGGGGACAATGGGTCACCAGCCACCCTGCACTACCAGTATCAAGGCGTTTGGATGGCCAGATACGACTACTAGCCTCTGAACAGGTTCCACTCAAAACCGGTTTGCCAGTGCACATTCATTTGGGTGCGCAACACACTACCGGACGGGTATTCCTGCTTGAGCAACGGCAAATTGAGCCCGGCGAGTCGGCGCTCGCTCAAATTGTGTGTGAATCACCATTGAGCGCCTGTTATGGCGATCGCTTTGTAATCCGTGACCAGTCTGCAAGTCGAACCCTTGCTGGAGGTTGGACGGTTGACCCTTACTCTGTACAAAAGGGCAGGAGTAAACCCATTCGACTGATGACTCTTAAACAACTAGCTCTACGTACACCCGACGGCCAGCTTCCAGTACTCGACGATCTTATCCGCGTTGCTGTTGACGGCATCAACCTTGAACACCTCTCGAATGCGCTAAACCAAAAGTTGTTCGTCTCCAAACACCCCATTGACGATTCAGGATTGAGCCACCATCAAGACCAAGTTAAGGCAACGCAGCAAGCAGCACTGATACAGATCGAAAAGGTATCGCAAACGCAATCCCAGTTGAGACAAGCCCTCGGTATTCGCGAAAGTTTTTTAAAACTGATTTTGAACCAGCTGCTGACTGCCGGAGAAATTTCTGTCCAGGGCAATCAGATCTCACCAGCTGGCAAACAAGCAGAATTATCGAAACCTGCTGCTGCTTTATGGCAGAAGGTCGAACCGATTTTGCAGCGAGAAGGGTTACAGCCACCTGTCATCCATGACCTTGCCAAACAGGTTAATCTACCACCAGCCGCTTTAGAGAAATTGTTAGATGGCTGCGTCAAACAGGGTTTATTAGTCAGACCCGTGAAAAATCGATTCTTTCTGACCCAAAGCCTCGACCAGATACGACAACTGGCCATTGACGTGGCCAATAGTGAAGGCGGCGAATTTACCGTTATTCAGTTTCGTGACAAATCCGGAATGGGGCGTAACCTCTGCATCGAATTGCTGGAGTTTCTCGACGGCAAAGGCTTTACGAAACGACTCGGTGACAAGCGGGTTATTCAGGACATTCATAGGTAATATTGCATGCAGAATTTCACCGATAAAGTCGCCGCGATTACAGGAGCGGGTTCAGGCATGGGCCGTGCGCTTGCACTGTCTCTTGCGAAGCAAGGCTGCCATGTAGCGATCTCTGACATTGATGTCGATGCACTTATTGAGACCGAGTCACTCATCAAATCTGGTGTCAAAGTCACGCGCCATACAATAGATGTATCGAACCGGCTAGATGTAAAGAATTATGCCAGTGCTGTTGAACAGCAACACGGTAAAGTGAATATGGTATTCAACAATGCTGGCGTTACTGTTGTGGACACGGTCGAACATATGTCACTCGAAGATTTTGAATGGCTAATGAGTATAAATTTCTGGGGCGTTGTTTACGGTACACGAGCTTTCCTACCTTTTCTAAAGGAGCAATCTGAAGCACATATTATTAATACCTCTTCAATCTTCGGCGTTGTTGCCGTACCAACACAATCAGCCTACAACGCGTCAAAATTCGCAGTTCGTGGTTTTACCTACTCGCTACGCCAAGAACTCGCAGACTCTCATATCGGTGTGAGTTGCGTACAGCCAGGCGGCGTCAAAACCAACATCGTGGAAAACTCACGATTCGTACCAAGCGACAACGCATCTGCGACCAAAGAGGAGTTTGCACAACAATTTCAAAGTTTTGCCGGTCTTACGTCGGAGCAGGCAGCCGATCAAATACTGGCCGGCGTGAAGAAAAACAAAGCGCAGATCCTGGTAGGAAAAGACGCAAAAATCCTTGCGCTGCTCGAGCGAATTATGCCGACCAGCCACCAAAAGTTACTGGGACTATTGGATAGAGGTTAGGGCTTCCAATAAGCTGGGATGTGCTTATGGTTGCAGACGATGTAAGTGGGCATCAATCAACCATCGGGATATGGCCACTGGGCCAGGCATTACTGGCAGATCTTTATGATGAAACCATTTTGCATCCGCTATTTCTTCTTCCTGTAGGACGAGTTCACCAGACTCGTACTCGGCAAGAAATCCGAACATCAGAGAGTTCGGAAACGGCCAAGGCTGGCTACCCATGTATTCAATAGCGCCCACCCGAACCCCTACTTCCTCAAACACTTCACGGTGCAACGTCTCCTCAATTGATTCACCCGGCTCAACAAATCCGGCTAGAGTGCTGTACATGCCATCGGGAAACCGATGATTACGAGCTAACAACATTTCATCGCCTCGGTAGACCAATGTGATGATAGACGGGGACAACCGCGGGTAATAAAAGGCCTTGCAATCAACGCATACCGTCGCTCTATCCTTTTCGTGCGCCGACGTCGGTGCACCACACTTGCCGCAAAACTGATGGGTTCGATACCAGTCCAATACTTGCGCTGCCCGGCCCGCTAGGCTAAACATCAAATGATCGGACTTGCCGAACAGGGTTCTTAAACCTTTGAATGAGTCACCATTGTCGACTTCCGTGGCGTAACAATGCGTACCGGCAATATCGCCTAAGTAGTGCGATTGTATAACGCCCTGCCCCGGCAACTGCGGCAACGGTTGCCATTGCCCTGCGGCATCAAATGACTGATAAATATCTCCACCACGAAACACAAAGTGCCAGGCTGCACCCTGGTCAATGGGGGTTGCCACACCCGGGGTAAAGTCCTTGTTGGGTTCGGGCCATACAAACATCAGACTAACTCCTGTTGCCGCCAGACACTGCCGCCGGAAGCAGCATCCAACTTATTCAATTTTGCTTCGTGTCGGTCCAATTCGGCTTCAGTGGCACGGATCACCTTTAACGCCGGTCGATTAGCATCAAGTGTCCGGGGTACGGACGCGAGTTGAATTTCGGGGCCGTCATCTTCACCCGAAAGACTCAGCGCAACCTGTCCGCCAGTCATGAGTAAATAAACGTCGGCCAGAATTTCTGCGTCTAATAGCGCGCCATGGAGATCCCGTTGGGAGTTGTCAACTAGATAACGCTTACAAAGCGCGTCAAGGTTGTTCTTTTGGCCAGGGTGCTTTTGTCTTGCGACCGCCAAACTATCAATGATCTGACAGTAATCCTCGATGCGGCCATGGGAGCCGTGTAAAAATTTCATTTCATGATTGAGAAATCCAACATCAAATGGCGCGTTATGTATGATAAGTTCTGCGCCAGAAACAAATTCAAGAAACGGCTCCCAAATATCCTTGAAGAGGGGTTTATCGCTGAGGAATTCCCTGGAGATGCCGTGAACCTCCTGAGCGCCATCATCTATATCTCGCTCAGGATTCACATATTGATGAAAATGTTTCTTTGTCAATTTTCGATCAACCAACTCAACACAGCCAATCTCAATCACCCGATGACCTAACGCCACCTCGAGACCTGTGGTCTCGGTATCCAAAACAATCTGTCTCATATTACTTGGTTTCCAATTCATCAAATCTGATGATTATTTTTGCACGTTTGCTATTTCATTCTCGTGCTGACTGCTGTGATCTCGCCATCACTTATAAGCGCCGCAAGGTACGTCAGCAAGAACCATCGACAAATATTTATCGATGTGCAGTCAATTATTCTTCAGGGGGTAAATCACGGGTAGATATGCCACGCCCCGTGGCGGGTCGTGCTGGAGGAACAACTGACAGCCCCCCAAAGGCGCGCCTTCGCTGCCAAACAGGTCGAACCTTTATCATCGAGCCAACTTGCTTTCTGGCCACAATCAAATAGATACCACCAAACGGCAAGTTTGCGTTACGGCTGAGGCCATGGGAAAAATCAGGTAACTTTGACGTCGATTTGATTGTTGGCAAACCATATAGACAGTATTGCGCACGATCAATTTTGAAGTTTAGAAGGTTTAGCCAATCCATGAGCCTACCGGGCGGTATAAACTTACCGGTCCATGGCACCTTGTGGCGAAGCCGAGCGATAGGTTGGCATGCACCCCAAAGACTTATCGGGTTAAACCCAACGATCACGAGTTGTCCCATTGGCAAAGCAACTCGCGAAACTTCACGCAAGAGCTTTTGCGGCTCACGATGGAACTCAAGCATGTGATGAAGCAGAACTACATCCAAGCTGTCTTCTGCAAAAGGCAGCTCTGTCGCTTCTGCTGCCAAACCGTCACCGATCGCTGGCGCGTCATTCGAACTGGCGGTGAGTTTCAATTTATTGTGGATCACGCTGCTAGAAAAAAGCGGATTTCCTTGTGGACTGAGCTGTAGAAGATGATAGCCAAAGAAGCCCGGTAGCAGTTGCTCCAGAACACGTTCCTCACTCGCCAACACTTGCTGACCGAGAGAACCTGCAAACCAATCTTTAACATCTTGCATAAACTGTGATCGGGCTATTAGTTGTCTGCGTGCATTGCGATTATACTTAACCTTAACTCGCAGTTGACCCCGAAGTCCTTATGTTATTTATCGTCAAGTTTAGCACCATTTTATTAGCAGTTGTTATCCTCAGTGGCTGCCAGATGCCCGGCCTACTGGGCGACCTCAGCCCAAATAGCAAGAATGAAGAGATCGAAAATGATGGCCCAGACCTGACCAAACTGGTGAGCGAAGAAATCGTGATCGCAGCCGCGATGCCGATCACAGAAGATGGTCAGGATGACCTCATCGAGCGCATGGATGATCCCCTGCCGCTTACGGTAGAAGAAACAACCCCGGATGATATCTGGGAGCGCATAAGACGAGGGTTTACGCTTGACCACCATGTCGACCAAAAAAGAGTCTTATCAGAGCTGAACTGGTATATCCGTCATCCTGATTACCTCAACCGGGTCGCGACCCGCGCAACCCGCTACATGCACTATATCGTTGAGGAAATAGAGGCCCGCAATCTGCCGATGGAACTTGCGCTGCTGCCCATCGTCGAGAGCGCATTTGATCCGTTTGCTTATTCTCACGGCCGGGCTTCGGGTTTATGGCAATTCATCCCTTCCACGGGACGTCTGTATGGATTGAAAATCGACCAGTGGTACGATGGCAGGCGAGACGTGCCCGCCGCCACTAATGCAGCGCTCAACTACTTGAGTGACTCTCACAAATCCCTCAATAACGACTGGTTTCTGTCTCTGGCTGCTTACAATTCTGGGGAGGGCAATGTCCGCCACTCGATGCGCAAGAATAAACGCGCTGGTAAGCCAATCGATTTCTTTTCTTTGAGCCTATTTCGAGAAACACGCGCTTACGTGCCGAGACTCTTGGCCATCAGCGCATTGGTCGCTAATCCTGAGAAATATGGCATCACCCTGAAGCCGATCCCAAACGAGGCGTATTTTGAACAAATCGAGATTGGCTCGCAGATGGACCTGGCGATTGCCGCTGATTTAGCCGATATATCAATCGAAGAGCTATATTTGCTCAATCCAGCCTACAACAAGTGGGCCACCCACCCTAAAGGCCCTCACAGGCTCCTTGTACCGACCGCTAAGGCTG
>JBNMQM010000094.1:0-12308 GCA_051278195.1 Candidatus Azotimanducaceae bacterium
TGTTCTAGTTCTTTTAAATCAGATTTTAGTTTCTCGATGCTTTCGTCATTACTGGCGCCATCGCTTTGTGCCGCAACGATCCGTTTCTCGAGCTCTACTATTAGCTGGATGATTGCGATGATGGCTTCTTCTGTTGTCGCAATTTCATCATCTTGTTCTTGCACGGTATTTTTTAGCTGGACAAGGTTTTTGGTTTCGTCGAGTACTTCCTTTTCAATGCGTTTAATCTCAGCCATCATTTCTAGGTTTGATTCCTGGGGCGTCGACACGGAGCCATGCTGAATCACAACAAAAATCAAAATGACTGCGCCAAACCCGCAGGACATGATGTCCAGAAAGGAGAGGCTAAACACATTGGTTTCGCGACGTTTTGCCATGGTTAACGTTCAGCGATAATCATGGCTGAGCCGCCACTAAATTGCAGCGTATCTCCGGGCGCAAGTGGGTGAATTCCTGATTCGATCGCGACCTGGTTTAACTTAACCCCGGCGCCAAGAACTCTGATTTGGGCATCGCCGTGCTCAAGGCTGATGACACCAACAGCACCTTCACTACCCTCATGCAGCTCGCTGCCGTCAATCGACACAACATGTCTGGGTTTACGCAGTGAATAGGCTGTCGCGGCAATTAGTAAATGGCTGGCACTTGCTCGGCGCTGGCTTGTAGTTGGCCGAATGGGGGACATTGCAATGCTTGTCAGGTGGGGAACATTCTCGACCATTGTGCCCAGCTTATCCCAAAGTTCATGTCCCGTTTGGATAAGACGATCCTGGTCGAGGTAGGTTATGTCGACGTTAGGAATCAGCGCAAGAGAGGCTGCCAGGTCAGGGAAACTGCTGAATCTGCTTGATACAAATAAACTGGATGGCTCGCTCGCTGACGTCAATTGACGGATACCCTGGACGATGGCTGGATAGGCACTGGCGGTGGCGACTAAAAGTTGTTGTTTGGATAGTGAAGTGGTGTGTTTGACGTGACCAAGATCCAACTCGAACGACAAAGTTCGAGGATTCGCATTGCTCGTCATATTGTTTTCCATAAAGGCCGGCAGTTGATTGAACAGCTGTTGTTCGCTGGCAGCCTCATGCATCGGGTCAAAACGTGACGATTGAATAAACTGCTCGGCGATCAGGGATGCCCAACGGTCCCAAAATGTCGCGAGTCCCGTCTCTAAAAGCGTCTGATGTCCGGTTTGACGGATAGCACCATCGGCCTTTAGCGTGGTCAGACTGATGCGATGTAACCCGATATCTAGATACATGGCGTTTGGATGACTGGGTTGATTTGCAATCGCCAGTAGCGACATGTCCACCAGGCTTGTGACAGGCAATCCGGCTTCTTTGCACATGCCCAGCAGTAATCCCAACTGAGCCTTGTCATAGTAGGCTGGCACAGCGAGTACCAGCGAATCCGCATTGACGTGCTGCTTCAAATCTTCGAGATGAGAGAAGGCAAGGTCCGCATGGTGTCGGATACTGTTGGTCGCGTTGCTGATGTTGTCGGTGCTAAGTTGATTCCAAAAACGATTGTTTGTCCAACGAGGTAGTAGTTTCGCGTTTTGCTGGGCTCGAGTACCAATCAACAGGGTTTCTTTATCGAGCACGGCATAACCAACACTGGTATGTACCCGCTGACCATCGATTCCGAGGTGCATAGCGGCATCGTTTAATTCAATAATTGCTTTGCTCAAAACTTGCTCCAGGTCATCAGGTTTGCAAATGGCGAATGAGTCGGTTGTCGCAGTAATCTTCTGCATCCAAGACTAATCGTTCCTGAGAAAGTTGCAGCTGATGTAACAGAAACATCACTACAATACTGATCAGGAGTGCGACAAACGTCGAGTTAAATGCAACGCCCAGCGATTGGGTGACGCCAGCGATGTCACCTTCGACGGCTTGGTGTGCTTGGCCAAGTGCCTGACCAATACCACGCACCGTGCCCAGGAAGCCAATCGATGGGATAGCCCAGGCGATGTATCGAATCATGGATAATTCAGAGTCAAGGCGATCGGATTCTGATTCGCAGATCGCCTTCACTGAACTCGAGACGTCCTGAATATTGCGCGTGGATCGAAATCGATGCAGGGCGGTGAGAAGAGCGCGGGGTAACAAATAGCGTTGCTGTTCAACCGCGAGTGCCTGAATTGGTCGTGAATACTCTCTCGCATCCTCGGGTAAAATACTGGTGCCTTCATTGATGGGAATTAGATCCATTTGCAGAACTTGTCGTTCGCGCACCGCAAGCAGCGCTTTAAAACCCATCAGGGACATGGCCCAAAGCATGAGGATAAAGCATGCTTCCTGTTCGAAATCACGGATCACGACGTACGAGGAGCGCTCGGGCACGTAGTTTGGGTTCGAGTTAATACTAATAGCTTGCTCTTCTAATATGATCGCAGCGTTAGGTCTAATGATAGAGACATAAATGGCATGCACTAAAATGACGGCAATAATCAGCGAAAAGAGCTGATAGATAAATTCCAAAGGCAGTTGTTTCTTCATAAGTTGCTCAACTTTGTGTCTCTAGTTTGATCTGTTCATCATTATTTGTTGTCGACACTCTAGTGATCGACACCACGGTGATCGACACTCTGTGATCGACACCACGGTGATCGACACTCTGTGATCGACGTTGTCCGTTAACGACATTGTTAGATGTCGACCGGAAACGGTACAGCATTGTCAGCGCTGATGGATTCCGATGGTACAAACTGCTCAAATACTTCACTAAGTTTTCGATCTTTTAGACCATTACCACCGAGTATCTCCGCGGGTGCGGTGCCGACTTCATCTTCGGTGATTACCTCAGTCTCTATGCCTATCTCTGACTCTGTTGCCGCTACGGGCTCTGGTGCCGGTTCAATGTCCTGTTGTTCGACAGATACTGAAGCGGTTGGTTCTGCTTCGTTGACCACGTCGGCGGCATTACTGTTGATTGCCATCAACAAGCAGAGGATGGCTACGCCGTGTATCGTGCTTTTCAATCTGCTTTGCATCGTGTTCATTACTCAAGGTACCGCGCAACTCGAAGACCTACATCGATGCGGTTATCGCTGCCGTAATCGCGATAAGTCCAGCGTAACTCGCTAAAGCGACCATGTTTATAGCTTGAACCACGAATGACGTGGTAGTCACCACTGGCTGGCCCAGTAGGGTCAGTGAGTACTTCTTTAGGCGTGCTGACCGAATAGAAATCATGTATCCACTCAGCAACATTACCGGCTAGATCATGAATGCCGAACTCGTTACTTGGATAGAGTGTTACCGGCGACGGGCCACGATAGTTATCGGTATAACCTTCGATATAGTAGGGCACCATATTGGCAGCAGATTCGTCAGCATAGTTAGCGTTAACGACCAGCGGCGGCATCGTGTCCCCCCATGGAAAGCGCGTCGGCGTTGGTCCTGCTGCGTAGCGAGCCGACCATGCCCACTCGGCTTCGGTCGGTAATCGATAACCGTTGTTGAGTGGTGTCACTGCGCGCATTAAGCCGTCACTATTTTCATAGGCATTGGGTAAGCCTTCCTGTTCGCTTAACCAGTTACAAAATCTAGCGGCGTCATTCCAGGAAATATTCACGACAGGTCGATCATCATCGTTTAATAGAGCCCGGCCGGTCACGCCAGAATCATGACCAGAGTCAAATGCCGCATATTGCTTATTGGTGACTTCGGTTGTCGAGAGGTAAAACGCACGTGTCAGCGATACAGATTTCTCGATCTCGTTGGAACGCCGGCCAGGTTCTCGACGACCAGCGCCCATAGTCAGTTCGGCGGGAATAATCAGATTGAACGCAAGGCCGACGCGGGTTGATAGGGTGGTGGGTATTGCTGCTGTTGCCGCTTCTGCTTCTGTTTGCAGGCGAATGACAAGTTGTTGAGTCGTACCTGGTTGCGGCGTCACTGTCGCCAGGTAATCTGCGTATCCCTTGGCGGTAACTTTAATTTGATGCGGTTTGGCCGTAAGTGATACGCGTTGATTGAGTGTGCTTTGTTTAACCCCGTCGATAAAAAGTTCGCTGCTACTTGGCTCTACCGCAAGGCGAAGCACGCCGAGAATCGGCTTCAAAGACTCATTTAGCGCGATGTCTTGTTCAGCCCGCAAGTTGATCGTGCGCTCAAGGGGCTTGTAACCGGCTTTGCTCAAAACCACCGCGTAACCTTCGTTCGGCTCTAGCGTCAGGGATACCGGTGTTTGGCCACGATAGCGACCATTGACTGTCACATTGGCGCCCGCCGGTCGTGAGTTGATAGAGACTTTACCGTCTGCTTTTTCTAACAAGATACGGGGTAAGGCTGAATCGTCACTTGCGACCACATCAATGTTGGTTTCGAACATTTTGAAACCGTCTTTTTTGATATCAATATCTCGATACCCTTTTAGTATTTCAACGTTGCTTGGTGTCAGTCCGACGACTACACCATCAACAATAATGTTCGCGCCATCCGGTTCGCTGATGATTTCAATCATCGCCCAGGCAGGTGAGAGGTTGGCGCTCAATTCGTTCAGTTCACGGCGACCTATTATGTCCACCTCTGTATCGTAATCCAGGTAGCGTTCTGATCGTAGACTGATATCGCGCAGGCCAGCGTCAATTTCATCGAGCCTTAAAGGCGTTGTGCCGACTAACTGTTGATCTATATACACCTCGGCTATGGTCGACGGGATGGTATCGATGGTCAAAATCCCTGGCAGCTCGATCAGCTCGAATGTGTAGGTCTGATTAGAATCGCTGCTGACAATGAAGGTTTGAGCTAAATCCTGATATCCGGCTTTGCTGGCTTTAAAACTCGAGTCGCCCGGCAGCATTAAGTATCGGTCGGCTAATTCGTAGTAAAAACCAGAGGTCATTTCGAGTACATCCGGCTGCGGTTCGACCACAATACTGACCGCGCGAGCCGTGAACATAAACACAGCAGCAGCCGACAGCAGCAGGAACACGACCGAAATGACGACGGTGACCGGATTGAGCCGCAGCAATGGTTGCCGAGACTCAGTTTCGGCGCGCTGAAAAGGTGTTGCTTCGATTATGTCGTGGTCATCACTCATCAGATTTTTTCAGTACAACTCAATTCAACGGGAAACGGATTGGTGTCGCCTTTAATGTGGATCTCTCGATAGACATCTCGGTAGCCAGGACGTTTTCCGACAAAAGTGTAAATGCCGGGGATTAGCGAAAGCTGTACCTCGCTAAGATTACCGTATTGGCCAACCTTGAAAATCGTAATGTCGGTTCGGTTGTCGGAGCTTAAGATCACCGTAACCTCAATTCTGGCAAGAGAGACAAGATGTGACAAGTCGCGGACTTCAGCCTTGAGCCCGTCTAAATCAAGCCGTGCAGCTTTCAGTAGTGCTGATCGGGCCTCGGTCAGATTATCATCATCTTGCATCAGCTGCGGCTGACTCAAATAGTTGTCTAGGGTTACTTTCAGCGCAGCTCGATCTTTGACCCGGTTGAGACTTTGCTCGATGGTGCTGAGCCCCGGCGAAATTTCTAAAATCTGTTCTAGCACCGGTATGGCATCTTGCCAGAGGCTAGCCGTCTCCAAACCCTCCGCTTCGGTTGTCAGCTCCAGGATCACTTTTTGAGTTTTAGCGAGTTCAATTTGTTGTAAACCATCTAAGGGTTCTTTTGAACCTGGCAGGATTTTTTGAGCTTGCTCAAAAGCTTCTCTGGCAGGGTCGAAGTCCTCCTGTGTGAGCGCGCTAAAACCTCGCGACATTTCATCCTGAAAACGATTCCGAGCAATAAGGTTGTTGATTCTGCGCAGGCCTTCACTGGCGGGTGACCAAAGTGAATCCAGTGATGATGCTTCTTTGAAAATTATTAGTGCGTCGCTCAGATCGCCATTACGTTCGGTGACTTCAGCTTCGGCAGTGAGCCGCAGAACCTGTTCGAGGTTGAAGGCTCGCACCAAATCGCTAGCAAATTCTGCGTCTTCTGGCTTGATGCGGGTGATGATTTTGTATGCCTCAATGGCACTGTTGTAGTCACCGGTGTCGAGAGCCGTGATGCCGCGCTGCAGGTTTTCGTTGAAAACCTGGTCGGTTTCGGCCAAGACCTGCTCCAGTAATATGATGCCGGCCTGGTAGTTGTCGACGGCCATTTGTAGGTCGTTAGCCCGGTAAGCCTCGTCTCCGGCAATGCCAAGATTGGTAGATTCACCGTAGCGGTCGCCCGCCCAAAGCCTGCCGCCAACATCTTCAACTACTACCTGGAGACGCAGTAGTTCGGACGCTAGTGTTTTGCCGCGTTGTCGTAGTTCTTCTAATTTGGCGAGCTCGAGTGGTGCAATCTCCGCGTCGGCAGCCTCAACTTTCGGTTGTGCTGCTGGTCCCGTTGCAAGATCAATGTCCGGTGCCGCCGCTATTTCCTGTTTAGTGTTATTTGCTGGATCTGATGCGCCGCCAGGTAATAGTAAGAATAAGCCCATCCCAAGCACGATCAGTAGCAACAGCCCCATGACTGCAATGGGCGTTGATATGACGTTACGTTCACGAGGTAGCTTGTGGAATTGACTGCCTACAATCGGCTCAATAGTATCGTTAGAAGGTGCCGTCGCTCGCTCAAAACTCGTCACGCTAACGGGTTGAGAGGGAGCAGCGCTTTCTTCTACGAGTGTGATCAAACTTGAGAAGTCGTCAGGTCGGTCGCTTTCATTGTCAGATAACATCGCGATCAGGAAATGTTTAACGCTGTCTTCCATTGGGACATTGTTATTGTCCTGCTCTGCCGTCCAGTGATTACCGGTCATGGCCCGGTACAACACTTGAGCCATGCTATAGACGTCCGAGGCGGAGGAGGTATGTTGATTTATGCCTTGCGCTTCTGGCGCTAGATACCTGCCAGCCCCAGTGCTGGCGGGTAGGCCAAATCCATCTAGATAGGGCGTATCTTGATTATCTACTAGTAGTCGCTCGGGACTGATATGACCATGGTGAAAGCCAAGGCTATGGCTATATTGAATGGCATTGATGAGCGTTTTTAATGCTGGCCAGGTTTCTTTGAAAGAACGAGACAGGTCGAGATGTGTTAGCCCCTTTTTGTATTCGGCGACCACAAATAGCTGACTTTCGTAGTCAGATATGCGGTAGGTGCGAAGTAGGTTGGGATGGACGAGAGGCTGGAGTCGCCCAACATTCTGGTTGATATCCGCCAGTGAGGACACGGTCGAGGATTCCAGCAAAGCAATACGCACCCGTTCCTGGGTGGGTTCATGCAGTGCTAGCCATGCCTCGCTGCTGTCAAGCTTATGCAGCAGAGAATAGTCGGCAGCAAAGCTCTGCCCTTCAACTAGTTGAATCGCCATGTCTTCCTAATAAAGTTGCTATTAAATCACGGAACGAGTCCGTGTTTTAGTCCTGTACCGGTGTTGTCGTCTCTGCCGCATAGATGTCTTTCAGAATACGTCGCCATTCATCGTATTGGACATCGGCGGTACCTTCTAGTTCGATGGTCTTTCCTTCAATGTCGAGTACGAAGGGTGTGATCTCAGCACCGAGCGAGGCGCTGAGTTCTTTGAGGGACTCAGCGTGTATTTCGGCGTCTTTGCGCACATTAAGCCCGCTTCGGATGGCTTGAATACCGCCTAACACGGCTCCGGTAGTGGCTGCTTGTCCCGCATAGGTTGAACTTTCAGAGCCCGCGTACAAGCCGCCCACTATCATCGCCGCACCACCGATCAAGCGATTGCGTGCTTTCGTGTCCAACTGGCGAAGTTTGATCGCCTCTCCATAGGTGGCATAACGCCACTCTCGGTAGGAGGGCTTCATATCTCTGTAAAACTGGCCATAAAATTCGTCTAGAGTATCAACGAACAAATACTCTCGTTCTTTAATCCGCTCTACTCGGTTCAGCATACGGTCTGAGTCTGCCGGTAGTTGGGTGATTTCGGTAATGCTGCCGGTTTCATCTAGATACTGACTGAACGCATCAGGCGCTAGGCTTTGTGCGTATTTGAGCGACGCTACCTGACGGATTGACTGAATTTCCGATTCGACCAAAGTTTCACGAAAACTTAGGATGTCATTGGCGATCTCGTTATACAGATCTTGAAAAGGGTCGTCTCTCACATCTTTCTCGTAGGAAAACTTGCTCGCCTGGTCCTTGTATTCTCTCGACAGCCAGACCTTGCCGGTGGCGTCTGTAGCAGTGACGGTGACAATCAGCAATTCACCATCAGAATTATCGATCCGACCGGTGACATGCAGGTCGACTGCCTCGGACGGCGTTGGCGTGACTCGTACAGCCCCCCAGTTACCAGTTTGTTCCATGGTATCTTTCAGGTGATACGCCATAAACTGCGTTTCAGCGCGACGTACATCTGGGTTGAGTAACTGCTTTTCCAGCTCTTTTTCGGTGCTTGGAATGTTTGGGTTGAAGGGAATAATGCCGATATCCATGTACAGATGAACGGGTAGCTCGTATTGGGCTTGTTTCGCCGGTGTGACATTGGCCTGGACATACTCTGTGGTCGAGCAACCAGCGAGGCTGAATGTAAAAGCCAAACCGACTACCAGGGATAATTTTTTGATCGCTGAAGCCATCGCTATAATCCTTCTCTGTAACGCTTATATTCTTCCCAGAGTTTTGCCTGAAGCTCCGGGTCCGATTCGGCAATTGCCGCTTCTCGAAGTTGTTGGGCGACGATGTCGTCACCTTGTGGGTCTGGAATATCGCCCTGATTCAAGTCAGGCATGTTGGCGGTTGCCACTTGCTGTTCTGACGGTTTTTCTATTGTTTGTGGCATTTCTGACTCAGTCGGTA
Source organism: Candidatus Azotimanducaceae bacterium (assembly GCA_051278195.1). GTDB lineage: Bacteria > Pseudomonadota > Gammaproteobacteria > Pseudomonadales > Azotimanducaceae > JAHRVQ01. The sequence continues at coordinate 8,768 of JBNMQM010000094.1, forward strand.
GGCGCATCCTTTCACCTTCTGGTCTTTGTATACCCGTTGGATTTGTCGTCGGCGGTGGGGTGGTGCTGAGCACTGCTTCACGGGCGTCACCAATTTGGCCGTCAAATATGATGAGCGACTCGTCTAGTTCGCCCTCCAGCACAGTCACTTGACCATTACTTGTTTGGGTTTCGCCACCGCCAGGGACTCCGTTAGGCATTCTACTAGAGAGTTCAGCTGAGCCTGTTTTTGCAATGAGCACGGCCCGTGTCGCGATCACGAGGGCAATGTTGGCTTCTTGCAGGGCCGCACTAGTCTCTTGGAAAGGGTTGTCATCGGAATCACCCCAGCCAGGTGTGCCCGCCAATTCGCCTTCGAGGATCTCAATGTCTTGAGACGCGATAATGACCGCGATGCGCGCGTCACTGAGCAGTTCCTCAGCCGACGCTAACTCTTCATCTGTTTCTGCACCAGCAACGGCAGCGCCAGCTGTCTGTAGTGCACCGCCAGCTTCGGCAAGGGCGACCTGTGCGGCCAGGATTTCGTCTGCTAAATCGCCAGGAATACCGCCTCCAGGCATGCCGTCAACTTGTTCACTGGCTGCACCATTTTCGTTCATTTGTCCTTGGCCACCGCCGGCACTTGATTCTTGTCCGTCGTCTTGACCATCAGCACCATCAGCACCATCAGCACCATCAGCACCGCTGGACTCTGCAGATTCATTCATCGGAGCGCCTGATGCTGCGCTACTGTCGGCGAAAACATCACCATCGTCACTGGAATCAGAATCTGTTTCTGGGATTAAGGGGTCAATTTCTCCTGAACCGGCTTTAGCGATGCGCTCACCCGCCTTTTGTAAATCATCGCCTGCAGCAGTTTGTGCCGCTCGTTGATCGCCGGCTTCGCCTGACGATGGGTCGCCAGCTTGTTCACCGCCAGGTTTCTGCCCTGATTTTTGATCTGATTTCTTACCTGATTTTTCAGGTTTTCCTGACGGTCCCGAGGATGGCATACCGGCACTGGGGAGGCTCGGCGGGCTAGATCCGCTTTTGGCCCCGTCACTCGGGGTCGAAGGCTTGCTGGGGCTGGGTGTGCTGGGTGTGCTGGGTATGCTGGGTAAGCCGCCGGAAGGGGGTGGCGGCATGCCACCAGTAGATGGCGTGCTGGGTGTCGGGATGCTCGGCGCCGTTGGGTATGTGGGTAAATTCTTGGACTTACAACCTGTCAAAGCCAGCAACAGAGCGACGGCAGCGATGGCGAATAGTCGCGAAGCCTTGATCAATGGGCGCATACCGTTGGTTCCTGCTGGTAAATACATGTTCCAGCATTTTGTCACGATTAACATGAAAATTGGCTGAATAAAGTTCACTATATGTGAGGTCCTATACTGGTAAGACCTCTTTTTGGCCGAAAATGTTCAACAAGAAGTCTCTTTATATGGTCTCTCTGTCCAGAGGAGCTTATGTAGACTGTCTCTATTTAAGCTCTCTCATAAGCTCATGGAAGGAATTGAATGAAGAACCTGATTGTCCTTAGCTTACTCGCAACACTTATTCTAACCGGTGCATTAACCGGTTGTACGACGACGGTTGTGGTTGAGGGTTCCGTGCCAACACCGCTCGTCCGAAAAATTCCTGCCCGAATCGGCATCTATTACGGCGAGGACTTCAAAACATTCCAACACACCGAGGCGCTTGAGGCAGAGGGCACGTGGAAGATTAACTTTGGTGATCAAAATCTGACTTTTTTTCGTAATCTAATGGAATCGCTGTTCGAATCGGTGACTGAACTGCCGAATCCGCAGCCTGGACCAGAAACCGCCCCTAATATTGACGCTGTGCTCATTCCCCAGATTGTCAAGTACGGTTTTCTGACCCCGGGGCTGTCTGGGTTGAATTTTTTCTCTGCGTCAATTCATTATAGGATTACGATGGTCGACATGGCCGGCAATGAACTCGCAGATTGGACTGTCGTTGGCTACGGTAAAAGTGAAGGTGGCGTGTTTGGTGGTGATAGTGCGCTAGGTGAGGCGACCATGCTGGCAATTCGCGACGGTGGGGCAAGAATTTCTATTGACCTGACCGATCAGCCAGAGGTTGCAAAATGGATAGATCGTCAGGGAGCAACTGACAATGAAAACTAAAGTCTTATTGGTTGTTTCTGCATTTATTCTCTCGGGTTGTGTGACCGCGCGAGTAGAAGAACAGCGTTCAGCTAATACTGGCATTCGAACGGAAGAAGCGCTCGTGATTCTAGGGCGCGCGAGTTACAACGATCGTGAAACAGAAGTGAGTTTTACAGATTGCCTCGCAGACATTCTCGGTAGCGGCGACGCACCGGTCACGCTCATTGACCAAGATGAGTTCAAAGATTCTCTTTATCCCTGGTTTGAACCCCGCACAGCGCCCGCGAGTAGCGATGAGTTGGAAGCCCTGTTTCAACAGCCGGGTGTGGCAGAACAGATCCAACTATCAAATGTCAGGTATTTGGCCTGGATTGATGGGGACACCATCACCACAGACAGCGGCGGTAGCTTTAGCTGTACCATCAGTTCCTTCGGCGGAGGCTGCTTTGGAATGACCTATTGGGAAGAAGATGCGTCTTACGAAGCTTCGATCTGGGATCTAGACAATTTCACCACCGCAGGCGCTATTAGCGCTGATGCCAACGGTACGTCATACCTTGCTGGACTTGTCGTACCCATCCCGATTTTGGCCAGGCCAGGCAACGCCGCATGCAAGGCACTCGCGACACAACTGCGCAGTTTCCTTACTGACGCTTAACTTTTGGAATTGTCCCAGGAATAAGCTCTAGGAATAAGCTCTAGGAATAAGTTCAGGACTAGTTTGGCAATTGACTCGGCCCGCCAACTCCAGAACTAACAGTTAAGGATTTATCCGACTTTTTCTGTTTGACTCGATAGGTCTGATGCAAAGTCATCCCCTCGGTCGTCGTTAGCTCACCATCTACGATGCGAGGGCGAAAGCGCATGGTAGAGACAAAGTCGCGCATCAAGCGGCGATCTGCATTGGGCACATTGCCGTCCATAACCCGGGCATTTCGAACCTTGCCGTCTTCGCGAATGTCATATTGAATGTCGACAAACAATGCATTGCCCTCTTCCACTTCTACCGGATGGCGAAACAACACAGGTGCAATCGGTGCTTCTGGTTTCAGGCGATGGGGGCGACCAAACAGTTCATAGCGTAGTTCTGCATAAGCTTCGTCTTCAGTGAGTAACTGCCACGCTTCCAAATAAAGCTTCGATGAGCGGACATCTGACGTGATGGTGTACAGGTCGGCTAGAAGCACCATGGCCTTGGCTTGATCAATGGTGTCTGTAGCTGGATTGCGCCGGACGATGTCGAGCGCTCTCTCCATCGGTCGTTCAGCGTGTATTCGCCCATAGCCTTGAAGGTATTTAGTACGCGACAAACCTTTTAGAGGTGCCAGCAGGCGCAGATCGTCTGCGCCATGTTTGTCCTCAATAATCATGATTGATCGCTCGAACATTCTGGTTGATTCACGGAACAGCCGGTCTCGATAGAGTCTCTCTTCCTGG
>JBNMQM010000095.1:0-11950 GCA_051278195.1 Candidatus Azotimanducaceae bacterium
GGCTCAGGATTGCGGTGATAAGGAAGGCTAGAATTTTGGACATGGGTGAACTCGGTTAAGCGATCTATTGGTATTTGGATGTTGATTGGGAGAATAGGGTTTAAATGGGGGTTTGCCAATGTCTGGGTCGGTAGTCTGGTCGATGCTGCGCTTTAAGGTGCGGCTAGGAGCAGGGATTGCTTTGCACTGGATTCGTTCGCTTGCGGTCGGTGTGCTGATGTCGACGAACGGTCAACTCTGTCACCCTGGCGTGACTAACGTAAAAACCCTGTCACTCAAGCGTTACAGGTTATAAAGTGTATATATAACAATGAGTTAGAGTGTTCGGTAGGGGTTTTGGCTAAATTTTACGCTGATGTTAGATCGCCGACGACACAGGTGAGGGACGCTCTATGCTCTGTAACCGACATTATTAGGCGAAGTGCAAACTGGCACGATGTCTGCATTATATTAAGCACACGGAAGTGTACGCTGGAACCGGTTGAATGAGCCGTCATTCAATCCTAAAAGCAATGTTGATGATACGATCTAAGTGGTACGTGCATCGGCGTTGAGGACATTCTCGGGCAAAAAGAATGTTGGGGCTAGCGCCTAAAAAGCGCTAGTCCCTTCCTCATTCCTCTCTCAAAGCACTTCTCTCAAAGCACTTCTCTCAAAGCACTTCGCCCAATGTATTCCTTTCAAAACGCGCTTATCCAAGCAGCTTTATCCAAGCGCTGGTGCAATTCGCTGCATCGTATTGCCTATTTTAACGTCTCTAACCTTCGCCTGATGTGGCGGGTTCACGATTGAATGCTTCTAATTTGTTGTAGCTGATCATCGACTGAATTTCTTCGACATACTCTGTGCCTCGCTCAGAATACTTTTCTAGGCCAACCGCAAGTTCAGCACCGAGTAGTGGCTCCTCATTTTCTCTTTGTGCTGCGCGAACCTGGCGTAATTTTTGATAGGCGGGGTGAGAATTCAGTGTGATTACGTATTTGTTGACGCCAGCCTGAAGCGATTCGAATTTTTGGACTTCATGTGACGCACCATCGTTGCGCGCACTCGGTGTCATGCCGCAACCTTTGCTGAAACACCATATGCCAAAAAAGTTGAGGCCTTGCTTGGCGAAGCGAGAGGTGCCCCAGGCGGATTCGTTTGCGCCCTGGGCGAGGATCAGAGCCGCGGGTACAGAATCGACGCGAACCAACAATTGATTAATCAGTTCGGAATCGGATATGTCCGGAGTCTTGATTCGATAGCGCGTGGCCATGGTTGCCAGGCTAGCCTGGTCTGTTTCGTTGAGTGTTTCTGGATCGAGCGCAAGGAGGTAGTCTCTGCGCTTTAACTCGGCGTTATTGGCTGCGCGGATACGGGGCAATAAGAACTTAAAGAATTCCTGCTTTTTAGTCTTCACATCGGTGTAGCTGGCGAAATCCGGAAGCGGTGTTGCTGGCTTATTGATGGCGGGTGCTTCTAAGGTGCTAGCAGTCTCGTTGACCTTGCGTCCGTCAGGTTTAGCTAGGTCGGACGTTTCGGTGTCATTGGAGCAACCTGCCAGTAGCGCGATGGTGATCAGCAGGGTGATTCCGGACTTATTTTTGGTTTTTTCCATTTATCGTTTTAGGCGCCGGGATCTCTGATCACGAGCAACCTAACCTCTGTTATGTCTTCGATCGGAAACTTTACACCTTCTCGACCTAGACTGCTGTCCTTTACGCCGCCTGTATTCAATGTGATGGCGACTTAAGGTTACCTTGCGGTAAGTGATTGAACTAATTATTGAACGGTAGAATAAAGACGATTGGTCCTACAGCGGACGTAAGCGAACCCAGCCCGATTCAATATTCTCATCGCCGTCGTCATAGCCTGGGTCGCCGGGTAATACTAGCTCGCGATCAGCGTTGACTCGGGCTTTCTCATCAGGAAGTACAGCCTCGGCGGCGGCAATTACTTCGTCCGCAGAATTGAACTGCGCCAAAGTTTTGATCATCCGCAGTGTGGGACTCATCAACACCATATCGCCTGCCTTCTCGCGCTCTAGTATTTCTGTTGGTGAAATCCACTCGCAGTGTACCAGTTCATGATCATCATGGCGGGGATTTTGATTGGTCGGCATGCGAGTCACAAAGAACCTTGCGTCGAAACGGCGCGGTGGTCCCTCGGGCGTAATCCAGCGTGCGATGTAATGCATTTGACCCACGTCCAAAAGCAGCTCCTCTGATTCAATGACATCAAGAAAGTGATCACCATTGTCGTTTACCCGGTCGCGATGGGCGTCAAAGCGCTGCTGATCTTCTGGCGTTTTGATATCTAATGAGATGTGGCTGTCTTTATGAATGGCGAGCAAAACACCAGCCTCTTCAAACGCCTCTCGAACGGCCGCGACGTAATAGGCTAGGCCGCCGCCAGGTAGATCCATTAGGCGGCTCGCCTCTTTGTCTGAGCGATGGGTGCAGTAATCCTCAAAGAAGCCGGTGTCATCATTGCTATCGACAGCTCCACCAGGAAACACCCACATGCCGCCTGCAAAAACCGTATTGGCGCTGCGCTCCATCATAAAGACTTGCAGATCGGGTTTATCTTCTACCAGCATGACTGTGGCGGCGGGGCGGATCGGGACGTCGGACGGATTCATTGGCTTCCTTTGTTGAGTGTGCACCATAGTTGAGTCCTGCCTTGGAGTACATTGGCAGCTTTATCTTGACAGTGTTAAGTTCGTGTGCAAAATACAACTTAACACTGTTAAGAATCGGGTTGGGAGGAGGAGAGCATGCCGACAGGCATTGTAAACAAAGCCGTCGTAAGCAAGGTCGCACTCGTCGTGATGATCCTAGGCAGCATTGCCATTGGGATGTATGCGGTCAGCTTTCAACTGAGGCTCAGCGGGAGTCCTCAATTTCATCTTCGATTTAACGACATGTTCGTCTTTTCAAGTATGCATGTGATTGGTGGTGCGGTTGTTTTGTTGGTGGGTGGCTTTCAGTTTGTGCCGGCCATCCGTCAGAACTACCCGCAGGTGCACCGCTGGATGGGGCGCTTGTATCTGAGTTTTGTGCTGATTGGAGGTATTGGTGGACTAGTGATGGCGCCCGTTTCAGAAGGTGGCCTGGTCGCACATTTTGGTTTTGGTGTATTGGCCGTGTTGTGGCTGTTTAGCGGTGCCCAAGCATATGCCGCGATTCGACGCGGTGATGTGGCAAGCCACAAAGTTTGGATGATGCGTAATTTTGCGATGGCTTTTGGCGCAGTAAACTTACGAGTTTATCTGGGACTATTTGCTGCTGCAGGCGTCCCTTTTGCTGAAGCCTACCCGGTGGTTGCCTGGCTCAGTTGGGTGCTCAATCTGATAGTTGTGGAATGGTTTATGGTCCGGCAAGCTGGCAAAAAAGCTGACACTCTTCTACCCAGTAACCGAATGGCGGGTGCTATTTAGAGACCAAGTGAGCCTGAACTGGATTGCGTTCTTGCTGTGCGGCAGCCACACTGGCCTGATGAAGCAAAACTATACAATATTGGTATTGATCTTAAGTAGTCTGGTTTTCAGCGCTGGGGCATGGGCAGAACCTAGTCGCATACTACTCAACGATGGTACGGAAATCGTCGGCGAGCTTGTGTCGCTGCACAATGGCTCGTATACGATCCGTTCGAAAACTCTGGGTACGCTCAAGATATCTGAGCGTCAGGTGTCCAGAATTAGCAGCATGGGTGCAGTGGCTGCAGCTGTTAGTCCGGTTGAAAGTGCAAAATCGGTGATAGATACCAGTACGATGCAGAGTATTCAGCAGCGCTTGATGGGTGATGCCAGCATGGTGCAGCAGATTATGTCGCTGCAATCTAATCCGGATATGCAGGCGGTGTTATCCGACCCAGAAATCATGGCAGCAATCCAGCGCCTTGATTTTGATACCCTCACCAGCCACCCCAAGATTCAAAAGTTGATGCAGAACCGCGACGTTCAGGCCATCAGCGGTTCTGTCAATTAGGCACATTTAACCAGCTAACCCTAACTAGCTAACCTTAGCCTTAGCCTTTCTTTTTGGCACATCGCGCTTGGTCGCGGGCTTGGTTGCTTTGGCCTTTGGCTCTTTCCTTTCTTTTGCTGGGGGTAGAGCTGGCGCTGCGGTCGGTGTCGGCATTTTCGCTTTAGAGACTGGCTTACGCTGTTTTAACAGTGGCAACAAATAGCGGCCAGTTTCCGAGGCTTTGATCTTGCTCACTTGTTCTGGTGTGCCTTGGCCGACAATTTTGCCGCCCTTGGGCCCGCCATCAGGGCCAATATCGATCACCCAGTCGGCTGTTTTGATCACATCCAGATTGTGTTCGATGACGGTAACGCTATTACCCGCATCAACCAGCCGGTTTAACACCACCAACAGTTTGCGCACATCATCAAAGTGCAGGCCTGTTGTTGGTTCGTCTAATATATAAAAAGTCTTACCGGTGGCGACCTTGGACAACTCGCGAGCTAGCTTGATGCGCTGGGCTTCACCGCCGGACAAGGTTGACGAGGGTTGGCCCAGATGCAGGTAATCCAAACCGACGTCGACTAATAACTGCAATTTGTTAAAGATTTTTGGATGCTCTGAAAAATGTACCACGGCTTCTGCGACGGTCATATCCAATACATCGGCAATCGACTTGTTTTGATATTTCACTTCTAGCGTGGCTTCATTAAAGCGGCGGCCGTCACACTCTTCACATTTGACGAATACATCGGACAAAAAGTGCATCTCAATTTTGCGCACGCCGTCGCCCTGACAGGCTTCGCAGCGTCCGCCTTTCACGTTAAAAGAGAAACGGCCTGGTTTATAACCGCGCATGCTGGAGCCAGGCAGTTTAGAGAAGAAGATTCGGATCTCATCGAAGACCTTAATGTACGTCACCGGGTTGCTGCGCGGTGTTCGACCGATCGGGCGCTGATCGATCGCGACCACCTTATCCAATTGGTCGAGCCCCGTAATGCGATCGTGTTCGCCGATGCGCTGGGTTGAGTTGTGGAAGTGCCGCGCCAGAGCCGGGTGCAGAATATCATTCACCAGAGTGGATTTGCCTGCGCCGGAAACACCGGTCACGGCAGTCAACACGCCGATGGGAAAGCTCACGGTCAGATCTTTTAAGTTATTGGCGCGCGCGCCCTCAATGACGACCTCGCCCCGCGATGCTCTGCGCTCGTCTAACATTTCTACCTGGGTGCGGCCAGAGAGGTAATTGCCGGTGAGTGAGTTTTTGTTTTTCTCTAAACTCTTGGCCGAGCCGGCGTGGACAATATGGCCACCCTTTACGCCAGCACCCGGGCCAAAGTCGACCACATAGTCAGCAAGGCGAATGGTTTCTTCATCGTGTTCCACCACCACCACGGTGTTGCCGATGTCACGCATCCGGCATAGGGTCTTGAGTAATTTTTCGTTATCACGCTGGTGCAGGCCAATGCTAGGTTCGTCCAGAATATAGATGACCCCGGAGAGTTCTGAACCCACTTGGCTGGCCAGGCGGATACGCTGCGATTCGCCGCCCGAAAGGCTGGGGCCGAGCCGATCCAGGCTCAAATAACTCAAGCCTACCGACACTAAAAAGTTGAGCCGGTTACAGATCTCTTTCAATATTTCAGTCGCAATTTCCCCCGAGGCGCCGGGCAATTTGAGATCAGTGAAAAAGTCATGGGTTTTATCAATGGTCCAGCTAGAGACATCGACAATGGTCTGGTCTGCCACCCGCACCGAGGCACTCTCGGGTTTGAGTCGAACGCCATGGCAGCTGTGGCAGGCTGAGTTGGCGAGAAACTGTGAGTACCAGCGCTTCATCCCCTCTGAGCTGGTATTACGGAAGCGGCGCATTAAGCGATTGACGATACCCTCGTAACGAGAATTTGTGGTGCCGTGTTTGCCCCAGTTAATTTTGTAGCGGGTTTCGCCGGTGCCATGCAAAATGGTTTCTTTTTGTTTGGCGGTCAGCTGGCTAAAGGGTTTGTTGAGGGGGATCTTTAAGTACTTAAAAATTTGACGATGAAAGGTGATGCCCATGCCCTTGTTTTCATCAATGATTTTACCGACGGGTTTAAGCGCGCCTTCTTCAAGGGTTAACGTCTTATCCGGTATAAGTAAATCGGGATCGAATGCGACCTGAGTACCTAGGCCGTTACATTCCTCGCACATCCCTTGCGGTGAGTTAAACGAAAAAGCCTGGGGAGAAAGTTGCGGAAAAGACACGCTGCAGTGTGAGCAAGACAGATGTTCTGAATAGAGCTGATCCTGACTTTTTTTGCCGGCGTCAGTGGCTGCGATCAATGCGCCATTACCCAGCTTCAGGGCCGACTCTACGGATTCGGTTAAGCGCTCTAGAATGCCAGCTTTCACGACCAGTCGATCAACGACCGCTTCTACCGTGTGTTTTTTGCGTTTATCGAGTGCTTCAATCTCGTCGCTGCGGATCAGTTCGCCGTCAACGCGCAGGCGCACAAATCCCTGGGCTTTGGCATCGGCCAACATATCGCGATGTTCACCCTTGCGATTCACCAGCAGCGGCACCAGCAATAACAAGCGGGTCCCAGATGGTAGCTCGGACAGTTCTTTAGCAATGTGCTGCGCCGTCTGGCTTTGGACCTTGCGACGACATATATGGCAGTGCTGTACCCCGACGCGGGCATAGAGCACCCGCAGATAGTCTGAGATCTCGGTAATGGTGCCCACGGTGGAGCGGGGGTTTCTGCCGGTGGTTTTTTGCTCGATCGAAATGGTCGGTGATAAGCCCCGGATCATGTCGTATTTCGGCTTTTCCATCTGCCCCAGAAACTGCCGGGCGTAGGCGGATAAGGACTCTACGTAACGGCGTTGACCCTCGGCATACAAGGTATCGAAGGCAAGGGACGATTTGCCCGAGCCGGAAACCCCGGTAAAGACCACCAACTTGCGTTTTGGTATTTTGACTTCGACAGATTTGAGATTATGTTCACGGGCGCCCCGGATCAGAATGTGATCCAGTTCTTCAGAAGCGGTTTTCATACGGGCGTTATGTCCAGGTTAGTCGAAATCAAATGAGCGGGTTAGTGTTTGCAGGTGTAGGCCGGCATGGTTAGGTATACGGTGGCTTGAAGTCAATAGGCCAGCCTGCCGCTAAAGCCGGTTGAAAGCCGCAAACTGCTGTAAGTTTTTGAGCGTTAACTCCGCTTTGATCTCGGTCTTTGCCCGCTTCCAAGTGGCGGGAAATTCACCCGCCCAGGACCAGTTGGGGCACCAGCTACCATCTTCTTGCTGCTGTTCGAGCAGAAAATCGAAATTGGCATCAATGGAGTCCGCAAAAAATTCGGCGAATACGCTGCCGGCATGAGTGACCACATCCAGCGGCGTTAGACAGTATTCCTCCCAATCACGGGGCTCTACATTCACCAGCCGATAGCCATTGCTGAGCAGATACGGCAGTAGATCCATGCGATCTGGTTTGGTCAGTACCTGGCACTCGTAAAGGCGAATGAAGCAGAGGAATTCATGCATTTCGAGCGGCGTGCTTTTAATGTGCTCAACCGCCTGGGCCAAAAGCCCGGGCAGTTGTGTGCTCATGGCGCGGTGGTTGAACAAATAGCGTAGGACCTCGGCCGTTGGGTTGGCCGTAAAGCCTTGCCCAGCTGGTGCCTCGTAGCGCCACCAGGGCGCATGAGGTGCATCGTTGGCCTCGGCATGGATGGGCTCCCAGTTGCCCTGGCGAAAATGGCTGATGAGATACTGGATGGCATCATTGGCCATGGGGCTTGTTTGGCCGCTAACACTTTCTAGAATCTGCAATGCCACCGTGGTGGCGATGACGGTGGAGCGCTTGGTGCGCAGATCGGGTTCTAGGCCGTGTCCAAAGCCGCCATCGGCGTTCTGGTAGTGTGCCAGCGCCGCCAAGACGTTTTGGTTAGAACGAGAGAACGCTCCTGTTTCCATGGGGAAGTGGTATAGCAGGCGCTCACGCTGTAGATTTGTTCCAAACTCCAGAATAAAATCGCAGGCGCGCGCTTTGGCATTCTTAGACAAGCCAGTATGGGCTGGCCCACTGAGGGCAAAGGCAGCTTCACAAGGCTGAACTAGGGCAAGGTGTGACATATCTATAGACCTGCTTCGATTTAAGTTGCGATGAGTCTACGACACCCATCCTGACAGCCTTATGTCAGGAGTCTTTGCTTGCTGTTTAAAAATACGGTTCAGCACCGTTGGTCAAAATGATGATATACAAACAAGAGATATTGAATGCGAAGAGCCGATCGACTATTCCAACTGATGTTACTGTTGCAAGAGGGCAAGGTGCGGACTGCGCGTTATCTGGCAGACAAGCTGGAAGTCTCGGAGCGCACGATCTATAGGGACATTGGCGACCTGATGGGCTCTGGTATCCCCATTGATGGCGAAGCCGGCGTGGGCTATTTGCTGCGGGATGAATATCGCCTGCCACCGCTGATGTTTAACGCCGACGAACTTAAAGCACTGGCGTTGGGCGCGATGATGGTCAAAGCCTGGTCGGATAAAGAGCTGGGCTCGGTAACCGCCACCGCCATCCGCAAAATTGAATCGATTTTGCCCGAGAAGCTGCGCAAAGAAATCCAGCTCCAAGAGATTGTGGTGCCGGGCTTTCAGATTAATGAGCAGACCTCGAACAATCTGGCGGCCCTGCGCCGGGCGATTGATGAACGGATGACCCTGCAAGTCAGTTATCGTTCGTTGAAAGGGGAGACCTCAGAACGCGCTATCTGGCCGTTTCTTTTATACTTCTGGGGTAACAAATGGACCCTGGGGGCCTGGTGCGAGTTACGCCAGGGCTTTCGCTCGTTCCGCGTCGATTTGATCGAAGAGGCCCGACTAGGTGAGCCCTATAGCCCAGATGAAAACCGCTCGCTGCAAGCCTACGTAGACTATCAACGAGACGCCGAATGGCGCAATGAACGCTAGCAGCGCTATTATGTGGTACTTAATCTTCACTCGCTTTTATCACTAACTTTTATCACTAACTACAGAGATCTTACATGGCTGGCAAAACCGTTACCGCCTGCTTGCTGATTATCGGCAACGAAATTCTTTCTGGACGCACCCAGGACATAAACCTCAACTTTTTAGCTAAGGCGCTCAACGAACTTGGTGTGCGCATGACCGAGGCGCGGGTAATCCCCGATATAGAAGAGACCATTGTCGAAACCGTCAACGAGGTGCGCGGCAAGTTTGACCACGTATTTACCACTGGCGGTATTGGCCCTACCCACGATGACATTACCGCCGTGTGTATTGCCAAAGCCTTTGGCACCGAAGTGATCCTGCATCCCGACATTGAAGTGCGCATCCGCAAACGCGAAGCGCCGCCCGAAATCATGGCGTCGCGCTTGTTAATGGCGCGCGTGCCGAAAGGCGCCACGTTGATTGATAACCCCACCGGCGGCCCGCAAGGATTTCAAATGGGCAACGTCTATGTGATGGCAGGTGTGCCCATGGTGATGCAAGCCATGGTCAGTGCCTTGACCAAAGAACGGCTGGGCGGCACCGATCCCGTGCGATCACGAACCATTGGTGCCTATCTGGGTGAAAGCCAGGTGGCCAAGCAACTGGGTGAACTGCAGGACAAGCATCCCGATGTGGACATCGGCAGCTATCCTTTTTACCGCGAAACCGGCTACGGCACCAACCTTGTGATCCGCGGTACCGATGAAGCGGAGCTGGACCTGCTGAAAGAGGATTTGCGCGCGCTCATTATTGGCATGGATGCTGAAGCGCATGATGATGGGGTTTAGCGTCTAGCTAAGTTTTGGATACAGATCTTCGAGGGGGCTGCGCACTGCCTGAGCCCCTCGCTTTAATACATGGGTGTAAATTTCAGTGGTCTCAACTGAACTGTGCCCTAGCTGTTGCTGCACTGTGCGAATGTCGATGCCGTTTTCCAAAGCATGCGTCGCAAATGAATGCCGAAGCGTATGCGGTGAAGCATGTTTATGAATGAGCGCTGCCTCAACTGCGCTTCTAAATACTTTCTGAAAAGTCGATTGGTATTGGTGGTGCCGACGCATGACGCCGGAACGCGGATCAGCGCTGATGCGTTTGCTTGGGAACAAATATTGCCACGCTAAAGATTTGGCTTGGCGGGGATATTTGCGAGCGAGTGCGTGTGGCATGTATACCTCACCATAGCCGGCTGCCAGATCATTCTTGTGCAAGATAGCAACGTTTTGAATCTGCATCTTCAGTGACGGTGACAGCTGCAGGGACAGGGTGGTGACCCGGTCTTTTTGTCCTTTGCCATCGTGAACATGCAGGCAGACATAGTCTAGATCGATATCTTTGACTCGCAGCCGCAAGCACTCCATCACGCGAAGACCACTGCCATAGAGTAATGAACCAATCAGGCGATGCGTACCCTGCAACTGAGACAGAAGTTGCAACACTTCTGATCTTGTTAGTACCACTGGCAGTCGTTGTTTGGGTTTTGCTCGAACGCTTGAAGTAATGTCGCCAAGGGGATTCTGAAGTTGATGTTTGTACATAAACACGAGCGCATTCAGTGCTTGGTTTTGTGTTGCCGGCGCAACGCGCCGATTTACCGCTAGATGAGTGAGGAATTTGACGACTCCGTCCTCCCGCAGATCTGCAGGATGACGCATGTTGTGAAACCGAATGTACCGACGCACCCAACCAACATAAGATCGCTCGGTCGCAAGGCTGTAGTTGCGAACCCGCAGAATGTTTCTTAGCTCAGTCAAAAATAGCGAGGTTGTCATCTGAGTAAGTTAAATACTTTAGGTGTGCTTTCAAGTAAGCAAAGGCCGAACCTGATGTAAGACCTTATCTCTGCATCGGGAAGTTAATAGCCATTTTTGGCGACTTCGAGTTTTGTTATTCGCCAAAACTGGCTACTTTTCGATCAATATGTCGCCACATTTGGCGACATATTAGAAACTTGCACTTGGGGGTGGGTCCAGTCTGCGGTAACGTGTTGATATGAAAATACAAAAATCAAAAATAATTGTTACTCGCCATTTTTGGCGAACACTAAGTTGTTATGTGAATTGAATATGTCAAAATTTACTAAGGTAATCGTATGTGCTGCAACATTCGGCGTATTCTTCGGAATAGCCGCCGTGGTGTCTACCTACTTGATAGTTAAGAGTACCGAAGAAGAAACCATCGTATATATGACCGATCTTGTGCCAAGATTATCGGGCAAGCTGATTGACAGTTGTCAACTTATAGTCGGGAAATGGGAGGGAAGAGAAGTGCTCGATCCTTCTCATACTTGGATCGCTGAGTATTCTGCCGATGGCACATCCAAGGTCGAACATAAGGATCAAGATGGAACTGATCTGCACACTGGCAGCTGGTATTGTGAGGATGGGTACTTACGTTCAGAAGTAGTGTCTTCGAGATTGCCGACAGAACCGATGAGGTATCAGTACATTTCTCTTGAGTTGTCTGATACACGGCACGTATATGTTAACTTTGATGGCATTGGTTTGGGGCCAGTTTTTGAAGCTGTCCGTGTCGGCAATGACACATAACAAATACCACCACCAACGCACGCAAACGTGCTGGACCTTCGGTGCTTCGCACCTCGGCCGGTGTGGTAGGCGTTATGTGCCCAGGCACAATTTTCTCTCCCAATTATAAAAGTGCTCACAAACCTCGAAATTGCGATTCGCCAAAACAACACTGCTTGGCGTCGAGTTGAAGCTCGTTGAACTGAACGCTAAGGCACACGTCTAAAGTACGCCAAATTTGACCCATGCCCGCAACGCTACGACTACTTGATTATGGCTTCTAGTTTAGCGCTCGCGTGGGTAGAGCGGCCTTGTCTGCGACACCCATCCTGTTTCACCAAAGCTACATAGCACTGACTGTTTTTTAACCATGTTGGCTTCGTCATCAATGAGGGGTAATCTTCCAACATCTTTGGTTATTCGTTGTGCCACTTAATGTGTGTTTACTACAAGGGACTGTCACATAACATGTTGCTCAAG
>JBNMQM010000096.1:0-11838 GCA_051278195.1 Candidatus Azotimanducaceae bacterium
CCGTTGTTCATTCGCGTCTTGCAGGAATTACCCACGACAACGACGCACAAACTACAGAAAGTCGAACTGTGCAACCAGGCTTACCATCTCGACAAGGTCACCGATGACTTGCTTGTACTCAAGCAGGGCGAGGCCTGCTATACACGTCTGGATACCGACTACTACGATAGAATCATCCGTCGTGAAATAGCCTTTTGATGTGAGGCTTGGTTTCATCAAGGACGCGTCGATACCGCCGTACTTAGATCGCCATTTGGAAAATGTCGGGTTGAGAGGGTTGGCGTAAAACCAGTGCATTCCTAAGAAACATTCGCATGTAATGCATCGACCACACTGAATCGTAACCTCCCTCATCGTGTTAGAGACTGCGAACCCTGTAGCCGAACTCTAGATCAGTAACACGCGCATCAAATTGCGCCCCTTCAATAGCCGCCAGTCCGAACCGGAACCCCTGCGGGGGCCAACCCCAGACTCAAACATGCTAGAATCGCGGCGTCTGGGTATAAGAGGGGTTAACCAGATTTTTTCTCCATCATCCAGGTACATGCTCCTGCTCAAATCAGTGTGTAGCCACAGCGTCCATGTCATCGTATAAGCTTTGCTTCTGGCCGATTATGTAATCTCTTGCGATTCAGCCGCTGGCTTTCTCAGCACATCATGCTCAGAAATCCAGATACTTCCGTGAAAGCAGCGTGCTCTTCGACTAATTCATTGAGCGTTAGTCGTGCCGCACCTGGGCCGCTTCATGTCAAATAACATCGGTTAGTTGGCCGCCTTTATAATCACCGGGTGTGCCGTCAGTGATTTAATATAAACAACCTTTAAGTCTGCTATCGCAGTCTTGAACCATTTTGAGAATAAGGCAAATAAACCACATTTTCCGAAGCACGGTCAAGTATGGTAATTGCTGATGCTCCGTCAAATTTATAACTCAGTGGCGTAATGATCCTTTTAGATGGTCAATCACGGCAATGGACCATATCTGCTGGCCTACAGACTGTTGGGTTTATCGCTGCGAAGATTTAAAGATCGGTCGGGGGTGATTACTTAGAATACTTTTCCCATACCAGCAATGCCACAGTATTTCATACCGATTCAATATTTCGAGACCACAGAAAAATCTTCAACAGCAAATATCGTAGTATCCGTAGTATTTGCATCGTTCAACTATGCAGAGATTCCTTACGACAGTTCAACTTTTCGCTGGTGCAGGTTACGTGGTCGTAATGGTGGACCTTGGGATAATTACGATTTTTCACACCTGTCTTAACAATTGTGGAAGATCGTGGATCTTGTGAAAGCCGCAGGAACTGCGAGTTGCTTTGCATTTTTGGGAGTGCAACTGAGTGAGGTGTAACTTCATAATTCTCAAAGGATGCGATACGCCCAATATTCTGCAGTAACGTGCAATTCCCTGTCATGAAAAACAGAGCAGCTCGGTCGATTGTCCCGGAAAGCATTGCGCGACATTTACGCGACTTAGCGATACCTCGTTGTGTCCTGTTATGCGAATTGCGCAAATCACTTGTACCATCCCCGTGGCGGGCGAACCCCAGCCCCACATCTCACCAGCAGCGCGGCGGCTATTTAATCTGGTTCTGGGTCTTGAGCATGGTCTCCAGCATCTGCAGTCGCATCTGATTAGCCTCTTGACGATATTCGGGCAAGCCCGCCAGATTACGCCGCTCATCCGGATCATTGCTGAGGTTGAACAACTGATAGACAACGCCGGCGTTGTTAACGACGGCTTTCCACTCGTGATCCATCAACATCACCTCGCCAGCGAACTCGGAGAGCACCGTCTGGCGATGTTCGCCGCCATCCAGCGCTGCAACCAGTGACCGGGCGAATTGATAATGTTGCGGGCGGGTGCCTGCCAATTCCAGCAACGTGGGTCCTACGTCGATATTTTCTGCCAGGCTGTCACTGACCAGACTCGGGATGCCTCTGCCGGGTGCACGCACGATCAACGGCACGCGCACAGCACCGTCGAAGAAGTTCATCTTGTAGATAAGGCCATGGTCACCGTTCATCTCGCCATGATCGGAGGTAAAGACAACGATGGTGTCGTCGTACCAGCCGCGCGCCTCAAGCACTTTGAGCAAGGCGCCAATCTGGTCATCAATCAACGTCACATTGCCAGCATAGTTGGCGCGCATGGCCGCAATCTCGCCGGGTTCGAACTGCGGCGAGGTTTCCGGGTGTTCATACAGTCGCTGCAACATCCCCATGGAGGCGGTATCGTCATCGGCCGACCTTGGCACAGGCGCAGGCATATCTTCAGGTCGATATCGACTTGCATAGGGTTCGGGCGTATCCCAGGGTTCGTGTGGTCCACCGAAACTGACCCAGCAACACCAAGGCTCATCCCTGTCGTATTGTTCAAGGTAGCTCTTGGCCTGCTGACCTACGTAGACATCCGCATAGTCCTCGAGGGGCAGCGTTGACGGCCGAACAACGTGGGGCTTGTTGCTGAAACGCTCCGCAAAATCCTCCTGGTAAGCCGGCAGCAGACCCTTGTCGGCCCACATCGCTGTCATGTGGCTCAGCATGTGGGCACTGGCTCTGGGACCACCAATTTCATTGACATCATCAAGGCCCCAAGCGTGCAGCAGACCTTCTTTGTCGCGAAGATCAAATCGGGGCACGGTGGCCCCTGCCCCGCGCAGTTCGTCATTGGTGATACCCACGTGAGGGTGCAGGTGGGTTTTGCCAAACACGCTGGTGCGATAGCCGAGGCGCTTGAGTTCGCGCATCCAGTTGTCCGTCTCAGGCGGCATCGTGTGGTGCACGTTACGCCAGACACCCGTGTTGTGAGGGTAAAGCCCCGTCGCCAGCGAGAGTCGCGCGGGAACACAAATGGGCGAGGTGGTAACACATCTCGTAAAGCGAACGCCTTCGGCAGCAAGACGATCAAGGTTTGGCGTATCGACCCAGCCACCGGAGCAGCCCATCGCATCCCAGCGCTGCTGGTCGGTCATGATGAATAGAATATTCTGCATGGCGGTCTATCCTCGACGTTTTGGGCAATCCTAACACTGACGTCTGATCCACTGGAAGCGTCCACTGATGGCATACCACTGACCTTAATCGAAGGTTCGTTAGGTGTGTAAGAGGCTCGATTGAGTACAGGGGGTTATCGCTTGCTTGCCTATGCTAAAGGGACGGCGGCAAACCGGTCGGTGTTTTTAATGTCTGTGCGCGAAATCGAAAATCGAGATAGGCGTCACGAAGACGCTTTATCTTGTTGGCTATGCGAGAGGCAGCTTGTAAAAATTTGAGTTGATCGGGATTTAGGACTAACGTGAGAAAACTCAAAAAATACATATTGCGTCACGGGGGTTGTGTCCCACGGGTTGCCGGATTGAGATTGTTACTCAGAATTTTTAAATGCCTCGACGCTGCCATGCGATGTGGCGGCGCGCTTCCCATGGAAAATGTTAGCCTCGGTAATTAGGTCGAGATTCGATAGCCATGATGTGGCTGGGAGGGTTTGCCCGGTGTCGTTACGCTCAAAATTGACCGCTGCATTCGACGAAGCGAAGCGGCGCAAAGTATTTCAAGCCGGCGCGACCTACGCGGTTGTGGCCTGGATTCTTCTGCAAATGGCTGAAGTGACTTTCGAGCCGCTACATTTTCCTAGTTGGGCGCTAACGCTACTGGTGGTATTGGTCATCGTGGGGTTTCCTCTTGCCATGGTGCTGGCCTGGTTTTTCGATCTCACCCTGCACGGCCTAATTAAAGATACCGGTTCATGGATGCAGTCCACCGATGTCGTTGCTGCCGCTCCGGCAGAGAATACACGCAGCGGGCCGTCCATCGCGGTTCTTTCCTTTGACGACATGAGCCCTGGGAAAGACCAGGAGTATCTATGCGACGGCATCGCTGAAGAAATTCTCAACCGGTTGGAACAGATTCAAAATTTGCATGTCGCCTCCCGCACCTCATCGTTTCGATTCAAAGGACAGCCGGCCGATGTCAGCAGCATTGGTCGACAACTCAAAGTCACCACGGTGCTCGAAGGCAGCGTGCGCATGGCGGATGATGAACTGCGGATCACCACGAAATTGATCAATGCGGAGGATGGATACCGCCTTTGGTCACATAGCTATGACCGCAAGCTGGAGCATATATTCGAGATTCAGGACCAAATCGCAACGCACGTGGCGGAAGCATTGGAAGTGACTTTGCGTATCGGTTCTGCTGAAAAATGTTCCATGGCCACCGATGTACAAGCGTACGACCTTTACTTACAGGGCTTATACTACTTCCGCCGCTGGGGAGTGAGAAACGTCCTCTTCTCTATCGAAATGTTTACCAAAGCAGTCCAAATCGACCCCGCATATGCCCGCGCCTGGGCGGCACTAGCAGACAGCTATGCCATGACCTGTATGTACTGGAACGCCAGCGAGGAAAATCTTTCGGGTGCTGATTATGCAAGCATGGAGGCGCTGGAGTTATTGCCTGGCCTGGCCGAATCGCACGTCTCTCGAGGTCTGTCCCACTTCGTCCACCACGAGAATCGCGAGGCGATCACTGAGTTTGAGACTGCACAGGGTTTAAATCCGGAATTGTTTGAGGCCTATTACTTCTACGCGCGGGTGCGTTTCCAGCGAGGTGAACTAGAACAGGCAGCAGAATTGTTTGAAAAGGCCGAACGCATCCGTCCGGATGATTTCCAGGGACCAATTTTCCTGCGTCAGATTTATCGCAGCCTGGGACGGGAGGAGGAGGCAAAAGCCGCTGCGCTGCGCGGAACCACAAGCGCCGAACGACACCTGGAACTCTACCCCGACGACACTCGTGCGCTCAATCTTGGGATGGCGGGGTTGATCGAACAAGGCGACAAAGAAAAGGCCATGCAATGGGCCGAGCGCTCGCTGGCCATCGACGGTGACAATCCGGATACTTTGTATAATGTGGCGTGCGGTTACGCCCGCCTCCACGAACCTGATCGCGCACTGGATTCTTTGGAGCGCGCCAAATTGCACGGCATGTCGATTGCAGAGTGGGCAGAGAATGACTCGGATCTGGCTTCACTCCACGATGACCCTCGCTTTCAGACCCTGCTAGGCAGTTTCAACGATCACGTGTTGACCAAAAAATGAAACGGTTTCAGGGGGATGGAAATTGGGGACACTCAAGATTTCTTGAAACTGATTGAATGACCCGATAGGACTCTGAACAGAGGCTGGGAAGTTGGTCTAGATAAAGGTTCTCGACTATTTGCGGCTATTGGGGCGCTGATATTCCCCTGAGTCAGGCAAGTTGTAGCCGGTCTTTTTGTCATTGCCTCACAGAAAGACTCGACGCGCACAGCGAGAACAGACGTGATAAACGCGCTCGTCAGGATCCATAAGATGGCAGATTGGTTAAGTCATGCGAAAACTTTACTAGGTGGATATCACTAAGAACGTAAGAGGTATGAGTCGATTGTCGGCAGGTTTCTACGAGGGTAGATGTGAAATTTCGACTATATATTGGGTGTCCGGAATTCATTCCTTCAACTAGCCGGTATCAGCGGCCAGTCAAACATTGACGAGTATGGGCATTATAAAGCGGCTTTTCCTTTGATTTCAAAGGTATCTTCATAAGGGGCTCTTCCTAAGGAATGTTTAGAGCAAAATATTTGCGAAGTCGTTTTTCGGCGGCGAGTGATCAATGGCTGACAGACCCTTGATCAGAGAGCCTAACGGTGCAAAGGTCGATCTCTGATTAAATTTTCTTGTCTACCAGGGGCGACCTGATTTGGCTAATCCATACCTACCAACTTGCCGAAACCAAGGGTTAACAGCCAGCAAGGCATTGTCATACTTGTTCGACGGCAAAAACCCTGACTTTATGCGCTAAATGCGTTTGGCATTTATACTGGGCAGATAGTTACGGCCTGGGAAGCTCTAAATAGATCGCTAATAGATCGCGAATAGCTCCTCGAACGCGATCATCTGCCCACCTTTGGCGGAAGACGGTACCAAAATGGGCGTCTTGATCCCCGCATCGAACCAGGCTTCGACCCCGTCACGCACCTGCGTCGCTGTACCAAACAACGTTGTATCTGCCAGCCACTTATCGGTTAAAAAGTGGGGGATTCGGTCGCGATCGCCCGCAGCGATTGCCGCCTCTATACCCTCCATCTCCTCCACATAACCGGCCTCTTTCCAGTAATTGCGATAATTAGGCAACATGGCATAACCCGTCAACGTTTTGCGATTCACAGCCTTCGCCGCTTCAATGTCATCACTGATACAGGTCGGGATCATATCGCCGATAAAAAAATCATCCGCCGATCTGGCAGCAGCAGACACGGCCGTCAACGACTCGGCCATATGCGAGCGCGCGCCATTGGCAAACACCATACCCTGACCAACTTCCTGGGACAGGCCAATCATCTTCTTGCGCAATGTCGCCAGTATGATGGGTGGCAACTCACCGACCCGTGGCACGTCGCGTAGCGCCTCAACAAAAGCTCGCGTGTCGGTCAGCGGCTTACCCGCTGATAGACCTCGAGACTGCAAGGCGGGCTCGTGACTGACCCCAATACCAAACCTGAACCGACCGCCAGAAACTTCATGAATAAACGCCACGGTCTGAGCAAAGTCAGGGACCTGACGAAAGTAGATCGGCATGATACTCGTGCCGAACACAATCTCATGAGTCGTCAGTGCCAGCGCCTCGCACAAGGCCATAGAGTCGCCGAGACTAGGAGCAAAAATGCCACTAAAACCCCGCTTTTCTATATCTGTTGCTAAATCAATCGTCGCTTTACGCCGTCCGGGTACAGCGACCAGGCTCAATGCAGGCATTCTTGTCATGATCTATCTCCGTTGGGTACAACTTGAGGGAACAACGTGAGAGTACACCATTGCAATCCGGCTCACCATAAGCGCCCCGAACAGGTATACTCGGTGCTATCGAAACACTGTGAACACATCAGCGGAGCAGATTAAATGGCCAAAAGAAGCAACAAAGTTTTACAGATGCAAAAATACCTCTTTGGCTTTGTCGGTGTCGTCGTGGTGGTCGTTGTCGGCTATGCGCTGACGACTATTCTCGCCGAGGCGCCTGGTGGTGAATTTGTCGAAGGTACGCATTACCAGCTGATCGAAGAACCGCGCCGCATCCGGGGCAACAAGACAGAGGTAATGGAATTTTTCTCCTATACCTGCATTCACTGCTTCAACTTCGACCCCCTGCTAAATGACTGGAAACAAAGCCACGCGGACGACGCTAACGTTGTTCGAACGCCAACAGTATCCGGTGAAGCCTGGCGTTTGTACGGCCAGACTTACTACACCCTGCAAGCACTCGACATTCTCGAAGAGAATCACGGCCGCTTCTTTTCAGAGATCCATCAACGGGGAAGGACTTTTCGCTCAATGGAGGAGATTGCCGATTGGTTTGATAGCCAGGGAGCGACTCGCGAGCAGTTTCTGACGACTTTTAACTCGAGTGAGGTATTGCGTCGAACAGCCAATGCAGATGCTCTTGGCAGGCAATTGAAGGTCGCAGGTATTCCCAGCCTTGTGATCAATGGCAAATATCTGGTGGGTATCAATCGTGAGGTTGGTGCACGACGAATGCTGGAGGTGGCCGACTATTTGATCAATATGGAAAACAAAACATCCACGCCCGCAACTGAATAATTCGTCTTCGTGCAAGAGGCTCAGTCAGTCGCTGAGCTTCTTGTGCAAGTGCGGCAAGGACGACTTATCGCCAGCCTTCATGTAGCGCTTCTCAGTACCTGAACGAGTCACGTTTTCGTACACCCCATCGTCGCGCTTCACCAGCTTAGTAAAACCCAAATTCTTCAAGCCACTATTGCCCACCGGCGTGTTAGCCATGGGCGCGATGGTGATAACCCGAGTCACCGGCGCCTCACTGCTGAGCCCACCCAGGTCCATGCCTTTGTGCTCACACACTTCACCCCAAGTCTGCAGCTTAAAGCTCAGGGAGTGCACGACCTCAACGGTACGGTCGTTAGCCGCACAGTGATAGTCATAGCGAGGCATTACCGCCCTACCAAACTACGAGAAATCAGTTCTTTCATGATTTCAGATGTACCACCATAAATACGCTGAATTCGCGCATCCAGATAGGCACGGGATATTTTGTACTCGCGCATATAACCATAACCACCAAATAGCTGTACGCAGCGATCAGCGACCTTGCCCTGCATTTCGCTGGCAGCCAGTTTGCACATAGAGGCTTCAACCGACGTCAACTCGCCCTCAATAAAGCGCTTCGTGTACTTCTCTGCCATGGCTTTGTTGAGCTCAATTTCAGTCTTCATGTCTGCCAGCACATAGCGCGTGTTCTGGAATTTTGAGATGGGCTCACCAAATGCCTTACGCTCCATGACATATTCAACCGTCCAGTCGAGCATCCCTTCCGCAGCGGCGACGCAACCCACACCCAGAATCAGTCGCTCGCGGGGCAACTCATTCATCAAGTTAGCAAAGCCCTGCCCTTCCCCGCCGAGGATCTGGTCAGCTGAGACGCGCACATCCTGAAAAAACAACTCTGAGGTATCACCCGAGTGCAGGCCCATCTTCTCCAGGTTACGACCCCGCTGAAAGCCGGCTAAATTCGCATCAACCGTGAATAGCGTCATACCACGAGCACCCAGAGACGGATCTGTTTTGGTCGCCAAAACGATCAAATCACAATGCTGACCGTTGGTAATAAAGGTCTTCTGACCATTGATCACAAATTCATCACCATCCCTCACTGCACTGGTCTTCATACCTTGCAGGTCACTGCCGGCACCCGGCTCTGTCATGCCGATCGCGCCCACGCACTCACCCGAGGCCATCTTCGGCAGCCAGTGAAGTTTTTGCGCTTCTGAGCCGAGATTGAGAATGTAGGGTGCAACGATATCCGAATGCACGGAGACCCCTGAAGACAGGGCGCCATAGCCCATACGTGACATTTCCTCGATAACCACACAGCTCAGCTCAAACGATGCATCAAAGCCACCGTACTCGCTCGGCAGGTCGACACACAGAAAGCCGTTCTCACCCAGCTTGCTCCAGAGCTCACGCGGCCAAATCTCGGCTTTCTCCCAGTCTTCATAGTGGGGCTCAACCTCAATCTCGAGAAATTTGATGACGCTGTCCCGAAATAACGCTTTTTCGGCGCTGGTTAACTCAACTGCAGTGCTCATGCTACTTACCTCTAGTGACTCTCAACTATCGATTTGACGACTTCATTTGCAGGGCATTCTAGGCGTTTATAGCAAACATTTCGAGTTCCCCGCCGACATTCCAATGAAACGGGGCGTTTAGGCCGGCTCCGCCTTCAGATTGGCGACGACACTAGCTATTGCTCGTTAGTCTGTTTGCTATACACTGGGTAAATACGCTCGTCTGAGGGAAACTCGCGACGAACGCTTAAGTCCTGACTCGATCCCTGTAGTGAGACCGTAGTGAATCAAAGACTTACACCACCTACAGTTGTTACTCCTGCCGACGGTAGTCGCCTAGTTCTGGACGACAACACCGTCATCCTATTTGGTCAGCCGCCTGAAGTGTTGAAGGGCTTGTTGCGCGACAAGCTCCCGCCGTTCGACACGCTGGTGCTAACAGATGTGCGAGAAAAAGACGGTTCGCTCTTGAATCATCTTGAATTCCCCATCTATTTTTTCCTCTTTTTTGCTAACGGTCTTTCAAAGGGCAAGAAGCTCAAGCTGGTGGGCGAACAACACGCCATCAACCAAGCACTGCGCATGTTACGCCTGACATTAAATGGGCCTAACAGCAGTGAGTTTGATCGATGGTCCACAGACAGCGTACAACGACAAGAGTGGCTCGACGTCAGCGCCGAACTTGCCTTGAAACACGCTGACGGCACTATCATCGCCGTCGAGGATTTATTTGAACAGTTGCCCATCGATAAGGGGCATGCTCAAGCTGGCAGCCTGCGCATTGACCATCTTGGTATCGATCAATTTCGTATATCTAATGCCGCGGGCGCAATCGACATTGACTTAAACGAAGATGACACTGTGCGCCCTCCCTACCATGTCCAGGGCGACTATACGCCTGGGGGCCTGGTCAAACTCGGCATGGAAGTGCTTGGCGGCGCATCAGGATTCACGCTGAACGAGCCATGTACCGGCCTCGCACTGTGTTACAACGGCGAATACATCCTCATCGATGCGCTACCTTTCCTTGATACGAACCTGCTAGCCCGAGGCATCTCAAAAAACCAGATCTCAGCCATCTTTCTGACTCATCTGCACGACGATCACTGCTCCATGTTTCCCCTGATGATGATGCCGCATAGAGTTGACGTCATCACGACGCGAGAAATTTTTTCAATGGCGATGGAAAAACTCGCCTGCGGACTGGGTTGGTCTAATGATAGCGTCACAGAACATTTCAACCTGATAGAAATCAAAGCCAACGTGCCAAGTAATTACTACGGCCTAAGCATCACCGCACATGTCACCGTACACAGCATCCCCACTATCGGCGCCACCTTTTCCATATCTCACGGCGGACATCTAAGACAGCTATGCGTTGTCGGCGATAACCACTCCATGGGGGCGATTCGGGATCTGCAGACCAAGGGTATTGTCACCAAGCAGACGCTGACAAACTTGGAGCGTCTGTATGCAGAGAAATTGACGCTGCTGATTGCCGATGGGGGTGAAGGCGCTATTCATGGCGACCCAAATGACGCCATCGCCTCCCAGGCAGATCGTGTCATCTTCGTTCACATTGACGAGTTACCCAGTGCGTTTAGCAGCATCTTTTCTCTGGCCAGCGCAGGCAAACGCTATACCATCGTTGATGGCGGTGCGGGCATCTACACCTCTCAAATCGGTCACTACCTGACCCAATGGCTCGGCAAGCCCTTCCCTACCCGCTGGATGCGAAGCCTGTTGGCAGAGGAAGAAGTACATCGTTATAACGCCGATGACGTCATTCTGGTTCAAGGCACTGAGTCCCGCGGCGCCGTCTACATGATCCTGACAGGCTACTGTGACGTCGTGCATCACGATGGCGAAGCGTTTAGGTCTGTCGCGACACTGCAGGCCGGCGATGTTATCGGCGAAATGGCCATCGTCACCGGGCAGGGAAAACGCAACGCCAGCGTTGTGGCGCGCACCCCTGTAACGGTTTGCCTGTTTAAAGAAGAAACCTTTAGCGCGTTTATCGATGCCTTGGCATTTAAGGACGAGTTACTCAGACGCTGGACGCTACGCCCCATCCTCCCACGTCTTCCACAATTTCTGTCGATGAACTCAACGACCCTGGAAAAAATTGCCCGTATTGCCGATTTTGAACATGTCAAAAGCGGCCAGGCCATCACCTTCCAAGCGGACGTCTGGTACCTTTTGGTCGAGGGCGATGTAGACAATGCCGAGGTTATGGGCGCCGAGTATGGATACAGACCGTTCATCGCGCCACGCCTGGGTTCGGTCACCTGCCTCTCAGACGCCAAATTTGTTCGCATTGAACGTCAGGTGCTTGAGCAGACAATACTCGAAGTACCGCAGCTGAACTATATATTGCGAAAATTTCGGGTCAGTCACAACGAACCCGACATCGACTGGTTGCTCGGTAACGTCGACATCAACTAGGCCGGCATCGCCCGCCTACGCCTTGAGGCGTGTGATCATTGCGGCCTGCTCATCATCGCTCAACGAGGGCAGCTGCAAACTGGTACGATCAACCAGCCCAGTTAATCGTTGTGTCATGGTCTCGATGACTTGCTCTGGCGAACCAATAATGGCAAACGCGTGCAGCACCTCGTCATTGATCAAAGCAGCCATAGCCCCTGACTCACGACGCTTGTTCAATTGATTCAACTCGGTCTGCAGCTCTCCCCACC
>JBNMQM010000097.1:0-11809 GCA_051278195.1 Candidatus Azotimanducaceae bacterium
CGACCGCCGCGACTAACCACAACACTAGGCACCCGATCGTGACAGCTGCCTACGCCTCAACCATGCATTTCTTAACACAGGGGCGATTTAGCCTAGGGCTGGGGCGCGGCATAGACGCGATCTTCAATGCTTTTGGTCTGCCTAAAATCACCACTGCCCAAATGGAGGACTTCGCTCAGATGATGCGCAGGCTGCATCATGGTGAGACCATCATTGGTCATGATGGCCCTGCGGGTAAGTGGCCAGCGCTGCGCCTTGATCCGGCGTTTGATGAGCATATACCATTGACGCTGACGGCGTTTGGCCCGAACTCCCTTGCTCTGGGGGGAAGAGCATTTGATGCTGTCGTGCTACATACATTCTTTACCGATGAAACAACCGAGCGCGTGGTTAACAATGTAAAGAAGGCGGCGGAGCAGGCGGGAAGAAACCCGAAAGATGTGAGGGTCTGGTCTTGTTTTGCCACCATAGGCGATCACCTGCCCTATGATGTAAGGTTGAAGAAAACCGTAGGAAGAATGTCGACTTATCTGCAAGCATATGGTGATTTAATGGTTCGGACCAACGATTGGGACCCGGCTGTTCTAAAGAAATTCAGAGCTAATGAATTCGTGGCGAATTTCCAGGGTGCGCTTGATCAAAAGGCGACAACTAGTGAGCTTGAAAGGGTTGCTGAGTTGATACCAGAAGAGTGGCTAGCGTCTGCTGCTACCGGTTCGCCGGAAGACTGTACCAAAGCCATTCAGGCGCAATTTGACTTGGGCTGTGATGGCGTGATTCTACACGGTGCTTCTCCAACGGAACTTATGCCCATTGTCGAGTGCTATTCCACGCACCGAGATCACGACAGGTTTGCAAACTTACCTGCGAACCCGGCGCTGGCTCCCCGTTAACCCTGGCTTAGCGTTTACCTAGCGCTTAATTAGTTATTACTTAGCAAATCAATAGATTGTAACTCTTCGCTCATGATGGCGCTTCGAGTTGCCATCGCCATAAACATACTGTTACCCCGGTCAGTCTCACCAACAATCATCGAAGCGATGACCGCCATAATCAGTCCAGCAGGCGCATAGTGCCGATATAGATCCCAGGCGGCATTCCATTTCATATCAATGCCATAAGGCTTGAGTGCATCGAGATAGAGCTTTAGCAAGGCTTCTTCATTGGTAGCGCGATCATCTGGCGTCAGGCTGGTACCCATAAAATAGCTCACATCATTGAAGGCACAGCCAAGACTGATCGATTGCCAGTCGACTACGGCAAGGGGGTATGGTCCACCAAACATCATATTGTCTAGGCGATAGTCGATATGAATGAGGGTCTTTTCGCCGTTAAAGTTCACATAATTTGCGATATTTTCGCCGACATTTTTCACCATTTGATGGTCAGTACTTGAGAGGCGGTTATTGTACCTTTCCGTAAAACCTGACTGCACCATCTGATAAATCGACTTAGTGGGATCAGGTTCAGCCAAATCCTTGGGTGCTAACAAATCGTGCTTCTGTAGTGAGTTGTCACCCCATCTCGGGCCATGCAATTTTGCGAGTTGTTCGAGCGCAAGCGCTGCCTGATCAACCGTACAACCTTGAATTTGATCTCCCGGTACGCCGGGTGCCAAGTCTTGCATGATGATCGCGAAATCATGGGTTTCTTGAATGATGTCTGCGTAGTAAACCTCAGGGGTTTGAATATCAACGCTGGAGGCAATTTCATTGTAGAAGAAAACTTCTTTGACATAGTTCTGTAACGCAATGCCCGTTTGCTTACTAACAGGGTCGGTCGACGCAAATTTTCCAACGACAGAGCTAGGTAGATCACCCTGGCCGTCTAATACGAATCGAACATTTTCGCCTACCTGACCGGTACCGATGCTTTTGGTTGTCATGCTATCGACGCGTCCGATGACGCCAGCGTAATTCAGCACATCCGTCATCCATTCTGGTGTTATATTCTCAGCGTCGTGCATCAGTGTGGGTTTGTTCACGGCTTGGTCCTCAGCGTAGGTATCCGAAGAATAAACTATATTGACTAGGAGGGCTCAAGGTAATGCGGGCTATCCTCCCGCGGCGCACATATACCGTGAGAATAGAAACAAGAACCTAGTGTGGACTATTCACATAAATCACGATGATCAATGTCAGGCAAGTGCCTGATGCCAGGAAAGCCGCAAGCAGGCCAAAGGCATTGAGTTTAAATCTCTTGGTGAGCTCTTCCTGCGTAAAGGTAGTGATGAGGTAGGGGTGACCTCGATCAAATGGTTTGACCAGGCAATTGTGGGAGGAGGGTTTGTAGTCATCATCAATCTCCTTCGTGGCTTGTTGCTGGGCAGCCTGGCGGGCCTGATTCCATTCTTCCATATCGATTTCGCCATCGCCGTTGGCGTCGAACCGCTTTAACAGATTGTCTCTGTCTTGCTTCCACTGTGCGAGCAGGAGGCGCGTGCCTACTTTGGCGATCTCTGTCTTGGAGCTACCCTGTTCTGACTCAAACTGACCGAGACACAAAATCACCTCGCCCTCTTTGATGAGTCGTTCTGTGTAGCGAAGCTTGCCTTTCTTCCATACTTTTTTTGCTTTGGTTCTAACCTCACCGATCTCTGGGTCTACCGCACATAGACCCGTACCATCGTCGATATAGAAGCTGTAGATGCTGGTGTCCTGTTCAACCGTGACCCATTTATTGCCATCGAGCTTTTCCACAAGCAACTCATACCAGACGCACTGTGTGAAAGATCCCCGTGATTTCAGCGGAGTGTCATCGAGAGATCTTGCGTTGCCGACTAACTCGACAAAGCCTTGGCTGGCTGATCGCACCTTGGAGGTGGGTGTATCGAGAATGATACGGCCATGCCTGATAAATATGAACAAATAGAACAGTGAGCCTAGGGTCGCGATTGTTAGGAGGACGAAAAAGATAAAGCGTTCATGGCTTTCGAGATCGCTATATAGCGTCAAGCTGATGTCGACTATTGCATCTATCATGTCGACGATGCACCGAGTCTGACATTCGGCGGTAGAAGATCGCTGGTTTCAAATTTCAAGTAGGTCATTGCGGGGAAGCTAAAACCTTTGGCGATAACAACGTCAGGAAACTGCTGAATCCGCGTGTTATTGAGAACCACGGATTCATTAAACGCTTCACGACGATCAGCGATGACATCCTCGAGTTGTGAAATACGTTGTTGTAACGCCAAAAAGTTAGTGTTGGCTTTTAGGTCGGGGTAGGCCTCGCAGCGCAAGAAAAGCTGGCTTAAGTAAGTGCGCATTTGGGTCTCGGCGTGACCTAGGCCCGCAATATCGTGATTTTCCTGGGCAGAGTGAACGCGGCTTCTGGCTTGCGTAATGGACAACAGTAAGGATTGCTCGTGTTTCATGTAACCTTTGCAGACCTCAACCAGTCGGGGCAACTCGGTGTGACGTTGTTTGAGTACAACCTCAATATTGGCGAAGGCGCGATCCGCATTGTTCTTCAGCCTAATGAGGCCGTTGTAGACGACCATGGTATAGCCGATTATGACGATACTGATACCGGCGACGATAATTTCATAAACCATTGTGATGTGTTCCGTTAGAACAAGACCTGTCTTTGAGTCTAGCTTGTTAATGTGACCAAGGCCACATTGCGGAAACAGTGCAATAACCACCTTCTCTACTCAGTTGATGGGCGCCGTATTAGCCGGTGAGATGCCAACCACCGCGTTAGGTGTTGAGGCGCTAGCTTGTCCGCCGAGTGGCTGCGCTAGCTGCGAGTTCCCGGAGTAGCACTTCTGTATCATCGAAATTGATACAGGCGTCAGTGATACTCTGGCCGTATGTCAGTGGCTGACCCTCAACGACACTCTGACGGCCTTCAACTAGGTGACTTTCTATCATCAGGCCAATAATGCCCTTGTTGCCTTTCGTCACCTGGTTGCTGATGTCGCGAATAACGTCGATTTGGCGAGCAGGAACCTTGCGGCTATTGGCGTGGCTTGCATCAATCATTATGCGTACAGGCAGGCCGGCGGCGGTTAGCATCATGGATGCGTCTTCCACTGAAAACATGTCATAGTTTGGGTGCTTGCCACCACGAAGGATGATGTGACAGTCGTTGTTACCTGTCGTTTTAAAGATGGCAGATTGCCCACCCTTGGTAACGGACAGAAAGTGGTGTGGCTGTGAAGCAGACCCGATCGCGTCTATCGCGACTTGTATATCCCCGTCAGTCGCATTCTTAAAGCCCACGGGACAACTCAAGCCTGAAGACAATTCACGGTGGGTTTGGCTTTCTGTTGTCCGTGCGCCAATGGCGCCCCAAGAGATGAGGTCAGCGATGTATTGCGGGCTAATGAGATCAAGGTATTCAGTACCACAGGGTACGCCCATCTCGCCGAGTTCCTGGAGCAGGCTGCGAGCAATATGCAAGCCCTTGTTGATCTGAAAGCTATTGTCGAGATCCGGATCGTTAATGAGACCCTTCCAGCCGACCGTGGTACGAGGTTTTTCAAAATATACACGCATGACGATAAACAGGTCATCGGCAAGCTCAGAGCTGATGGCCTTTAGCTTGCGAGCATACTCTAGGGCTGATTTCGGGTCATGAATGGAGCAGGGCCCTACAACGACCAGCAGGCGATCGTCTTCGCCGGTTAGAATGCCGTGAATAGACCGTCTAGCGACACTAACGGTGTCGCTCGCGTTGCTGGATACGGGTAGGTCCCCGATCAGCTGTTGTGGGGAGATCAGCTCCTGTAATTCCAGGATGCGCAGATCATCAGTAGTCACAGACTCTTTAGCAGTCATCAGCTCGCCTCTTTATAATCGGCGACTATAGTACCACCTGCGACTGGGGCCTGCGAGGGTCGTACGGGTGGCGGCTCAGAAAGGTCGTGTGAAGGACGTCAGGAAGAAAAGCTGCATTTCATCTTCGATGATGGGGCTGTCGGCGGCATCGTCCAGTAATGTACTCACTCGCAGTATTGAGGTGAAGCGCCATTTGCTCTTACCCATTGGCAGGCTAACAAGCCCCTGTAGGCCTAGGCGTTCAGCGCCTGCGTCGGGATCGTACTCGGCAAGGCCACTCGCGATTGATTCAGCGGCGCTGACGTTGAAGAACGACTCTTTGTAGGTGTTGTCACCGACACGTAGACTTGGTCCGAAGGCATAGAAGCCGCTCCCTTTACCTAGCCGGCCCCTACGATTGATTGATAAATCGATGTAAGCACCTTCATGGCCGGAGCCGATGTCCTGTGCAATCACCGCAGAGGCGGCCCAGCTGCGTCCA
Organism: Candidatus Azotimanducaceae bacterium; assembly: GCA_051278195.1. Taxonomy (GTDB): domain Bacteria; phylum Pseudomonadota; class Gammaproteobacteria; order Pseudomonadales; family Azotimanducaceae; genus JAHRVQ01. The sequence continues at coordinate 5,263 of JBNMQM010000097.1, forward strand.
CCGGCTTCAAGCAATACGCGGGCTTCCGCAGAAATGCCGATCTCGTCTAGTCCGCTAATGGAGTCATCTCGCACATTGAACCCTGGCGCTAGCGCGGCGCCAACATTGATGAAACGGCCTGTCTGCTGGTCGCGCTGTCGATAGATGAATCCGCCCACGCCTTGGGGCACGTTAGCAAAGAACTTGGTGCCCTTGTGATCCATGTAACGGAAGTCCACATAGGGAATGGGGCGAATGTTGTACTCTTTGCTGCCGACGAACGTGGGGTTAGCTATGACGCCAATACCCCACTGATTGCGCCATCCATTTTGCGCTACGCCAATGGCGGTTGGTACACCTGAAACGGCCGCTACTGCTGCCCCATCTGCATCATCTTGAGCAAAGATTTGCTGGCTGCTTAGCATAAAAAAAGCCACGGCTGTGGCTAGAAGCGAAGGTGTATTGTACGACATAGGGAATCCCATTAACTGCATAGTATAAAAAGACGCCGCTATTACGTTGGTTGTGGCCAAATGGGTCACTCCGCTTGTGTTGCGGACTGTGTTTGCTTGGGCAGTAAACTTTTGTAAACGAGTGAATCAACCTTCTTTGTAAACTCAGTCACTGAAAGCGCGGGTGCAAAGATAAACCCTTGATAGGTGTCGCAACCGGTAGAGTTTAGGAACTTCAGTTTTTTGGCTGAATCAACGCCCTCGGCCAATACTTTTAGGGATAGACCATGGCCCATTTCAATGATAGTAATCAACAATGATCGATCTTTGTCAGACGACGGAATGTTGTCTACGAAGGACTTGTCAATTTTCAACTCATTGATAGCAAATCCTGAAATGTAACTCAATGATGCATACCCCGTTCCAAAATCATCGAGTGAAACCTTTTAGCCTCGCTTTCTTACCTCTAGCAAGGTTTCTGTGGCGACATCCGTCTTGTTAATCATGACTGATTCCGTGACTTCAAGAATCACGTTTTCTCTAGGCAATTTTGTTTGATCAAAAATCTCTTCAAAGAATTCGAGAAAATTTCGGTCTTGTAGTGACTTGGCCGATATATTGACAGATAGGGTTGCGCCCTTGTGTATCTTGTTTTGACTGATCAAGAGCTTCCACTGAGCCATATTTGTCGCTTACCCAACGCATAAGCGCCTTCGCACCCAAGAGCGATTCGGAATCGATCGACAACTGCGGCTGGTAAAAGACCTTAAGATCTTTTTTCTCAATAGCCAGATCGATTGATTTCAACAACTCTCGTCTATAGAGATTCTTTGCGTGTAATTCAGTAGTGAAGCAACGATATTGAGCCGCACCATTTTCTTTGGCCGCATACACGGCTTCATTAGCTTGCGATACCAGTTCATCTGCATCCGTTCGCGTTGTTTTGCTGATCGCAATTCCGATACTCAATTTCATATCGACTTCATGCTCACCTAGCATCAAAGGCTCTTTGAACGACGCCATTATTCGATTTGCTACTACGGTAGGTGTGCTCTTATCCTCCAGCCCTTCTAGAATAATCGTAAATTCATCGCCACCCAACCGGCAGACGGTATCTGAGTCCCTTACTGCTTCTTCTAACTTTTCCGCGACCACTTGCAACAACATATCGCCAGTGGCATGACCGTAGGTATCGTTGATGAATTTGAATTTATCGAGATCAACAAAGAAAAGTCCCACTTGCATATAGCTTCTTTTTGCCAATTTTAGTGAGTTGTCGAGGCGCTCATAAAATAATGCACGATTAGGCAAGCCAGTTAACTGATCATGATTGGCCCTGTTGACTAAACCTTGTTCTAGAGACTTTTGCGCTGTGACATCTCTCAGAAGGCCGGTTAGGCGTAATTTTTTATTGCGAGAAGAGGGTGTGACAGAGAGCGCTAAATGGATTTCGGTATTCGTTTTATGCCAACCGATAATTTCTCGTTTGTCGAGTAACTTGCCGCTAGTGCTGCTGTCTGCCTTGTTCAAATAAGCATCATGTTGTAGAGCATCCTCGCTCTACATCAGCTTTGTCAGTGGCGTATTCAATAACTCTTTTTCTGTGTACCCAAACAAACTACAGGCAGCTGGATTGATTTCCTGAATTAATCCGCTGCCATCTGGCGTAATAAACGAATCAACAGAATGAAGTTTTAGTAGAGTTAACTCTTCTTGATTTTCTGCCAACTCACAGGGCATTGTGAACATGTTTTGAATTCCGTTGAGAGCCGCAAAAAATATGGTTTCGCTCAAGGGTTTTGTTAGGTAGTAGTCGGCTCCGGCAGCAAAGCCCTTTTCATAGTAGGAGTCTTTGGCGATGGCGCTCATAGAGACGATTGGCATCCATTTGCTTTCAAGTTCTCTAATTTTTTCGGTAACCTCGAAACCATTCGATCCAGGCATTTCTACGTTTAGGGTAACCAGGTCAACGTCGCTCTTAAAAAGAAGCTCCAGCCCTTCTTTGGGAGAGATGGTGGCAGTGGATTGAGATCATCTAGCTAGTATCTATGCTGACAAAAAGTCACCGATAGTTTTGTTGTCATCAATAATAAGGATATTCATTTTAGAGAGAATTCTCGTGTCGCATGACTAAACGATAGTTTAGTTTTCAGTGCTTACAAATTACTAGCTCTATCAAACACCCAACAAATAGAGGGTTAATGTTCATGTGCAGTGGATCCATAATTACCACGCAAACGGTGCGGTCAATCACGTATTGAGGTTAGAGTAGAGTGTCAGCTTGCTTAAGCTGTTCTCTCTCGCTTTAATTGCTACGAAAGCCTTGCTGTAAGTGGATTCGAGCCTTCGTCACGCCAGGGTTTTGAAGTGTGCCGAGCGCCCGGATCGGTATCTTGGTTGATGGATGCCCGAAACTTTCGCGGGAACTTTTGTTTACCAGACATTGTCTGACATTTGGTTATAGAATTAGGCTTGCAAGCTCAGCCCCAAAGCGCGGTAGACCGTTACCAACGACTATCCGCTGGCTGCGTGACAGCGCCACTTATACATTTCGTGATTAGCACACTTAAACTAACCTTCAATAAGTAGAGATGCCATATACCTATGATTATTCATTCTAGCCCGCTGCCTGATGTCGAAATTCCGAACGTAACCATCACCGCTCACGTATTGCGTAAGGCCGCAGAGCTGGCTGACCAGGTAGCAATTCGTGATGCCGCAGGGACTAGCAGCTACACCTACACGCAACTTAGCAACGCGATTGCCTCCCTTGCAGGCGGCCTTAAGGATCGTGGAGTTGCGCCGGGTAAGGTTGTCGGACTCATGGCGCCCAACCTGCCTGAATACGCCGTCGTCTTCCACGGTGTCGCCGTCGCCGGCGCTGCAGTCACCACGATCAACCCGACCTATGGCGCCGAGGAAGTCATGCATCAGTTAAAGGATGCGGGTGCATCTATGCTGTTCACCGTGCCTATGTTCGCTGAGATAGCGCTCAAAGCGATTGCAGGAACTAACGTTACCGAGGTTGTGATCATTGGCGATGCGGTCGCCGGGACAACCGCAATGGCTGATGTTATGGGCGAGCCCATCGAACAGGTACCCGTCGATACCGCCACGCACACCGTCGTGTTGCCTTATTCTTCTGGCACAACCGGTTTGCCGAAGGGCGTCATGCTGTCGCATCGCAATTTAGTTGCGAATATTGAACAGTGTATTCATGCCATTATCTATCGAGACAACGAGGTTGCTCTCGCAGCGTTGCCGTTCTTCCACATCTACGGCATGCAGGTACTGATGAATGGACTGATCAGCAACGGCGTCACCACCATCACCATGCCCAGGTTCGATATGGTCGAGGCCTTACAGGCTGTGCAAGATCTCAAGATCACCCGTTTCTTCGCCGTACCACCCATTATCATTGGCCTTGCCAGTGCGCCCATAGTCGACGACTACGACATGTCATCACTCAGACAAGTGTTCTCTGGCGCCGCGCCTTTGGGTGCCGAACTCGCCGCGAGGGCAGCTGCACGCCTGGGTTGCGAAGTGGTGCAGGGCTTCGGCATGACCGAACTCAGTCCAGTGAGTCACTCGACCGTCGAAGGCGAGTATCGACCGGGCACCAGTGGTGTCACTGTCTCGAATACCCAAAGCCGAATCGTTGATCCAGACACCGGCGAAGACCAACCCATCGGTGGACGCGGCGAGCTGTGGGTTCGCGGCCCGCAAGTTATGACAGGGTATTTGAACAATCCCACAGCGACGGCTGCAACCATCGACGCTGATGGCTGGTTGCATACAGGTGACATTGCGATCATCGACGAACACGGGCATATGACCATCGTTGACCGCATGAAAGAGTTGATCAAGTTCAAGGGTTTTCAAGTCGCGCCAGCAGAGTTAGAGGCATTAATCATCACTCATCCGAAAGTGACAGACGTAGCTGTGATTGGTATTGCCGACGATGAAGCAGGCGAGGTTCCGAAGGCCTTTGTCACCACCGCGCCGGGGCAAGAGATCACCCTTGAAGAGATTCAGGCGTTGGTCAGCGAGCATCTTGTGAGTTACAAACAGATCAGGTATCTCGAAGTGATCGCCGCGATTCCTAAAAGTGCGGCAGGCAAGATTCTTCGGAAAGAGCTTCGTAACAGATAGGCAAAACTCCGGGGTGCCAAGAGTACCAGGGGTCGGAGTGCGTTGTCTCGCGGCGTGGGCTGATGCCTGTGATTAGCACCTCATCTATCGGCAGGTGGGGGTGTTTACTCTGGCACTTTACACTGACCCCATAAATCACCCCATAGACCCGGGCCTCATGACTCTAGTGAGACGCGATCATTGTCGGCTGATAACGATAGATTGAATGACAACGTCGGTCAAAGGGCGGTCTGATGTGTTGGTCGACACATTAGCGATCGCTGCTAAGACGTCATTGCCTTCGACGATTCGGCCGAATACTGTGTGCGCAGAAGTCGATGGCGCTTTGTTAAAGTCAAGGTTAACGTTGTCTGATAGGTTGACAAAGAACTGTGAACTATTGGTGTTCGGTCCTGAGTTCGCCATAGAGAGTGTGCCTGCGACATTGCTCAAGGTGTCACTGAACTCATCGTCGAATCTACCCCCTAGAATGCTCGCGCCCCCGGTACCGTCACCATTTGGGTCGCCGCCTTGGATGATGAAGTTTGCAATAACGCGATGGAAAATCAATGTATCGTAAAAGCCGCTTTGTGCATGGGTCGTGAAATTGATGACTGTGTTCGGCGTAACGCTACGGAATAGTTGAAACTTCATCGCACCCAAATTTGTGTTAATCGTCGCAAAGGTGTCGAACGTAAAGGCGAGGACTAGTGCAGCATCGGCGGCCGAGTTGTCAGCTCTCAGTAGTGCTTGGGCAAATTTAGTTACTTCCGCAGCGTTCAGGGTATCCGATCGCAGCGATGCGCCTGCAGCAGGCGTGAAGGCAAGTATATCTCTATAGTCAAATGCTGAATTGCCATCAAGACCGTTTGACAACAATTCCTGGGCGAGGCCAGTGAGCTGAATTTCTATGCTGGTTGCATCAAGAGTGTCGAGATTGACGCCGCCGTTCAAAAGCCGTCTTACAGCAATTTCCGAGAGTGCACTCACATTGGCGCCGCCGGCACGCCAATCGGACACTTTGCCAACTGCCCGAACCGTGCCCGCATTCAGCGTCGGTGCCGTATCAAGCACATTATCGTCGTCTGCGTCGATGTCACTTCCGCCTGTCACGGTGACCAGCACCCACTCATTGGCCTCAAGGCCGTCTAGAGGCAGGGAAAACCCACCCCCGATTTCAAGATCGTTTGTTGCATCTGTCGTCGTTGTCGCAAGTGTTTCTGAGCTGTTGCCAATTCGCGTGACAACAACGTTGGCGCCAACCAGCGGCCCGAGTAAGACGCGATTGTTGTTAGTAGGAATGATAGTCACCGTGACGACGGCACTGTTTGCTGCACCATCATCGTCCGTTGCTTCAAGGGCAAATGCGAGCGTGGTGTTTGTCGTCACTGAGGGCGCTGTGAACGTTGCCAGCAGTGTTGTAGCGTCAGTCAGAGTAACGGTTGCTCCGCTAGATTGTTGCCACGATGTACTGGCGATCGATCCATCTGAGTCAGTTGCGGTGCCGGTGAGGCTAACCACGGATCCAGCGACGACGTTCTGATTGTCGCCAGCAGAAACGGTGGGTTGAGCATTAGTCGGCGTAGGTACTGGAGCCGGAGTGGCGGCAGGTGTTCCACCGCCGCCACCACCGCCACAAGCGCTTAAAAGCCCAAGCAGTGCGAGTGTCGCTATAAAGATGAGGCTGGGATGCGCCGCGCTTCGAGTTTCTCTTCTAATATTCATAAATTATTTTCTACTTCCGAGAGGAGTGAAGGTGATAGGGGCTGAGTGAAATCTATTGATGCCGAGCATTCTCGCACATCTGACGACGTCATAGTCCTCTAATTGTATCGTCAAAGTATTCGCAGGCCGGGAGCCCTTATCGACGCGGGTCACTTCTATTGAACGCTGATATCTGTCATCGTTGGCTCACGGTTCCCACGCTGTTTGCATGTTGCGTAACAATTTTTCTGGAAGTGCATATATGGCTCTTCGTTATGAAG
>JBNMQM010000098.1:0-11583 GCA_051278195.1 Candidatus Azotimanducaceae bacterium
TAGACCAGATTAATGATAGCTCGCGTGCCCATGATGGCAGTGAACATGGACGTCAAAATCCCAATCGAGAGCGTAATCGCGAAACCTTTGACTGGCCCCGTACCGATGCTATACAAAATCACAGCGACAATAAGGGTTGTGAGGTTGGCATCCAAAATCGTCGTAAAAGCGCGATCGAAACCGGCATTAATAGCGCCTTGCGGCGACATACCGTTCGCCAGCTCCTCGCGTATTCGGGAGAAGATCAACACGTTGGCATCTACCGCCATACCAACCGTTAGAACGATACCGGCAATACCCGGCAGCGTCAGCGTAAAGGAGAAGCTCGACATCACCGCGACCAGCAACGCCAGGTTAGACAACAGCGCGATATTGGCGGCAAGACCAAACACCTTGTAGTAGACGAGCATAAAGATCAGCACCATCGCCAAGCCCACGGCAACCGAGATTGCGCCCAGCTCAACGTTCTCTTTACCCAGACTCGCCCCTACTGTGCGTTCTTCAACAATATACATGTCGGCAGCCAGCGCACCGGAGCGCAATAGCAGCGACAGTTCGCGCGCTTCGCCGGCCGTCAAACCGGTAATTCTAAACTGTACGCCTAACGCCGCTTGCACGGTCGCAAGACTGATCACGCGGCGACTCACGACAGGCTTAGTTTCTTTGATTTCGACACCGTCGACCATCTTGTAGGTGTCGCGAGTTTTGGTTTCGATAAAGACCACACCGAGTCGGCGGCCGATATTGTTGCGCGTGGCACGGTGCATCAAGTTGCCACCTTCACTATCGAGGCCAATGCTCACCTGGGGCAAACCGGAGTCTGGATCAAAGCCCACCTGGGCATCCACAACCCGCTCACCACGCAGCACGATATTGCGCTCTAAATTCGCTGTGCGGCCTTCATAATCGTAAGCAATAGTGGTGGAGCGAGGCGCGTCAGGGTTGGCCTCAAGACGAAATTCTAAGGTCGCAACCTTACCCAATATGCGTTTTGCCTCGGCAGTATCCTGCACGCCAGGCAAGTCCACGACGATCCGGTTACGCCCAAGGCGCTGCACCAGCGGCTCAGAAACACCCAGCTCGTTGACTCGGTTACGAATGGTCTGCAGGTTTTGCGTCACCGCAAAATCTTCAATGCTGCGAATGGAGGTATCAGTGATTTCTAGCGTGATACCTGGCAACGGATCACTGACCGAGGTAAAAACAAACTCGCTAAACTGATCGGCAAGCAGCCTTCTGGCCTCATCACGCACGTCGTCAGAGCTAAAAGTGACCAGCAATATACCGCGGGAAACTTCGCTGACATCGGTGTATCGAATCTTGCCTTCTCTTAATTGACGCTTAACATCGGTTTCGAGCGACGCCATGCGTTCGGTCACAATAGATTCCGTATCGACTTCCATCAAAAAGTGCACCCCACCACGCAGATCGAGGCCGTATTTCATGGGCTCGGCGTTTAAGTCTTGCAGCCATTGAGGCGTCGTCGGTGCCGCATTAAGCGCCACCACATAGCGGGCGTTTAGATCATGCAGGGCCCGATCAATAACCGATTGAGCCTGCAGCTGAGCATCAGCGCTGACAAACCGAATCAATAGATTGTTATCGATGAGTTCAGCACCAAAGTGGGTAATGCCCGCTTCGTCGAGTGCGTCAGTCGCTGCATCGAGCGCTGTATCTGTAACGAGTTCACCAGAGGTTTCAGCCGACACCTGCACCGCATAATCGGGCAGATATATGTTCGGCAGGGAATACAGCACGCCCAGAGTAATGGCGACCAGGACGATCAGGTTTTTCCACAGCGGGTATCTATTTATCACAGGGGCGCCTAAATGTTTTTAATGGTGCCCTTCGGCAATGCTGCTGTGACCGCGTGCTTTTGCACTTTCAGTTCAACGCCGTCTGCCACTTCCATCACCAGAAACTGCTCATCGACCTTAACAACCTTGCCGATCAAACCACCTGTGGTGATGATCTCGTCGCCTTTGACAACGCCGCCGACCAAATCCTTGTGCTCTTTGGCCCGCTTGCTTTGTGGACGCCAGATGATGAAGTAGAAAACCAGCGCGAAAGCCAAGATAATGAACAGATCAGGACCAAAAAATCCTGAACCTCCAAGGCCTCCGGCATCGGCTGCCTGGGCTGCAGGAATAAAGAAATCAATCATAATGAGTGTGCTCTGTTTTTAGGCATTGGTGAAAAGGCCGCTATTCTCGCGAATCAACGGCACTTATTCAATGTTCAGTTCAATGTTACTGCTCGGCATTGGTGCTTGTCGGCTATTTATCGTGCTGGCGGCGCTTCGCCCCAGCCCTCATATATCGCACCGATATGGGTATCCAGCACTCCCTTTTCAATAGCACCGCGCATGCCGCTCATCAGCGACAGGTAATAGTAGAGGTTATGAAGACTCATTAATTGCGGGCCCAGCATCTCATTGCACTTATCCAAATGGTGTAAATAGCCGCGAGAGAAGTTCTGGCAGGTGTAGCAGCCGCAGTTAGGGTCAACCGGGCTGTCATCAATTTTATGCGGCGCATTGCGAATCCGCACCACACCCTGGGATGTAAACAGATGGCCATTGCGGGCATTTCGCGTCGGCATCACGCAATCCATCATATCCACCCCGCGACGGACGCATTCCACCAGATCCGATGGCGTGCCGACGCCCATCAAATAGCGCGGCTTATCAACGGGCAGACTAGGCGCCACGTGGCTTACCACATTCAACATGTCTTCTTTTGGCTCACCGACCGATAGACCACCAATGGCGTAGCCCTCAAAGCCGATCTCCATCAGGCCATCACGGGACTGGTCGCGCAAATCGTTATGCACGCCGCCCTGCACGATGCCAAACAGCGCATTGGGGTTTTCTTGCTCGTCAAAGGCCGTGCGGCTACGTTTGGCCCAGCGCAGCGACATCTCCATGGATTCTTGGACGGCTTTTTTGCCGGCCGGATATGGCGTGCACTCATCAAATACCATGGCGATATCCGAATTGAGACTCTTCTGGATTTGCATGGACCGCTCTGGATCCAGATACACCTCACTGCCATCAATGGGCGACTTAAACTTAACGCCGGCCTCGGTAATTTTGCGCATATCCCCGAGCGAGAACACCTGAAAGCCGCCAGAGTCAGTCAGAATCGGCTTATCCCAGTTCATAAAGCCATGCAGACCGCCGTGGCGATCCATCACATCCGTGCCTGGGCGCAGTAACAGGTGGAAGGTATTACCAAGCAATATCTGCACGCCAATCTCATCCAGCGTATTGGGCATCAGCCCTTTGACAGAACCATAGGTGCCGCAGGGCATAAAAATAGGGGTTTGCACCACGCCATGATTGAGCGTGAGTTGGCCGCGGCGAGCCGCACCATCGGTATGGGAGACGTCAAATTGCAATGGGGGACCTGAACTGAATGTGAGAGTTAAAACGAGGGGTACTATAACAAATTAGGAGCAAATTAAGCCTATCTTGTGATCAACATGGCATCGCCATAACTAAAAAATCGGTATTCTTCTTGGATCGCGACCTGATAGGCATGGCGAATCGCCTCGACGCTGGCAAAGGCACTGACCAACATCATTAGGGTGGAACCGGACAGATGAAAGTTGGTGACCATGGCATCCACAGACTTAAACTCGTAGCCGGGGTAGATGAAGATATCCGTATCGCCTGTCATGGGCGCTAAAGACCCCGTTCTAGAAGCCGACTCCAACGAGCGTACACTAGTGGTACCGACGGCCACCACCCGCCCCGCTCGTGACCGACAAGCCGCGACCGCATCGCAGGCCGATTGTGGTACTTCAATTTGTTCGGTGTGCATCTTGTGATCCAACACATCATCGACCCGCACTGGCTGAAAAGTCCCTGCGCCCACATGCAGAGTGAGCTTAGTAGACGACACACCCTTGTCCGCAATCCTGGCCAGTAATGCCTCATCAAAATGCAAACCTGCCGTTGGTGCTGCGACTGCACCATCGCGTTCAGCAAACACCGTTTGATAACGTTCAAGGTCGGTTGCCTCGTCTTCCCGGTCTATATAGGGCGGCAATGGCATATGGCCTGACGCTTTCGCTATGGGGAGCACGCCAGGCGCCGGAAACACTAAGATAAAGAAAGCATCCTGCCGACCTTCAACGGTGACAACGGCATCAGAGCCTTCTAGCTGAATATCAGCACCCGGCTTTGGCGACTTGCTACTGCGAATTTGTACTAGCGCGCGGTGTTCATCCAAAACCCGCTCGAGCAAAATCTCAACTCGACCACCGGTACTTTTATGACCAAACAAGCGCGCGGGTATCACCCGAGTATTATTAAAAACCAAGAGGTCTTTGGGATCTAACAGATCGATCAGATCGCTAAAATGATAATGTGCAATGTCACCGGTTGACGCATCCAGATGCAGCAGACGACTGCTGGTGCGATCGGGCATAGGATATTTGGCGATGAGCTGCGGTGGCAACTCAAACTCAAAGTCGCTAACGCGCATAAGGGCTCTTCAATTCTTTTGGTTGACGCAAACAGCAGACGCCATTCGCGATACTTAAATGGGGACGGTTAAAAATCCAGCTCAAACATCTTGGTCCATGCACCGAAATCCTGGCTCTGGTCGCTCAACAATAAACCGATGTTGAAATGGTCTTCATCTGTGGTCCAACGTACGCGCCCTTCAAGACGATATAACGCGGTGGGTAAATCAAGACGCAAACTTACAACGGTATCGACTGGAATGGGCATATGGGTGGTGACCTTCATGCCGGTTTCGGAGACATCCACCGTGCGGCAAGCCAGCGCGGTATCGTTGAGATCGGGCTGAACCAAACAGCTGATCACATCAACTAATACTTCTTCTTCTCTTTCTATTCGATCTAACCGCATATTTCTCGCCTGCAAATATCGAAGAATGTTCCTGCCTATAAAGTTAACAGGTAATCCATACCCAACTGGAACGCTGGGAATTCTAGCAAAAGTCCGACCAGCAACAAGTAAAATCTTGTAAATAAAGGGATTTTGGCTACTTTCTGTGCAAAGCGTTGCGCGAAACGGCTGATTTGTCATGCTATTACGAAGCTATCACTAAGGAATAACAGCAGTACCGCAAAGCTGTGGCGGAATTCGGGTAGAATCGCCTGCTTTGATCTATCGACAGCACGAACATTAACAGCAACATTAACAACAATATTAACAAGAACAGTTGGAGCCAAACCGTGAGCAAAGAAACAGACGCACTACTCGATCGCTTATCCAAATTTATGGACGAACATATTTATCCCAACGAGGAAGTGTACGCAGAACAGCTCGCGAACTTGCCCAATCGTTTTGGCACCGTACCGCTAATGGAAGAACTCAAAGCCAAAGCCAAGGCCGCCGGTCTGTGGAACCTGTGGTTGCCGAAAGATCATGGCGGCATGACCAACGAAGAATACTGCGCCTTTGCCGAGATGATGGGCCGGGTATTGTGGTGCCCCGAGGCGTTTAACTGCAACGCGCCCGACACCGGCAATATGGAAGTGTTTATGAAGTATGGCTCTGAGGCACAAAAAGCCCAGTGGCTAGAACCTTTAATGGACGGTGAAATTCGCTCGAGCTACTGCATGACAGAACCAGATGTGGCCTCTAGCGATGCCACCAATGTGCGCACCTCCATCAAAAAAGACGGCGCGGACTTTGTGATTAACGGCAAAAAGTGGTTTATCACCAACGCCCCCTACGAGCGCACCAAGATCTTTATCGTCATGGGCCAATCCGACCCAGACAACAGCAACCGCCACCTCACCCAAAGCCAGATCCTGGTACCCAAAGACACGCCGGGGGTCAAAATCATCCGCTCCCTGACCACATTGGGTTATGACGACGCGCCGCTTGGCCATGCCGAGGTGCACTTTGAAGACGTGCGGGTTCCCGCTGAGAACATACTGCTCGGCGAAGGCCGCGGTTTTGAAATTGCCCAGGGGCGGCTTGGGCCAGGCCGCATCCATCATTGCATGCGCTTAATCGGTTCTGCTCAGCGCGCGCTAGAATTTGCCTGCACACGATCCGTGTCCCGGGAAACCTTTGGTAAGAAATTAGCCGAACACCAGAGTGTGCTGGAAGACATCGCCAAGAGCTTTAGTGAAATTGAGCAGGCCCGCCTACTGACAATCAAAACCGCCCGCAAGATGGATGAAGTGGGCGCTAAAGATTCTAGAGACTTGATTGCCGCGTCAAAGATCACCGTGCCACTCATGGCCCAAACCGTGATCGACCGCTGCATGCAGATCCATGGCGCCGGCGGCCTAACCGCCGACTACCCCATGGCAGAAGCCTTTAACTACGCCAGATGGTGCCGCCAGGCCGATGGCCCAGACCAGGTGCATATGATGGCGCTGGGTAAAATGCTGGTGAAGCGCTATACCCAGTAGGTTCTGTTGGGGCGTGATTAGAGATTATCGCGCCCCTGCTTCAGCCAAGTTATCTAGGCCAAGTTGGCTCGTCCAAGTTGGCTCGTCCAAGTTGTCTAGGCCAAGTTGTCTAGGCCTCGTCTTCGAGATCTGCAGCAGCAGATGACCGGTGCATTTCAACCGCCCTCGCCGCTTGCCTAATCCCGCGGATATAAAAAGGGAGCAGCACAAGCATGCAGACCACACTCAAGGTCACATAGCGATTAATCACGCTATCCATACTCCAACCGTAATAATTAATCAGTTTGTAGGTATCCGTGTGATTGCCGCCACTTGCCCCGTAAGGCACGGCGGATAGATCATTTAACGACACCCACCAGGGCGAGACGATATCCGCAAACGCCGCCGCGCCAATAAAAGCAAAACCCCAACGCAGATATCCCTTGTACCAGTTGGTGTGTTTATCAAAACAAAAACCCGCCATCAGCACGATCGCGAGCATCATGCCGACGCCGTCACCGCCCCACGTCACCAAGACCTGAGCAGTATCCTTATCCAGCACAAACGTCCCGATAAACTGCAAGAACAGCAGCAGCACACCGATCAACAGCAAACCTCCATGACCGTTCAAACGCGCAAAATTGATGAGATAACAAACACTGGCAAACAGCAGGACCGGCGCGATAAAACCGCGATCTTCAGGAATTAAAGTCTTCCACAGGGTTGGAATCGAGTTAAAGCCACTGAACCAGCCCACCAGCGCATGGCCAAACTCATGCACCGGCATGCCGAACACAATGCGCAGCAGACCGCCGCCAACACCCATAATCTCCATCAAAAACGTCAGCCCGAGCATGCCCGGAACCACGAAGAGACAAAGCTTGTACTCAAGGTCAGGATCTTTGACCGGTTGCCAGGCGGCTATGAAGCGCTGCTGCTGCAATTCTGCTCTTTCGGCCTTTTTTGACTGACGAGGCGCCGTTGCAACCTTTTTGCCCGCCTTGATCTGGGCCGCCTTCTCGTAATCTACGCCGCACTTGTCGCAGATTGGGCCTGGGCCGCGCGGGGAGCTGCACCATGCACATTCCGAATTCATCTACCGCGCCTTCTACAGCTACATTTCAACCAGATCACCTAGCCTACACCTTACACTTCAAGCAGGGACGGAGGATAAAAGGCATGGCCGCCAAAGTCATCTGCCCACACAACCAAAGCCCCCAGTAAAGCGCGTTTAAGAGAAGAGTGACGCAATAGGTTTCATTCAAGCGTGATTTAGATATAATCGCGCCTCTCTAATGTGCCGGGGTGGCGGAACTGGTAGACGCGCCGGATTCAAAATCCGGTTTCTTCGGAAGTGCCGGTTCGATTCCGGCCCTCGGTACCATAGGGTGGCTTTGCCAAAGGCAAAACACCCGCAATGAGCTGGCAGAAAATTTTGCGCAGCGAAATTTCGAGAAGCGACATCATAACGATAATTTAGAACCTTCCCACGCCTACAACACATTCGAACGACTAATTGCTGTTTGCCCACTATCGGCAATCTCCTACAAAAGTAAAATCCTTCACTCGCAGCGATCTGTCGCGCAGCAAACTATCTTAGAAGCTCCCCAAATCAGGAGACAGCTATGAGAGTTTTAGACGAACAAGAAATTGAGCAGGTCAGTGGCGGTTTCGCGCCAATCATCGCAGCAGTGGCGTCGTTTGCGACCCATCATGCCGTACGATCGGTCGGGCAATACTATTTGAGCCGAGGGCTGTCGGCATACGCGATCTACTCCATTGGAAGATGGGCGTCGGCAAAGTAGAATATTGCCTGGGGAGTTCGCTCCCCACTTCTACTTAATCTGTCCGGAGTGTAAAAGTGAGAACTTGCCCCGAGTGCACCCATGGAAAGCTAGAGGCTGCCACGTTAAGTCAGGGTTGCGAGTGCCCACACTGTCACAAAATCATCGAAGTCGACACCACCTATTCCTACGGCATTCCAATCTTGCTGGTGCTGATCGTCTCTCTGGCGTTCAGCTATGACTTTGGCGTGATTGGCATCGGCGCGACTATTGCCCTGCTACTGTTTACCGCTGGATACCGATCGGTTTGGACGGAATACTTGCCGTTGAAACATTACGGGGAGTAATAAATAGGGGACCTCGCCATATCAAATGCTTTTTCTGGCACAGGATGTTGTCTTACGCGCGGGGAATCTTCCTGATGATCGCATCGAACGAAAACGAATCCTTCTGGCTGAATAGGAAAATCTCAAATCCAATGGGTTCGGCAATGACCTGATTGTAGGCGTCATAATTTGAGGTAGACGACAGGGAGATTCGCTACGAGTCATACTGCGGTATCCCAATGACTGAACTTACAGGTCAAAGGCGTTATCCATCTTGGAGCCCATTCCTTTCATTATTGGTGGTGGAAACTCTGGGAAGTCCACAGATGTTTATCAAAATGCCATTTTTTTCTGTAGAGCTAAGTGCAACAGAATACTCGAACACTGTGGAGGTGAGATAGGTAAGGACTTCTCCAATCCTCCTCCCTATGAATGGTGGAGGGTCTTGGTCTGTGTTCTGGCACTCAAAAGCACCTACCATAAGTTCACTATCGCGTAACGATCGAATCCAAAATCTGTACTCTGCAATAGTCGTCTCGTAGTGATCATGATCAATACGCGTGGTTTCCCCAACTACATTGCTACTTGTCTCAGTTACATGCTTACTTGGTGTAGGTATGTTCAGTTTTCTAGGGATGACAAAACTCACCCTGAACGGCTCTATCTTTGGGAAAGAAAAAAACGCATCATCCGATTGCCTAAACAGTTGAATTCGATTGATTTCGGCCCGCAGATTAAATGGCTCCTTCCTATGGAAACTTCCAAAAGATTCAAATGGGTTTAAATAGGGCTGAAATGGCTCAACACTTCGCCAGAGATTACCAAGTCCATCTTTAGCCTCAAACCCAAAGAAAACGGGATGGTCATGGGGCACGTTTCGGTTTGCCTCAGATAACCATTTGGTATCGTCTGAAGTCACCATTAGGTCTAATATTAGCTTGCCAAACTCATTCTGAGAGATGATTCCACTGCCTTCAAAAGCCAGTTCGTCTTGATTCAAACTCGATATCTGAATGATCGGAAAAGTGTTTCTATAGCCCTTTTTTTCTAGGGCATTTTGAATACTTATCAAATAGTCATCGATCGTGATAGTCATATCTAGAACATCTTCATAGTTCGTTTTTTTGCTTCACACTTGGTCGCACAATCCAGCCTAGGTTTACCTTTTTTGGCAATCGGTACAGCATACCATGCGCGCTCAGCCTGACCTGCTCGCCCCGCGAGACGACCCGTTAGCCAAAGCAGTTAACATTAGCAGTCACACCACTATGGTTCTACTCGGGAACGCGGCGCATTAGGTGCCAAGAGGACCGCACTTGTCATTCAGTATTCAGAAAAGCCCTGAATTGACCAGGATGGCGAGAGAACTACATGAAAAAAGTCGGCACGGAAGCCAGCCGTTAACTGTGCCGATTTCGAATCACATCAGCGGGCTGGATTGGATTGATGTTCGGCTATGAGGGCCGGGTGAGTTAAAGGCAAGTAAAGGCATCCATCCGTACCCAATAACTACGCGGTTGATAAGTTGGTTGTGGAGGAAGCGTTATGTACGCGTTACCTTCGCTTGTTTTCGACTCTGCCCAGTATTCGATTTCAACACGATCGTTCTCATCTGCTAAACGGCAGAAGTTACCGCTAATAAACTCATTCATGACGTCCGAGTCTCCAACTGATTGAGCACGCAGAAAGACTCTAATGTATTGTTCCTGTTGGCACATAACAGTGTTATCGAGAATATGAACGAATTCAGCTCGCATATGTCGCCCATCATCTCGGACGTATACTGGATCAACTTCTTGTGGTGGACAACCGCTTCCGTCGGACGAAACTGGCTGAACTTCGACGACGAGTAATTCGCAGCCGCCAAGTGCAAAGGCAATAATTGCGAGTGGTATCAATTTGATGATCATTTTTCATCCGTCTGTTACTTTCGAATTGTTATCCCGTTTAGTAAGTGGGGTCCATACTAGTCAATCTGCCATATCCTGTAGATTAAGCCAAATGTTTGTAGGTGTAGTGGGCAAGTAATCTTGGCCGCTGATTTAGAGGAGTTCCAATAGATCTCCTCCGCTTTGTTTGGCGGCAAGCCGCCATTGTGTCGATGGGGTCTTGTCTGACTGTGTATCCCGCTATGTAATTAACAATTGACCGCTTTGCGTCAACAAGAGACTGGTACCCCATCTCCAGCACCCATTCCGTTTTCAAACGCCTAAAGAAGCGTTCCATCGGTGAGTTGTCCCAACAATTTCCCCGTCGGCTCATGCTTTGTTTGATCCGGTACCGCCAGACCTGTTGGCGGAACTTCACGCTCGTGTAATGGCTACCCTGATCGCTATGGAACAACACGCCTTCAGGGTGCTTGCGTGATTCGTAGGCCGTCGTTAGTGCATTGGCCGTTAAGTCGCTGTTCGGTGAGTTGGATAATGCCCAGCCAATTAGTTTCCTGGCGCAGGGGTCGAGCGCAACCGCTAAGTAAGACCACCGTCGTCCCGTCCAAATGTATGTCACATCGCCGCACCAGACCTGGTTCGGTAGAGTAGGACTAAACTCTCGATCCAAGGTGTTTGGGATGTCAGTATGTGGCTGCGAAGCCTTTTTGTAACGATGAGTCGGTAGCTGCGTGCTGACTAAACCTAAGCGCTTCATAAAGCCTGTCGCACGGTATCGGCTAAGTGGCGTGCCTTGTCCAGAGACAATCAGCGCAATGCTGCGCGTACCAGCTGAAGCGTTGCTGAGTGTGTGGGCTGACTTCCCCATGGCATTAAGTTTTACGCGCTGCAGGCTGATAAGCTTTGCTGCTGACCGACGATACTTGAATGTGTTTCGGTGTAATCCGAAGGCTTCACACAGTATCGTGAGGCTGTGGTTCTCTTGCAGTGACTGAACAACTTTTAGTTGTTCAACGAGTCCGGCATCAAGAGAGCGGTCGCCTTTTTTAATATCAGGTTGTGTTCCTCGAGACGACGTGACCTGCCTGCCATTTTTAGGACCAGTTGATACTTGAGAGTATGGTGCTCCTAGGAGGGAGTTACCATGAAGAAGAGCAGATACAGCGACGAGCAGATTGTCAGGATCCTCAGAGAGGCTGATCA
>JBNMQM010000099.1:0-11557 GCA_051278195.1 Candidatus Azotimanducaceae bacterium
GCATGGTTGTTCTTTATATTTTGATTGATGGCGTGAGGCCATCAGCTAAATTTCGCAACTACGCGTAACCGGGGGGTCATTGACTAGTATGTGTGGAGCAACTGCCCTTTTTGGTTAGCGGCAAAGAACGCAGTTCTACATATCCGTTGGGTGTTCAATAAGATACTTAGAGACGAAGTTCGTTGATGTTGATGGAGCTTTGACCCTTATCTCCTCTAGTAAGACATAGATCCCTATACAATATCTGCTCAGTCTAATTTTTTGAGTTTCTGTACTGATAACGAATACATTAAATATTGTATCGAGCTTGACTGATTTTATGTCGCGCCAAAAAATCGTAGTGTTCCCTCCAAATCGGCTCGAGCTGGCGATCCCGTTTTCATCGAAGCTTGATAAAAAAAAGAACGACTCGAGCATCATGCGACCCGCTAAGACGATAGCCGTAATGATGAACGAGTAAAATATTACGTTTTCTAACGTATCTGATGAATCTCGAGAAAGAATAGCAAAAGTCGAGATTATGGTCAGGGCCGTGACAACCAGAGTGAAGCGTTTGTATGCGGGAGATGGTTTGAGAAGTTCTTCGCGTAAGGGCTCGGTATGACGATTGTGAACATCTATTTTCCACAACCAATACATTGCTATTAGAACTGATGATGTCCCAACAAATGCTCCGTATGCGATTTCGTTCATCACTATTTGTACTTTTCCATAATATGAGAGCCCGTCCTCACGTTAGTCTGAAAGACAATAGGATAAAACGGTGAGTTGGTTGATAGATGCGAAGATTCTGAGTGATAGGCGAGTCGCGTGCGGGCCTAAGGTCGTCAGGCAAATTGGTAATCCCCCCTTAATAACGTCTACATTTATCTTCAATTAGTAAAGGGGTGATTAGCGTCATAGGTGATAAAGGCGCCAATCCACATCCAGTAGTTGTCTGTTGGCATGGTTTTAACGCCTAGATAACCGACGACAGAGCTGAACACGATAGCGGAGAACTGAGCCTCAGTATGTTCTTGAATGAGCTGAGGACACCCATCTGCCAGCTATTGATGGTGTCATTGAGGCGATAAGTCTGGCGTTTGCGTACAGTGCCTTACAAAATTTCCACGCCGATGAGCAAAATAAAGAAAGGCACTGCCAGGCAATTCTTACTCTGGACCGACCCCGAATACCGACCCCGAATTCCTTCCATGTTAAGTTTAGCTCAAGCTTGCCGCTATTCGTTTGGCAACGTCGGCGCGTAAGATCTTTTTGTTTTGCGCGTAACCGTTGCCAGGATAGGCTGCTAAATGGCCGGCAACTGCAATCGCCCGTTCTTGTAATTGATCTTGTGCGACTAGCTCATCAAGAAATCCAACGCCAACGGCTTCGCTCGGTGTATACAGCTTAGCTTGAAGCACGGCAGCATCTATGTGGTTTCTAGGAATGCGATACTCAACTAATTCAGACGCAAATGTTGGTAAGCCCATACCAATAGCAGATTCATTTGCGCCAATTTTGAAATTGCCTTCAAACCCAATTCGAACATCACAGGCAAGCAACAAGAAGCATCCAGCCGCGATTGCATGACCAGTACTGGCCGCAACAACCGGCATGTCCATTGTGAATATCCGATTCAGCATAACGCCGCCGCTATTCACAAGACTCATCGCCGCTTCAGGACCTTTTTGAAATTCAGACAGATCAAACCCTGCGGAGAACTTGCCTTCCCTTCCCATAATGACAACGGCTTTACATTCCGCTTCTGCCCGATCAAGCCCTTCTTGCATTTGAGCGACAAAGTCATGGCTTACCGCATTCGCTTTTCCATCATCAAAATGCAGTAGGGCGACATCATCGTGTTTAGTAAATTGCATACGATCTTTCCTTTATTGGCGATACTTTATGTTGGGGATGATGGCATGAGTCGGCGGTTGAGAGGAAGTTGATTGCTGGAACGCTTCAGCTATTCTATTGGTTTGCCGTCTTTGACAATGAGGAATTGGCGTTCACTATTGTCTTGAGGTTGGTTCGGCTCACCTTCACGCGGAATCATCAACGAGCCATCGTGGCAGTATTGCAGGATATAAGATTTGCGTTCGCTGTCCGTTGTATTGGGTCCCGTCCGGTGTGGCGTTAGGGAGGAAAATACCACTACGTCGCCGGCTTTTGCTTCGACGGGGATAGCGTTGTCCATACCTTTGATACATTGCCAACCAAGATCCGTATGCCAATGCTCAAGCGTGCCTTGCCGGTGAATCCCAGGCATGACCCAGGGGCAGCCATTATCGAGTGTCGCATCCACCAGAGGCACCCAGCAGGTCAGGTAGTCCTGGGGTGAGACAAAGTTGTAGCCGTTGTCCTGGTGCCACGGAAACTCCTCGGCGCAGTGGGGCTTTTTATACACAGCTTGATCCCAGTAGAGGCGGCAGTCAGGTCCCATCAGATCTAGACAGAGTTCCGCAAAAACTCGATGCTGCGCGAATTGACGTGCCACTGCGCTGCGAAGCACCGGGTGCAAAGCAAAGGTGATTTCATCGGCGCGGGCGATGTATTTGCGTTTATCGTCGACCGTTCGTAGGAACTCATTCGTTTTGGCTTCCATCGGGTCGATCGCTGAAATGATAGGCTGTAGTTCTTCTGGTTCGAAAACATTTTCTAACAGGAAGTAGCCGCTGTCATTCCATAGTGTTGACTGTGCCTCATTAATAATTCGAAATGGCGCAGAGGTACTTTGCCATTGGAACGAATTGTTTAGCGGGTGAAGTTGCATGGTCGTTTGGGCCTCACTTCCCATGTTGTGGTCCGGTGAGTTGGCCCCGATTAGTCGGTTGTGCCGGCAAGCCGGCCTGAGGCGGCCATACTTGCGGCATGCCTACGCCTTCCATTAGTTCACCGGCGTTGATGCCGGCGCGATCAAGCGGATAGACTGGCCAGGGATTGGCGCGTCGATAGCCTCGAGCCAGGTACACCGTGGTAAAGACCCGCCTTGTTTGGGCCGAGAGATTGGCGCCCGCTTGATGTACCGTAAAGCCGTGGTGCCACACGACACTGCCTGCTGTTACCTCGACGGTTTCTGGGGTTGCGCCATTCAATGCTGGATCGCGAAGAATATCGTAGGGTTCAGTTGAATGGGTAATGTCGACGATCTTAAGCTTTCCCGCTTTGTGGGAGCCAGGGACATAGGCCATTGCGCCAGTCGAAACCGTCACGTCGCACAGTGGAATCCATGCACTCACGAGAGGTGCGTCGCCAATTGGCCAAAACGGCTGGTCTTGGTGTGCTGTGGTTTCGCGACCACCGGCTTCTTTATATAGCGCCTGGTCCTGCCATAGCAGAATCTCCGGTTCAGATAATAGTTGTGCGGCGATGCCTGCCAGCTTCGAGTGACAACTGAGTTCGCAAATCACTCGATTGGTTTCCCACAATCGCATGCATTGAATAAACGATTGCTCGTAAGTGGTTTTCTCGGTGACGCGACGAGCATCTGCTTGAGTGCGCAGCGCGACTTCGTCGTCAACGGCCTCGCCGTAGCGTTTGAGTTCCTCAACGGTGAGCACGTTGTCGGTCACAACGAAACCCCGTGATTCAAATTCAGTAATCTTGTCTTGGTTAAGCTTCATTGGATATTCAGTCATATCAGTGCAATAAGGACCAGTCGGGTTTTGATTCAGGATGACCCAGTTCTCCGAACGCATTGCGCACAACGCGGCGCTGCTCGTCTAACCAATGTTTAGAGTCGGTGCAGGGTGCCAACGTATCGGCGCGCTTGTGTTGATGCTGAGCGAGTTGTCCGCGCAGACGCGTAAGGTCTTCTTGGGCCGCTGGATCATCTATCAGGTTGTTCATCTGCAGTGGATCTTGCGTGAGGTCGAAAAGTTCTTCGCGACCATTCAGCCATTTGGCATAGGTGTGGCGTCGAGTTCTTACACCGCGCCACTCTGCGCCATCTTTAAACCAATCGAAATGCTTGGAAAAATTCATGATGAAGGCACTATCGTCGTCGTGACCTCCAGTACCCGCCAGAATGTCCTGGGCAACGCTTCGGCCCTCAATTGAGCGAGGTACTGGGATGCCCGCCAACTCGCAAATAGTGGGAAACCAATCCGTCATATTCACCAGCACATCCGATGAGGAGGCTGGGTCTATTTGGCCGGGGTATCGAATAAAACCCGGCACGTGCAGTGATGCGTCGTAGGGGTTTTTCTTGGACCAGGGGTTAACACCTTGAGAGCCACCTTGCGTGCCGTGATCAGAGGCGAAAACCAATATCGTGTTGTCAGACAATCCTTTTTCGTCGAGAAAGCGCATGAGATTACCCAGCATTTCGTCTATCGCGAGAATCATGGCGAGATAGTGACGGTACATTTCTTTTGAGACCGCCTGCTTTGACTCAGGCACGTTGGCCGGCAGTGTGAGGTCGTCGGGTAAATTCGCGTAATATTTTTCGGGCGCAAACTGAAATGGTGTGTAGTGGGGCTGATGGGGCGAGAGAAATAGCAGAAACGGCTCGTCATTGGACTGATTGATAAACTCCCTGCCATAGTTCAGCAAACCATCGGTTTCGTAGCCGTCCCATCGTTCGTAATTCCAATCGTCTTTGTTAACGAACCCATCGAAATACACCATATGCTGATTGTAGGCGCGCCAATAGTCGAAGCCTAACCTGTCGCGGCCTTCCGGGACCCAATCGGGTTGTTGTGGCATGCGGTCAAGCGCAGGCCAATGGCCAGTATGGAGGTGCCACTTGCCGACCCATCCGGTCTTATAACCCTGATGTGCAAAAGCGTCGGCAATGCTGATCTCTGAATGACGGGTACGAGTCGAGTTAATCATGTGCCCGGTGGTTTGGGGATAACGACCGGTGACGAGCATCGCTCGAGCAGGCGTGCATACCGGGCAGTTAGATATTGCATTGGTGAGGGTAACGCCATCGTTTGCTAATGCGTCGATATTAGGCGTTTGAATCTGTGTTTCGCCAAATATCGGTAGTGACTGTGCTCGCAGCTGGTCAGGAAAAAGCACGATGACGTTAGGTTTGTCGCTCATGAGATCAGCCGCTCGACGAGCAGATTTTCGAAGGCATCTTGGTCTTTCCAAGCCATTGCGCAGCGAACCGTTTGCGCGCCGTCACTGATCATCGACTTGCCATCGTCGGTGATGAGGATCGGCAGGCTTTCCATAGCCAGTAATTCTTCTGAGAACGCCATGTAGACGGCAACCGTATCGTAAAGAATGGAAGACTGCGCGGCAGGGTTCATATCACTGAGAACTGGCCAGTCTTTAACTGCCTCAAACCAATCATAGTGATTTTCAAGTACGGCCCGGGTTAGCGGATTGTCGTTGTTGGCGACGCGCAAAAAGTTATCGCCGGACAGAGTGATCATCCCGCAAGTATCAAGGGGTGTGATGCTGAGATCCCATGGCGTTGTGAATACTTTTTGGCAAGCAGCTGCGTGTGTTTTGACGTTATATTCTTTCATCGGCTTTGGCGCTCCAAGATAACCTTTTCGAATGCTGCCATGCATGCCTATAAAACGAGAATTCTCGGTCATGCTGACGTCGCGCATCAACGCCGCTGAAATATTACTGAGTGGGCCAATGCCAATGACTACAACCTTTTCGCGACTCGTTTTAATGACGTCAAGCATGGCTCCGACACCATCGGTGTGCACGTCGCCTGCGTAATCCTCGAGTTGGTAGCTGCCCAGCCATTTAGCATGGGTTCGAGGTACTGTGTCGATGGGAATGCCAATGCCAACGGGGATATCACTGCGTCCTGCGAGGGTGAGCATTTTGGCGACTAGACGCGCTGAGTAATGGGTGTCCCCGGTATTGGTGGTGATCAAACGAACATCGAGTTCTGGGCACTTCAACATGAAAGCAAGGGCCCAAACATCATCGACATCAAAGCCAATGTCAGTATCGAGAATAACTGGGATCGTCATACACTACTCCTCTGATTGTCTGCTCGAAGTGTTGCGTAATCTTGACCGTTGTACAACTGTCGGCCTGGTTGAGGTGTCACAGGTCAGGAAGCGTTCACCGCCCTGTCCGCCATCTCATTTAGATGCTGTAGGTGACTCTGGTATTTTACTCTGAGTGGTTTTCTTCATAACCTAGATCAGGTGCCCTCAAAGCCTGCTCAGTTCCACTTTTAGCCCCACGTCACCACAGTAAACATAAGCAACATCAGTCGATCGATTTCGGTATAGAAACGTTGCGAGGACTTGGCTACCCCTTGATCGCCGAGCTCCCAGAGGCTAGAAATAAATCCGCGGCTGCCGGTGTCGGTGAGTGCTTTCGACCAGCCATCAACAAAACCCGCGCTGCTCTCTGCGAGACCCACCTCGCAGGCATTAAAAAATATGAGCGAGGCATTTTCTTTACCGACCATCATGCCTCGCCAGTTCAATGCCTTTAGTCGCTGATCTTGCAGAATCAAACCATAGTCGACCACATTTTGTGCCTCGTCGCGCTGGGCATAGCCGTGTCCGGAGTCGTGAATAAAGCCTGTGTTGGATTGCTGCAGCAGCTGTTTGACGTTGTGCGGCTTGTTTTTGTTGTGACTCCCTTGTGCTGTGCGCGCCATTTCTTCAGCGAGTGCGGCATCTTGTGCTGGGTCAATAGCACCAGGCGGGGCAGAAGGTGGTGGAGAGGGCTCTGGAGAGGGCGGCGCTAAGCGGTTGCCGACGCTGTCGTGCTCAACGATATAACCCCCGCGCCAAATCAACCGACGCTCATCAACCGGTCTGCAGTAGCCCTAAATTTCATTCAGCAGTATCAGCTCATCATTGAAGCGAAGTACGGATTTTTCTTAAAGCTGACCAGGATCAGAGGGGCACCAAATTGAGATGCGCTCAACCGAGCGCACCCCACATGGTCCGTTTAGCCATCACTCAGCTTAACTAACATCTTGCCATTGTTTGACCCGTCAAAGAGGCCCATAAAGGCTTCTGGTGCTTTTTCGATGCCATCGAAGATAGTCTCGTGGTACTTCATTTGGCCGGACTTAATCCAACCCGACATGTCCTGCAGGAACTGCGGTTGTTGTGCACCGAATGCTGATACCACAAAGCCCTTCAGGGTGATGAACTTGTAGATGGTTTCCATCAGGTTGCGTGGCCCAGGTGTGGGTGTGCCATCGTCGTTGTAGTGGGCGATCATGCCGCAGATCGGGATTCGGCCATTGACGCGCATGTGGGTCAGCGCCGCCTCAAGCTGTGCACCGCCGACATTTTCAAAGTAGACGTCGATCCCTTTGGGCGCGCCTTTCTTGAGTTCTGTTAGTGGATCGGCTGTCTTGTAGTTGAAGGCGTGATCAAAACCGAACTCACTGGTGAGTTGTGCGACCTTGTCATCGCTGCCGGCGCTACCAATAACCGTACAGCCTTTGATCTTTGCGATCTGGCCGACAACAGAACCGACTGCGCCAGAAGCGGCAGAAACAAATACTGTCTCGCCATCTTTCAGTTCGCCGGTGACAAGCAGGCCGCCGTAGGCCGTGAGGCCTGGCATACCCATAACACCAAGATAAGCGCTTAAAGGCGCAAGATCAGGGTCGATCTTGTTTAGGTCTTTGCCGTTGGAGATAAAATATTCGCGCCAGCTGGCACCGTTGCTGACGTAGTCGCCGACGGCAAAGTCTGCATTGTTGGAGGCGATTACTTTGCCCAGGGCACCACCGATCATGACTTCGCCGAGTGGCCATGCCTCAGCCATGCGGCCGCGCATATAGGGATCAACCGACATGTACAGATTCTGCACCAGAACCTCATCAGCACCTGGGTCAGGGATGTTGGTCTCGACCAACTCAAAGTTCGCCGCTGTGGGTTTGCCTTGAGGGCGTGATTTCAGATGGATTTCTCGACTTATGGGCACTTTTTGTTTCTCCAGTAAATGGTAAATGGTAATAGCTGTAATGGTTGTCGCTTTGAGGCGCGGATAATAGCACTTCTTTTGTGCTGTCCCGTTAGCCCATCAGTACTTGACGCCGCCAGGCATTGAACGCATCTTTAAAGCTTGCAGACTTAGCACGCGCTGCGTTAGAACAGACTTATTGCCTGAGCCGGAGGGCTGATGTCGCAAACGATTGGTGGTGGAGCAAAGAAGGTCATGTATACGTTGCAAACAGCAGCGCATATTGGGCTGCTCAATGCCACCAAAGCATTGGCTGCAAAAAATGCCTGTAAAGCCTGTGGCCTCGGTATGGGCGGCCAAAAAGGTGGCATGACCAACGAGATGGGTGAGTTCCCATCGGTCTGCAACAAAAGCCTGCAGGCTCAGTCAACGGATATCCAGCCACCGATACCGGTCGAAATCTTTCAGCACCCTATTAGTGAGTTAAAAGACTTAAGTGCTCACCAACTTGAGCATCTGGGGCGATTAGGTCAGCCGATATATAAAGCAGCAGATTCCAACTACTTTAAGACTGTGGATTGGGACTGGGCCATTCAGCATGCGGCCGATAAGTTAGCCGCGATAGAACCTGATCAGAGTTTTTTTTACAGTTCTGGGCGCTCGTCTAATGAAGCCGGGTTTTTACTGCAACTCGTTGCCAGGCTCTATGGCACTAACAACATCAGCAACTGCTCTTTTTACTGCCACCAAGCCACCGGGGAAGGGCTTAAAAATACCATCGGCACCGGTACCTCGACGGTCAAATTAGAAGACATCGATCAAGCGGATCTGTTCTTTCTGATTGGTGCAAACCCAGCATCCAATCACCCGCGGCTGATGCACAAGCTGATTCAGCTTAAGCGGCGCGGTGGCAAAGTTATTGTGATCAACCCGATGCGGGAGGCTGGCCTGCTCCGGTTCGCAGCGCCGAAGATGATGACATCGATGTTAAAAGGCGGAGACGATATCGCCGATATCTACTTGCAGCCTAAGATTGGCGAAGATATCGCGCTATTCCAGGCGATCGCAAAGGGACTGCTTGAGAGTGGCAGCTGGAACACGAACTACTTACAACAACACTGCGAAGGGGCTGGTGATTTAGAAGATCAAATAGGTACTTTGAATTGGGATGATTTGACCCGTGCTTGTCAGGTGCCTTTAGCTGAGATCAGCGCTGCGACAAAAACCTATGCCCAGGCTAAGAACGTCATCTTTGCCTGGGGGATGGGTATGACACACCACCAGCACGGTGTTGGCAACATCGAGTGGATCAGTAATTTGGCACTAATTCGAGGCATGATTGGCAAGCCAGGCGCTGGTCTTTTGCCGCTGCGGGGCCATAGTAACGTCCAAGGGATTGGCACCATTGGCGTTAAGCCAGTGTTGGCAAAGGACGTTCTAGCCAGTATTGAAGCGGAGTTTGGTATCGATCTGCCGACAAAACCAGGGTTGCACACGCTGGCCTCCCTCGAGGCCGCACACGCCGGCAATATGAAATGTGCCGTGCTCATGGGCGGTAATTTGCTTGCGGCGACACCGGACACTAAATGGGCTATTGACGCGTTTGATCGGATTGATTTTAAACTCGCCCTGACCACAACGTTGAATCGTGGTCATGTGATGGGTACGGACAACAGCGAGAGCCTGATCTTGCCGGTCTGCGCGCGTGATGAAGAACCGGAGCCAACCACGCAAGAATCGATGTTCAACTTTGTCCGCTTGAGCGACGGCGGTATTGAGCGGATCGCCACGGTGCGCTCGGAAGTCGCTATCTTGAGTGATCTTGCGACAGCGCTGCTCGATTCCGCTCCCATTGATTTCCAAGCCTTCAAAAGTCATCGCAACATTCGGTCGGCAATATCGCGAACCATTCCGGGGATGGCATCCATAAAGGCATTAGATGAATCTGGTGCTGAGTTTCATATCGAAGGCCGCATCAAACATTCACCCACCTTCAATACACCTGCCGGTAAAGCCAAACTGGTGACAACGCCGTCGACGTCAAATAAGGGGTTGAAGAGTGACCGCTTCACGCTCATGACCATTCGCAGTGAAGGGCAGTTCAATTCCATTATCTATGAGATGGCAGATACCTATCGAGATGTTCAGCATCGCTGGATATTACACATGAATCAGCAGGACGCCCTTGAGCTGGGTGTTAACGGAGGCGATCTGGTCACGGTGACCTCAAGCGCCGGTACTATGGAGAAACTTGAAGTTAACATTAGCCCATTACCTAGGCATTGTGTGGCGGCGTACTATCCTGAAGCGAATATTCTGACGACTAGGCTTAGCGACCCGCGCAGCCATACCCCTGCTTTCAAGTCGGTTGCGGTGACAATCGAGCGGAGCTAACTTACTCAGAGTAAAATACCAGAGTAAACACTCCATCAAGAGGTCAGAAGCCTGACGCGTGCACGACAGCGTTCCGTGCCTAACACCAGCCCTTTATCCTCACAGCGCGGGATTTATGTCGTGACTTCCAGGTCCAAGACTTCTTTGAACAACGCTCGATAATTCGTCTGCAGCGAAGCGTTATCTTGACTTAACATATTGTCATGATCGGAATACGCTTTCAGCCAACTGGCATACGCCGCCATCTCATTCAGGTTCTGTAGGTTTACTCTGGGGTTTTACTCTGAGTAGTGTACTTTCTTCAATCGCGACCGCTTAGTCTGACTGCATCACGGTCTACGATCACACCGTTATGGATGACCATAAAGATATCTTTGGTGTTTTCGATATTCTCGACTGGGGATGAGTTTAGTACGATAAAGCTGGCAGGTGTGCCGCGCTGCCATTCCGGGGCCAACTTCATAAACGCTCTTGCTTTGGTCGTACTAGCCGCCAGCGCTTGCCAATTGGTGAGCCCAGCCTGGGTAAGCTTCAGCATTTCACGATGTAACGAGTAGCCTTGTATCGTTCCCCAGTTTCCAGAGTCTGTTCCGGCCAGGATATTCACTCCAGCCGCGTTCATTTGTCGAACATTCTCCAAGGTCTGTGCATTTGCAGCGGACCATCTCGGGAGCCGATCCTGCCAACGTTCTTGTATGGCGTAGCTGGTGTATGAACCGAGGATCTGCGTCGTCGTCATCGCTTGGGCCAGCGGGTCTTCTGTCACTGAGGCGTCGAATACAAAATCAGTTAGGTCGGTTTCAACCGTCAGAGTGGGGATGATGGTGATACCTGCACTTGCCATGAGGGCTGGCATGTCGCGCGGAATAGGTGCCCTCGGCGTATGGGTGATAGCCGTTGCGCCGACCTCAATTGAATCACGAACATCCTGCCAAGTTTTGATATGTACGATCGTACTCAGGCCTAGTGCATCTGCTGCGCTGACGAGACCTTTAAATGTTGGCTTATCAATAGAGGGCTGATCATCCGATGGTTGGTACACGATCTTGATGACGTCTGCGCCGTTCGTTGCTAACGCCGAGATGTGTTGTTGTGCTTCTTCGGGTGAAGTTAACGTCCGTGTGGGTATGCCATATTCACTGCAATGGCCTTTGGGTGCTGTTATACAAGACAGGCTGGCGAATACATCAGCGCCAAAAAATTGCTTGGCCTGCTGACGCTCTTTAACTTCCATCAGATTAGGTTCGTCCCCAAAGAGGTCCACGAATCCGGTCACACCGGCGTAGAGTAGTCGGATTGATATCGCTTCGATACCTGGGGA
>JBNMQM010000100.1:0-11358 GCA_051278195.1 Candidatus Azotimanducaceae bacterium
CGCTCAATCCAATACTGACCAGCGCATGCACATGGACTATGGTAACAACACATTGCTGCATCCAGACTGGCATCAGCCTGAAGCCGTGGCCGCTATCATTTACTACGATGACAGTGAGGTGACGTCGGGCGGTACCGCCTATGTACCACGACAAGGCGATTCAGATCCGGTGTACCAACCGCCTTACATCCATATGCCAGGACAGGCCGGAAAACCGTTCTTCAATGATCGTCGTACCGTAGAGCAGTGGTTTGAGAAACATGACAGCGCTGCTTTTGATTTACGCAAGACACTGTATCAACGAGAACAGCAGGTCGACTTCAAGCCCGGCACCATTCTATTTTACCGTCATGACATCTGGCATCGAGGCACGCCCGTGCTACCCGGGAAGTTACGGCGCGTACACAATCTGGGCTGGCGACGCGCCGATGCCCGGGGCTGGAGCAATTGGAACGAGGGCTGGGCGCGACAAAACTACTACGGCGACGTCGAGGCGATTATCGGTCGTGCGACACCACGACAGAGAAGCCTGCTAGATTTTCCATTACCCGGCGACAGCTATTGGACGCGGCAAAGAATAACTCATGTGGAGGCGCGGTTTGGCTACTATGGTTTTGACGCTGAGCCCTATCGAGCAGCATTGCTAGCGACCTAATCTCTCGTTTTGGCGTCTTGTTTTAGCGTCTTGTTTTAAAAAGTAAGACCGGCGCAGATATCAACGTTGATATCTGCGCCTACTCACCTGACGGTTGGCACGCGCAGCCTTAAAGAATCGACGCCTCAATGGTTGTATCCGCAAACTGCCAGGCCGTTTCAAAATGCGCCTGCGCCATGGCTGCATCCTGCGTCTTACCTTGTGCTGTCAGGCTCTGCGCCAACCCCAGCATGGACCATCCATTATGCGGATAGTCTTTAAGGTCAGCTCGGTAAACAGCCTCGGCCGCTTCCGCATCACCGGCCTTAAGTAGCGCGGCGCCCAGGGACTGGCGAGTGGGGTAATACCAGAAAGGTGGTTCCGTGTATGGCAGAGTGTCTTGAGCGGCAACCGCTTTCTCAAACTCTGTGACAGCGCCCCCATAGTCACCCGTGCGATAGGCCATCTCACCACGCAACAGATCGATAGCAATACCGATTAACAGACTACCCGGATAGTCCATGCTGTCTAAAAAAGTCACCGAGACATCCGATTGCAACGGTAACAATGCAGCCAATTCAGCGTCGGCTTCAGCTGTATTGCCCAGAGCGGCCTGGGCCACGCCACGGGCATAGTGCCAAATGGCGGTCGCGAATTTGAAGCTAACATCTGGCGCTGGTTCTGCCAGTACTGCTTCCCACTCACCAAAGCGCACCAGTGATAACAACGGCACGGTGCGGAAGAACTCGATCGTTGGGAACTGCTTGACCTGCTCAACACGAACGTTAGCAACG
Organism: Candidatus Azotimanducaceae bacterium; assembly: GCA_051278195.1. Classification (GTDB taxonomy): domain Bacteria; phylum Pseudomonadota; class Gammaproteobacteria; order Pseudomonadales; family Azotimanducaceae; genus JAHRVQ01. The sequence goes on from JBNMQM010000100.1 coordinate 1,429, forward strand.
ACGCGCCGTGCACTGTCGATAGACAATTGACGCTGCCCCTGCATAGTCGCCGATGACCATAAGAAGTGAATGTTATGCGGATAATACAGGGCAGGATAAAAGCCCTGCGCATTACAGGCGGCTATATAGGCTTCATCCACCGCCGCGGCGCGCACATTGGCCTGGGCCGCATCATTGTAGCGCCCCACCCGATAGAAAATATGCGCGGGCATATGCACCAGGTGACCAGCAGCAGGCACCAGGTCTATCAGGCGATCGGCTGCAGCTTCCGCACGACTAGGATCGGATGAGGCTTCCAGCGCATGAATATACAGATGCAGCGCCAGCGGATGCCTCGGCGCCGCGGCCAGCACCCTGTCCAAACTGCCGATAACCTTTTCGGTTTCAGGCCGAGGCTCACCCGACTCTGACCAATAGTTCCAAGGCATGGTATTCATCAACGCCTCGGCATAGATCGAAGCCGCGTCATAGTCTTGTGGATATTTTGCCGCGACCTCCCCCATGGCCTTCGCCCATGCAAGATCTAGGGGTGCCCTAGGCGTTTGCGCATCACCGTTATAGCGCGTCGCCAGAGCATCAATATAAGCACTCTCTGGTTCCGTCACACCTTCCTTTAAGGCAACCGCTTGCTGCAGCGCCTTGTGGGCACTCACTCGATCGTCCGCCGACATAATCGCCTGACCGTTACTCGTCACATTAATGTTAGGTCCGGTAGCCAGCGCCTCACCCCAGAAACACATGGCACAGCTCGGGTCGAGACGCTGCGCGGCACGGAAGCTACGAATAGACTCTGCATGATTAAACGCAAAGGCCAGCACCATGCCCTGATTGAAGTAGCGCTGAGCGCCAGGATGGCTGGTCGTGATGGCATGAGAAAAATCCCCCATGCCGTCGAATAGTGGCGCACCTGCTTCGGCGATCAGTTCCGCATCCGGGTGCGGAGCCGGCGCCTCCGGTGCAGAGCTCGCATCAGGTACAGAGGTTGTGGGTGTCGGGTCAGCACAAGCACCCAGCAATAATAACAACGCGGCGATCGGGATAACTGGCTTCATGGGATTGCTCCCTCCGTAGATTAAAGGCAGATTGACAACAGACTGCTCACTTTGAGTCACCTCGATATCATACTGACTTAACCCAAACTTGGCGATAGCGGCCAATTTTGCAAAGAGGCGCTATTTCTTACCCATAAAATCCATCAGGGCCAACACTGTCGCTTCTATACTGCGCGTCACTGAGGGCTCAGGTTCGATCTTAAACAGCGGCGAATGATTACTAGGCACTAACGTACCATTGGCTTCCGCAAGCTCTAGTGCCTCTTTAGACGACCCACCAATCGTGAAATACACACTCGGTATACGAGGGTCAGTCGTAAAATAAGGGAAGTCTTCCGCACCCATACTGTCTTTAGGCAACCTGACGACCGCATCAGCACCAAAAGCCTCAGTAAAGAGCGCCATAAGATGATTAGCCAACTCAGGATCATTCATCGTCGGCGGCGTTGATTCAACGGCCAAATTGACTGTCGGCAACAAGGCGTCCGGCAGCCCCGCAACACGCCCCATATTTTCAGCAATGCGCTTAATACCTTGCAGCAGCTTTTCACGGGTCTCGGGATTGTCAGAGCGAACTGTCAAACCCAGCTCTGCTTTATCAGAAATAATATTGTGCTTGGTGCCAGCGTGCAGATAACCCACAGTGACCACGCCGGGCTCGTACGGAGAAAGCTCTCTAGACACTAACGTCTGCAAAGCCATCACGATTTCCGCGGCTAAGACGATGGGGTCTTTACCCGTATGTGGTGCAGCCCCATGGGCGCCCGCACCATGCACAGTGATTTCAACCGTGTCTGCGCCAGAGTAAGGCGAGGCATCGCTGATGTTAATAATGCCCGCTTCAAGCCCCGAAAAAACATGCAGAGATAGCGCCTTGTCAGGCGTGCCGAAACGCTCCCAGAGCTTATCTTCCATCATCGCCTTGGCCCCACCAACGACCTCTTCAGCAGGCTGGCCGATCAGCATTAATGTCCCGGACCACGCGTCGCGGGTTGCCGCCATGCGCCGAGCCGTACCAACCAATGCCGTCATATGCACGTCATGTCCACAGGCATGCATCACAGGCATCAAGTCACCCGCCATATTCGTCTGAGTGGCTTTCGAGGCATAAGACAAGCCGGACTTTTCTTCGACCGGCAGGCCATCCATATCGGCACGCATCATAATCATCGGTCCATCACCGTTCTTCATCATCGCAACAATGCCGGTGCCACCCACCTGCTCGGTAACGTCAAAGCCCACAGCACGCAGTTCCTTCGCTAGCTTGGCGGCCGTGACCTGCTCACGAAAAGAGAGCTCAGGGTGAGCATGCAAATCCAGGAATAGCGCTTCCAAATGATTTTCGTAGTCAGACTGCACTGCCTGTGCAAGGCTTTCAGCGGCAATTGCCGCAGGGGTTAATATCAACAGGCTTAGTAGTACAAACAATCGATTCATCGCGATTCTCAAACAGGTGTCTAATAGTGCTGACATGATGACACATAAAGCGCCACAAGTGAGGCCTACCGATTTCATTGGGGGATTTTCTGCGCTTAAAAAGAACGACCCAATGCTCTACGCTCTGTTGTCTGAACTTCACTCTTCAGCCAATCACGTAGTCTTGCAAACCGTATCGTTGCCACGAAGCTGGCGGAACAGACCAGCCAATCACTGCCTGCAACATTAAATCGGCACGATCAAACTGATTATCAGGACTAAAACCGTCCTTTAACAATTCAGCATTCGCAAAATAGTAGCGCCAACTAAAATCCGTCTAGTCGGCTTCACTAAGACGACCCGCGAGAAATGGTGCAGACACCACCGTAAAACCCCAAGGGTACGATTATCATGACCGCGCCTTCCCGTGAGAACGACCTGCTTTACTTCATACTGGGCGCTCATGTGCTCGGCGCAATGAAGCATCAATTTATCGATAAGCACGATAGTGTATTAACGCGAATGCTGGGTTAGTTGAGTTTCTAAAAGCATCGCTAGCTCTTCAGGTTCTGGTCGCGCAGTGATTCGGCCCGCAGTCCCTTTATTTTGATCAGCGTGGCTGTCTGGCCTTGAGAAAAGATTAGGAGTTAAACCCCTGAATGATCCAGAGCGGGTCCGCCTTCTCCGGTGATCGGTCAATAAATTCGATACCAATAAGGCCGGCACGGCGCATGTATTCCTGCACTAGCTGGACCCTGCCCTGCGGTGCCAGAGCCTGAAATGCGTAGATCGCTTTAGTCGGGAAAAGGCGGTGGGACATCGAGATGATACATTTTCCACCGGGTTTTAGAACCCGCCGAATCTCTTCGAAGACTTCAAAAGGTCGAGTCAGGTACTGGATCGAAACGACGATCATGACGGCATCAAACGCAGCGCCTGCAAAGGGAAGGATCGGGGTGTCGTTCAAGTTATGGACGACGGCTTGGTGCAGGCGCGGGTTGGCATTCAATTCCTCCAGATTCATGCCGAGACCCGTAACCTTCATGTAGGAGACATCCTGCGGCAGATGGCTGACCCATGATGACATGAGATCCAGCACTTCATCTTCCGGTCTCAGGGTTTCCCTATAAAATCGGGTGATCTCGTTGATGGTCGCATCATCAATATGATTCACCATGCGGGAAACCGAGTAGAACGCTTCATCCGGGGATTCGTCCTGTCGCTTGAACAGGTGGTCTGGCAACTCGTCAGTCAATGTCTTTTGTCTATTGGTTCCGTGTGTGGAGGTTAATGTAGCATCATGACCAAAAATTTCGCCAAAAATTTCAGAAATATCCAGAAAAACTTTTTGTGGACATCCATCAACTCGTTATGGCCCACATGAAATTAGTCTGGCGGCTCACAAGCCATCGAACCTAAAAAATGAACTGACGACTCTATCAGGTGTAAGTTAACGACTGATGGAAATGTAGGTGATTGACTAAACGATGGATATCCCGCGTTTCCCGCTGAATTTTCCTGCCGCGAAACCAGCACCATCTTGCGCACCAGTACAAAGAATGTCGGGGTTTCTTTGATGAGTGATCCGGCTAGCGTGACGAGCAAGGCGTATGCAGCGTAAAGATTTTGCGTTCCTGTTGGGGCCGTATAGCTATTCTCATCTTCGCGTGTCAGCAAACCTTGTTTTTCCAGCTAGCGGGCCTTGAGCATAATTTGAATGTTTTCTCCCTCAATGGTTTCAATGACGATATTGAAACTGTTATCCGTAGGTCTGCTATACATCAGGGACTGCATAGGTTCGTCACCTTCGGCAATGAAACGAACGCTGTTCTCACCAATCTCAGCCAACGACATGGTTTGGGGGCCGGGTGTTCTTGGGCTGAACCCTGAATTCCATTGCATTATCCGCAACACTAGAGTTTCATCTTCCTCTTCGATGACAATCAACTCCACCATGGGGGTCTTCCCGTTGCCTGTCATCCTCACCAGAGACGCGATAGAGCCCCCGGTTGGCATTATCCAGTTTTCTTCGAGGGTTATGTCAGGCCCTGCTGGCCCGGACCAGGCGCCGGTCATCCAGGCCAAATCATTGACACCGGGATTGTCGGCGAACGTCGTGGGTGAGATCATAGAAAAAGAGATCAGCAGGATGGATGTAATAGACTTTTTCATTGACTCGCATATCGTCATTTTCGAGGCTCTGTGTGTTGGGATGATTGTCGTCTAGCCAATAGACCACGTTTGGTGTCTATTGGCAATTGAGGTTGTATCTGCGTCTGCCCAGAAGAGCAATTAGCAGGTGACCCATCACCGAAATTTGGTACTTGACCAGGGAGAACTGTCGTGAAAAACACCTCATGTATTGTGTTTGCGAACCTGCTGTTTACGGGCGCCACATCTACTACCTTATTATTTCTAAAGGTGGCAGTCCTAACACTTCTCTAAAGGTCTTGTGAAAATGGTGTAGCGGCTGTTCATTTCGCCCAAAGGTAACAAATTCTAACAAGCCGTTTTGAGCTGTTTTCTGCTGATACTCTCCCATTAAATAGTCCTCCTGCTCAATTGTGCTGGTAAAAACCTCCATGGTTGCTGCCAACGTAGGTATCGATCTGTGCTCAGGATCATAGGCTGTATCCGCGTTGACTTCCTGCAACGTACCCGCCGCCCTCGCCGCCTTTTCCATATCTAGCAGCACTTGTGAGTAATAAGCAAAAACCTGTGATATCGAACGTCCAGCATCCTTTGGATCCGGATACATTTTGACGATAGTGCAATTGTCCTTGCCTGCAATCAAAGTAATATTCGGAAAAAGGTAATAAAGTATGAACGCTGAGCCCACATGGATGTCCCATTCACTTTCTGGCACTTGCTTGTATGCCTGCAGGTTTGCGGACGCGGTGACAAATCTGTGATGCGCACCGAACTCTTCGAGGTGCAATGTGTTGCCCGGGATGATTTTTGCCAAAGTATTTTTATGAAGTTTGGCAAAGTGATACGTCTCACCAAAAGTATCGTTCGCCAATTTCCAATTGAGATTCATGGTGATGGTCTTAACCCCCCCATGCGCCAATCCCCCAAGATTGTAGGAAGCGAGCTCCTCTGCTAGTGTTTTACCAAGAAGTTCGTCAATGTTTAAACGACCGTCTGGCTGCGGATGAACCCAGAGTAGCCCATCTCGCTCGACCGCTGGTAATTCAATCAAACCATTACAACTTTTGTCGACCGGACCAAAATGATCTTCATCGGGGATAGCAACGAGATCACCGGTGTTCGAATAACTCCACGCATGGAATGGACAAGTAAAGATGTTTTTCCTACCTCGGGTATCCTGTGCGACACGCACACCACGATGTCGACACGCATTCAAAAACGCATGAAAAACACCATCCTTATCACGCGTAGCTAAAACAGGTGTACCAAAGTCATCTATCGTCAAGAAGCTACCTGGTTCGGCGAGATCACCGGATAAGCCAATTAATTGAGGATGATTCTGAAACAACAGGTCCCATTCTTTAGCAGCGATTTCTGGACAAACATAGGCGGAAGTCGGCATTTTATATTGCACGCCAGCATCAATGTTTTTGCCTTCATCGACTTGTCTCATCAACTCCTTCAAGATCTCTACTTGCTTCTCTTGCTTCATACCAGCTTACCTAATTCAAATAAGGGTCAATTGAATCGTTACACCTGCAATCTGAACACAGGATGAGCACAGTGTATAGGTAGTTTTAACACCCTTTTCAGGAATATCATCAAGTAAGATTTGATCGCTACAGTCAATTTTCTACAGTACATCCTCCCCAAAATTAGCTGAGGGGAAAATAGAATGTCTAAAACGGTACTTCTATAAACAGTCGCGTTTATACCATAAGATTCTTTGTTCAAAGTGTTGCAAAAATATATGCTACTTTATATCTAACCCGTTAGATTGCGCGCGTAGCGAGGCGCTTGAAGTCGAGATACTGACCATGGCAGGTCAGATGAACGTCGCACAATGTCGATTTCTTACGTTGGTCGGCAAGGTGATGACATACGCTCGTTTGCTAACTGTCTGAACTGGAAAGTTGGCATGGGGATAATGATGGGTCGCGAGAAAATTCGAGGATCTTGTCAGGAAATTCCAGCACTGGAAACAGCACAAAGAGCTTGCATGGCACCAGGATGAAACGGGTATGTATATCATCACATCCAGGCAGAGAACTAACGAAAGAAAGACGACGCGATTATTGACGCTAAAGCAAAAATAGAAACTACAGTTAATGTTGATTCTAACAATGTTTCCGCTGAAACATGCAATGAGAAGCTTTTGCTTAGTGAGCAAGCGCCACTAGGAATGGCAACGTAGGACTTCCAATCAGATTGCGCCTCCTAGAACGGCCAGAGTAATTGTCGCTTAATACTCCAATTGATAAAAAAGAAAGAACTGTCCTTTCGCGAATTGATGGATGTCCCGATTTACGACCGATTTACGAGCTCAAAATTCATACCATGGAATTGGCGGTCAATCCCGATTCCTAGCAGCAATCGCACTTATCCACTCAGCAGGAAATACCGATTTAGACAGGTACTGCTGGCTACCGGATTTAGCCACTAGAATAAGGCCTAACTGGGTTTCAATGACGCGCTCGATATCTCCCCACAGCAACGCGGTTTGCGTGTAGGGGCTTTGTGTTTTTACCCCATGGTCATCTACTGTCAATTTCACCTCACACCCGGCGCTTCGCCCCCACATCTGTCGCGCTAACCACCAAGCACGCCTAAATCGAATGTGAAGCAACTCTAGCACCGCCAAAGCTATCAAAGCGCTGCCCGCGAATTTGGGTTCGTCTGTAAAAAACACTAAACCCCCACCAGCAGCAAACAATAAACCAGGAAACAGATAATTGGTTCTGGCATTCTTCCCATAGGGTAAAGACTGATCAAAACACTCAGCAAGGTAATCTCGAGACAGCGTAAAATGAGTATTATATATTTGCATGGCTACTGTTTAATTTGCATAACGTAGTGATTAGCTTTGACTTCAATTGCGCTATCAAAAGCAGTTCGGTTTTCGAGCCTAGCAAGCGTACTCGGGCCAGGCAGGCAATTGCCATCAACGAATTTCAAGAGCTCAGGAACCGGATCACAAAACAATATATCTAGTGATAGACGATCCAAACCATATATTCCCCGATGAATCATATTCGCACTAAATACCAGCAAATCTCCTGGCTTTGGGATAACCCTTAAACCACTCTGGAGATTTTCATGGTGCTGACGACCATTCAGCCCCAGACGCACATCAAGCTCTTCATCGCTATCCCACCGTCTATGGGTTCCAGGTATCAACTCAAGACCTGGTTCATCAACCAGGGGAATTCTAAAATGGAGAACGTTCGGGCCCGTCAACCCGTCCTTCTGCTCTGCCACAGACAGATGGTACTGCGGGTCTCTATGCCAATAATTTTTCTGGATTGCGTTCACGGGATCAAAAAACAATTGGGTATTCAAAAAAGCTGGACGTCTTCCCATAATGGAAATCACTACATCCATCAGCTTAGCTGAACCAATGAACTTAAACAGGGATTCCCTCTCAGCTTCTTTCAGATGCTCTTTGGCTGTTAGAGAAGCAGAATTTATCGCTTTTTCAGCATAGAATCTGGAATTTTCCTGCTTCCACGACTGATGGAACTGGACAACCACATCCCGTAACCTTTGAATCTCATCCACTTCAAAAATATCTTTAAGCACAAGATATCCATTAACTTCATAGTCATTAATCATGGACATATCAAAACGCCAGCAATAGTGGCCGAATAGCTCGGTGATGTATCACTATCGAAAATACTTCCAACATTGAAACCACTCCGATGAAGCAGGCGGGCAACTTATTGAATTGCCCATTACACGTAACACAGTATACGACGATCTCTTTTACTTTCTCTATCTCACTAATCCAAACCGGCAGCACCTCTGAATTACTATTTTGGGCACCGGGAATAAGCTCTGGAGTATAGGAAATTTTAACGCCTTTTTCAGAAATATCATCAAGTAATATATTGAGAGAGAGGCACACTGCTTTTGATGAAGTTATGGTCAAAATTGCACTGATATTGCCCTGAGATAAATGCCAGGTCGATCGCGTTTTTCTAATCTCATCAGTTTACTGATGACCCGTTGGTCAATAGCAATCCCTGTGGCGGTTCTCGGGACTTTGGCAGGTGACTGGTAGGTGCGTCAGATTTGGCATCCAGTTGCGCCAGTATCTTCTTAAATATTTCAGGATCTTCTATATATGCGATGATCTTGACCTCACCGCCACAAAGACGACAGGCTGAAACATCCATTTTAAAGACCCGCTTGAGCCTTTCTGATTAATTACACCTTACCCATTGCTTGAGGATTGATTGCCAACAGGAATCGCAGCAGAAGCTCGGAATGTCGAGCGAAACGACAATTACCGGCGGGCTTTCCGTGCCTGCCTAGAGGGTCGGGGTTATATTGTCCGCTGACGATGCGGCGCTGGCGGTGCCGCAGCACTAGTTATGGTTGCTGGGATTTCGCCGGTAAGCAGGTAAGTTCATGGCAGCAGGTAATGATATCCCGCAGGCTCCCTATATCGAGCAGGGTAATGCTGAACCGGCTGTGACGGTGGAGCGCCGCGAAAATGGCGAAATTATCCTTTACAGTCCCTATCCTTGTGGGCCACTGCCACGCAGTGGTGTGCACGTGTTGCTCGAGCGGGCCGCAGAATTTCCAGATCGGATCCTGATTGCCGAGCGCCAGGGTGATGGCTGGAAGCACCTGACCTACGCCAAAGCCGGGGCCGGTTGCCGTCATGTGGCCCAGTGGCTGCTCAATCAGGATGCGTCTATTCAGCGGCCGCTGGCGGTCCTTACAGGCAGTTCCATTAAGCACTTCTGATGGCCTGGGGCGCGCTGTTTGCTCGTGTCCCCTATGTGCCAGTGAGTCTTTCCTATTTTACTGTGCCCGGTGCCTATCCAAAACTGGATGCGGTGCTGCAGCGGGTTAAGCCGGCTTTTGTGTTTGCCGAAAAGCCTGGGCTGGTGCAAGCCGCGCTGGCCGCGATAGCCTTTGATGTCCAAGCGGTGCAACTCATTACTGGTGAGGATGCCGCAGTTGACGGCGCGGTGAGTTGGCAAACGCTGTTGCAGACACCGGTTACAACGGCGGTGGACGAGAGTATCGAGAAGATCAACCATGAGACCATTACCCGCTATATGTTCACCTCTGGTTCCACTGGCATGCCCAAGGGTGTTATCCACACCCATGGCATGAACTGCCAGATGCTGGCATCGAACGCGGGCATCCGCGAGAGTGTCGATCTGCAAGCCAGGCCGCGGGTACTGGACTGGATGCCCTGGAGTCATGTGGGTGCGGGCGTCATGCGTCTGGCCATGATGATTGATGCTCTGGAGGCGGATGATGATTTTGCTGCTGGTTTTTATCAGCACATTCGGGC
>JBNMQM010000101.1:0-11230 GCA_051278195.1 Candidatus Azotimanducaceae bacterium
GCTGCCAATGGTCCACTCAAAGGTATTTTGAGCTATTGCACCGATCCGATTGTCTCGACCGACATCATCGGTAATGGGCATTCTAGTATCTTCGATGCCGAACTGACTCAGGTTATCGGCAAAAGATTAGTTAAGGTGATTAGCTGGTATGACAACGAGTGGGGTTACAGTACTCGAGTCGAAGAATTGATCCAACGCCTTGCAGTCCTTGACGGAATCATTGATCCCTAACGTCGTTTAGGTTGCGCTCGGCTTTTCCGGTACGGACCAGATCATTGTTTTGTAGTCGAAGCCTTTAACGACCGTGGGTTTAACGATTTCGAAATAAGGCGATAAATCGAAGTCGCGCGGCATAAAGAGGGAATAGTGGCGAGGTTGAGATTCGACATTGCCATCTTCAATGAGCCGCTGTGCAGGTAGTATGGGGTATCCGATACTTTGGAAGGCTCTGGCGATCAGTGCGGAACAAATAACTTTTTCGGTTGGATCACCGCTACCGAGGGTAAGAAGCTGGCGACGGAATTTGGCAGGGACTGGTGGTGTTGGAATGAGGTATCTGGCTAGGTCTATTATGTTTTTTAGATCGTAGCTGACCCCAATATGCGATTCTGCAAAGTTAAGTAAATCAAGCATGTTGGAATTGGTAACACCAATGGATCGACAGACTCTGACGTTATGCCCGTCGTACTTTTGGACAGGCGTTTTCACGACACCATTTTTAATGTCGGCTTCAATCAGTTCGCCAGCGTCAGCATTCACGACTAAAGCGGCATGGGACCAAGTTGATTGGGTGAGGTATTTAATCGCCGTGCTGACGCGCGTTCGTCCTTCAACGAGCAGGACATCTCCTGGCTTGATGACGTCCCACCATGAATAACCTAGACCTGAAACAGCTGCTGGGTGATCGACTTCTTGCGACAGATAGTTGGTCAGCCATTGTGTGATTAATTTTTTCATTCACACTAAATCCATTTTCACTTTTGCTTGCAGTTTAACAACAGGAAAAATGAGTCTACACAAGATCTAGAATTGATTCCTATGCATTAAGCCCCTAGTCACTCTACACTCACATTTACAAATTTAGGGTCCTAGGCTCGCATAAGACACCAAAATACTCGTCTATTTCAAACTCGGTTAACACCGCGGAATCACTATGACAGATAAAGACAGAGTTGCGGCACTGGATCTCGGTTCCAACAGCTTTCACCTGGTGTTAGGTCGAATTGTTGCTGATGATTTTCAGATTCTGCATCAACTGAAGTTAAGAGTTCAACTGGCAGATGGTTTGTCTGAGGACGGCTTTCTTTCTGCGGAAGCAATGGAACGCGGTCTTGATAACTTACGAATCGTTGCAGAAAGCCTCAATAACTTTGAGCTGGACCAGGTTCGAATAGTAGCGACCTATACGTTACGTAAAGCTCGGAATGCCGCAGAGTTCGTTCGTAAAGCGAGAAAAATCCTTCCCTATCCGATAGAGATCGTTTCGGGAACAGAAGAGGCACGTCTCATTTATTTGGGCGTCGCACACACCAATTATCATGACGGCAAGCGTTTGGTGATCGACATTGGTGGTGGGTCTACAGAAACCATCATCGGTCAACATTTTGATTCGATGGTGCTGAAGAGCCTGCCGATGGGATGTGTGACTTTTGCTCAGAGATACTTCGAAAATGGTCGGATCAAGCAAAAAGAGTTTGCCAAAGCTGTCAACAATGCTCGACAGGAAATCGAGCAGGTCAGTAACCTGCTCACCAAAGTGGGTTGGTCGCATTGTCTCGGCTCCTCGGGTACGGTTCGCGCCATTGTGAGCTTTGCAGAGGAGCTTGGGTCCGATACAAAACCCAATCATGTGACGCTCAAAGATCTGCGTAAGCTGGCAGACCACTGCGTAAATGCTGGCTCGGTTGAAGCGTTAAGTTACTCAGGGTTCAGTGAGCAGCGACGGCAAGTTTTTCCTGCTGGGCTCGCCATTCTGACCGCGTTGTTTGAGTCCCTTGATATCGAGATAATGGAGTATTCGTCCGGCGCTTTGCGCGAAGGCGTCATTTACGAAATGGGGGATCGGCTTGCCAACATCGATATTCGAGAGCGAACAGCCCAGAGTCTCGTGACGCGCTACGTCGTCGATGTTGAACAGGCGGACCGTGTGCGTCAAACCACACTTTCATTGTACGAGCAGGCAAAAAGCGATTGGCGGTTGGATGACGAGCGTCTTCGTAACATGTTGCTACGAGCAGCATTGTTGCACGAGGTGGGTTTGCAGATTAATTCAAAGAGCGTGCACAAACACTCCGAGTATATTCTTAACAATGTAGAAATGCCTGGCTATAACCTCGAGGAACGGGACCTGCTGGCAACTCTGGTGCGGTTCCAACGTAAAAAAATTCGTAAGGCTGATGTTCAAGAGTTTTCGCAGTATGCGGTTCCGGAAGTTAGCAAACTGATCGCGTTGCTTCGTCTGGGCGTACTGCTGAACTTCAAACGCCAAAACGACGTTCTGCCTGCGTTGGAGCTAGAAGTTAACGACCATGAAATGAGGTTGTCTTTTGAAGGCGATTGGTTAGAACAGAAGCCGATTTATCGAGAGAGCCTTGAGCAAGAGGTTGTTCAGATAAAGGCAATAGGTCTCGATCTGAAATTGCAATAATTCACTCGTTGGCTCGTGCTGACTGAGGAAAAAATTCGCTAATTGAGGTGAGTCAGGTTGCGCTTTCTATCAAAATGGAATTCGGCCACGGCGGAAAATATGAGCAGCAGCCCGATGAGAGCCGGAATATACATACTTTTAATAACAGAGTCTGAATCTAATGCGTCAGGGTATCCGGATTGCTACAGGACTCAGAGTGAGCCGATGTTAGTGGCCAAAGAAGGGTGTCTTGTCGCGAGAAGCCAGCAGTATGACTGAGTAATCGGTGAGCAGTGACCTTCGCGTTGTCGATTCTATTTGCCGGGCAGCCTGTTTATAAAAGCCCTCTAGATCTCCTGGAGAGGCGATTGGACTCATCCACCAACCATAAAAGGCAGTGAAGAAAACCATCACGACCCATATAGTGGCCGAGAGCAATAGAGCGGTTAGGAGCTTTTCGTAATACACGACATATTTCGGGATCCGGACCGGCGACGCTTTTGCAAATCAAGCGGATTGCAGCGCCTGCTTAAACAAATCTAGTCCGGCTTGAGTGAAGGCAAGCATATTGTTTTGCCTGTCATCGTCATTGGTTTGTATTGTTGTACTCATTGGATAGGGCCCTGAGATTGCGATCACGCTAGTACCGGGGCCATGACCATAAGGCGTTCCAGCCGGACCGGCGGCACCGAGTTCAGCGATGCCCCAGATCGTGCCGAGTTTTTGTCTTGCCGCAATCGCAAATTCCGCCACCATCTCTTCCGTTAGCGGCTTTAAGTCACGCAGCCGTTCACGGTTTAGATCGAGGAAAGCCCGCCTTGATGCGAGGGTGTAGACGACACTCCCACCCTGGAAATAGGCCGACGCCCCCGCTACGGACAACAGGTTTGCAGCGATCAGTCCGCCTGTTGATGATTCCGCAACTGAGACCGTCTCGCCCCGTTCAATAAGCATTGCCGCAATTTCGCTGGCCACTTCTAAAAACATAAATCACCGCCGCGCTTTAAAGGTTAATGGGGTCTGTTGGAAGTTCTATTAAGGCGTGGGACCGATAATGCGAGCGTGAGAAAAGTCGACAGTCGGATAGCGCAGCATGCCTTTTAGTGCTCGATTCTGGACGTAGACCCATGAAGATTCAATCGTCGGGATTATTGGCACTTCGTCATAAAGAATGTGCTGCATCTCGTCGAAGGCCTGCATGCGGACCGACTGGTCGGCAGAATAGTGAGTGATATTCATTAACGCATTGTAACGGTCATGGTGGAACGCCATGTCGTTATACGGACTGTTGCTGGTAAAAATACCGGCGAAGAACACTGGGTCCAAAAGCGTGCCACCACAAAACCCACTTCTCGCGATATCAAATTCACCATTGCGAAACTTCACCAACGATTGTTTGAAGGTCTGCTTGTCGACTCGAACGTCAAGACCCAATCCATTCATTAATTGTGATTGCACAAATTCAGCCTCAATTTGACGAGTTTCGTTGATGAGCATAACGATGGGCGGTAATTTTTCGATGCCCATCTCAGCCTTAGCCTCGGCGATCAAAGCACGGCCTTTCTGCAAATTGTATTCAATTTCTGGGGCGGGGAATTCCTCTTGGAATGAGCCGTTTACAGCCTGCATGCGCGACGTAAAAATGCTGCTGACAACCCGTGTACCTGGCAGTCCAACAATGACATTGCCGTAGCGATCTCTGTCCAACGCGTAACGAATCGCTTGCCTGACTTTTATGTGGCTCGTGGGTCGCTCCGGGCGCATGTTCATCATGATCCAGCTGAGGCAGTTAGTCGGCGCTCTCTGCACTCGCATACCAGAGTTCAGTGCATCTTTTAGAATTTCTTCGTTGAGCCGAATGGCGGCCAAATCACCACTTTTATAGAGGTTGAGCAGCGAACGTGTGTCGGAAGTGATGTAGCCAAAATCAATCTCATTGAGGTGTACATTGGCAGTGTCCCAGTAAGTAGGGTTTCGTTTTAGCTCAAGCGACGAACTATTAACCCAGTCAGTCATGACGAAAGGCCCGTTGGACAGGAGGTTCTCTGCATCAGCGCCGTAACGCCCGTCCTGAGCTTCAACAAAGTCCTGGCGCAAAGGTCGCCACACTGATCCAGACAAGATGGAGAGGTAATAGGGTGCTGGTCGGCTCAGGCGTATTTTTAGTGTGCGGTCATCCACGGCTTCTGCCCCCAGAGTCTCGACAGCCTTCTCACCTTGCAGGATCGCCTCAGCATTCTCCAAAATGTAAGCGAAGAACGTAGATCCGCCAGCGCCGGTCGTGGGGTCCACCAAACGTTTGAATGCATACTCAAAATCATGGGCAGTGACTGGGCTACCATCGCTCCATAGGGCTTCACGCAAATGGAAAGTGACATCTAGGCCGTCTTGTTCCCACCGTTCTGCCATGCCTGGAATGATTTTGCCGCGCCTGTCGAGTGAGACAAGTCCCTCGTTAGTCAGTGCCAGAATCAGGCTGCTAGTCGTATCATTGCTGAGTGAACTATCGAGACTTGGCGGCTCGCTTTGCAGGGCGAGGGTAATCTTTTTACCCTCAGCATCCACGCCTTTGGCCTGTGCATACAGCGTGGGAAGAAAAAGCAGAATCGAAACTAACAAAACCCGTAAAATTCCCAATGTACCTCTTTTTTTGTAAAGTTCAATTGCCCCAACCGTATAAGGAATACCAGGTGAATTCAAGGCAGCAAGACTACGCGGATCAAATGGCCGCTTCGCACCAAAACGGTGAACCAAAACCGATCATGGAGGGTGAGTTTTCGATCCCAGAAGCCTATGAGATTCAGGCTCAGATGATCAAACTGCTCGACTCGACAATAATTGGCTATAAGTCAGCGCTGTCGTCGTCTCCTGCTCAGGCCGCTTTTGACGTAAGCGAGCCGCTGCTAGGTGCGCTTTTAGAGAATTCGGCCGTGGACGCAAACTTTCGTCTCGAGCAGATGGGCATGCCTATGATCGAAGTTGAGATGGGCTATGAGCTAAGTGCTGATGTGACAGAACCCATTACCGTTGAGGATTTTTCGAAGGTGTTTTCGCGGGCCCGTATTGCGATTGATTTGCCTGAGGTGGGTTACGCAGGAAAGCCCTCTGCCGCAGATCTTGTCGCCGGTAACTCCGCCGCAGGTCGATTTATTGCTGGTGCGATTATCGGTCTCGACGATCCGAACGAGGTGCAGGTTCAGTTACTGAAAGACGGTGAACTGATTAATGAAGCGAGAAGCGGTGATATTGGCGATCAGCGTGTGCTCGCCGTTTGGTTGGTGAACAAAGCATTGTCGCTAGGTTACCCGGTTAAGGCTGAGATGTTGATGATGACTGGCGCGTTAGGCCAAATTCTGCCGGCGCAAGCTGGACAATATGAAGCTCGTTATCAAGCAGATGCAGGTTTACTCTGTGAACTGATTTTCAACCTAGCGTAAGCGTAAAATGACCAGCCACTTCTGGGTACAAACCTTTTCGATGTCATCCCCCTTCGGTGTAATTATATGAAATTTTATTATTTTGCTGTTGCACCGAATCCAACCCGAGTCAGAACTTACATCCGGGAGAAGGACATTGACGACATAGAAATGGTGCCGATCGAACTCGGCAAAGGCGAGCACCGCTCCGAGGCACACCTGAAGCGTAATCCGGCAGGCACATTACCCGTGCTGGAGCTTGATAGTGGTGAGTTCATCACAGAAAGCTTAACGATCATGGAATATCTAGAAGCCCTGTACCCGCATCCCCCTATGATAGGCGAAGACCTCTTGACGAGGACGATGACGCTACAGGCGGAGAGAAAAATTGAACTGAACCTGCAAATACCCATTGTGAGATTGATTCATGCGACCAATTCACCGTTGGGCATACCGAAGAATCCCGGCATCGCTGAGAGCGAAGAAGCTAACCTACCGATTCAACTAGAGCGTATCGACCAGACTCTTAAAGACAAAGAGTTTGTCATGGGTGGTACGCTGACAATTGCGGACTGTACATTGTTCAGTGGTTTGTTCTTTGGTGAGTTTTTTGGTTGGAATGTTCCAGATCACTACCGCGATTTGCAGCGCTGGTATACAGCCTTTAAACAACGACCTAGTGCAGCGCTATAGTGAGTTTTGTCCCCACAGCAACTGCTCCATAATCAATAGGCTATCAACTAGTCTAGGTCCCGAGCGACTAAAGTACGCGTTACCATCGACAATATGAACACGATTGTTTCTGACTGCTTTGAGCTCGTTCCAAGGCAAATTGCGCTTCAGGATATCAAGGTCTTGAGTTGATCTTTCAAGATCAAACCCACATTGAGCGATCACGAGAACCTCAGCATCAGCGGTCGCGATGTCGTCGAACGAAATGGTTCGTGAGGGTTGATGTTTCTCCCCTAGGCAGTCTATGCCACCTGCTATTTCTATCAGCTCCGGCGTCCAGTGACCCGCATTGAAGGGTGGGTCGATCCATTCTAGAAAGGCCACGCTGGGTCGATGGCGGGTATTCTCTCTGCTGTTTTGGCGACGCTGGCGTACACCCTCCACGCGACTCTTCAGTACGGCGACATATTCGTAGGCATTTTGCCTATAACCCGTTGCATCACCCACGGCCAAAATCGTCTCGAAGACGTCGCCTAATGACATTGGTTCTAGATTTAGTAGTGCCGGTCTTGAAGTGAGGGTGTCGCAGGCAATCGATACTTCACTCATCGAAACCGCACAAACATCACAGAGTGCCTGGGTCACAATTAAATCCGGTTGTAGTGATTCAAGTAATGGCAGGTCAAGGGAGTAGAGTGCCGCGTTATCTTCTAGATGGCTGCGCACTTGATTGTCTATCTCTTGGCTGCTGAGTCCTTTACCGATTGCGCTGCTGGTGACTCTGGGCAAGTGCGTAATATCGGCGGGGTAGTCGCACTCATGCGTGATACCCACCAACTTATCGCCAAGACCAAGGCCACAGATTATCTCTGTAGCGCTCGGCAGTAACGTGACAATACGCTCAGCCATTAGCTTCTTTAGGAGAGGCATGTGTGAGAGAAGCCTGTTGGGCTGTGCTCTGTTTTTTTACCAGCCACTCATATCCGCCGAACATTAGAGCGGCATAAATGCCATCGCCAATCAACGTCCGAGCAAGAAATGGTAAGCCTTCGATGTAGCAAGCAATTAAGCCATCCAAGGTCCTGGGCCAGTAGCTGTGCCACATGCCAATGTTAGAAATTAGATAAAACACCAAAGCACCAGCAACTACTGCGACCACATATCGTTGTGATGATTGCTTCTGATGCAAGCAGAGCCGGCCGACTAAAGTGGTGAGCAAAAAACCGATGTAAACACCCAACATGACTGTGAGATCAAACCAACCAAGCAGTACATCGCCAATAAGCAGTGCCACAAGCGGGATAACATAAGCCCAGCGACTGTGCAGATGGGCACCAGAAAATAGTGCCAATGCGCCGATCGGGGTCATATTGAGTGGGTGCGGTAACAGCCGCAGCAGAGCTGCTGCGGCCATTAAGGTATAGACCAGCGTGGTGCGATTTACCACGTCAGCTTAACGCCGGCGTGTGCCGTAAATCCCGGTGTTTCATAGCCGAACACTTCTTCGAAGTCTTCATTCAGCGCATTTTCGAGTCTCGCGTTGAGCCTAACGTGTTCACTTAACTGATAGTGGCCAGCAATATTGAGTAGCGTATAGCTGTCAAGCGTCACGACTTGCTGTGGAGTGGGGAAGGGCGGGAAGAACACGTCGGTTTGCTCACCGTTAAAATCAACCCCAACATAAATACCAGCTTTGTCCCACTGATAGTGACCATTGAGTGAAGTGGTATGGGTGGGTCTGCGAACCTCATCAGTATCTCGTCCGGCGGCATTCTCGCTGGTGGAGTCGATGTAGGTATAACTTCCGTGCAGAACGAACTGCTCCGACACTTGCCATTCACTCTCGAGTTCAAACCCCGCTCGGTTGGATTCGCCATCGATGTTAGCAGCCGTAAAGTTGCCGGCAACAGCGTCGAATACGAAGCCATTAATCTCGTTTTCAAGGACTGTCTCAAAATAGGATGCAGAAGTTCTAAAGCGATCTTCATTATCAGAGAAACGCAGACCTAATTCCCAGCCTTTGGATTGCTCTGGTTCGAGATCTGGATTGCCGATAAATAATTTTTTGAAAAACCCAAATCGCTCGGTAAAGGTTGGATTTTTGACCGCTCGGCCATAGGCGGCGAATAACCGAACGGGTTCGACTGGCGTCTGCCACGCTGCCGTTAAGCGGTAGGTGTTGGCATCGTCGAAGTCATCATTACTTTCGTGTCGGCCGCTGACCGAGAAGTCCCACAGATCACCTGAAAAACGGTATTCCACGGCGGGACCTAATGTTTTTGTATCAAGGTCCTGGTTGGGATCGCCGAAGCCGACTGGACCACGTTGCACGTAGTCGATGGATTCGTGGTCTGCAACGAAACTTAAGGTGTGTTGGCCAAGGAATAGGTCAGCTTGATATTGCCATTGGTCGAGTGTTGATCGGGTTTGGTCGGCTATTGGGTTGCCGGTATCGTTTTCGTTGTCGGTATCGGTTCTAGCAAACGCCAGGCGCTGAGATAATCGACCGTCCAGACTGACGTAGGTTGTACCTAACCGAAAATAGAGTTGGTCGGCTTCTGTTTCGTTGTCCGCGTCAACCGGTAGGCCAGTGACAGCGAAGTCCGTGCCGTCAAACTCGACATTGCTGCTGGTGCGGCGCACGTTACCGGTGAAGACAAGGTTGTCTGACACTGCATAGTCGCCGTTGATCGCAACCGTGGTGTTTTTGTAACCGTCTTCTTCGCCACCAGACGTCGAGATATTCGTGCCATCGGTGCCCTGATGATTGGCATACAGTTGAATACGTCCTTTATCGGAGGCAGCGGCGACATTAAAACCAGCCTGGGTTGCGCCAAAGGATCCTGCTTCAAGATGCATATCAAACTTTGTGCCCGGTGCTTGGTCGGAGCGAGTGATGATATTGACAACGCCTGCCAGTGCATCACTTCCCCAGAGAGCACTTTGAGGACCGCGCAATACTTCAATTCGTTGAACTTGTTGGGCGCTTAAATGAGCGAAGTTAAATTCTCCGCCCTGGGCGATATCGTTGGCTTCAACGCCATCAATTAGTACCAGTACCTGATTGGCCTCAGCTCCGCGAACGCGTAATTGCGTGACAGCCCCTCTTGAACCTTGTTGGTTCACGTGGAGGCCGGGGATCGAACGTAACAGTTCTGCAACGGTTGTCGCGCTGCTCGCTTCTATTCGCTCTCGACCGATAATACTAATGGCGCTGCCGGTATCTTCAATGGCAACCGGTGTACGGGATGCTGTGGTTGAAACGGTCGGCAAGTCACTGGCCAGCAATGTCTGTGTAACAGGTAGGGTCAATAATAGGGCAATAGCTGCCCGTTGAATTTGCATTGTAGATCTCCACACTCCACCCGAGTGCCTGGGATTTTTATAAACGGTGGGGTACGTAGATGCGGTCGCAAAGATACGATGCAACACTCGCCCGCCGCGATGTGTATCAATAGAATAAAAGGCCGGTCTCCGGGCTTACGAGTGGATGAACCTCACACTTCACCTTCCCATACTGACGTACAGTGGTGTTCGAAGTGATCAATCTCGCTTACCGTTGCGGGGGCAGCACCAGACTTGCATTGCTCACTGGCTTCCCGTTTCATTCTTTGGCTAATGAGCCGCAGAACACCTTTCATCTTCAACTTTGGGGATCATAGGTTGATTGAATCGATCAGGCAAATGAGAAATCCGATTGATCGTGATGAATCGAGCACTTACCAGACAAAGTTTCATCCTGACGGCCAATGTAAGACAATGGCCGAATGTTACTCGATCGACTTAAGCAAATAATCCCCATCCTGCAATGGTTACCCAACTACCAGCGTGCTTGGCTGGCAGATGATTTGATTGCGGGCACGATTGTGCTTTTTATTACGGTGCCGCAAGTCATTGCCTACGCCTTTCTCGCTGGCTTACCACCCCAGGCAGGCTTATACGCTGCCATTTTCTCGCTGCTTTGTTACAGCATGTTTGGTAGCTCCCGGGCGCTTGCTGTCGGTCCGACCGCGATTATTGCCATGATGACGCTCGAGGCAGTGAGTGATCTTGCGACTCCAGGCACCACGCAATACTCGCTGGTTGCAGCCCAATTAGCGTTGTTAACGGGCGGTGTGCTGCTGGTGCTGCGGGTCATTAATTTCGGCGCTGTGATTAGCTTCTTAAGTCATGCCGTCGTCAGTGGCTTTATTACAGCGGCTGCAACGTTGATCATGTTCAATCAATTGCCGACCCTGCTGGGAATCCAATCCGCAAACGGTACGGATTTGCTATCGGTCGCAAGCCATCTCGTTCATCAGGTCACCGAGACCAATTTACTCAGCCTCGGGCTTGGGTTGTCGAGTATGGCGCTCCTACTGCTATGTCGGGAACCTTTGGCTCGATTGCTGCGCGCCAGGGGCTTTGCTGAAGTGTGGATAGGTGCACTGACACGATCCGCACCGATGTATGCTGTGGTGCTGTCTGTCGCCTATGTGTTCTTTTCTGGGCAAGACCAAGCGTTGCCTATCGTTGG
>JBNMQM010000102.1:0-11162 GCA_051278195.1 Candidatus Azotimanducaceae bacterium
GCTGTGTGCCGCTATCGGAGTTTTTCGAAAGCCGCCGACGAGCTCGGGCTAACCCATTCAGCAATCACAAAGAGCGTTAAGAAACTTGAGAGCGACTGGAACATCAAATTGCTGGACAGAACTACAAAACATGTCGCACCAACGGAAGCCGGTCGACGTCTTTACGTTAAGGCGGAAGACCTATTGGGTTTTGCCGAAAATGTTAAGGCAGAAACGATTCAAGGAGAGAGGGAAATCAGGTTGGTCTGTGGTCCAGCCGTGATCGATACCGTGATTCAACCAGCGCTTGTCTTGTTTCGAAAAACTTTTCCAAATACGAGGGTGACAGTACAGACGATGCCGCCAGCTCTGGCTGTCGAAGAACTGGTGCAACGTCGAATTCATCTGCTGGTGTTTCATGACCGTACCATCGAAGGTCTTGTACATCAGAATCGACTCAAAGTTAAATTGGTCTATGAAGAACCCTACAAAATTATAATCCGCGCCGGGCATCCTGTCCTCAAAACAGCAAGGACACTCGAAGACATGTTGGAATTTGATTGGGTAGTCGCAGGATTTGATACGGCCTTTGAATCCAGCTTATCTAAGGATCAACAGGCCGTTCTCGCAGAGCGGAATTTCCCCAAGTACAAACTACTGAGTCAAACAGCTTGCATAGAAATGGTGCTTGACTCAGACATGATCACAACCGCACCTGAATCCGCAGTAGCCCACAATATAGAGTCAGGCGCGCTATGTGCAATCGATCACCCGATGACAATGGGGTTTTCCATTAGCGCAGCCATGTTGGCAGACACCTCCTCCGAACCAACACTCATACATTTTATTGAGTGCATGACAAGGTAGGTGACAGAGTATATTGGTTAACATTTTGTTAACAATATTTTACTTGTGCCTTAGTTGTTTTCATCTGTTCTGGCCAACCTAAACAGGACACTCTTAGTTGAGACTTTTCAAACTTAAAAGATGGGGTCAGAGTAACCACTCTGACCCCAAACCTTAACCCCAAACCTTAGAGCAATGCCGGAAATCCTTTGGGGTTATTAGTTTTACTCAACGGGTAGATGAACCGATCCTATGGGAGCGATATGCATGCCATGGAAATGGCGTCGCGATAGAATTCGAGCTTCCGGAAGAACTCGTAGGAAGTATGTACCACTCTGCAAAATCGGGGTCAGAGTAAAGGGACAGAGTAACTGCGCGCCTCGAATGAAGTAGTCGGCGTGAATTTGTGGTAGATGGCGCTGACCACCCAAACATTTTTTGATGACTTTGCTTTTTCTCGTGTTGCCTGTTTTTTAACCACATCGTCTTGGTTCTCAAACTGGGGTAGTCTTTTCTTATCTTTGGTCATTCGTTGTGTCATTCAATGTGTGTTTACAACAAGGATCTTTTGCACAACATGTTGTCCAACAGCAACAGTTCTCGGCCAGTAGCCTTGCTTTCTCGGACGACACGCTTAACTGGGCAGTACACGTTCAAGGTGACGATATGAACAGTGAAAAACCTTTCGTTCTATTTGTCATAACAGCAATTGTTCTCTTATTGTCTATCGCGCAAGGCGCGTACTTTGGCTATATGATGTACTGGCTGCCCGAGCTCTTCTCAGGCGATGAGCCTGCGCCGTTAGTCGGCACATTGTGTAAACTACTGGCCTGCGCATACATTGCCATTGGCTGCATTCAAATTTTTAGGCTTAAGCGACTGGGTATATATCTAGTAGAGCTCGGGGTTTTGTTCTCGTTGGTCTGGTATATCTGGAACACAGTAAAAAATTGCTACTACATGTTTTTCAGTGACGTCTCGTTGATTGAAAATGCGGCCGTAGCGGCGGCGTTCCAAGTGTTTTACTTGGCTGTTTTGGCAGCCGCTCATGTGTTTTATCTTTGGTGTCTCAGGAATGAGAAGGCTCGCCAATATTTTCATCTAACTCATGCTCACGCCTCATAACATAGCGCAAGATGTCATGAAACGTGAATGCCCAAATTGCCGAGAGAGAACGATTTCGAAGATCAAACTGGTATTTCAGATTCGTTCGAAATGTATAAGCTGTCACAAGCGTGTTGGACTCGGCTGGATATTGGCGAGCGTATTCGGAGTCTTTGACCTGCTGGTTCTAGGCGCAATTGGGCTTGTGAGTGGAGTCGAAACGGGAGCGGTGATTTGGGTTGTCGGATTGACTGGCGTGCTTCTTGTGCTGACGTACGTATCAGTGAATCATCTCCCCCTAGAAGCAAGATAGAAATCTGACATCCTAGTTATGGAAGCAAACCGGTGCCCCGCTTTGGTGCTTCAGTCGCTTTTTTTTGGCGGCGACGGCGTGGATCACCACACTCACTAAGAAGATATTACGATAATACCTCGCCTCTTGGTCACTCTTTGACCTCAATAATTTTTTGTCGAAACATCAAAAAATGTTCGCTTTCAGATTTTGTTGCAATGCACTTAAATCCGGCCAATTCCCTCCAAGGTAGTGTGAGTTCCATGATAAGTGATATTGATGTCGATTCAGGCGATACCGATAGTGACAACGATGATGCCAAGTTTGTTGAACGCGCAGGGGTGAAGATATCGCCAGTCAAACACGATGTGATGCGCAAGATCGAAGACATGTTGGAGGCAAAACGTCTCAGGGCTGAATTCGATTTTTAGAAAGTTCGTCCAGAAAGTTTGTCTAGAATGGCGTGCTGCGCAAACTTTCAATGAGGTACTGAACCAGATTGCTCTCTTCCATGCTTTCTCGATAGCAGATGAAGACGTTGCGACGGAACGTCGGGGAACCATCAAGCTTTTTTAGGCCCTCACTATTCTGAATCAGGCTTAGGGGTAAGTACGCAGCACCGCCACCATTGACGATTAACTCAACAGCGATCGTGACCAGATTGACATGAATCTTTGGCTGTACTTCGCCAAATTTCTCAGCGTGCCAATTGGCAAACTCGGTCCCCCAGTCTACATAGATGTAGCCCTCTCCCAGTGCGTCTTTGGTTTTTTGCTGTTTCGCCCCGACCAGCTGCAAGGTGAGATCGCCAACCTTTTTCGAACGATATCCAGTGACGGCGATTGGATCCGGCAGAAACACGATGTCCAGGGTACGGTCTTCTACCTTTCTAATCAGCTCCTCGTTCGAATAACCCTCGGCCTGAATGGCCACTTCTGGGTTAGCCGACAGTAATGCATGCAACTTGTTCTGTAGTGACAGCATCCACATGCTGGTGGTGGCGCCAATGTACACCCTGGCATCGTACTGTTCCTGCAAGCTCACTTCCTGCATAGACCGTGCCCAGGTATTGATAATGGTTTCCGCGTGGGGAACCAGTTTTTCACCTTCGTTGGTGAGTTGGATGTTGCCTCTTTGGCGCAGGAAGAGCGCGACGCCCAGCTGTGACTCGAGCAATTTTATACGGGCGGAAACAGCCGCAGAGGTGACAAAAAGATTATTCGCCGCGTGCGCAAAGTGGCGAGTTTTATTGACCTCTAAGAAGGTCTTGAGGAGGTCGGTGTCCATGGCGCGAGTTTACCTGTCATGCTGGATATTTATCACGCATTTTTGTTGTTGTGACAATTTCTTTTTGCTGTACCTCTAAAGATGGCTATGTCGAATCCCGCCCTCCTAAATTAAGCCTAGTGCAATCCTATCGTGGAACGCTCTGGTCTTCTCTTACTGACGTCTCTCTGCATCATGCTGGTTGTACTCGGCGCATTGTTGACAGGTTGCGTCACGGGGCTTGCTTGGACAATGGCGCCTTCGGCGGGTGAGGCAGCAAACCTTAGTCCTATTGAGATTGGCTGGATGATGAATGCCATTATCCTGGGAGGGGTCGTGTGTCAGTATCCACTTGGATACCTGGCCGATCATTTGCCCAGGGACTATATTGTTGCTGGAGTAGCAACATTTTGTACGCTGACTTCGATGAGCCTGTTTCTGGTGTCTTTTAGTCCGGCAGCATTTATCGCCGCCATGTTTCTTCTGGGTGGCTCGAGTCTCACACTGTACGCACTATGTGCAGCGGTGGCGGATGGCTTGAGCGCAATTAGTAAGGTTGAAATCGCCGATATTTTGTTGTTCTGTAACGGTGTCGGCTCGGTGGTTAGCCCATTTTTAGTTGGCTTTCTGGCTGAACATGTCAACAATGCAATGTTTTTGGTGTGCGGAATTTCGATGATGGTGCTAGCGGTCGTTGCTGTTTTATCGAAGAACCAACCATCAGCCGATGTGATCCAGCTGCATCTCGCGCATCGTCATCAAGTTGAGTGGGATGAGGTGGGCTAGGGTAGGCGGGTATCGTGATTGGCTGGTGGGCCTGTCGTAGCAACAGTGCTGACGCTGGGGGTGCTACTGATACCTAGCTTGTGATCGCCAAAACAAAAAAAAGCCTGCGTGACGCTGCAATGCTATAAAAACTAGCAGTTCAGGTCACGCACGTTTACCTACAAAATATTCTGACTGTTCACTGTAAAAGCGAACTCGACTTAGTTAGCGCTTGTCTGCACCCAATCTGACCAGAGGTCATTGGCACGGAAACCTTTTGAAGCTAAATCAACGGTACCGTTGAACCACTGTCGAGAGTCGTCCTTGTTTCTGTTTGAAATACGGACGGTGATCTCATCGTTCAAATTGGCTGAAGCTAGTTTTATCCAAATGTTATTGTCGTCAGATTTGACCTCTCGAATCAAGGTTTTGTCTTAGGATAAAACGTTGAACAGACTCTGGTCGGCATAAGCAGGCGCTAGCATCATCAATCCGACCATTAAAATTAGTCCTTTCATTTCGGTTTCCCCAAGGTTTTTAGTGTGTGTCAGAGAGATCTAACTTTGTTATAGACGTGTAGTTCGTTGTGCGTAATCATATTTTGGATTTCCTCTACGTACGCAAGGCCTCGCTCAGAATAGCGGGTGAGCCCAGTGGCAAGTTTGACACCGCTCAATCTTTCACTATCCGAGCGTAACTCTGCGCGCAAAGTCCGAAGTGAGTCGTAGGCGTGACCAATGTTGATGTTGTGGACATAGAACCTGACACCATCTTGCACGGTCTTAAATTTACGTACCTCGTGCGACGAGCCTGAATTTCGACGTTTCGGTTTGATACCGCAGCCCTCTCGGTAACACCAGATGCCGAACAGGTTTTTGCCTTCTGTCGCAAATCTTGACGTTCCCCACGCGGATTCGTTGGCGGCCTGGGCGAGCACTAGCGACGCAGGTACAACATCGACACGAGTGAGCAGTAAATTGAATTGATCTTCATCTTCAATCGACGATTCCTCAAACCCATAACGTTTAACTAACTGATCGAACTGTTTTCGTTCACTTTCTTGTACAGATCCGCTGCTCACTTTCTCGCGATAATGAAGAACAAAGTTACGTTCTGCCCAAACATGGTCATTGGTCGCTTCGATCCTTTTTTGGAGATATATAAAAAACTTCGTCTTCTTTTCTGAAACATTAGCAATATCGCCAAACTTTGGAATCGGTTTAGGCTCAGGCGATATCCACTTGGGCAGAGATAATTCGACTTCTTCGGCGCTGGCGACCGATTCGATTGGGGTTGAGTCTGAACACCCGTAGTGGGCAAGTGTCACACTAATTGCGAGTACTGCAAGCTTTGCGGCTCTTGCCATCGATTCTGCCTGTTCAGTTTGACTGTGAATAATTTTACCTATTGGAGGCTAAGACTCGAGTCCTCTCCATAAAGTCACACAATCAAAGGAAGTATTTATCAGATTCTAATTGTGACTTTACGGCAGCCATAAGAGTCTTAGACAGAAAAGTCATGTTGTAGGTACTGAAGATGCCAAAGCATAAATTTGAATTATCGGTTGGCGTTTATCGATTGGCGATTGGAATGAAATTCACGAATTTCCTGACTCCTGGCCCATTAGCAAGCTGAGAGAGGTGCTCGGTTTGTCAGAGTACGATGCTGACGTTTGCGATGATGAACTAGCGGAGACCGTGCTAATGCTGCTCGAAGACATGAGAGAAATTGAACGGCTTTTATCTCAACCTTTTGTATTACACCCGCCCTCTTCGCCCAAACAGCACTAACAAAGATGCGCCGATTGATCCCATAAATCCGTTAGGGCGATCCTGTGTGGTTTCGTCGAAGGGATCGGCGAGACTGCCGGACTCGACGTGGTCACTTTTTAGGAGCATTGTCTCGATCACTCAATTCACCATACCTTAGCTTATGAAGAAGTTCGGCTCATAAGTGACCCCAGTGTCGATCTATTAGCCGCAATATTTTTTGTTCTGATTTTGTGACTTCAGTGATTTCTCTCGAGTCATTAAGGAAGTTGATGGTGATGAAGAGTTCACAAAGGGATGGGATGCAAATGGTAGATAGCGCGCAAAATAAAGAGGCTTTGCTGATAAATGCGGCTGCAAAGTTGGAAGAAGGAAATGTTGACGACAACATTGATGCTTTGATGAAGCGATCCAGGGTTCAAGTTGGAGTATCCGACATCATTCAGTTTGGACTAGTGAGAATGATGTCGACGATTCTTGGGTTGTTTAGCGCTGTCTATTTTAGCGTCACCAAACCGAACGACAGCCCGGCTGAGCGATCAGATTCAGATAACGATAAACGAGGAACTTAGCATGGGAAATGTAGCAGTGGACTCAGTTAGCAACTGGACGACCGCCATCGTCGAGGCGATGACGACCTTATGGCTTAGGGTTAGTGATTTTTTCCCAAATCTTTTGGCGTTTGTCGTGATCCTACTGGTCGGGTATTTGGTATCGACTTTGGTTAGTAAAATCACTCTTCGGGCACTAAAAGCACTAAAGATAGATTCGTTCTCAGAAAGGGTAGGCGTTGCACCGGTTTTAAAGCGAGCGAATGTCCAACAGGAGACGTCGTTGCTGATTTCCAAGGTCATCTTTTGGCTTATTGCGCTAACCTTTCTTGTGTCGGCCACAGAAAGTCTTGGTCTGACGCGAGTCTCCGCCACGATCGATAGTTTCGTCTTATATATTCCGAAAGTACTAGGTGCTGCGTTCATCCTGATGATCGGCCTCTTTATCGCACAATTTATCCGGGATCTAATTATTTCAGGTGCAGAGGGTTTCAGTTCAAATCTCGCAGTGCCTTTAGGCTCTGCTTGCTACGGTCTTTTGGTGATCATTGTGGTAACGCTTGCCGTTGGCCAGTTAGACCTAGAAACAGATTTGCTAAGCCACGTCATCAGCATTGCTCTGCTATCGGTCGGCGCTGCGGTTGCTATCGCATTTGGTATTGGCTCAAGAGAAATTGCTGGAAACGTATTGGCTGGCAATTACGTGAGAGAGATGTTTAAAGAAGGCGACAATATTACGACCGGTGGTCAAACCGGTGTGGTGAACCAAATAACGTCCGTCAAAACGGAAATCAAACTAGAGAGTGGTGATTTCGTGTCCGTCTCGAACCGAGAAATTGTCGCAGGAATGGTTATCAGACACGCTAAGTGAATCATGCCTGTCTCTGATGAAGAGTTACTTGCCCTAGTAATTAAAGCGCAACAGGAGCTGCCCTACAAGACGGCCAGTTATGAAAAACTGGCCCGCATTGGCTATGCGAAAGTGCGGGCCCTCGCTAAGGCTATTACAGGTGATTTCGATACGGCGAACTTAATCTCACAAGAAGTTTTTATTAGGGTATTCCACAATCTCCATCGCCTGAACGACCCCTCCAAGTATTTAAGTTGGCGGCGAAAGATCACCATCAACGTGACCAACACAATCCTCACAAAAGAAAAGCGCGAGGCTAAAAAGCGGCGGCGCTATGGTAAAGAACCTAATATCGATCAAATCGGAGTAGGGACGACAGATAGTTACGCTACGATGTTAGAGGAATTAAATGTTGAGGAAAGAACCATCGTCAGCCTAAAAGTTCTCAGCGGGTTTGAATTTTCTGAGATTGCGGACATCGTTGAATTATCAGTATCGGCGGCGAAGATGAGGTATTACCGAGCGCTAGAGAAAATTAAGATGGATCTTGAGGAGTAACTATTTAAGCGTCGTCTGTGGTCTGCCAAAGAGTCCGCATCAGCAAACTCGGCAGCAAGCGCAGCAACAACACGGTCGTAAGTCGCGTTCAGTGTTGCTGCCCGGTTGCATATCGATCAAGCAGTTTTGGTTTCTGGCTTAACTGAGAGATCTTTCACCTTCGGTGCTCGGCGACGCCTGGCCTTCACAGGTACCATCGTTCGCATCGATTCAAGTTTACCAAAGCACAAAAGCTTGTCGTCAGCTTCGAGAACTCGGCTCTTGAGCGGGTTCGGTATTACTTTGTTGCCTCGGTACAAGGTTAAGATATTAATATCTTGCTCGATGAGTTTTGTTTCCAAGATGGTCTGACCCACGAAGTTCGATCCGGTCGGTACATATATCTCTGACACACCATAGCCTTTGCTGACGGTGAGTCGTTGGCGAACATCGATTTCTGGGAAGTCTACCTGTGCTGCGATGTAGTCTATGATTGCGCCCGCAACGTCGAGACCAGTGCTAGATTCAATACCTTCGAGCCCAGGAGATGAGTTGACTTCCATCACCTGCGGGCCAGTTGCGCTTTCCAACATGTCGACGCCAGCCACTCTTAATCCGAGTATTTGTGCGGCTCTCACAGCAGTTTCGGCATACTCGTCGCTGAGTTCTACGGCTTCTGCTACGCCACCTCTATGTACATTGCTGCGAAATTCTTGTCCTTGAGCAACACGTCGCATCGCCGCGACAACACGGTCGCCAACGACGAAGGCGCGGATGTCTTTGCCTTTACTTTCTGCGACGAATTTCTGTATGAGCACGTTTTGCTTTTGGCTTTGCAGTAGCTCGATAATGGATTCAGCGGCTTTCATCGATTCTGCTAGAAGTACGCCGATTCCCTGAGTGCCTTCAATCAGCTTAATAATAACGGGGGCGCCGCCGACCCGTTCGATGGCTGGAATTACATCCTTCTTGTCCCGTACAAAAGTGGTTCTGGGGATGCCAACATGATGACGACTCAATATCTGCATGCTGCGCAACTTGTCGCGTGAGTTAGTAATCCCGTGGGCTGTGTTCGCGCAGAAAACGTCCATTTCTTGGAACTGCCTCACGACAGCAGTGCCATAGTATGTAATCGAAGCACCGATTCGAGGCAGCACGGCGTCATAATGACTTAGTATGTTTTGCCTGTAGTAGAGATCTGGTGAGCCTTTTTGCAGATCTATCGCAAACTTCAAAGTATTGAGAACTTTTACATCGTGCCCGCGTTCTTTCGCCGCCTCTTTAAGACGAATAGTGCTGTAAGCGCGTGGCCCACAAGAAAGAATTGCCAGTTTCATGATTTACCTCGTTGAGTAGT
Organism: Candidatus Azotimanducaceae bacterium; assembly: GCA_051278195.1. GTDB lineage: Bacteria > Pseudomonadota > Gammaproteobacteria > Pseudomonadales > Azotimanducaceae > JAHRVQ01. The sequence goes on from JBNMQM010000102.1 coordinate 9,317, forward strand.
CCGGTCCTTAGGAGCGTAGAATCTGTGCTATCAATGTAGAGACTGCCGTTAGTGCTGAAAAGTCACAAAAGTATTCCGATTGCACTTGCTGCCGGGCTTGGTTGGGGCGTCAAGTTTGCGTGTATGAGGTTCAATCGGGGCAGAAGAGTTGTATATTCTAATGGCCCGCGCCGTCTAATTTTCCTGCGCCCTACCATGAAGCCGCGAGGCAAGGTGCTGTGGGCTTTGTGGCGCTATTTTCTGCAGGGTATTCCAAGTTTTTCTATCATGTCGATGCCTGAGTATTTGTTTTCTGCCGAAGACACGATTGATAAAGTACCGCCTGAAGAGCTTACTGCAGTGATGAATACGATGCTGGATATCATTGATGCGGTAATGTATCTGCCCAACTCTTGGATCAACAACATTGACCGATAATAGCGCTCCCAGCGAATGGATGGTTGGATTCCCGCCGCGACAGCTGCATCAAGTTAACTTTGCTGACGGCTCCTGGTATGGCTGGCCACAGCTTCGCTGGAGCTTTAATCATATCGAGGAGCTTGTACCAACAAAAACCGGCTTGCGAAACGCTAATGCATAACCATAAGTCATTGCCAATGACGTTGCGCCTCGCGCGCAAAATTAAGTGAACCTGCAAACTCTCACCAACGCTTGGCTTGAATTGCCCGACAAGGGTTTTTCGAGGAACCCTACGGTGACCAGCGTCGGCATTCACTGTGATTGTTCTGGTCTGATTAGTTTGCTGTGCGATCACCTGTCCGTGCCCAAGCCCTATGCCTTGAAGCAGCCAAGAGCGGTCCACTATTTCGCTATTCTGCAGGAAATTGGGTCTCACAATATTCATCAGATAAAACCCTGGAGCCTGATGGCTTGGCGCAAGGACAATGTTCCAAAGTCTGGCGATAGCGGTCACGTGCTGTTGGTTGCTGGAGAGCCAAAAAAGGTAGAAGAAAATGTCTATCGCCTTGCCGTCATTGATGCAACGAAGGTTCACAATGGTTTGGCGCGTCGCGAGATTTGCCTGCACACCAATGTGCAGGGCAAGGTGATTGGCGTTCAATTACATGCGTCTGAAACTAAGGTCAAACGGAGCCCGATCTACCACGCCCCGTTGCTGAACAAACGCTATTGTCTAGGCTGCGGTGTGCCTCGAAAATTGTGTCTCTGTCATCAAGTTGACGTAAACCGGTTTGAGCGGCCCATCATCATTTTGCGTCACCCGGATGAGCGCAAGAAAACCCTATCGACGGTGTCTTTAATCAAGCAGCGCTATCCCGAAGTGCTGGTTAAGGAAGGCGAACTGTTTAGTCCGGTTAGACAAAATAATTTGGCATTGCTGTTTCCTGATGTGAACACTGAAGCAGACTCGTTGGGAGGCGATGGTCTTATAGAAGGGCTCTCAAATAATCCTGCGGATATTCTTGGCTCCATTGTTACCCAGCCTGAGCCACAAACTCTGGTGTTGCTAGATGCGACGTGGCGCAAAGCCAAACGGATGTTGCACGAGAATGCTTGGCTAGCTGCATTACCGCGAGTGAATCTTGAGCCCAAGAAAGTATCCGACTATTTGTTGCGCAAGGTGCCCAATCCCGGTGCTCTGTCGACGGTTGAGGTCGTCTCCATGATTCAGGAAGATCCGGCACTCCAAGCACTCTTCCGAGTCTTTATGCAGAAACAAATAGAGGTGATGGGCAAGGACAAGTATCAAAAAAACTATCAAGATTATATAAACTACACGCCCTTATAGGGTCTGAGATACTCGGATCTGTGGCCGTTTTACGGGTAAGTGGTCATCGCTCCTATCTGTTGGTTTTTTGATCGTCAACTATGATTAGAAGGACATCAC
>JBNMQM010000103.1:0-11162 GCA_051278195.1 Candidatus Azotimanducaceae bacterium
GCACCGCTCAAGGCACCATACGAGGTGAGCCAAATATGCTCTTTACGATTGTCCGCCACTTCGACGATCTGTTTGATACCGTACAGATGCTTTTCGAATAGGTAGGCCCAGTGTCGTCTCGCACGTGTGTAGAGGTTCGGTAAATCAGCGATGTCCGACAATATATAGTAGCCATCAAACTTCAGTAGTGGATTCGCGTTAAACACCACGGTTGAGATCGATGCCACAAACATCATGTTGTAGGCCACGCTGTGCACGACGCCAGTACCAGTCGCGGCCCACACGAACACAGCCAACGCGGCGATAAAGATTTCCGTGATCATGCCCGCTGCGCCCACAAAGGCGCGATGCCAGCGACTGCGAAATGACCAACTAGAGGTTGCATCCATATAGGGCAAAGGCGTGAAGACAAGCAACATCACCCCCAGGGTATGTACCTCACCCCCATAGTGGCGGCACACCAGCGCATGGCCGATCTCGTGCAACGACTTAATAAACACCATACCCAAATACAGCAATAAGAGATTATCCGGCGCCAATACGCCTTCAGCCTGCTCCAAAACCCGGTCACTGTTATCAATGGCGACCTTAATACCGAGACTCACGACACCAAACCACAGCACAGCACCAACCCAGCTAAACATCCACTTGGTAAAAGGCAGCACGTGACGCAATACCCGATCCGGGTCAAACAACGGTATACGAATAAACATGATGGCCATGAGCTTAGATTTCAGCTCACGTTCTTTGCGCTGTCGATAGCGCTCAAAAAACTGTTCCGAGTCCGAGGGCGTGTCGTAGAACAACAAGTTGGCGTAGTGCAGTTGGGTTAACAGTCGGATGGCTTCTTCCTGCCCCGGCGCCCCTTCTGGGTCGCGCTCCAGACTTTCTAGCCAGACGTCTTCTATCGTACGGTCGCTGCGCAGCCGAGCGATAAACTCATAGGCAGCCGGGCGCAGGCGAAAAAATTGATTATTGAAGGAATCATGCAATACATACCAGTATTCCCCACGAAATTTCTGCCGTTGACTGTCAACAGTAGGTCGCAGAGCTGCCTTGACGCCAGCTACCCGGTGCCATGACTCGCTAAAAGTCGGTACAACCACGCTCATCGCGGAGATTCCGTCACACTACCACCACAACAACATGCGGAAGAAATCCATTGTGCGATGGGTCAGAATCCAGAGCACATTGCGATCACCGACATTTACCTTGGCGATACCACTCATGCCGGGCCGCCACCAAGGAGCAATCTCCGCCGCTAGCTCGCCTTTGAGCACAAAGACATTACCATCCGCCTTCGTCACCGCGGCTGGATCGATCTCGCTGATGAGCACATCGAATGTATCTGCAGGTCGACTAACGAAGGTGATCTGGCCGATGGCTTGTAGCGAGACTTCATGAACATCGCGCTCAGGCAGATCTATCTCAACATACATGCTGCTGATATCAGCAACCTTGAATAGGATGTCACCCTTACGAACGGGTGCACCGAGCATCTCTTTGAGATCACCTTCCACAACAATGCCGTCAAAAGGCGCAACCAGACGTGCATTGTCAATATGATAACGCTCTCGTGCCAGCTGTGATTCAGCTTGGGCCATCAGCGCCTGGGCAATACGCATGTCTGCTAGTTGATTTTGCGCTCGGGCCTTCTCCATCTCGCGGCTATAGCGCGAGATATCGGCCAGCGCCATCGCTTCTGACAAGACTAATTCGCGTGTATCAAGGTTGAGCAGCACATCACCTTTGGTGACACGATCGCCGATCTCGACGTTGACATCACGGACGTAGCCATCAATAGGCGCAGGAATAAATGCCACCTCATCGGTGCGCAAGATAAAGGGTGCCTCGACGCGATATTCCAACGAGCCAAACAATAGAAATGCCAGCAGAAGTGCGCCCACAAAACCCATCGCCTTAGCGAAGGTATTGTCGACGCCAACGAGGCCAACCAACTTGTCCTTCATCCAACTTTTGAAACGCGCGCCGATCCAGCGATCATAACGTTTGAGTTGGTATAGGTGCCGACTAGATTGATCGACTAGGAGACGCACGCCGCGAATCTCATCGAGGCTGAAGGCGCTGTTTTGACGTTCAATAGTCACCACACCTATATTTTCCCGATCGAGCCGAATGGGCAGACTAACTAGATTACCGGGACCCTGCTCCAGGCCATAAGCATCGTGATCACGGCCCACATAAGTAGACTCATCCGGCGCTGGCCAGACGATTTCTTCGTCTTGGTCGAAGGCTTCTTCCATCGCCGCTTCGAGACGCTGGACAGCGTCCATTTTTTTCTCAAACTTTTCCATATGACTGATGGCAAGGACTCGCACATAGGCACCTTCGAGCCAACCTAGACTCACCCGATCACAATCGTGGCGACTGGCCAATTCATTGCAGAAGGTCATCGCCGCACTCATAAACCGATCGCACTCATTGAGCACTGTCATGAGGTCGATGGCATCAGCAAACTGCACAACATCTGTACGTGCTTGTTTAAGCAGACGTGAGAATTGATAGAAGGTGGGAATATCTGCCAGCAGTCGAAGTTTCTCTACGAGTTCCTGAATGTCTCCACCCGGCATCTGCTGATAGCCGAATACAAGAGATACTGGCGGTTGGTCTTCCCCCAGATCGAGATAGTAACCCAACAGCAGCGCCATGTTGCCGGCCTCGTCAGACTCAACCACGATTTCTTCCACGAGACACTGCTCAGCGACTGCCAATGTCGGCTGCATCGGGGCAGCTTTAGGGTCCAATTTCATCACACCACGCGGCCAGACCGCCATGGGTCGCCAGCCTATTTCTTCATCTGGCTTACTGAGAATAACGACCTGCTCACAGAGCGTATAGTTACCAAGCATATCCAGTAATTTCGGCCAGAAGGTGCCTGGAACACCGTCGAAGTAACGCAGTTCACGAAACGCCTTAAGGTGCTCCTGGGTATTACGTTGGGCTTCGATCAGGCTCATGACGTAGGAATACTCGCGCCGCCACTTAGCTCTTGGGGACCTATACTATCAGTGTGTTCTGTGGGATCGATAGACACATAACCAGGCATACCTTGGCGAACTTCGCCTGCATCATTTTCGAATTCAATCTTGACTCGCAACAAGCCACTGGAGGGATCTACAACAGGAGCCACAAACACGACGGTGCCAACACTATGCCAACGACTGAAGCCGGCCTTAATCTCAATAGGTAGTGTCGTGCCGTTCTCAAGGGTTCTACCGGCTGGTTCCTCAACATTACAAATCAAAAAACCTTGAGATACATCAACCAGCTTAACCATGGGTTGATTCGCTTCGCTAATCTCACCCTCGTGGAGCATGATATCAACAATAGTACCTGCAAACGGTGCTCTCAGGGTGCGACGCGCCAGGTTGGCCAGTGACAAACGGTATTCAACTTCTTCGCGCTTTTCCATACTCAGCAGCCGTTCGTATTCCGCCGCTGACGTTTTGCTTTCCAGCTCTGTCTTCTTAAGCTCTTCGCGGCTGACCGATCCCGTAGAATCGAACAGACTTTGAGTTGATGCCAATATTTGCTTGATCATTTCACTCTGGCTTAGCGCCGAACTCAGCTGCGATCGATCATCCAAGACCAGTTTACGTCGCTCCACCTCTAGCACTTCTAGAACGTTATCCAGCTCGACCAGCACCGTACCGGCTTTCACAGACCGACCTTCGCGGTGTTTAATCTCGGTAATTCTGCCTGAGACGGCAAAGCTCAACACCGCTTCTTGGCGCGGTTCGGTAACGCAAGAATACTCTTCTGCAGCGACCGGCAGACAAAGCCCAGCTAGCAGCATGACGCTGCCACGTATGAATGCTGGCCGCAAGATTACTAGCCAGTGATTGACTAACGAACGACTTAACTTAATCATTATTACTCCAGGCTGAACTGTTGTAGCAGCGTGCCATCAGCCAGGCTTACACCAACTAACGCTTTCTGTAGGTTTGCTTTGCTTTGCAGCGCAATTTCAAGGGTCTGGTTGATGCGTTCTTCCAGATCCAGCAAATCACGGCTATTGCTCTGTCCAGCCTCAAAACGCGCCAGCTCAACTTGTAGCAAGCGCTCATTGGTGCTCGAGACACTGACCAGTTCAGCGACCTGCAATTTCGCGGTCAGCAGATTACTGAGCGCAGTATCGATACTGTTATGTAGGCTCATCTCTGCCGCTTGAACTTCCAGCAGAGCCTGATGTTTGCGGTATGTAGCGGCCGACAGTTCACTCTTGGCCTTACGATCACCGAGCAACATCATCTTGAATTCAAGTCCCACGTACATTGTCTCGTGTTCGCGAGTGTTCAAATCATCCCAAGAGCTTGATAGGTTCCTGTCTAAACCATTGAGACCGTAGCTGGCAACCAAATCTAGCTGCGGCAAGCGAGAATTACTGGCGAACTGGATCCTGACATCTTCCTTCTGGGCTCTCACCAAACTTGCTAAATACTCAGGGCGATGGTTAAACGCGGCGACTAATGTAGCCTGACGATCAGGGTTTTCTACCAATAAGCTTAGGTTAGCATCACCATCAATTTTTAAGTTTTCTTGATTATCCAGACCAACAACAAAACCTTTCAGACGGTTTTTTGCCTGCACCATCGACTGCCTAGCCGCATACATCTGAACTCGCCGCTGGGCAACAGCCGACTCAGCGGTCAATACATCGATGTTTGAACTCCGGCCCAAACGATTACGCTCACGCTCGTCCTCGAGCACTGACTCGACAATTGCTACAGAGCGGAGACGCAGCGCCAATGTCTCATCTGCCAGATATAAATCCCAGTACGCTAGCGCAGCATTGGATATAGATTCAAACAGTGACAGTCGGTAGGTTTGGCGCGCAATTTCCTGCTCCTTTTCGGCCACGGTAATGGGCGCTTCAACCACTGATCTGCCGCCCGCGCCTTTCAGCAATGGCTGGGTGAATGACAGTCCCACGTAGGACCGACTTTCTTCACCACTAATAGGTGATGGTTGAATATTGTTATCCAAATCACGATTGGTAAACGATACCTTAACCTTACCACCTGTGGGCACCATGCCTTCGACACCGAGGCTGTAGTCGTTGTTCTGCTCAATAAATTCTGGTGAAAAGGCGCGTCGAAATTCTTCTTCAGTCGTGTTGGGCGTATTGCTGTCGGTGTACCTATACGTGGCGATAACGGCTGGCTCGTACATACTCTTCGCACTGTTGACTCCCGCGCGAGAAATCTCCCATTCCATACGCTGGTAATTGATACGGTCGTTGTTTTGCGCGACCAGAGCGACAAAATCACTCAATGACAATGACATACTCGTCAACGTCACAGTGTTTCGGGTTGAAGAAGGAATAGCAAAATCGAATGAGGACCCTGTTTCGCCGGAACTCGCCACCGCATCATCGTCTGATGCACTAAAGAATCCGGTCACCGAGCCCATCATGCGCCGAACCCGCCCGGGCTCCTCTACAACCTCAACGACAGGAGGCGTGATGATATAGGCTGCTGTCTGGTCTTCTGCGTCCGCGATCTCTTCAGTATCCGTTTCTTCAGCAACAACAGGCTCGACATCCGCCACTTCGTTATCACTTGAACGACGAAAGATGCCGGTCACGGCACCCATGAAACGGCTGACACCACCTGGTTTCTCGGCAACAACCTCTGCTGTCGTGACGGCTGCATCTGCGACTGAACCTGCGACACCTGTCGCTAGGTCGTCTGACGGCTGTCCGGCGTCGATGCTCTCTTTCTCGTTCTCGTCGGCCAAGGCGTCATCGATGACTTCAGCCACTGTTTCTTCGCTGAAAGTCTCTGCGCTAATGGTCTCTGCGCTGATGCTCTTTTCGCCGACAGTCTCGTCAGCAACCTCATCGACCATGCTTTCATCAGCAAGCATGCCGTCGGTTGTGGCCGCTACAGTCAACGCTTCCACTGTTATTTCCACATCTGTTTCAACATCTATACCAGCGCTATCGGCTAGCATGTCCTGATTCGACGTTACAGTGTCAAGTTCTACAGACGCGTCAGCGACCGTCCCCTCAACCACGACATCTTCAGATATGCCTCCAACAATTTCGTCAACAACAGACTCTTCAGCAACCGTCTCTTGAACAACAACCGTCTCCACATCGGCCGCGTCGTTGTCACGTGAACCACTAAAGATGCCGCTCATAAACCGTCGCACAAGACCTGGTTTCTTAGCTACGGCGGCTGTTGTCGTGGTAGCGGTATCCACAACGGACTCTACGACATCTGTCGTCAGATCATTTGACTGCTGTCCGACATCGCCACTCTGATCAGCCATCGCGACATCGATCTCTTCAGTCAGTGTCTCTTCACTGAAGGTTTCTACATTGACAGTCTCTTCAACAATCTCATCGATCATGCTTTCATCAACAAGCACGTCATCGGTCGCGGCCGCTACAGTCAACGTTTCCGCTGCTGCATCAACTTCATTCACGCCACCAGTGAAGAGCTCTGCCTGACTAAATTCTTCAATTTCTGGGTTTGTAGTTACTTCAGCGAGGCCCTCTTGAGAAACGGAGGACTCAACAACCGCATCTACTTCAGCGACAGCAAGCGCCACTTCGACTGACTGCGCAACATCGGACGGCAAAGCGTCTAACGGCTGCTCAACATACACATTCTCATCGAGCATGCTTTCATAAGAACCCGTGGCATCGTTCGTGCCAGCAACAGCTGGCGAAATATCCGCGTAATAGTTCACGCTGGAAGCTTCTCGTTCAGCCCCAAAGAAAAACATCATCGGTATCGCTGGCGCTGCGCTTGCGAGCGCTAGGTTGTTCTCTGTCTCGGCATTGAGATCAGCTGCTAGTGCACCAATCGTTATTGCTAGAACGCTTTGAGCCATGCATTTACTAACTGATTTCATACTAATAACTTCCGATTGCCGCACCTGCTTAAACGATGACATTCGCAGGCTCATAAACATTTATCCTGTAACAGCGCCTAAAAAAGCTCTACAACGTACTACAAGTTATCTCGCCACACAAAAACAACAGGCGTCACAGGTGTATTTTTATCCCGAAAAAGCGAAGAATCCCGAAAAAGCGAAGATTTCGTAGCATAACGAGATTATAAGCAAATTGCTCAACTATTTTAGGTCACCGGCAAGAAAAACAGAGACCCGCATACAGCAATCTAATTACTCGACGCCAACTCTTCTTCGCTGACTAAGAACAACTTGTTGAGGTAGACCCCTTCACTATTCGCGGTAAGGATCAACATACTGGGCCGCAACTCCTCGGTAGGAGCGCTAGGATCTAACACCTCACCCTCAGCGGGCGCGTTGACCGGCACGAGTTCTTCGTTAATGACTACAAAACCTCGGAAGGGTTCAGCGTCAGGACTACTGCCGCCACCTAGGCCACCTTGACCAATACTCAACGTCATCGCATAGGCGTTTCGTCCATCTGTCGCCTCACTGATGCGACCGTCAATCTGAGTCAGAGATGACAAGATAATCCCTTCAATATCCGCACTACGGAGCGGATTGGCGGGCGGGAGTGGCTGTGCATTTGCCGGCGCTAGCAACAACTCGGCCACATCGTTGGCCGAACGCACATCAGTAACATCAGCTCCTGTAATCGATGCGCTAACCCCGAAGTCGCCGAAATTAGCGACGGTCACGTCGACAGTCAGCGTCGATATTGCCCCTCCGGAGAGCGTCGGCTGCCAGAACCCAGTCGCCGACTCAAAATTCGCCTCGTCGTTACTGCTGACGAACACCAGCCCATCAGGAAGAATCAATAGCACCTGCACTCTGACACTGTCGACGGTGTTGCGAGCGCTAGTATTAGCCAGTTGCACCGTCAACGTCAGCGTATCACCGGTTAGCGGCGTCTGGTTACTTGTGTCGAGCGATAACTCAAGGTCAGCTTCGCGCTCACCCAATCGTATCGTAACAACCGCGGTATCTGACGAGGTTCCACTGTCTTCAATGGTGTAGTTAAACGTATCCGTTGCCAACACACCTGCCGGCGGCAGGTAGGTTAGCTGATCATCTGTGGCGTCGTCGGGCGTCCCCATATCATCATTGGTGACAACACCACCGAGACGCGTCACGGCATCGAATTCAGTGATCGTAATCGTGTCGTTTTCCACATCCCGGTCATTCGCCAGCACCGGCAGAGAAATTGCAGTGCCGGGGGCTACCGCATAGAAATCATCACCGGCAACGGGCCCCTGATTGTTGCTGATACTGAAGAATGTCAGATTTGCTTCATCCTGATTGACCCAGGACCCCAGTACCGCTTCCAATGGTGCCTCCCGAAAATAGAGTGTTGTAGCCTCCATTCGGACATTACGCTCAACGCCGGTATCAGTTTCGAGCCAAATCAAATCCAGATTACGATCGGTTCTGTAATCGCCCCGTAACTCGATGTTACCTATGGGTTGCTCCGACTGCCCCAGGTCAAAGCCGCGACCACTGCCCGTAAGGGCGACACTCACGACGTTATAGCTACCTTGGCTGGCGAACTCACCCGCCAGCAAAAAGTATTCGTTTTCGTGCAGAACCAATAGCACCTCAGTACCCGCCAGGCTACCAAAGAAGATTCCGTTATCGGCAAAGCCGCGGTCAGAAATAGGTACATCTTCACTAATGATAGGCGCTGTATCGCCACCACCACAGGCTGATAGTCCCATCAACAAAACGACGGACAGGATTAGATGATTGAGTAATTTCAAGGGGGTGACCAGCCTGCGCGACAGCGTATTCGCCACACAATCTTGCTCACGCCGTACAGTCGCGCTTAACAACACGTTGGCATATCCAGATATAGAAAGTGCGCATAATAACCCGCTATAGCCGTCGGGCCAAACCTATTCGCAGCTAGCGGCAATATCGGCGACGGTAACTTTAGCGACACACAGCTTCCTGGCGCCCAGTCGCGCTTCAATACGGCGAAAGCACTTCGCTTATAACCAGCATCAGTTATCAAATATCATACGGGCCTTATGCGTTTATTTAGTTTCGCAATGCGGACCTATGACCTGGCGGCACGCAGCGCACCGATAGGAGCGATTGGTTTAAATGACACGGGGTCTAAAAAAGCTCTACGACGGATGAAAACGGTTGATCGTTATACCGTGCGCAATGAGTTTTTAAGATAAGCATCGACCGTTTTCTGAGAATTAAACTCAATCACATTAACACCCTTGGCCTTCTTCTCTTGCAACAAGATAGCGTAACTTCTTCGTTTAAGGTGATAGGTTTTAAGTACCCACCAAATGATCGATTCACGACTTAAAAACGTTTGCCTGAAGGTTTCAATATTTCCAGAGAACAGAGGCTGCCGTGTTGCGGCCCTGATGACAGAGCGTGTAAAAGCACGAAACAACACTAAGCCGAACGAGTAATTCAGCCATATCATGGTGGTAGCTCTGGGCCAGACGATGCCCCTTACCACAGAATAATTCCCGTCTAACACCCAAGAGTCCGCTAATACCACTTGGCTGACGAGTGCACGAAACTCGCCATCTTCCCGCTCCACCTAATCAGGCAACCAATGCAACTGATCTAGTTCTATGTATTCGATTTCAATTTTCCCGGACAAATATCGAGAAAACGTCGATTTGCCGCTACAACTTGATCCGATGACCACGACCCTGTTCATTGATGACGCTCTGGCCGAATGCAGTGAGTAAAGGATGGAGGTAAGTTTGCCAAGTGGAATGGCACATAACTGTAGCATAAGCACCTGATAGATAAACGAAAAAGACCAGGGGTCACCCTAGTCACAGGAATACAGGTAAGATGGGTATTCGCTCGGCCTTTAGGTTTTAGGTACTCGCCCATCTTGGTAAGGCCTAAACGCTACGCCGCGATGCACCTATTTACTAATGAATGCGACCATGGCTTGGTTGGCACCCGATCTGACGAACTTGAACCAATGGGTATGGCTTGTCGTCGTCCCGCTCATCAGCAGTCGATTCCGCGAGACGTTATATCCGCTGCCCTGGATTGCGCTTGTTGGGCAATGCACCGCCTGGCTGCTGACCACCGTTGAACGCCAAGCAGATGCGTTCATCATCCGTCCTGTGGAAGATGCAAACCTGCTGTGGTTCTTGCTGGGTACGGGGGTAATCTATACAGCACTCGGATTGCGCAACTTTGGTCGCTGCCGCTTTGCTGCCGTTTGGGCATCACTGGCGCTGGTGGCGCCAGTACTGTTGTTTGTTACCGCGTACTTGCTGACAGGCAACCTGATCTCAGAAGCTGCATGGAGTATCACTGCGCTGCTGACGGGCCTTGCCTATCTAGCGCTGGCAACATTGGGCAGACGACGCCTACGTGCTGACACACTAGTGGTTTGGCTGGTCTCGAAATTTCACTGGCACAGATTACACCGACCGGCCCTATTGCTCGCTGGCACCATGGCCTTTGTTTTTGTTTCCCTGGAGATTAGGCACTTGTGGCAATCCAACTTGAACCTCGCATTGCCCACCGGCAGCGCTGAGCTGTATACCTACTCCATTGTCTGGTTGCTGATCGCGGTGAGCGCGATTCTGGCGGGCAGTTGGCGCCTGGGTGCCAATTGCTACCGAGCTGGCCTGAGCATACTCATGCTGGTGATATCAAAAATATTCCTGATCGATATGGACGACCTTGAAGGACTGTTGCGGGTCGCGTCGTTCATGGGCCTGGGTCTGGGCATGCTGGGGGTCTCCTTCTTGCACCAGAAATTACAGCAACGCAGCCCCGTGAATGTCTAAAAAGGTGTGCTAGACAGCACTAGGCGGTGAGCCCGCGATAGACCTTCGAGAGCTCACCCGGCAGGCCATCGATATCCTTGATCACCATATACTGTTGGTCTGGACACATCTCCCGCAGGTAGTCATGCCCCGATGGATCCACTGTCAGGCAGAAAACCGAGATCCCTTGCTGACGCGCTTCTGCCAGCGCACGGGTGGTGTCCTTGATGCCATACACACGGCTATTGCGGTCCTTACCGTAATCGAAGTCTTGGGGGTAGCCGTCACTCAGAATAATCATCGCTTTGATACGTGACTCAGTGGCCAGCAACTGCTGGCTGGCATGGCGTATGGCAGGCCCCATGCGAGTACTACGACAGGGTTTTATGCCTCCGATCTTGTTCTTCACCTTGCGGTTATAGTTCTCAGTAAAATCTTTGTGAATAAAATATT
>JBNMQM010000104.1:0-10995 GCA_051278195.1 Candidatus Azotimanducaceae bacterium
CGATTGGCGCCACTATAGGCCATGAAATGGGCCATGGGTTTGACGATCAAGGATCAAAATCCGACGCTAAAGGCGTCAAGCGTAATTGGTGGATAGACGACGACCGTCGCGAATTCGAAGCTCGCACAAAAGTGCTAATTGAACAATTTAGTGGCTACGAACCTGTTGAAGGCTACTTCATAGATGGTGACTTCACACTGGGCGAAAACATCGGCGACCTGGGTGGCTTAGAAGTCGCCCATCGCGCTTATCAGCTTTCTCTAAACGGCGAGCCGGCCCCAGTCATTGATGGCTACACCGGCGATCAACGGTTCTTTCTATCCTATGCCCAAACCATGCGAACTAAGCGCCGGGAAGAACTGACGTTACGCCTACTAAAGTCCGGACCTCATTCACCCCCTAAATACAGGGTCAACGGAGTCGTCAGGAATATGGACGCCTGGTACGACGCTTTCGATGTAAAGCCGGACGACGCGCTATTCCTCCCAGAAGCCCAACGGGCATCCATCTGGTAGTGACCGTAACTTAATGAATGCATCCTCCCGGGTTGTCCGGGAGGGCAATCACCTATTCTTGAATTCTAGCCAACACCCTCAAAAATTCCTGCGCAATAACCGTGCACTATCAATAGGTGTGCATCATTAGCGAACAAAAAAAATCTCCTAAGTGCCATTTACCGCCATAAAACAGTCGTTTTTACTCTTGGCATCGCCTTTGCAATATCAACTTGCAAGGCGTACATCAGTAAGTACCAATAGACTTCACGAATGCTTTATCGACGCCTCGAACAATTTAACTAAGGTTCATATTGTCCCAATGAGACGAGTGCGAAGGAGAATGACATGTCTGTTATGACAACAGAAACAACTGAAATCGAGTACAGCGGACCACACCCATGGCAAATTCAGCCCTGGGCGAAAGCCGTTCGCAAAGCCATGCGACACAAGGAATACACCCGCTGGGTCGACGACTACTGCCAACCTCTCACAGTTAAAGGCCAAGAGAATCTCCAGCACTTATCAGGGCCTGCCATTTTTATCGCCAATCATCAGAGCCATATGGATACACCCGTCATTATGGAGTCGCTTACCGATGACGTTCGAGACAATCTGTTGTTCGGCGCGGCACAGGATCGATGGTTTGTGAAGGGTAAAGAAAAGCTGATTCTGCAGCCCTGGTATCAATCCTTGGTGCTTGGTAATTTTCCAATTATGCGCGGTGGCGGCTCCAAAGCACTGGAATATGCCAGTTGGTTACTCGACCAGGGTAGCCATATCTGTCTGTTCCCCGAGGGTACTCGTGCAATGAGCGATGAATTAGGTGAATTCCGCCATGGGGTCAGCCTCCTAGCCTTACAACACCAAGTACCGGTGATACCGATTGTCATGAAGGGCCTGCGCGAATTACGTCCCAAGGGAGCGCGAGAGATCAAGCCTGGCCCTGTAACCGCCAGCATCCTCGATCCGATCCACTTGACTCACAATCTGGATGTGACAGACGCAACTAAAATTCTGCGCGACGCCATGCTCAAGGAATACCGCAACACCTTGGTGGAACTGCCTAGAGCGCATAAGGAGCCTAGAGCGCATAAGGAGCCAAGAGCCGCATAGAAACCTCCTTTCCCCGAGGTGGCCTGACTAGTCGGGCCACCTCACTTTCGGCATAATCCGATTATCATTCGCCTTATAGCGGCACAACATGGCAACCAGGCTTCAGTCAGATTCGAAAGTTAAAAACCTGCCCTTGAATGAAGTCGGCCGGGTAGGTGCGAACCGCCAGAGCCCTGACATACAAGAAAAAATTCACCATCTGGAAATGCACAACGGGATTCGCGGATTAGAAGTACTCAGCCCAGGCGAGATTGAGCGGGCCCGCGACATTTTTTACCGCGATGGTTTCGTCGTCGTCCAGAATATTTTATCGGAAGAACAACTGGCTAAGCTAAAGGCAGGCTGTGATCGGGAAATTCACTCACTTTTGGCGAATGACAAAGAACGAACGGGAAACCGTGGTTCTCATCGCTATTCATTTGGCAGCGCCAGTCGAACAGGTCAATTGTTGCACTGTCCTGAGTGGACCATGCTTCTGGACCTGCCCACGCTAACCCCACTCATGACAGCAATATTTGGCAGCCAAGAATACTTATGCTCTGGCGGTGGCGGAGATTTTTGCCTACCGGGCGCAGTGAATTATCAGCCACTCCATTCCGATATGCATGATCGTATCGAGTACCAACGCGATGGCAAAACCATCACATTAGGCTCGTTTCACGACCCTCGTGGCAAACTCAATTATCGTGATCTGCCCTGCCCATTCGTGTCCTGCAACTTCCTCATTAGCGACGCAACGACAATCAATGGACCAACAAGACAAGTCCCGGGGACTCAACAGACCCAGACACCGATCCCGACGCTTGAGAACGAACCCGAGTGGATGAGACTTAGCACAGTATGCCCCGCCCCAGCCGGCAGCGTTATGATTCGAGATGTCCGTGCCTGGCATGGCGGCACGCCCAATCTTTCCAACGAAGTGCGGGCCATTCCAAATGTTGAGTTCTACGCACCGTGGTATCGCAGCCCCATTCGACGAAGCATGCCACGAAATTTGTATGACACGCTTTCCGAGCATGGTAAAGCGCTCGCCCAGTACGTCGTGGCTGAACCAGAAGAAATTCTGGACTTAGGGTATCGAGGCGGACTGGGTGGAACACCACCGGGTTTTTAGGGCAACCCGAGCCTGTACATGAGCGTACAAAAACGAGGATCGGGCACGAGAATACAGGCGTGACCGCAGAGCTGAACGTCTGGCAAGACCTGCAGATTGGGCTATGCTTAAATTTGGAAATAACTATAGCCGAGACCCAGAGCTTGATGACATTGGAGCAACAGCCGGTCTGGGATCAAGAAGCGCTACTTGGCCGTTTCCGCGGGAAAACCGACCGCATCGTTAAACTCGTTAATTTGTATCTGGACGACATGCCACCGAGAATTGTCTTGCTTGCTGAGCAGGTAGCGGCAGCTAGCCTCTCGGACATCATTGAGAACGCGCATACCATTAAGGGCGTTTCTGCCAATCTGAGCATCATCAGATTACAACTACGGTCGGAGGAGTTGGAACAGGCCGCCAAGGACCAAGATACAGAGAGGACATCAACGCTACACACCGCAGTCACTGAAGAATACAAAGCCTCTGAGACAGCACTCAAAGCCTTCCTGGCGATCCATTCGGGCTAGGCCTAGTATTTCACCATAGCAGAGGCATTACACTGCTTGATGTCACTGCCTGACCAGATGAAGAAAGTGCAGATGACTCTCATACTGATTCAGAATGTCACCAATAATCTGATCGCGATTCCAACCCATGACATCATAATTCTGCCCACCTTCTCGCAAGTGGACCTCAGCACGATAATAGCTATCATGATTTGCGTCTTGATCGGTTCCCAACAAAGCATCCGTTGGCATCGCCTCCTCGCTAATCACCACCCGATAAAGAAAATCCGTCTCATCACCATGCAAAACGCGCAATTCCGCGGTCTCGAGTGTTTCATGTAACTCCATCTCCGCGTCGATACCTTGCTGCTTCAACTCATCAACGAAGGACCTCATGGCAGGCGCGACAATCTTCTTTTGAAAATCATGCACGCCATTTTCAGTCGGATAGTTGAGCAGGTTATTTAAACGGTCGCGCCAGGGTGCGGAGCTAGCAGACGTGTTCTGCATCAATAGCGCGTCTTGTTTTTTAACATCGGTGTCTAAAGCTCTCCAAAAACCCCACATCGCAAACAGAAGCGCGATGGAGAACGGCAATGCGCTGGCGATCGCTGCGGTTTGGAGTGACGATAGCCCGCCCGCCAGCAACAGGACGATGGCGATCAGGCCAATAAACACAGTCCAAATCGACCGCTGCAGCATGGGGGTATCGTCTCGGCCATGGGCACTCAACATATTGACCACCAGCGCCCCTGAGTCCGCCGACGTCACGAAAAACACGACAACCATAAGGACAGCAACAAACGACAGAGCCGTGGAAAAGGGAAAGGACTCAAAAAACTTGAACAGCGCCACCGATGAATCCGATTGGACCGCGACGCCGAGAGACTCGACCCCCTGGTTGAGAATCAGGTCAATACCACTATTACCAAACACCGTCATCCAGAATAATGTGAACAAGGTTGGACCAAACATAGCGCCCAAAACAAACTCTCGAATCGTCCGACCACGAGAAATACGCGCGATAAACAAGCCGACGAAGGGTGCCCAACTTAGCCACCAGCCCCAGTAAAAAATCGTCCAACCACCGATCCAATCGGTCGGATTATAGGCATAAAGGTTAAATGTCTTAGCAACCAGCTCAGAGAGATAATCGCCAGTGTTCTGTACAAAAGCTTGCAGCAGATAGACGGTTGGCCCAATCGACAGAACTAAGATGAGCAGCAGCACTGCGAGCGCAATATTGAGCTCCGACAACCGCTTAATTCCGGCGTCAAGGCCTAACAAAACAGAGATGGTGGCAAGTATAGTTGTACCAATCACCAGCATGACCTGTACCGTGCCACTGACAGGAATATCGAACAGATAGTTTAACCCAGAGTTAATCTGCAGAACGCCTAAGCCTAACGATGTTGCTACACCGCATACAGTGCCCAAAATTGCAAAAATATCAATCATCGCGCCCCAGGGGCCGTAGATCTTGTCACCAATCAAAGGGTAAAGAGACGATCGGAGGGTGAGCGGCAAATCATGTCGGTAGGCAAAATAAGCAAGAATGAGCGCGACGATCGCATACATCGCCCAAGCATGAATGCCCCAATGGAAGAAGGTGAGCTTCATGGCTTCTGCCGCGGCTGCCGAAGTACCTGGCTCACCTGTCGGCGGGTTCAAAAAATGCATCACCGGCTCGGCAACTCCAAAGAACATTAAGCCAATGCCCATTCCGGCGCTGAACAGCATCGCAAACCACGAGACGAATGAGTAGTCTGGAACAGAATGGTCAGGGCCCAGCTTGATATCACCGTAGCGGGTGACCGTTAACATGAGCACCATCACCAGAACAATCGCCACTACCGTGACGTAATACCAGCTGCCATAGGTCACGATAGTATTTTGTAGATCCTGAAAGAACTCACCGGCCATCTCTGGCGCGAATGCAGAAAACCCAACCAACACCAACAGCACCGCCACCGAGGGGAAAAAAACCTGGCGATCAATCTGGAATTCTAATTTTGATTTTTCCATGAATATTTCCGTTGAGAATTACGTCGATGGTTGACTGTTTGGATAGCGCGTCATGATGTCGTTACCCAAAGCTACCTTCAGTGGCGTTAAATGAGTATCGAAATTTCGCCACTGTTCCAGTGAAGTATCAAATATGGGTTGTCGAACTTGTTCCGAGCTGGGTGTTCGCACATTGCGTTCGGTCTTGTGGTACTCAACGCAGGCTTCCTCGAAAGGCAAATCGCAGTAGGCTAGAATTCGCCGTACTTGAGTTTCGAGGTCAGCAACGACGTCTTCGTGCTGAATTCGCAGTATGTGCCCGGGCAGCACTCTATCCCAGTGATCCATCAGATCAACGTAATCCCGATAGTAGCGCCCCACATCTTCAAGTGAATAGGTGAAATCCTGTCCTTCGGCAAACAGCTGTTTATAGCCAGAAAAACAGCATGCCATAGGGTGACGTCTCGCATCGATGATCTTAGCGTGAGGAAGGATCAATTTGATCAAACCTATATGCCGAAAGTTGTTTGGCATTTTATCGATAAAGAAGGACCCGCCCTGACGATGGATACGTGTGTCATCAATAAACCCCTTACCGAACGCTTCCAACTGCTGGGCATCGAGATAGGGCAGTATCTCAGGGTAGCCACTGACATCGATGTCAGGCAAACCGCGGCGCAAGCGATGCGCTAACGACAAAATGTTGGGTAGCTCTAGCGTGCCATCCACCTGACTATGGGAAGAGAGTATTTGCTCTAGAAGCGTGGAACCTGCACGCGGCAACCCGACAATAAAAATTGGATCCTGTGCTTGGTGGCCGAGACCCGCATATGCCTCAAACAGAGAAGGGACGCAAACCTGCTTTTGTAACGCAAACTCCGCTGTGATCTGATCAGCATCATAGCGACTTTCCGCTTTTTTTAGCTGATTGCCAGCTTCGTAGTACTGGAAAGCCTGATCATAGTCTTCGCGATCTTCATAAGCCTTGCCCAGCGCAAACTTGATATATATTCGATCCAGTGGCGTGTTCAGAGACTGGCTCTCTTGACCACGCATCATTTCGAGTTCAGCTTCACTGAAACTGTAAGTTTTGAGGTTAGCTAAAGAGAAGTAGGCTTCACCATGCTCGGGATGATGTGCCATAGCTAGACGATAAGATTCAATCGCCTCGTCGGCTTTCCCAATAGTTTTCAGGGCATGCCCCTTCGACGTCAGCGTGCCCGGATCTGTTGGCACCACCTCAAGAATATGGCCAAAGAACTCCAGTGCTTTTTCGTAATCGCCGGTTTGCATACAAACAATGGCGTAAATAGATTGGAATTGAGGGCTAACTGGGTTCGTTGCCAGAAGCTTCGCTGCTTCTCCAAGCGCCGCTTCGAACCTCTGCCGCTTGCGCAGTACGCCAATATAATCAATCCGCGCTTGAGCGTGTTCCGGGGCAAACAACACCGCACTCTCGAGCAAAAACTCAGCATCATCCAACACCCCAAGCTTGCCCCCAATATCCGCGAGCAGAAGCATACCCTCTAGGTGCCTTGGCGCCTTTTGGAGAAACTGCCGGCATACATCCTCAGCGCGTATCAGCCTCCCTTGAGAAACGAGATCCATAACCGCCAGCAGCGGGCCGGGTAATTGGCCAATTCGCTCAAGTTGCGGTTTTATTTGATTAGCCGCAGCATCATCACCCCGTTGCAGCAGCAACGCTAACTGGCCTTTCCAACTAGCGAGCAACGCAGGATTCAAGCGCGTCGCATGCTGATAGGCCTTTAGCGCAGAATCAGGATCGGTTCTGGCCATCTGGAGATGACCCTCTTCCTGAAAGGCACGACTGAACAGCGGGAATTTATTTTGGAGAAGACTAAGGGTCGATAGCGCTTTCTCATACTGGCCAAGATAGCGCTGGCAGACGGCCTGCATGTAGAGCGCATCGGCATGATCCGGAGACTGCTCCAGAACACCATTGATCAGAACAATAGCCTGCTGGAACTGCTTGCCCGTAATCAGTTGCTGTATTTGAGAAAGATCAATTGTTTCTTGGTTAATGAGAATGCCCCTACAAGACTCTGGATTAGCTTACCCTAATCCTAACTTAACAACGACAAACGCCCCTTAAAGGGGCGCCCGAAGTATTACTCAACCTAGGTCATTTTATGACTACATAAAGTCGTAAGAAACCCTGACGCCAACGGTTGCAGGTCGTGCATAAGTCACGCGCTCAACATCGAAAACAAAGTTTCGTGACAGTTCAGCTTGTTCACTAAATATGTTGTCCGCAAACAGCTCAGCGGTCCAATTGTTACCCGTGACACCAGCAGTAAAGCCGACCATGACCCAGCTATCCATCTTATCGCGGTTAATCGTAATCACATCACTAAACGACTCAGAGGAATAGACCACGTGCGGCATAACGTGAGCGGTCAATCCGGACTCAAGCGGCCATTGATACCGAGCACTCAGATTACTCTGAAACTCTGGCGCAAATGCCAACTCATCACCTTTGCGAACATCGTTCGTTGGTGTCAGCACCTTGGTGATTTCAGTATCAAGGAATGAGAAGGATGCTTTGACGGTTAAGCCATCAACACTTGCTGGAGCCCAGATAATATCGCCCTCAAAGCCTTTAACTTCTGCATCCGCGGCATTATCCGAGAAGAACAGGTTAGAGATGCTTGGATCGAAAATCGTCGTTTGTAGGCTCTCGATCTCAACAAAGAAGAAGCTACCGTTAAAGCGGGTCGTATAGTCAAACAAATCCAGTTTCCAACCAAGTTCAAGGTTGATCACATCATCCGTTTCGAGTTCGAAAGGTACTGTGAAGTTGTTCGCACCGACAGCGCCACCGGGTCGATTGAGCAATCCAGGTCGAAAACCCTCAGATGCTGTCGCATAGAAAAGGCTGTCGTCAGTTGGTCGCCAAGAAGCAGTGAATTTAAAGATAGTCCCTGAAGCCTCAGCGATATCTGGCGCGCTCAAGGCGTTCACGATACCTTGAATTTCACCATCACTGATCGCGTTAGGCGCACTAGTGAACGCACCTCGGCCAACACTGTAGGGGTCTGCTGCCAGTAGGATAGACTTGATCTCAGCAAAGTCTTGGCCCTGGTTAAACGTGATACCACCACCACCACCACTGTCACCGATAAAGGTGAAGCTGCCGTCGCCGTCGTATAGATCACTGATGTTTGTACCGAAACGATTGGCATCTGCCTGGAAGCTGTTGCCGAAAGATGCGTTCGCGCCGCCGAAAAAGTCGACTTCGATATCGTAGTAACGAGCGCCAACCGTCAGTGACAACTGGTCGGTAACATCAAAAGTCACCTCACCGAACACACCAAATTGCTCATCGGTTCGTTTGATATCGTTACGGAAGATCACGTCAGCCGGGAATGGGCCTGGGTCTGAATTATAAGCGTCCGGGAATGGGAAGTTGGTAGAGAAGCCCACCGCCGGTCCACCAAAGCCTTCGAATGCACTGACGTTAACACTGCCAGGGTAGGTAAAGTCATTACGCTCCGTCAGTTCTAAGTCGCTGTAAAACACACCGGCTGTCGCACGAATACGGTTTGCAGCATCTGTTGTGATGCGAATTTCATGGGTCGAAACTTCTAGGTCCGTTTCACTTTTAACAAAAAGGTTCGGTGGCTGACAGGTTCCACTTGAGATCCCGCTAACGGCACCAGGCGCTGGATCACTGTAGTTGTATTCAGGGTAGCTAACAGAAGAATCACAAATGTAGTAAGGCAAGTACTGCCCAACGTACATGTAATCGGTGTAATCCACTCGCTGATTGGTTTCACGGTCGGTAAACGCACCGGTATAAAGGACTTCTAGCTCACCCACTCGACCAGTCAGGGTCCAGTTATAATTGGTGTACTTGTCTTCGATGCTGTCATCTTCGAAACGCTCGATTTCATAGTCACCTAGATTCGGGTCGGCAAAGAACACGCCTTCAGAATCGACGTCCTGTGAACCAAAACCGGCCAGCAAAGTCCAATTCTCGTTGATATCCCACAACACCGACAGGCGTCCGCCAGCGTATGTCGTTTCATTAAAGTCTTCTTCCACCAAACCAGAATTATTGGCCTCGAGGAAAGTGACACCCGATAAGTCTGGGCTACGATTGCCATTGAATGTGTCGCCAGCAGCAACGATACCGGCAATGCCAGTTGCGCTTTGCAAACCGGCGCGGCGTAATGACACGGGCTCACCATTAGCACGTATGGTCCCGGCATCACGGAATCGAGCGGAATCTCTTAAATCACGCGTTCCCAATACGTTATCGATGTAACCACCTTGGTTGTCAACATAAACAACACCACGTACGGTCAGCACGTCGGACAGAGGAATATTCACCATGGCTTCGACGTTATTGCTCATCTCACCGTCTTTCGTGAATGAGGTGCCAAAATCGACGCTAGCAAACTGACCAGTGGGATCTGGTTTATTGGTAATCAAGCGTATCGTGCCGGACTGCGAGCTTGCGCCAAACAACGTGCCCTGAGGTCCCTTAAGCACTTCGACGCGGTTCATGTCTGCTGTGTACACGTCTAGGTTTCGACCTGGCTGAGAAAGCGGCTGCTCATCCAGATAAAGCGCCACGTTTGGCGCTAAACCGGCCACACCAGCGGTTGTCAGGTTCGGTGTGGTCGAGGCAACACCTCGAATATAGACTGTATTTTGGCCTGGACCGCTACCGCCGGCAGTGACACCAGGCATCTGCAATAGATAGTCTTCAAAATTGGCGATACCGAAGTCCTCTAGAGACTGTTCGCTAACAGCAGACACGGCAACCGAAATATCCTGAGTGCTTTCTGAGCGCTTGGTGGCCGTTACGATTACCTCTTCAATCGCACCAAAAGCCGGTGCGGTTAGAGTACTGGCTGTCGCGAGCGCAATTGCAGCGCAAAGCTGCTTCCTTTTGAACATGAATAGTAGATCTCTCAAAGATTAGGGGGGCATTATATTGACATCTAACTATTATTTCCACTGAAATCAGGATAAAAAGGTGAGACTACGTCATAAATTACTGTTTTATAACGCTATTTATGCAGTTTGGAGGATACGCGGGCCGTATATTTGATTTCATATCTAAACAATAAATCGCTTGTTAGTATTAGGTTGATGGCGATACAGTTCGCGAAATATTTTTTGATGGCGGTGCAGTGAAAGATTACGATGACATTCTAATTTCGCTTCGACAAATTACTCGGGCGATTGACATCCATTCCCGCAATCTGCAAAAGCGGACCGGGCTTACTACGTCTCAAGTACTGGTACTCGAAGCTATTGGGCGCATCGAAACGCCTACTCCTGGATCAGTCGCCAAGGAAATCGTGCTGTCTCAGGCGACCGTAACCAACCTATTGGATCGACTCGAGAAACGCGGACTGGTTCGCCGAGAGAAAATGGACGCCGATAAACGCAGCGTCTGGCTGGCAGTCACCGCTGAGGGCCTTGAGAAAATCGAAACCTCACCGGAAATTCTTCAATCCGAGTTTTTAGCCAAATACCGCAAACTAGAGACCTGGGAGAGACAAATGCTTGTTGCATCATTGAGCCGAATTGCCTCGATGATGAATGCGGAAGGCATCGACGCCTCGCCAATTCTCACCAGTGGCGAAATTGGCAAAAGCTGATTCTAGCGCTTGCGTCGGTCAGTGAACTCGGCACTGAAAATCCGGCAAAAAAAAGACCCAGCGGGCCCTGCTCGCTGAGTCTATTACTAACCCAGACCAGATTAGCACTGGGTTAGTAAGGCCCTAACAATAAGGGCACAGGG
>JBNMQM010000105.1:0-10955 GCA_051278195.1 Candidatus Azotimanducaceae bacterium
ACGATCGATTTCTTGTGGTGGTGGTTTTTTTCGCAATCAACAACTTACCACTTTGAATCGATCTTTCTATTTATAAATTAATTTCTTACGCTTTAGTTAGCGCCATTCTACTCTGACCCCATTTCTTCATTTATGACTTTCACAGAGTCTACCTGTTAGGGATGCCTATCCTCAGCGTTTATTTTTTAGCCTAGTGCTCTGTGCACTTGCCTTTTTCAATGATAATGATCGTCAAAATGGGGAGGTTTACTCTGTCCCTTTACTCTGTCCCTTTACACTGACCCTTTACTTATTTTTGGATGCCAATTGACGCCGCCCTTTTGCCCGCTCCCTTTTCCATCCATTTTACTCAAAGGTCACAAACGTAATAAAAACAGTCTTGATTGTTTTTAATGATCAGGATACTGTCCGGCGTCGTGGATATCCATATATTTAATCCAAACGGGGAACGATAGATGCGCAAGAACAAAAAACCATTATCCGGGCGAGCCCAACGGCATTTGCCACAGAGTGCTATAGCCTTAGCTATTGCTATGACAGCAGCGCCTGCCGTGCTGGCGGAAGAAGGCTTCGCATTGGAGGAAGTGGTTGTAACAGCCACTAGGCGGAGTGAGTCTATTCAAGATGTAGCGGTTTCTGTGACATCACTGGGTAAAGAGCTGGACAACGCAAGTCTGCGGCGTTTGGACGACATTCAGTCCTACACACCCAATGTATATCTCAGGAAGCACGCGGCAGCACCTGGCGGCTTGTCAATTGCCATTCGTGGAGTGTCGTCATCAGAGTATGACAAGAGCTTTGATCCCGCTATTGGTGTGATCATGGACGGTATGGTGTTGGGTACAACAAGTGGTAGCTTGTTGCAAAATTTCGACACGAAGCAAATCGAAGTATTGCGGGGACCGCAGGGCACTCTATTTGGTAAAAATACTACAGGTGGTGTTGTCAATATCATTCGTGGCGATGTGACTATGGAATGGGGTGTAGACACCAGTGTCACCGTGGGTAGCGACGGTCGGCAAGATATCAAAGCGGTGGTAAACGTGCCGCTGATTGAGGATACCCTGGGTGTGAAAATTATGGCTAGCGGCATCAATAGTGATGGCGGGATACGCAACGTAACCTTAAATCAGGATGTTGGTGGTGATGATATCCAATCTGTGGGCTTTGCAACACTGTGGACACCAACTGAAAACTTCAACCTGAAGTTTCATTACGAAAATTTTAAAGATGATTCCGATATCGGTATCTATTCTAACGGTAATGGCCCACAAGTCGGCGGCGGCGGGGCTCTAATTTGTAATCTCGAAGGTGTATTGGCACCAGTTGCATGCCAAAGCTCTGATGTTGCTGACAAAGATAATGTCACAGGCGCACGTAACGGGATAACTGATACCGAAACCGACATGTTCATTCTAACGGCTAATTTGGACCTGGGCAGTGTGCTGCTGACATCCATTACGGGCCTCCAGGATAAAGAAGAGCAGTACCTAAATAACTTCGACCCATCGCCAGCTGACTTCCTTTATCTGGACTATCTCAATGATTGGGAACAATTCAGCCAGGAGGTGCGTGTGACTTCGCAGTTTTCCGATACTGTTGAATTTGTTGCCGGACTGTATTACTGGGATGTGGAATACGTTCAGAACTGGGACGTGGGCAGATTGCATTTCAACCTTGACCAGATTGGCGCAATAGTACCGGGTGTACCTGGTGGTGCCGGATTCACTGGGGACACACTAGCGACTAACGGCCAGGCACAGAAAACCACGTCTGTTGCTGCTTTCTTTAACGGTGACTGGCATGTTACCGATCAGTTTACACTGACGGCCGGTGTACGCTGGACTAAAGAGGAGAAGGATTTCCTCGGTGGTAACGGTAGTCTCTTTTACCAGGCTGGTACGCCACGCCCTGATATCGCGGTGAACTACCTTGCCTTTGATGATACTTGGAGTGAGGTCAGCCCTAAAATTGGTTTCCGTTATACGCCTAACGACGGCATGATGGTGTACGCTTCTTACACTGAAGGTTTTAAAAGTGGCGGATTTTTTGGACGTCAAGCGAATTTTACCGACGTAGATGCCAAGTACGAACCTGAGTATGTGAATACGTTTGAGCTAGGTTTGAAGAGTGAATGGCTGGGTGGTCGGATGATCTTCAACCCAACTGTGTTCTTGAATTCTTATGAAGATAAGCAAGAGTCCATCTTGATACCCATTAACTTGTCAAATGTGGCAACGGTTGTGCGTAATGCCTCTGTACTGGATATTTTTGGTATTGAAATGGAAGTATTGTTTCAGGTCACTGAGAATTGGAATGTGCGAGCGTCTTATGGCTATCTTGATGCCGAGTACGATGGATTCATTGCTGACTTGAACGGTGACCAGACCGTCACGGATAACTCAGCTTTGACGCCGAGAAATACGCCCGAACATTCCTGGGGCATAACCTCTACCTACACAATTGCAGTTGGGAATGGCGATTTGATGGCGTCAGCGGCTTACCGTTTTCGGGATGAGGTCTATACGTTGGCGGGTAACAAGCCCGAGAGCCTACTCGACAGCATTACCAATCTGGATGCATCACTCACTTACTCATGGGGTGAAAATAGCGTCTATCGTATATCAGCTTATGGTCGCAACATCACTGACCAGCGGGAAGGGCAGTATGCTGAGATTGGTGGGTTGACAGGTTGGTACTCCTGGAACCGAGGACGTACATTCGGTGCTGAGTTTGCTGTAAGTATCTAGTCTATCTGTGCCGTTTCTAAACGGTCCAGTCTAGTTGTTTATTGATAAGCCGTGCTGCGCCGCTGAGAAGGTTTCAGATGGCGCAGATGCGGCTTTTTCGTAAGCAGATGGCACATAAAATATAGAGTAGTTCTGCGCAGTTCAATTCTTTGATCGCAGCCAAATTTCGAGTCAACATACATTCTGCCAACGCATAACCTCGCTCGTTAGATAAGTCTAAAGTCCCGCAGACAGTGACCGGATAAACCAGACAGCCGAGTATCATTGTTCGATAGTCCCTCTCTGAGATCGAGATCCGGTGACTCAACGAGCATGATCGGGTAAGGGATACCAAAGATACTGCGGTATTACGTGCACTTGTACTATCGTTACTATTGATTGTGGGGTGTTCTGAGTCCAATCCACTTATCGGGGAGTGGGATCTGAAGACCGGTCAGCGTGGGGTAACTTCATGCCCTGTAAAACAGTGATGTTCGAGAAGGATCTTGCCATCTGTGGTGGTATTGCTGAGAAAGTTACGTATGAAGTGCGAGAAGGTTCCGTCATCGCTCACGGAAGCTCTGGTCTTTCAGGTGCGTACAAGATCGTCAACCACAACACAATGAGTATGGAAATGCCGGGTTTTGGCGTCATGGTGTTTAATCGAAAGTCTTATTAATCTCTGGGTGTGTATTGATATCCAGGAAGCTTCAAGAGGCCCTCTCGGTGAAACTTTCTTAAGAGGATAGTAATTTTAAACCGCATTTACTCCAAATTTTAAAAGTAACTTAATTAGGTTTGTTTGCAATTGAAAGTTTGAATGACAGTTTTGCGGTTGAGGATAGTCAATGTCTGAATAGCCAATGATCTACTGTCTTACAGAAGGCCGGGTTGATCACGGAAAAGATATTTATATAGTGCAGGGGTGATTTGGCTTGTTTCTCCGAGCATGTTTTATGATTGGATAGTTGGCGCAGGTTTAATCGGTGGTGGTTGCGGTTCGATCTGCTCCAAAATCTTCTGAATTAGGTCTGGATCGTTAATGTAGGCGAGCTTCAAACGCCTGGCGTTCTAAAGAAGCTTCTTGAGAAATCGTAATCTGTACCTCAGCACACAACGCTTCTTGGGCACGAGAAGGAGATGCAATCAAGACTGAAAGCACAACAATGCCAATCAGTTTATTTCGCAAGCAGTTTAACAAGCTGCCTAGTTCCATTATTTTTGTCCTTTGCCCGTTATGCATAAATATCGCTTGTCACATATTTTCTACGTTTTATTGTCAATCGCTAACAGTTCTACTCTGTCCCTTTACTCTGATCCCATTTCTGCATTTTGACTACGTTTTCAACGGCTGAGTCGAGGTCTGTTCACCTGACATTGGCAATTCACTGTCGTTGCTATTCATTTACGGTTTAAGTGATGACCCCCTTGGGAACATGAGCCAGCGTTGTTCTCAATATTGGGGGCTAATATTGAGGTCGGTCTAGAGTAGAGTGCCAGGTTATGCTGACAAAAACCGTCAGGATACCGGAGCGCCGGCCGCTCTGTCCCTTTATACTGGACCGGCCCCATTTCTTTGGACCACCATCAACCTATGAACAAATCGCCAGAGATCGTTTTAGCTTTTGCTTTTAGCCTATTACCAGATGGATCACCTGGTTCTTATAACGAGATACTCGCGAGGCAAATACATCGATACCTTGAAGAGCATCAAAAGCAAAGTGATGACCCACCCCTGGTTGCTATGCAATGGGAAATCGCCGATGCACTAATGGATCTGTATCCGACCCTAGTTGAGACGCTAACGGATCAACAGAAGTTCTTTGTTGTTGAACCGCCCAGGTTTCAAGCCACCGATGAAGATGGGCATAAAACTCGTCTCGAAACCTGGCTGACAAAAAATGTAGGACAGAATGGCCGCACTCTTACGAACCGTCTAAATCTCAATGAAGGTAGTTCAATGTTAAGTCGGTTGAACAACCTTCTGGACGACGGCGATCTCTTTAAGGACTTCCCACGGATTCAGTTTGACAATCTAGTCAGGCCAGACTTCGGTGAAATTTTCACCGAGCTACGTGAAATTCCCAGCGCATCACAGTACCCCAATGGACTCAGACGCTTTCAACGAATCAGAGTCAATCGGCTCATTATTGAAAGCATTGTTCAGGATCGAAGCATCGTAAAATCAGGTCGCTACTTGAGCACACCGGGCGTGATTGATGCAGTGCTAGAGTACTGTGTCGCCACGGATCAACCATTCGGGAATGTTACAATTTTTGCACACCCCCTACACGCTCCTCGATGCACCAGACAGACCAACGATGCCTTAATGGCACACAACCTGAATGGCAAAATCATCGAAAAGACGATAGATGAAGATTTTCCATGGGATTCTTCCGGCGCACAAACCTGGTGTCAGTCGCTGGCGAACTGGAATCAGTACGAAGCACGCGTGCAAGAATGGTTGAATGCTCGGCACCACTAGTCAGATTCAGTAAGTACCCTTACGCCCACCCACTCACAGTTAACTGTTCAAGAATTGGGGTCAGAGTCGTTACACTGACCCCATTTCTTGTAGAAACCGAGACCGTGCGCGCCTTTGTATGCACGCACGGCAAGGGAGGATAGTAAATATAAACCACATTTGATCTTTCTGCCGATTACCGGAAGTCATAGCTTTGCGTGGATGGCGAGATAGACCACATCACGAGTTGTCCTAGATTCGTAGGACGGCATACTTGCACTCAAGTGTAGCGTGGTCAATGGTAAGATCACGACACGTTAACTCGCTAGACACGTTAACTCGCTATAGGAAGCACAAATGGCACGGGTAGCACCTGATACATCCATCACTTTTTTCAGTCTTTGCTTGTGCATGTCTGCTGCGCTTGGTTCAGAGAATGTGATCCCCAATGACATCGCAGTGCTGGATCGCCCTGCTGTAGGTCTGGTTCTCAGCGGCGGAGGCGCACGAGGCGCCGCCCACGTAGGTGTGATAAAGGTGCTTGAAGAACTAAAGATACCCGTGGATTTTGTCGCCGGCACAAGCATGGGGGCGATAATCGGCGGCCTTTATGCAACCGGCATGTCAGCTGAAGAACTGGAAAATCTCATTGGGACGCTGGACTGGCAGAAACTCCTTACTGATCGACCCCCGCGGGCCGATCGTTCTTTTCGCCGGAAGAGTGACGACATCGGATTTCTTGTAGATTTTGATCTAGGTGTTAAAAAATCAGGGTTGATATTTCCTGAGGGATTCATACAAGGCCAAAATTTCGAATTGGCTCTCAAGCGCTTATCACTTCCAGTCATTTCGATCGACGACTTCGATAAGCTTCCAATTCCTTTTCGTGCCGTTGCGACCGACATCGTTTCTGGCGAAGCGGTGATCATCGATTCAGGTGATCTCGCGTCAGCAATGCGTGCCAGTATGTCGGCGCCGGGTATATTTAAGCCGGTCCGGCGGGACGGCCGAATACTCGTTGACGGCGGAATTGCCAATAATCTGCCTATTCAGGTAGTAAGAGGTATGGGTGCGGACATACTTATTGTTGTGGATGTTGGATTTCCGCTTTTGCCTGAGGAACAACTCGGATCGGCGATTGCTGTTACTAAACAGATGTTGACTATTTTGATTAATAGCCGCGCCCAAGAACAGATCGCCTCACTAACATCAGATGACATCCTGATCTCTCCAGATCTCGGTGAATTTGGATCACAGGATTTTAAGCGACTGCCAGAAGCCCAGGTACTGGGCGAAGCAAAAGCACGTGAGCTCTCCAGTCTTCTCGCCAACTTGTCTGTATCAGATAAAGATTATCTTGCTTACAGAGAGCGACTTGAATCAAATCAACACGACATGCCAACCATCAATTCAGTCGTGGTCAAAAATGAGTCCAGATTGTCACCCAAAGTGATTGAGGCTCGGCTAGATACGCAAGCGGGTAGGCCGCTTAACCCAGACCAGTTGGAATCGAACATAGCCGATATCTATGGGTTTAATACCTTTGAGACGGTTTCTTATGAGGTTGCCAACAGTAAGGATGGCAACACGCTGTTTGTAAAAGCGACGGAGAAGGGTTGGGGCCCAAATTACCTCCGCTTCGGCATCAATCTTGAAGACGACCTTAATGGCAACAGCAGCTACAACGTTGCCGCACGACTCACTCGCACTGAGATTAATCCTTTGGGTGGAGAACTTCGAGCTGAGCTACAAATAGGAGAGACACCCAGCCTCTATGCCGAACTGTTCCAACCACTAGATTACAAATCACACTGGTTCGTGAACCCTCAGATCGAGTTTGCACGTGTTGGTTTCGGAATTTTTGACAATCGTGGATTTCAAATCGCACAAATTGGCGCGGATACCTTGAGTTTTTCGCTGGAAGGCGGTCGACAGTTTGATAACTGGGGGGTGTTTCGCGCCGGTATTACAAGCATTCAGAGTGACTCAGAACTACGAATCGGCTTTCCAGGATTTGCCGGCCAATCATCCCAATCGATCTTTTTATCCGCAGCTTTTGAAATAGACACAATTGATCGCTTCAGTGTTCCGAGATCAGGCACGAACTTCGCTGTGGAATGGATTGGAGCAAGAGAAAGTCTGGGTTCCGACATAACAGCTGATGTTGTGAACTTGGGGTTTGTTAAGCCGCATACATGGGGTAAGAATACGCTAATGCTTTGGTCCAATATCAGTAGCACGACAAAGAACTCGACAGTTGAGTTCAACCAGGCTTCGCTCGGAGGATTGTTCAGCCTCTCAGGTTATGCACCTAACGAGCTCAATGGCAAGCATGCAGGTATTGGACGTGCGCTCTATTATCGCGCACTTGGCAGTCAGGCCGTATCCGGGTTTAATACGTCGATTTATCTTGGCGCATCACTTGAGATGGGCAACGTGTGGCAAGGCAAGGATGAAGTTTCATTTAGTAATAGCGTGATCGCAGGAAGCCTATTCTTGGTGTTTGACACTTTTTTGGGTCCCATTTACCTTGCTTATGGAGCCGCAGAAGGTGGTCGACGATCAGCTTATCTTTACCTTGGGCAAACATTCTAGGTTTTCGGAGACAACTTTATAGTATTTTTGACACATAGGATTGTGTGTCAATTCTTGAGAGTAAGAATTAAAGGCGTGTTTTTCCGCCGACCACCCAACGTGTTAACTAGGCTAAAAGTCACGAGTTTTATTAGCCATTGCCTAGCCGTCCAGCCAGGCAATATCATGTTGGTATGTATCCAATCTATCTTCTAAGCTTGGGATGGACCAGTCTCGCCTATTGGCAAGTTTGATCGCCTTTTTCTGAAATCGTATCGCCTTTTTGAAATTACCATTTGCAGCGTATGCAGCGGCTAGTGTATCCCAGCCTGTTATTTTATCGGAGTACTCTCCTGCAGCTTCCGTGGCTAGCCTCAGTGAAAGCACAGGGTCACGTATTTTGGCATCACGGCTCGTAGCATAGATCCACGCAAGTTTTAGCATCGACGGGTAGTGCTTGGAGTCTGCTGCATTCTGCAGCCAAACCATCGAAGAGTCTTGCTTGAGTGGGTCGTCAGCTGTTTCATTGGCGAGCAAAAACTGAGCGGGTGCGTAATCTAACTGCGCCGACTGTTGAAGCCATGCTAAGCCCTTGGGTTTATCGACTTCACAACCCTGACCACGCAATAAGTTTCTGCCGATCATAAACTGCGCTTCACGCAAACCTTGTTGGGCTGCGTCTACGAGATACTGATTTAGCACCTGATGTTCAGGCCTAAAGTGATCGATGTACGAAACGTTAACAGCGTATACATATTTGGCTGCAGCAGACCCACTGTCTGCCTCCTTCCTGAATACATCAACTTGTCTTTGAACATGCGCTTTGTCCACATTCCTAATCTCATAAACTATTCTGTTCATGACGCCTCTCGACGGTTTATTGGGCTCGTATTTGAATTTGTCGACCGCTTCGAGGGAAGCTTCATGAAATATTTCAGGGCCAAACAGCACACTTGGGTTTCTGGTTCTGCCTAAATCGTCCACATCAAATACAACAATAACGCTGCCAAAAACGCCTTTCCTTAACGCGGCTGGCGGATAGCGTGGTTGGGTTTTACTCACTGGAACCGACTCAGGCACACAATCTTCGTCTGCAAGTGGTTTAGGCATTAATCTCGCGGACAATGTATCAGTACCATAAAGCGCAGCAAGTTCTTCTGCGGCAACATCCGCCGCCTTCTTTTGAACATCCGTAAAGCTTACATACACTGTGTTTATGCCATCATCCGCAACCGCAACTCTGCCTTCTGCAAGCTTCAGCCAGGCGTACCCTTGAATTGGATCCTTTGCGACGTATTGGCCCATGCTATACATAACACCGAGGTTGTATTGCGCAGGGAAATATCCCATCTCAGCCATGCGTTTGAACATTACATAGGCTTTTTCAAATTCGTTCGCTTTATAGAGGCGCATCGCTTCAGTGAAGTTCGCATGCGAATGGGGAGTCATCGCGAGCATTAAAACGATGATCGAGAATTTGACAATTGTTTGCGCAAATTTAGTCATGGATCAGCCACACCTTTCACAATACACAAAGTGCCTTCGAGCATAGATCTCCTCATTCGAAAAGTCTAAGTCTTAACAATGGGATTTGGGATTGTCAGTATTTTCTCTAAGATAGCTGGTTAATTATTCACCAAACACGCTTGCGTGAAACCGGAAAGGGTTAAACATACGGGCCACGGCTGAATTGGCTTGCTTCGAGGGCGTGTATGATGATGTAGAATGAGCGTTGCAATCTATGTCAGGTAATCACTGGTAAGTTAAGAAACACAGGCGATTATCGTTGGCTAAGCAATGCAAGTTAACAACCTAGAAAATGCAAATTTTCGTCCAAAAGGCAAGAATTGGGGTCAGAGTCGTTACACTGACCCCAATTCTTGGACTCTTTAATGGAGGGCGGATCAAAATTTATAGGCATGACAATCAATACCGCCACCAAAATGTGACGGAACCTGGACACCTTTTTCATCCGGGTGAAATAGATCGATACGCGTAATCAAATTCTGAAGGTGGAATCTCAATACGGACCGTAGGAACAGGCACAGGGAAATGCCCTTCGATTAATCGATACGGCGGAATATATCTTTTCAACGCACTTAATCGGTTTATTAAATCACATATGCAAGGTAGCTCTCAGCGAGAGCATCAGTTCCCTTAACCTGAACAAAAGACATTTACCTGGGCGAGATCTGGGTTCTCCCAATCTGGATGTGCTTGTCGATAATCATAGTTATCGTTTGTGTTGGGAGGCATTAAAACGTAAACGGGTTCTTCAAGTTTTTTTTCAAGCACACTCTTGATGCGTTCATAAAGCGCGATGGAGTTCGGTTGCCAGACTCCGGTTCTCTCGATAACACTAATGCTATGACAGGTTTGGTTGTCGTAACTAAGTTTAATCGTCACACCGCAGGGTTCTGATGGATCAACCGGGTTGAAGGACTTATATATACCATCTTGACCCTCAACCTTGTGCTCGTGTAGATCTGAAAGTTCAGCGATCTGTCGAGCCAGTTGCTCTATTCGAATCTTCTCTCTTAGATCCGTAGATTTATAACCTAATGTCGCCTTGGGCATAACGAAGCTTTGGAAGCCATAGCCTGGACACGCGACTTCCTGCGCCGGTTCTTTATACCTCGCAATCATTGCCGCCAGAGTTATCGCAACTCCGGCCACGAAGATATATTTGAAAAACACACGACTGTTCACTCTAGATTAACCCGCTACCTTCGGACAGTTAGTTAAGCCACAGCGCCCATCTCGATGGGCTTTTTGTACGCCAGTGTTTGGTGGGCTCTTTGGCGGTTGTAATATATTTCTATGAACTCACCGACGCGACTTTTCGCATCTTCACGGTTTGCCATTGGCTTACCTTCTTGTAGTTCAAATTCTAGTGTAGCAAAGAAGCTTTCTGCCACGGTATTGTCCCAACAATTACCCTTTGCCGACATACTGGCTACCATACCGTGATTCTCAAGCAAGAGCGGTAAAGGGGACAGATCTATTTTGGTGACGGATTTGACATTGCAGTTACCGATAATAGATCTGTCCCCTTTAGGTCCTTGGCGCATCACTTGAGATGGGCAACGTGTGGCAAGGCAAGGATGAAGTTTCATTTAGTAATAGCGTGATCGCAGGAAGCCTATTCTTGGTGTTTGACACTTTTTTGGGTCCCATTTACCTTGCTT
>JBNMQM010000106.1:0-10946 GCA_051278195.1 Candidatus Azotimanducaceae bacterium
GATACCAGTCACCGCCAAACACAATGCAACCAACATGAGCAAGGGCAGCTAAAGCGCAACAAAGCGCTGCAGCGAGGAGATACTTATTACTAGCAGAATTCATCTTTCTTCCCTGAATGCCTAACGCCAGCTTATGCGGCCGAAGCACGCAGTGCGTAGGTCCGAATGCCGAAGGCATGACATAATGCTTTTGTTAGGCATCACGCGCCACCACCTCGCAGAGTAGCTTTAACAGCCTCATTGGTTCGTTGCTAGCAACCATATGTGTTGTTTCGATTTCACGATACTCCCACGCCAACGAGTCCCTAGCTAAATTTCCGGCCTGCCACAATGCATCTGCTCCAACGTCGGTTGAAGGATTTCTTGATGCCTTGATATAAGTTCGACTAAAATCAAAATTCTCCAATGGCTTTTTTAGAAATACCGGTTCACTGAAGCAACCGATTGGATGAGGGGTTCTACGTACACCCATCCACTCGCCCTCAGACTTGTCGTCGAATTCACGCACAACTGGAGGAACAGTCCAAGGCGCTTCAATTTCTATACTCGGCCTACTAGCACCTGAAAAAGCCAGGCTAGAAACGGATTCCCCATCTTTCGGAACAAATGCATCGAGGTAGACAAGATGTTTTACACGATTGGAAATGTGTTCCAGAGATGCTGTGACAACGAATCCACCGTAGGAAAATCCAACCAGAACAATATCGTTTAAGTCTTCATATATAACATGGTTTACGACATCTAGAACGTGAGTACTTAGGTTAATCAGTGGACTTGCAAGATGAGATCTTTCTCCAATACCAGTGAGACATGGTGTAAAAACTTCATGCCCTTCAGCCTGCAGCAATTTTCGAATATGACGAAAACCATGCGAACCGCTCCATCCTCCATGGACCAATACAAATGTCGACATTTCTTCCCCTTTGATAAAAACTAAATCTTGATGCCTAACGCCGCAATAAGAGGCTAAAAATTGTTTGCTAAAATGTTGAGGAACGAAAACAGCAAACTGTTTTTAGTCCTGCTTGATTGCCTTGTTAGGCTTTACCTACCTCGATATTTATTTCTTTTGTCTTTCCATTAGGCGTTTCAACTACTAGATGCAATACAGATCCAACAGGCATTTTTAAGAAGTCTTTTGCGATTGAAGCTGAACAGCCTGGTATTTCGCAACCTTGAATAGATATAACTTTGTGACCTACCTCCAATCCAGCTTTAGCAGCAGGTGAATTAACGATAACCTTATTTGCAATCAACTCAATTACTTCAGGACTAAAAAAACCACTGGCTGTGTAACCCCAAGTCACACCAGTTTTTAAATTTTCTTCAGCTAATAATGATGTTGGTGTCACTAAGAATAAAAATATGATTAATAATCTAAATCTTGAAATGAACATGTAACCTCCTTGTAAGCCTAACGCCGTGCTAATGGGCGCAAAGCAGCTTTACCGCGTAGCGTCCCAGCGACCGAAGGAAGTGAATTGAGCACTTGGTTAGGCTCTAGCAAGCGGCACAATGTCTGTCGTTTTTGCATAACTGCGATATTCCGTATACGTTGAGAATACACTACGCGATGTTCTTAGGTGAGACTAGCAAAATGTCGGCCTGAAGTTTGCGGCGCAACTTTTACGAACCATAGCAGCGTTAAATTATGAATTGGCCGCTGTACGATTAGTGATCAAAGCGCGCAGCACAATGCTGTGTAGCGCAGAGAAACGAGCGACCAGAAACGAAGACGATAGTGCCGACTAGGTGTACTGAGGCGCATCAATTGCTGATGTTTAACACCCAGTTAAATTCTGTCCTTACTCTGGCCCTTTACTCTGACCCCAATACTTCAGGTTAGTTGTTGGTATGTTCTCGTCATCACTTCATCTCTTGCCGGAGAAAAAGAGTAGGAGCTTACTGACAGCTAGCCTCTTCTTCTACTGGAGTTGGTGATGCACTTCAGATTTGAATCCAAGAAGTAATAGATGCAGCTTGGTGTAATAACTTCTTCCCAGCCGGAGTCAAAGCAGATTGGGACTTGTCTGCTTCATAGTCTGCCAACAGTACCTTCTCATCTTTCGGTAATTTGAGCTTACTCATATTGCACCCCAAGATATTGCTTCGTTGCCTTTTGGCTTGGGATGATGATTTTCAGGCAGATCTCATATGCCCTCAGAATATACAGCGTAAAGCTGAAGTAACGCTCTAAGCGCCTGGTTGATAGCGTCATCGTCAGGCAAAGATTTTTAGATTTCCAGGTCAAGGAGCACTACCTTACCTTGCTGGTAGAGCTTGGCATACTTACCGCGCGTACCTTTGCTGAATTCGTATTCGTCTTTCATGGGCTAAACTCCTGACCCGTCGCCAGCTTGCTCTCGGCGATTCGCTTCTCGCGCACTGGTACTTCTGGCTCTGTATTCCCGTGACCTCGAAGCCGAGGACATCAACATAGTAAGCTTAGTGATCACACGTTTGTCGCGCACATTTTACTCTACTCTCTCTTTACTCAGACCCCATTTCGTTGCCTGCCTTAAGAACCTTAAAAACCTTAAAAGAAAGTTTTAGATAAGTTATAGAAGGGCTTTAAGTCTTTAAGGCACTCCCCATCGTCTCATGCGTCTCGTCAACGCAGAGGTATTCAGATGGGATATTCCACACGAGAATTTCTTTTTTACCTGCAACACGTCGAGTTTCGGGGAGCAAGAAAATGCTCACTGAAATAGTCGCAATGTTTGTATTGTTGTTAGCACCGTACGACCTGCCAGTACCTGAGATTAGATTTGCCTCAGGAATGCAGGCACTTGGCACCACTTTCTGTCGCGATGACTATTCTGAGTGCAAAATTGCCATCAACGAGTGCCTGAAAGATAACCCTAAACTACTACACACGACTGCTAAACATGAGCTTGCTCACTACATAGCAGGATTGACGACCCATACGGCTGACCACGGTAGCCATTGGAAACGAGTTGTGCGTGAAATAGGTGCGAAAACGCGCGCTAGAACTATTCAACAATGTTAGGTTGTTGGGCCTGATTCTGAGGATATTAAAACCTTGAAATCGACGCGGATTCAGTGTGTGATAGGTAAAAGGAACAAAAGCAGGTCACTAATGGCTGGATCCAAATTAGTCGAACCACTTCCTGAGTTTTTGCGGATAGGTGATTGGTACATTCAACCGAGAATGGGATCAATTGAGCGCGGCGGCGAAAAAATAAACGTGCGACCTAGAGCGATGGAAGTGCTCGTTTATCTAGCTCATAGGCCCGGCGTCGTCGTTAGCAACGATGAGTTGATCGAGCAATTGTGGGCACCTGCCGTAGTTGGCGACGATGCAGTCATGGTAGTCATCAGTGAATTGCGCAAGGCGCTGGGTGATGATTCAAAACATCCTGCTTATGTAGCGCGAATTCCTAAACGTGGTTACCAATTAATCGCGGCCGTCGAGGCGAACACACCTGGCTTACCCAACGCTGACTTCGAGCAATCTAGTGCGGGTCTGCACATTGAAACAAGGTCACCTGCTCCATCGACGTTGCACACAAGTACAGTAGTGGTATTGCCCTTAGAAAATTTAGCAGATGTCCCTAAAGACTCGAACGAAAATACCAGCGACGATTTCAAAGAGTTGGAGCAACCCTCTACGCCAGATCAGATTGCTGCGCAACATTACCATCAAGGCCGCCTCTTCCTAAACACAGGGGACAGCCAAAGTAGACCGAAAGCAATCGTGGAGTACACCAAAGCAATTGAGATCAACCCAGACTATGTTGCAGCTCATTGCGGATTGGCACTGGCGTGTTTAATCCGACACCTCGGCGCCAACGATCCCAGGTCTCAGTTGGAAACTTTTACAGACGCAGCCAAGGCGGGCCAGATAGCCTATGAACTAGATCCAAATAGTGCGATGAGCATCGGTGTCATGGGCTGCCTGTACTTTTACGACTGGCAGTGGGACAAAGCCAGTGAATTCCTGCAGCGATCCCTCAGACTTGACCCTGACAATGTAGAAATCTGCCAAACGTATGCCAGCCTTATGAACCATCAAGGGCGCGGCGCAGAGGCCGCAAAATTCATGGAAGAAACGTTATCCAAAGAGCCTTTGTCACCGATTGCAGTGCACAGCACTGCCCGCTTGCTGCGTTACCTCGGTCGATACAGTGACGCAACGGCGATCTGTGAACGAGCACTAGAGGCATCGCCGAACTCGCTCGTAGCAATAACTTCTTTAACAGAAATAGCACTTGCGTCAGGCGATCTAGATTCAGCCGACAAGAAAATTGCACGAGAGATCGAACATGCTGGTGAAGATAATCCAACGATCGTCTGGCACCAAATGCGTGTGTATGGTGGTCGTTCAGATACGCAAAATTATCGCCGCAGTTTCAACAAGCTAAAACTCATCGCGCGCAATGCCTACGTCAATCCTACTATGATCGCGTTTGGCTACTTTTTCATGCAAGACCTTGATCGATTTATGGAATGCCTCGAGCGAGGGGTGGCAGAGAAAGACCAGTGGTTGATCGATTTGGGCTCACTGCCATTACCGAAGGCGGTGCGATCGACCGATCGCCTACAGTCGATACTGCAGGCAGTAAAACATAGTCAACCCAGAGTGCCATAAAGAGTGCCATAGATCACACTTACCGTTTTGACGTTCGCGAGTCAGAGCTAATGGTTAACTTCCAACCTTTAATGTGACGCGCCGAACTTCCGTCACTGGTATTGAGCCGGCTCAGCATGTGCAGCAATCGCTGAGCCTCAATACGCTTTTCGCCATCAGCCTCCCCAAGCGGAGCCAATCTGTCCACAAGGTAATAAGGGGGCAACGCTTGGTAATGTAGTTGCACGGTCGCCACCGCGCTTCCAAGCGTGGCTGATTTCGGGACAATGTACCGTATCCTTTCGACGTTGGTTTTACCCCTGGGTACTTTCTTGCCAACCGGTTCCATATTGTAGCTCGAGTGCTCCTTCGCTACCTTCCACCCTTCTGGTAACAAACGTGTGTCCTTCACCTCAGTGTCCAACTCAAGGAAACTGGTTGTCAGATTCTTGGCGTTGTTGAAATGCCGGCTCTCATAGATCTGCGCCTGATTCTGGCGGTCAATATTGAGATAATTTGGCTCGAACGTGGTTGGGTGCAGTCTTGGATTTTCAGCATCAAGTGGCTCTCCATTGCCATCTAGAATTACGCCAGCATCGTTTGTGCAGCCGGAACACCAGCGAGTCGTATCGTTGCTAGTCACCCGAAATTCCAGAAACGCGCGTCTAAAACCAACGCCAGACGGAAATTTATGCCCGGTAAGATTGATCACTTCAACGGTGTACTCAACGTTATCGCCTTTAGTTTGGACACCTACAATCT
The DNA here is from genome assembly GCA_051278195.1 of Candidatus Azotimanducaceae bacterium. GTDB lineage: Bacteria > Pseudomonadota > Gammaproteobacteria > Pseudomonadales > Azotimanducaceae > JAHRVQ01. Next base: position 5,354 of record JBNMQM010000106.1, read on the forward strand.
CAACATTGGCGGTCTCTTTCACGGCAAGGCGGTAAGCTTCTTCCATTGCGAACGCCTTTGGGGCGACTATCTCACTGAGCTGACGGGTCGGATAAAAAGTATTGCTGCCCAGCAAGCGGGGAAACTGCTGGAACAGGCTCATGGTAAACAAGTTGATGCCTGTTAACGTGTGACGCGAATACCCCTTGCGTGACACTGTATCTATTTCATCGGAATTTAGCCGATTCGGTACGTAGGGAAATGTCGTGTCTTCAATATTGGCAATTTTGCTGTCGACTAGTTTATCCGGCTGTTTGCTGAATGGGTTCGTCTTCGGCATGTGACAGTCATGGCATTGTTTTGCATCGCGACCGCGGGAAAATTTGCTACTGCGCCACTCCAAATAGGTGGTTTGTTCGTGCGCACGTTTCTCAGAGTCTGGGTGATCCATGACGGGCGTCGATACCATGTGGCAACTACCGCAAAGTCCAGAGCTTGAAATATGATCACCTTTAACGGGTGTGAGCCCGATCGCGTTCTGCATGGGTTTCGTGACTAGCTGATCTTCAGCACCGTAGGGGCCGAATAGACCGTCAGTCGTCGTCAATTTAAAGTCGCCGGTGAACGTTTCTGGTTTACCCAACCCCTCGTCTGCAATTCGGTGACAGACAACACAGGAGACCCCGTCTCGCGCCAACGCGCCAAATTCAGCCGCACGCGCGTTCTTACCAGGCTCATTGCCGTCTGGTTGGGCATAAGTTGCTGCTAGTTTTCCCAGCATATGTTCGTCCGAACGGTAGGCCATAGGCGCGTGACACTTGAAACACATGCTCTCTATTTCCTCTGCCCTTTCCGGTCGCGCAAACATTTCCCATTCCAGTTGGGTACGAAACACCGGGTCGCGTGCGGCCACGGACATTAACGAGGCGCTCCACTCCTCATAGGGCGACAATGCTGCTGCCACTGGTGCCGGAACAGGCGTATGGGTGATCGGACGCAGAATGCGATCATATCTGACCGCAGGTTTATCGGTTTCTCCCTGGGGTGGTATCGGTACTGACATCTCCGGCATGGTGCCGTTCACGAGGTTCGACGTGCCATGACAACCACCGCAGTTACTCGCGGTCAACCATGACCCCGGATCGTGCCCAACCGGTGCTGCAGGAACGTGGTCATAGGCAACATCCATAGGCAAACGGCTGTGTACACTATTTTCACTTAATGTTGGAATGATGCCTTTCAGGTGTTCAAGAAGGGGGCCACCGGGTTTTTTATTCGGAAGCTGCAACGGATTGAAAAGCAAACAGTCGTAATATTGCTTTTCATGACGAGCAAATAGGCAGGTTTCAATTTCTGAGGTCGATAGACCGCCATCGAACAATTGTTGCAGCGCATCGACCATACCGCCGTGCGCGCCACTACGAACCTTAGCCGCCTTCTCAGTGCCACCAGGTTGCAAATTATTTAACTCAACATAAGTTGCCACGTCCTCGTTCATGAGATTGCCGAGGAATGCAAAGGTACTTTCTTTTTCGGCCGATGCATGACAAGCAACGCAGAACGAAAGGCCATACTGCGCTGTTTCAAGGGGCACAGTGAATGCTTTGTTTAGAAGTGGATAGTAGAGATACCACAGCCAACCATCATGACTAGCAGCTGGATCACGAATCATAACTGCCCAACCATCATGCTTTTTTGACGTAGAGTCGTTACCTGGGTACATCTCTTTTACAATCATCGCGCCTTTTGGAATAGTGCCCCGACGATCATTCCTCAACCATTCGATAACTTCCACCGAGTAATAAACCCGCACCCGCGCATGTGTGCCTAAGCCAATTGGACCACGCTCTCCACTTGGATCGTCAATCCGTTTACCGAGCGGCACAATTGGACCTGTGGGACGGATGTCCGTGGTTCGAAACTTATCAGAGCACCAATCCGCGTAGCTCTTATCGCGCACAAAATTCTGTAGTTCCTTCAGCGCTTTGTCAGCGGGAATGATAGGCCTGTAATCTCCACGCTCGGTCGGATTTAGAGCAAGTCGCACGATGTTGAGATTGTTTTTTTTGCGTTCTGAATTTTCCGCTTTTGGACATTCGATTGCAGGATCGTAGTTTGAGACCGTAGTCACTGAATGCACGTTAGCGGGCTGAGTCGCCTGCAGACTTGAGGTGAAGCACAAGCACATGAAAGCAATTGCAAGGGTGGAACGTGTCATGACAATCTCCAGATTTCCATCAGCAACTGTGAAGGTCTAACTTACGACAGCAAAGGTCCTTAGAGTACAGCTAGGACATGCGTACTTCTTCACTCTGACTCCTAACGTAGCTGTAGAAAAACCCACGACGGGGCTGATCGCTTTTTGAACAATGATATTTCTACGCTCGCTCCCTGATGGCAATTCGCTTCAATTTACCACTATGCCGCTATCTGTCCATAGCGATGTAACTTTTCTAGGTTATGTACCAGGCAATATAATTGCCATTGCGTACTCACCTTCTTCTGACTTCGCAGCGAGTGCACAACGTCAGATCCCAGAAGACAATCGACACACGTATCAACGCGATTAAGACCTCAACAGCACTCACCGATGATACTGGTGTCATTGCACCTAATCAGTTCATGGCGCAGCAACTCGCACACCAACTGAAGACCATGCTGGCATCAATCGACGCGATCGAGAAGGAGACCGCTGTTCGCTACAAAGCCCTAGCTGACTGCAAGATCTTCGACAGTTTTCCAGGCGCCTGACCACAGTTTGCACCTCGATTACTCGCCGCATTTGGGTCAAATCGTGATCGTTACCAGGACGCATCTGAAGTACAAAAGTACGCAGGGGTTGCGCCGGTCACAGAGGCAAGTGGTAAATCTTCCTGGACGCATTGGCGATATGCGTGTCCGAAGTTCTTACGGCAAACATTCGTTGAGTGGGCGGGTATGACCGTCCGCTATTCATTCTGGGCAAGAGCATATTACGAACAACAACAAGCGAAAGGAAAACCGCACAACACCATCATAAGATCGTTGGCATTCAAGTGGATCAGAATCATGTTTAAGTGCTGGAAGGAACGAAAGCCTTATGACGAATCAAAATACCTACAGGTCTTAAAGGACAGAGGATCACCGCTGATTGCACGTCTCGCAGTTGCTTGAATTGGAACTAGCGGTCCACCTCAGGGCGTGTTGTTAGGTATTTTTGCCGTGAGCATGCTTTCTAATAAAGTCCAAAAATTCTGGAGGTATGCCCGTCGTTTCTGCCGATTCTAACCACTGCTGCGCACCTGGCGTATTAAATATAGCCTTGATATTTTGTAGGTTACCTGACCAAAAACCTTCAGTAATTAGTCCGTCTTCGTATTTCAAGTGTTCATCAAGCCAGTCCATCACTATTGATAGGAGTATCATACTGAATCTGAACTTGTCTGGCTGCGTCATTTCGTCGTAATTCTGCAAACCAGCCAGGTAAATAGACGCAATCTCTGGGTCAGTTGCCAAGTAACGAGTTGTTTCTATCGTTCTACCTGTTGACGTCTCACGATTCGATATCTGAAGGGCGTTAGTATTCTTCATGATCTGAATGCCAACAAAAACTAAGGACAGGACGACACCAATCGCGCCAATCAACTCACCAATATTGCCTATATCTTCAAGGGACATTTAGATACCTAACGCCCCAATAAGAGGCTAAAAATTGTTTGCTAAAATGTTGAGGAACGAAAACAGCAAACTGTTTTTAGTCCTGCTTGATTGCCTTGTTAGGCTTTACCTACCTCGATATTTATTTCTTTTGTCTTTCCATTAGGCGTTTCAACTACTAGATGCAATACAGATCCAACAGGCATTTTTAAGAAGTCTTTTGCGATTGAAGCTGAACAGCCTGGTATTTCGCAACCTTGAATAGATATAACTTTGTGACCTACCTCCAATCCAGCTTTAGCAGCAGGTGAATTAACGATAACCTTATTTGCAATCAACTCAATTACTTCAGGACTAAAAAAACCACTGGCTGTGTAACCCCAAGTCACACCAGTTTTTAAATTTTCTTCAGCTAATAATGATGTTGGTGTCACTAAGAATAAAAATATGATTAATAATCTAAATCTTGAAATGAACATGTAACCTCCTTGTAAGCCTAACGCCGCAATCACGCGCTCGTCGCGTGCATTGCCTTGTTAGTGCCAGGCTTAACTTTCATATTGCATATGGCATTAACATGAACCAAAGCGCTGTCCATGACAACAAATCCACACTCTTCTCCATCAAAAGCAAGACATAGGTCAGTACCAGCTAAAACAATAAGCTCCGCACCTTGTTTTTCACACATATTCTTACCCGCCAAGAAAAATAATTCTCGCTGACGGCTAGTTATCTTTCCCGTGGTAGCCATTTGTATATATTCATCGTTAACATCATCAAACTCGTCTCCTAATGGCACTACAATTTCTGTAGACGAAATCCCACCAAACAATTTTGATTCCATGGAAACTGCATGACCAAGCAAGCCAACTTTCTTCAATCCTTTTTTGTTAAACTCAGATTCAAGCGCATCCACTATGTTGATTACCGGAAGTGGAGATAACGCCTCAAAGTCCGAAACACAAAAATGAGCAGCTATTGACGATATCACTACGACGTCAGCACCTGCCTTTTGTAATCTTTGGGCTATTTCAAGAAATAGCCCAGCTTGCTTGCCTGATGATTTTGAAGCAATATTATTAATTACATCGCTCGCTTCAGCATGAGCAATAGTTAGTTCCAATTTCTTGTTCGCAGCCTTATATGCTTTAACGAGATTGCGATAATAGAATTCCGTCGCAGCTGGACCAATTCCGCCAATCATACCGATGTGCATTATAGATTCCCCTATCCGTACTTATAATCGCTAACACCCAGTTAAGCGGCCAAGCACACAGTGCTTGGTCCGAGCGAATGAAATGAGCGGCTTCAGCTGCGTGTTATGTGTCAGCTCTCGATAGTAGGTTATCAATGAAATCAACAAAGTCCAATTCATACCGGCGACTATTGATAGACCACCATTTTCGATAACCAACGGATATGCAGGTCCGTTGAATCAGCACCTTTGTTTGGTGCCATTCTTCTGCTGGTAGAGCTTGATGTTGTTGTTGAAAGTGCATGGAGGAAAATTGCCACGTAGCCTTCTCCATCATTGTAAAATAGCGAAGTCGTTGAATGCGATCTAACTCTTCTCCCTCGTTACCTGCTAGGAAGAGTTCGGCTAAATCCACATCCTCGATTATTTGGTCTGCAAATTCGCCATACTGTCTGGACATCTCTTGCTTTGCAGAAACACGCATTCCCACGTTAGCCTGTTTGATCTGTCTGGCAACGTAGACAAGGGTGAGTATTACGCCGATCGATCCGGCAAGTTCAGCGACGGCTCCAATTACTTCCCAGTTCACGCTCGAAAATTCCTATACATATAACGCCGCAATAAAAGGCGAGCGTTAGCGAGTCCAGCCCAGTGTTTTTTTACTGGGCGCCTTTTCATTGCTTTGTTAGAAGACTCATTCAATTGCATCTACACTCTTATAAATCTCAGAAGACACCTTACGATCAACGCTTATTAGTGTATCCACATAATCCTGAAACCCTG
>JBNMQM010000107.1:0-10343 GCA_051278195.1 Candidatus Azotimanducaceae bacterium
GACGACATGTACTTTGGTAATGACCGTCTGCCCCTGATCGAAAGCATGATTAATAAATTCATTGCCAAAGCTACGAAGGCAAACTAACGCACCAAGCCATAACCGAATCGAAAGCCGAATCGAAAGCCGAATCGAAAGCACAGACGTCATATTTAGCCTCAACGACCTCCTACAGCGACTAACGTTACAAGAATAGAATCCTGATCTGCTTAAAGATGGCCTCACTGAGCAGCGCAAAATGTTGCATCGAACATGGGCCATGGTGGTTGGAGGTCTCGGCAGAAGAGCATCAAGTCTGGGAAACGAGCTTAGGCGCAATTGCCAGATGCAAGCTAGCGCTTAGGAGACGCCTAAACAGTGCTTTAATTGATATGAACTCGAGATATCGCGAGAGCGCTTAGCTTGTGCGCCATATCTAAGAGTGATCCTGCTGCAGGTGGTTTTAGCAGATATTCGTCTGCACCTACTGCGAGTGCGCCTTCGCGGCCCAATAAGCTACCACTGATCATGCACACGGGGATATTCGCAAAAGGCTCACCGGATTGCCGTATGTCGTTCAACACCTCAATGCCCGTTGTTTCTCCAAGCTGAACATCCAATAACAAAAAATCGAAATCATGCGTCCTCAAATGCATCAGTGTTTCTTTTCCATCCGCGACCGATTTTGCGACATAACCGTGGCTCTCTAATAATGCGCTAAACACCTCGCGAATGATCGAGTTGTCATCGCAAATGAGACACCGCCCCAGTGACGCATCAGGTTTTTGTCGTTCGCCTAGCAAAGGCGCTTCGCCCCGAGCAAGTGCCGTATATTTTGCCTCACCACCCAGCGCTTCAAAAAGCCGCTCTGTCGTCAAAATATGACCCGAATCCAGGTCGAGCAACTCTCCATCTTCTGCATTTTCGGCACCTAAGCAATGCAACCAGGACACGGCCCAGTTTTCTCGCATATCGTTACCGCTGACAATGTGCCTGTTGAGCCGAGAACGGGGCGGCAAACGATAACGCTCCCCAACAGTGGCGGCGCCATATTCACCCATCGGTACGCTCAGACAAAACTGCGAGCCGACGCCTAATTCAGAATGCATCAACTTGAGTTCACAATTGAGAATTTCGGCATAATTTTCTGCGAGAGTAAGGCCTAGACCCGTGCCATGGGTCGTCGATTCCGTCAAGCGAACGAAGGGCTCAAATATCTGCGATTGTCGATCCTGTGCAATGCCCGCACCGGTGTCTGTCACGCGAAAATCAACGTGATCATCGAAGCGAATCGTCGAAATGATGACCTCGCCGTCCACGGTGTGTTTGATCGCATTGCTCACAAGGTTAATTAAAATTTGGCGAATAGCAGACGCGTTTGAGTGCCAATCAGCCGGACAATCTGGATACATCAAAACTGATAACCGCGTGTTGTTGACAACCGCAAGTGGTTCCATTGTGACGAACACATCGGCCAACAACGATTCAATTTGAAATTCAGATCGAACAACAGGAGAAATTTTCGCAGCTATTTTTGCCAGATCCAAAACATCATTGAGTAAGCTACCCGTCACCTGCGCACCCTGATAAATGCGCTCAACCGCTGCTCTAGCTTCCTCTGAAAGCGCGTTGTCAGCACGCAACATCTCTGACGACAGAATGATGCCCGTCATCGGGGAGCGCAATTCGTGACTCATTGAAGCAAGAAATCGTGTGCTACGCTCCTCAGCGGCATTGGCTTTTTCGAGCGCACGAGTCAATTGATCTTCTCGAGCCCGCCGATCATAGACAAAACGATAAGATACGATCGATACAAAAAAGGTCGCGCCTAACAAATTAATCAGAGACATCGGGTGTGTCATCACTGGAAATTGATCGACCAGGAAAAAACTATAAGCGACAGCGCCAATTGTTATCGGCACCCAGATCACGATATCAACGGGCCTACCGATTGAAGCGATGAGAGTCGGACAGATCAAAAACCAAACCAGGCCAATATTTGGCACATCTCGATAGATGGTGAGCAGCACAAGCTCATAGACAAACATCGACCCGACCAACGCATAAAGAGAAGTATAACGATAGCCACGGTAAAGCAGATAGCCTGACATCAGTATCGCAACTTCGAGTGCGAGCAACATTTTTGCTGTTAGATATTCGCCGACCAGAAACGTGACAACAATTAAAACCCCGACTATCGAACTGCCGATGATGAGATACGCGAAATTTGGTTTGTTTCGGCTTTCTTGCAAAACAAAGTCCTCAAAACTAGTAACAAAGCGCACTCACTATTTGATCGTTAGATACCAGACTTTAGCCTTCAAATACTATTTTACCCGCGACGATTGTCATCACCACTTTCGTCTTGAGTAACCGATTATCGGGTACTGTCAGCAGATCTTGATCAAACACCGTAAAATCTGCGAGCTTTCCTGGTTCAATCGAGCCCTTCAGATGCTCTTCAAAAGCGCCGTAAGCCGCATCTAAAGTGTAGCTCTTTAGCGCTTCATACCGCGTCAATTTTTGACTGGGCTCAAAACCCCCTTGCGGTTCACCCCCAAGAGTTTGTCGAGTCACAAGCGAATAGAAAGAACTAATGGGGTTCACAGGTTCGACTGGCACGTCGGTACCATTAATCACAACTGCATCACTGTCCAGCAGTTTACGCCAGACGTAGGCGCCCTCTTCAATACGTTCAATACCTAAGCGATCAATCGCCCAGGGGCGATCGGAGCTCATGTGAATACCTTGAACCGCCGCAATCACGCCAAGCTCACCAAATCGAGGAATATCAACAGCGGAGATATGCTGCGCATGCTCTACTCGAAATCGAACGCCCTGGTTTTTTCCTTCGAAAATGCCCTCATAGATATCAAGTACCTCTCGATTGCCACGATCTCCGATTGCATGTATGCCAACCTGAAAATTGGTATCAAAGGCACGCTGGGAAACTCGAGTCATATAATCTACCGACATGGTCGGTAGGCCAACATGCCCAGGGCGATCAGAATACGGCTCAAGTAACCAGGCACCCCGCGAACCAAGTGCACCGTCGGCCACTAACTTGATAGACCGAATCGTCACAAAATCATTGCCGAGACCTATCTCAGGGCCAGTGCGAAACCAGTCGAGCAGTAACTCTTCGTCGCGCCCAGCCAGCATTAGCCAGAGTCTTGCGGTTAGCGCATCGTCCTTTAAAAAGCGCTTAAACAGCGCAATGTCGTCTTTACCAACACCAGCATCCTGAAAACTCGTGATACCGTTTCGGGCCAGTTCCGCCAATGCCAACGATAACGCTTTCTCCCGCTGACTCAAATCGACTGGTGGTACGTGCTGTGCCACCAGCCGCTGAGCTATTTCATTGAATATGCCAGTCGGCTTGAGGTTCGCACCCTTGATAATTTCGCCATCACCTTCAACTTCACTCTCTGAATCAATACCCGCAATATCCATTGCGTGCTGGTTGGCCATTGCCGCGTGACCGCTGGCATGGACTAGATAGACGGGATTGTCAGGAGATACAGCGCTGAGCCGTTCGTGAGTCTGAAAGCCATCAATCATAGGCATCGGCTGCGGCAACCATTTACTCTGGTGCCAGCCACGACCGAGGATCCATTCACCCGGGGAAGCATCAGCGACAGCTGCTGCAACTTGATCAATCACCTCTTGATAGCTGTGACTTTGACTCAGGTCTAGATTTAGCTGAGAAAAACCAAGACTCATCAGATGGCCATGACCTTCTATAATACCGGGCGTCAAGGTCTTACCCTTGAGGTCAATATAGGTTGGATCTCGCGCGAGCACCCGTGCAGCCTTTAAGCCACCGACAAAGAGAATCTTGTCCGCTCGCACCAAGATTGACTCTGCTTGGGGTTGATGTTCACTCAGCGTATGGATGGTGCCGCCGTGGATAATCGTGTCGGCACGCGTGCTGTTGAAAAAGCAGCAGCAAGCGAATGTGGCTAAAAACTGGATGAAATTGCGCAAAAGGGAATCTCTACGGAATGGGGCTTTGATGTTAAAGCACATTCGCCAAGTCAGCAAAGTAAGCTATGACGACCACCCCAGAGACCTCGACATCGAAGAAGTCACTGATTTTCGTCACCTGCTGGTTAATTCACGTGTACCTTGTCACTCAAAGAGCGTCGGGCTCGATGCGACAATTGTCTTGAGTGCGACCTAACGGATCTGCTTAAGTACTAGTTAGCGTCGACTCTGGCAACCGAAGTCTGATATGAAGACCCCGTTCAACTTTTCGATGACGGAGACGATCTAGATAAAGACGCGACCAAATGCCCGCCGACCGTCTGCTTAGACATGCTTGTTTTCACAGTCACTAGACGCTTCAGTACGATAAGCCAGATACCGAAAATTATGTGAGTCGGCACCGGCATTAACCTGAGTGGCCCTGAGCCGTTGGATAGTTTTTTGCATCTCAATTAGCACCCATTGTCCCACCGTGTAACAATCAAAGACTGATCAATAAGTACTTTATTCTATGATTGATTTACTGGTGATAGGCGCGGGTAGCGCTGGCTGTGCAATCGCGGCGCGAGCCTCAGAAAATCCAAACCTGAATGTTCTACTGGTGGAAGCTGGCCCGGACTACGCCCGCCTCGAAGACACCCCGTATGATCTGGTGAACAGCCACAATAACTCTTACCGAAAGCATGACTGGGGGTTTCAATACGAACCCACCCGCGAGCGTCCACAACCCTTTCCTCGCGGTCGCGTCGTGGGCGGCTCGAGTTCAGTTAACACCACTATTGCATTGAGGGGTGTACCCGAGGATTACGACGAGTGGGCCGAGCTGGGGAATACCGAATGGGGCTGGAAAAAGGTACTGCCTGCTTTCAATCGGCTCGAGCGAGATCTGGATTTTGGCGATGCCGATTACCATGGGGATGCTGGCCCCATTAGCATTCGCCGCTATCCCCATGAAGAACTGCAACTTCAGCATCAAGCTTTTCTAGCAGCTGCCAGAGATCTAGGTTATCCGGATTGCGCGGACCAGAATGATCCGAACGGATGGGGTTCCGGTCCTCAACCAATGAACAAATTGGGCCGACTGCGCATCAGTTGCGCCATCGGTTATCTCGCGCCGGCACGAGCAAGGCCTAACCTCACCATTAGACCCGAGTCTTTTGTCCGGCGATTGATTGTTGAGAATAATCAATGCATCGGTGCTGAAATCGAAACGAACGAAGGCGTCGAGAGAGTTTTGGCCAAGACAACAGTCCTCTGTGCGGGGGCGATCATGTCCCCATCTATTTTGATGCATTCTGGATTAGGCCCCAAAGCACAGCTAGAGAGCCTAGGAATTCCCGTCGTTCAGGATATTGCTGGGGTTGGTCAAAACCTCTGCGATCATCCCGCAATATCAGTTGTGATGAAGGCCAAAGATGGCGTTAATATCGATTTCGATGCACCTATCATTCAAACCATTCTGCGGTATACCGCCGAGGGCTCTGAAAAGCGCAATGATCTGCAAATCGAGCAGCTGAGTTTTGTGGGCCAAAACGACGGTACGCCGAGGATGGGTGTTGCTGCTGTGCTCGAGTACCAGTACGGCCGCGGAGAACTCACGCTCACCAGCGCGGATCCTCATATCGCACCCAAAATTGATAATCGTTTTTGTGAGGATGAACGCGACCTATCCCGCTTGGTCGGGTGTTTTCGAGATACTCTGGCCTTCGCTCGCCAGTCACCGTTAAGCGATATGACGACCGAAATACAGTTTCCAGATTTAAACCGCGGTGATAGCGACGAGGCTCTTGGCCAACTCTGCAGAAAGTTTTCCGGCAGTGGCTACCACCCTTCCGGTACGGTGAAAATGGGCAACGATGCCATGGCTGTGGTCGACCAGTTCGGTCGAGCGCACAAAGTGGACAATCTCGTTGTCGCTGATGCTTCCATCATGCCGTTCGTACCAAGAGCAAACACCAACCTCACCGCCATCATGATTGGCGAAAAAATTGGCGAGTGGATTCGCACTCGACCAGCCGAATACGGTCTATAAGGAACCCATATGTTTGATCTGATTATTCGTAATGCCTCGGTATTGGATGGCACAGGTGCACCCGCGATAGAAGCCGATGTCGGGATCAGCGGTGACCGCATTCGTGAAGTCGGTAGTATTACCGGCAACGCAAAACATGAAGTGGATGCAGAGGGTAAAACACTCGCACCCGGTCTTGTGGACACTCACTCCCACGACGATGGCGCATTCTTTCGCCATCCAGGTATGGGTTTCAAATTGGCCCAGGGCGTCACCACAGTCGTCGCGGGCAATTGTGGCTTCAGCGCAATCCCTGCCGATCCAAATTCCGATACGGTTAAAGCCAGCGGCGGTATTCTTGCTGGTGTGATCGGAGACTTTACCGATTTAGATGGCTACTTCGATGCCGTCATGGCGCACAAGCCTGCCATCAACAACATGATGTTGGTAGGCCACAACACCGTCCGAACCATGGCCATGGGTTACGACAAAGGCAAACCGACTCCAAAACAAATGACTCACATGAAAGACAACGTGCAACGCATGTTAGAACAAGGCGCATGCGGGTTTTCGACCGGACTCATTTACCGGCCTGGCAAATGGAGCGATACGGAAGAAGTCATTGAACTCGCTGCACTCGCCGCACCACACGACGCTTTATATACCACTCATATGCGTAATGAAGGAGACCGCTTGTTGGAAGCCGTGGATGAAACGCTCACCATCGGCCGCGAGAGTAATGTCCATGTACACATTTCTCATCACAAGTCAGCGGGAAAACGAAACTGGGGTAAGGTCGTCGACAGTTTAAAGAAAGTTGATGCTGCTCTGGCGCAAGGACAACGGATCACCCTGGACGTGTATCCTTACACCGCAGGCAGCGGTCGCATGATTGAATATTTTAACCTCGATAATATCAATCAGGATCTAGCTGAGAATATCCGCATTGCCAGCTGCCCGGCATTCCGTGAATACGAAGGTAAGATGGCAGTTGAGATCGCGGCGGCAGAAGGATTACCCGTCACTGAAGTCATTCATAAAATTCTCACCGCACCCAAAGGTGACCGCACGATTTGTATTCAATTCATCATTGATGAAGCCGATGTAGAAACCAATCTAGTACATACCGATATGATGGTTGGCTCCGACGGTATTCCTGACCTGAATGGTCGCCCCCACCCTCGTTTGTTTGGCACCTTTCCAAGAGTGCTTGGTCACTATGTGCGAGAGCGCGGTTTAATGTCGCTGCCTGAAGCCATAAGGCGTATGACCAGTTTGTCGGCAGAAACCTTCGGCATCAAGGATCGGGGTAAGATCCAACCGGGTTACTTTGCCGACTTGATGTTGTTCGACCCCGCAACCATCATCGATACCGCAAGCTACGATGATCCTAAGCAAGAACCCATCGGCATTGAACTTGTAATCGTGAATGGTCAAATCGCCCTTCAAAAAGGCATACATATGGCGGTTGGCAGCGGCCAAATGCTGCGCTACCGACGCTAGAAAAAATGCGACGTTGAGTCACAGACAGCATTGCTGAGCTGGCAACCGAAATAGGATTTCGCCAGTATCATTGCGCGGTTCCAAACAGCGTGGACCGTCAGTCGTACAAGACAACGCTTCTCACTTCAGGTTGGACAACCTGTAACCATCGGGCTTTAATGCAGGCTGCCGATCTCACATTTTGGAGTGAAAATGGATACCTCGCCACATCCGATGGATAACATACCCGTCCGTCAGCTTCGCTTTAAATTTGACGACGTCAATAATCACAACCCAGTGTGGAGTAAGACCTCTCCTGAGTTTGCCATGTTCATCAATGCTCTCGGTGTCCATGTCCCCCATTTCGAACGATTTCTCGTGAAGGTTATGCGTGAATATCGTGACGATCTAAACAATGACAAGCTCAAAGAAGACGTCAAAAACATTATCGGCCAAGAGGCACATCATGCCTTTAATTTCATCAAGTGGACCGAACATCTGGTGAAACGCTATCCAGCAATAGACGAGTTGGATAACCATGCAAAAGAGTACTTCGCAGCACAGCTCAATCGAGACAAGCGATTCAAAATCGGCTTTACCGCCGGTTATGAGACATTCACTTTTCTTGCCGGCCTAATCATCTTGGATCGATATGAGGAACTCATGGCTGAGGCTGACCCCGTCATCCGCGCGCTGTGGGTTTGGCATCAAGTAGAAGAGGTCGAGCATGGCGCTGTGGCATTTGAATTCTACGAGGCATTTTTCAAAGAGCATGAGTGGTACCGTAAATGGATGGTCTTTCATGCTTTTGGCCATATTGCCTGGGAAACATTCAAATCCTATCGACAAATGCTCAAGGTAGAAGGCTATTACGCTTCCCCTGCCAAAGCTTTCAAAGGTTGGAAGTTCTTTGTTGGCTTCGCCTGGGATTTCGCTCGTTCGGCACTGCCTGTTTTGTCACGCAATTATCACCCGCGGAATCATCCTATCTGCACCAGTGCGCAGAACCGCATAGCGATAGCGTGGCGTGACTATTACAACCAGGGTAAAGATGCGCAGTTTCTAAGTGATGAGGTTATGGCTGAGCTAGGGGCTGAAATAGGCGCTTAGATAGGTGCTTAGATAGGTGCTGAAAAAGAAACAAGACAAAAAATAAAAATAAGGGACAGCATGGATTCGACAGAGCGCTTAAGTTACAAGGTCATGGGGCACGGCATGTTGGTGCTATTGATCGGCCTTCTCTCTGGGATCGCTTTGATCTTCTCCCTACTAGACGCGGTGACACTTTGGCCCTTGCCCGCATGGGATATATCAATTCCAGGCTCTACAAGAGGCTGGCAGGCGGCGCATGTTGGTGGGATTCTCAACGGCGTTATGATCGCCGGTGTTGCCCTCCTGATGACCAAATTATCACTCACCGGCAAGCGAGCACTATGGGTAGGCTGGGGCATGATCATTACTGGATGGGCAAATACCGTGTTCTATTGGGCTGGAAACTTTTCGGCTAACCGGGGTCTTTCTATGACCGACACGCCCTATGGCGCAGGCGACATTTGGGGCGCACTGGCTTTTCTAGGTGGTGGAGCCGGTATGGTGTTTACAATTACTGCTGTGATCATGCTGGGCCTAAGCGCTTTTGAAAAAGCCAAAAGCTAGCTTTTCTGTTCCGCTAAAACATCAGCGAGACGGCCACCCAAAATCGCACTAATATTAAAATTCAGCTGGGCGACAATGTTGGGGAAAAACTTCAAGTCCTTCTGCATTCGCTCGTAATCAAATCGTAGCGCCGTTACTGCAGTTGCCGCCGTCACATCTGCCGTACGCTCAATCGCGCGGATATAGCCGACCTCACCGATAATCTGCCCGGGTGCTAGTTGCGCCAGGACACGTTCTACTTCTCCATCACGGCGAACCACATTGGCCTCGCCTTCAAGGATCATATACATACTGCGCCCCTTCGTACCTTGCTCTATCAGCTTCTCGCCGGGCGCGAAATCATGAATCTCCGAAATCAAAATTGCCTTGCGCCGCTGATAACTTGTCATATCATTAAACAATGGGCTCTGATCGAGCACGCTCTCGTCTACCTGCATAGAGATAATCTGATAGAGGCCTACCAGGCGAATTCTTGCCATGATAATGGGTGTGATCAGCAGGTTCGCGAAGATCGAAATCAACATCGTCGCCGCCGCAAGTGCACCGAACTGCGCGATAACGGTAAAGTTTGAAAACAGAAAAATACCAAAACCGAGAGAGAGCGCCAGACTCGAAACAATGAGTGGGGTTGCCACCTCTTTTACTGCTTGGTTGACCGCACTCTTGTAATCAGCGGTCGACCGGCACAGTTCGTTATAACGTGCCAGCAGGTGAATGGTGCCGTCAATCGCAATGCCGACCGCAATCACCGCGACCATAGCGGTGCCAGGGTTTAACGGGATGCCCAGAAAGCCCATAATGCCGAACATCAACATGATGGGAATCATCGACGGGATCATCGCAATCGCGCCGCCTTTAAAGGACGTGAACATGATCGACATCAAAATAAAGATCAGTGCTAACAACAAACCGAGTGCCTTGACCTGAGAAATCATCAGATCTTCCGCAGCCTGATTCACCATCAGGTTTTCACCGATGATGTTGGCTTCGAAATCAGCGCCCGCAATCTGTTTCACCGCTGCTTCCAGTTCTTCAACGTAAAGGTTGAGCGTATTGGAATCATTGATGTTATGCCGAACCACTATGTTAGCCCGCCGATAATCATGGCTCACATAGCTTTCAAGCTCACTCCGGTGGAAGAACAATAAATACTGCGCCACCATCTGCCGGGATTTCGGCAGACTTAGCTGAGCAAATTCACCCTGAATCTCTCGGTTCACATACTTCA
>JBNMQM010000108.1:0-10116 GCA_051278195.1 Candidatus Azotimanducaceae bacterium
AAAAAACCACCACCACAAGAAATCGATCGTGTATGAATGCTACCCCGCTATCCAAAGCACGTGCCAACACCGATAGTCTTACGTTCGTCAATCTACTCACCAGTGGTGAAATCCTAGATGAACTAGAGCAAAACCTGCCAGAACACCGCGAGCGCGTGTTGCCACCAACTAAAACGCTATCGCTGTTCCTAACGCAAGTGATGAGTTCAGACCAATCCTGCCAGCAAGTCGTTAACGGCGCGGCCATCGCGCGTCTAGCAATGGGACCACCTGCGTGTAGTACAAGCACCGGTGCGCACTGCAAAGCCCGTCAGAGACTGCCAATTGATCTTGTTTCATCTACCTGTCGTTCGCCGGGCGAACAACTTTGTGCGCAAGTACCAGATCAATGGCGTTGGCGCAAGCGTCGTGTTCTCCTCGCAGACGGTACCACCGTGACGATGCCTGATACGGCTGAAAATCAGGGGATGTGCTGTTAGGCGATGCTTTCTATCCGACTTATTCTTTTGTCGCTGCAATGATCGAAAAAGGCGTTGATCTCGTCATGGAGCAACAGGGCTCACGGCGACGTAGCACCGACTTTCGCCATGGTCATCGCCTTGGCGTTCGTGATCACGTTATGCAATTGGACAAACCTGTTAGAAAGCCTGATTGGATGAGCGAAGAGGATTATCAAGCAGCGCCACCATCAATCAGTGTTCGCGAATGTCGAACAGCTGGACGGGTACTGGCCACGACCTGGATCATCTGCAGCTTTTTAAGCTAATGGCACAACAACGGATAGGAAATCGACCCGGTACAATGGAGCCGAGAGCAGTAAAGCGATGCCCCAAAGCCTATCCGTTGCTTCGTAAACCTAGAGCAGAAGCCAGACAACAGGCGATACAATTTGGCCACCCTCAGAAGCTTAAGTAAGTGCCATTCTACTCTGACCCCATTCCTTCTTATCCTGCCTGTTTTAGCATTAGTTTCTGTCTACCATATCCTTGTCCAGCCGGCGCCAAGTCAAAAAGAAGAACAGTGAACTAAAAGCATATAACAACGCCATGATGACCATTGCCGATTGTAAACTCTGGGCGTAGACCGCACCGCAGACATTCTGCAGATTTTCGCTTAACGCTCCGACGGCGCGCGGCTGGCACTGGTTTCGCGTCAACTCCTCTGCTGCAACGCCAAGTTCGGCGGCACCGCTGACAAAGAAAATGTCAGATGTAAAACCAATGAACAAAGGACCAAAGCCGTAGCCAATTAAATTGGCGATGAATAGCAGCACCGCCGTCGCCATGGCACGCACACGCATACTGACGACACCCTGGCCGATGGTGTACTGAGCGGCGATATAGCCGTACTTCACGAATCCGCCGATGATCAAGCCGATGGCGGCAAAGAGTAGACTCTCCGTCGTGAAGGCAAACACATAGAATGGGACCGATAAGGCCAAACCAGCGGCCGGCAACCAGGCGATGGCACCCGGATGCTTTTTATAAAGTCTGGTTGCAAGCCACCCTGTCGCGAACGTACCGATGGCAGCTGACAATGATACGGGTGTGTTGATCCAAATGGCCGCTTCACCGGTTGTGATTTCGTGCGTGCGAACCAGGAAGATGGACTGAAACGAGGAGATTCCATAACCGCAGAATGCAGCGACTGTGGCGCCACCCGTCATTAGCCAGAAGGCGGGCTTCGTCGTCAGTTCGCGGATCGCCTCGCGCAATGAAACCGGTTCATTTGATTGCGTTCCTTTCGGGTCAGTAAAACCGCGTGGCGGCTCTTTCACCGTCAATTTAAAAATCACGGCAATCAACAGACCCGGCAGGCCAACGACAATAAATGCAGTTCGCCAATCGAATGCGTCTGTCACCCAACCACCTATCAGGTTGGCAAACATCCCGCCGAGCGTTACACCCATGGCGTAGACGCCAAGCGCCTGGGATCTATCACGCGGTGCATAATAGTCTGCGATCAACGAGTTGGCCGGCGGTGTACAACCAGCCTCGCCAATACCGACACCGACGCGACACATCAACAAAACCCAGAATGCACCAATCGTGATCGAGCCGATGGTGATTTCTGTTGCGAGCCCACATAGCATCGTCATGAAAGACCACAGCGCAACGCAGACGGTCATAATCCACACACGGTTAGCCGCATCGGCATAGCGCGCCAGAGGAATGCCCACTATTGTGTAGAGAAGGGCAAAACCGAAACCCGTAAGAAGGCCGAATTGGGTATCGGAAAGACCAAGTTCCGGCACAAGCTCAGGACCAACCACGGCGAGCAGGCCGCGGTCGACAAAGTTCATAATATAGATAAGCGTTAGCGATGAAAGCACATAAGTTCGGTAACGTTTAGTACCGTACCCTGTGATTTGATCGGGCGCTTCAGCTTCTTCGGGAACGGTTGCTGCTGTCATAAATTGATCTCTTCAAAAGGTGTCTGATCATCAGCAATCACCATACATGACCGTTCTTCGAAAAATGTGGTTTATATTTCCTATCTTCCAATAAAACATAGACCAAATAGTTAAGTGAAAGAGATATTCTACAATCCGATAAAGCGAGACATAGTCACACAGGTGGGCTGTCGCCACGGCAGTATGAAAATGATTATTTTTCAAAGCTAGAAACTGCCGAGCAAACTATGGGAAGTCCAGTCCCCTAGGGTAGTCCTTATTCGGCAGCTTTACATAGTGTCTTGGGAAAAGGCAGCGAAAATGTAATAGTGATTTGATGCGGATTTTCGCGGATTTAGAGAGTCAACTTGTCAATACCTATTCTCGGGTTTCGGTATCAAATTTGGCATGTCGATTGAAGATAGCGCTACAATACTGCGACGCCGCCTTTTAAGGTTAAAGAGCCGATGTTTTAAAAATAGGATAAAAAAATGAATGAGCCTGATCAACGTATTCGTGATGCGCTACTGGACGCCACTGAAGCCAGAGATTCGTCTTACGCTCCATACTCTGGATTCAAGATGGGTGCGGCAGTGGTAACCGATAAGGACCATGTTGTCCGCGGCTCCTTAGTAGAAAACATCTCTCTCGGACTTTCTATGTGTGCTGAACGAGCGGCGCTGTTCGCCGCCGTGGCAACCGAAGCAGGCAAACCGGAAATCCTAGCTCTGGTATCGAAACCTACTTCCGGTGAATTAACCTGGCCCTGCGGAGCCTGCCTTCAAGTTGCACTCGAGCTTGGTGACAGAGATCTGATCATAGTCGTATCCGATGGCCGTAGGCAGGAGACAGCTATACTCGGAGATCTGACACAGAAAATGCCGAAGAAGAAATGATAGGCACGTGGCTACACGGCGCAACACTAATAGTTTCCGCGTGGATACAAGCCTTTTTCACGGCAGCACTCGAACAGCTCTAACGCATTCAATGCTTTCGTCTCTGTGACGGCGGTAAACTTATCCTGAGCTGACCCGCTATCACGACAACTATTATCACCCGGCACATAGTGCATCCACACTAGGACCAATGGATCCCCGGCTTTTCCAACAATTTATCCATGATCCGATCCCTCAAAAGTACCCTATTTGCATTGTGAGCCCTTTACAAACAGCCACGGAACACGACGCGCTGAGCATTTTATACATTCAGAGTCGATAATTAGCCGCTTACAACTCAAGCACAAAGTAGATCACTTTGTATTGGGCAACTGGGTTTATAGTGGTATCTTAGGCAGATAGCAGGAGTCAGGGCATGTATCAAGCTTACATCAGTGATGAAGGCACGATTTTTGTTCGTCATTACGGCACTTATGAGGGCGCCGAAGGATTTTCTGCGGTTATAAGTACCCTAGAATCTAGTACTGATACCCCTCGGATCAAAGGGGTGTGCCTTGATATTCAGGCCGTCACTGATGTAAGCCTCCACGATACCGATCGCGCAAACGCCACTTTTCTTGTACGTAAACTCGCAGGCTTTGATCAGCAAATTGGTTCGATATGTATCGTTCAAGTTTACGATCCAGAGAACGTAGCGATAAACAAGATCTTCGTTGAGAGAGACCGGTTACTTGTAAACCCCATTCTTGATTTAAAAACTATCCAAAGAGTCCCTAGCATGCCAGAAGCCTTAAAGGCATTAGGCTTACCCGTGGATTACTGTATCGAGTATCCCCCCGAAAAATAGTATTGAAGCAACTCCCCTTCACTCCCTCGCGCGCTTCGACTCCTTCTCATATATTTTCATATACATTGGACACCCTAAGGCTCAGTATAATCCTACTGAATCTGTTCATGAAACAGCATTAAATGCATTCCTGAGGGTGCGTTATGCAAATGCAAGTCAACTGAATATGTACCAATCTTATATTAGCGATGATCTGCTAGCGTTTATTCGTCTTTACGGTATTGTTGAGGGCGCCGAAGCATATGAGGCGCTTCTAAGTACCATAAAATCTCATCCTCCTACCGCGCAGCTCAAGGGCGTGTGCTTTGATCTAAGAGCTGCCACTCACGTGACCCTTGTCGACAGCGATCGCGCAAAAGGCTCTTTCCTAACAAGTGTACTCGCGAGCTATGGCCAGGATATTAATTCGCTATGTCTAGTTGATATTCTCAATCCAGAGAACGTCTCTGTAAACAAGATCATACTTGAAAGAATTGAGAGAGTCGCAACCCCCATCCTTGGACCTAAAGCTATTCAAGTAGTCTATAGCGTGCCAGAAGCCTTAAAAGCATTAGGCTTACCCGTCGATTACTGTATCGAGTATCCCCCCGAAAAATAGTATTGAAGCAGGCCAGCACCATTACAGTCATTGACCTCAAAAGGGTCACCACGCCACAGTGTCTTAAATTTGAATGATCATCAGCAATCACCATAGATGACCGTTCTTCGAAAAATGTAGTTTATAATTCCTATCTTCCTATAAGTTTTCCTGTTCTTTCAAGAGTTAGCTTAAGCAGGCGAGTCATACTTGCCTCATCATCGACTACAAGTATTCTTTTCGTTATGTTGCTATCGTTATCAATAATCTCAGATATTGAATGTACAGTTGCTGCTATATGAACAACTGAACTAACAGATTTATTACTGACTAATTTCTCCTGCATAAGTTGAGACCGAATATCGACATAGCGATAAAAATCGGCAATAAAGGAGGCGGCCAATAGATAAAGTTGGGAATCTAAATCATGTGCTTGATTATTGTGGATCTCAGAAACCTGCGTGTATGGAGTATGTAATGCTCGAATATATTCTTTATCAGGATTTTCAATAGTAATTTCTGATTCCAGATAAGGTAGGTTACTGTGTTTAAGTTTTATATTTGTCAGTGACGCGGCAGATTTAGCTGCATTAATTGTGACCGCATCAACGTAATCGCTAGCGACATTAAGAATATCATTGATAAGTAATTTATTGTTCGTTGCAAATGCCGATGCAAGTAAGACACCATAAAGTTGTTTTTCATTAAGGTCGGATGTTTCCCCATAAGATAAAAGGGATGATAGTTTCTCAACCAGGTTGTTGGCAATTTCTGGTACATTTACCCCTTTCATAATGTTCTCCGATACTTAATTTATTTAAGTCTATTAATACTGATAAATATAAAGGGTGCATGTAAGTTAATATTAGATAATCAGTTAAGATTAAAAAGTATTTGTAATTTTTTGTAATGTTTTGTTATTGCTATTCAAATATAGAAACTATTGCTTCTTTCTCTTCGCAGATTTTGCGGATGCACTTATTTTTGAAAAATCAAAATCTGTTTGCCATCAGAAGGGCGAGATTTTTGATAGTTCGAAAGAGCCGAAATAGCACGACCAATATAGCCTGTCATTCAATCTGCTTGATTCGTAAAAATACCGGTTCATTGCATCAGCACCCGTGATGTCACTTTGGAGCAGGTGTAAAACTCGACAATTCCGCCATCATCCATACACACCATAACTTCTAACGTGCAATATTCGTGGCTCTGAAGATGAAGAAGGCGTGCCAGATTGGTTACTTGCGTATTGTTGAAATCACTCGTATTGAATACGTACAAAGGAGATATTTGGGGTGCTGCGGTTACCGAGGGGAATTCAATGCTGCCGATATTAAAAACGATGCTTTCTCCGTCAATATAAGAAAACTCTCCATTGGCATTCGTCACACCAGACTGTGTTGCTGTTGTGTAGGCTAAACCTTCGACTGCACTATCGATAAATACACCGGTTTTTGCGCTAACGGTAAGTGTGGTAGTAGTCGCGGCAGTAGGTGTGATCGTACTTGGATAGCTATGTTTAGGGTTTGCTTAAAGTCCGCAGAATCGCTGACTTGGACGAAGGTACGGTACTAAATTTGCTGGTGTCACGTTGGTGCGATACATACTATTGGATTGGTGCGGCATTCCGACCAGCACACCATGGAATCGAATAAGATTAACTCTCGGTCTCGGCACCATTGCCGCTAATTTCGCAATGCAGTCTAATTTTACCGAAAAAACAGGTACGTTAGTGATCGATTTCATGTTGACGGGCAGTTGATAGATGACACCATCATGGTCCTGCCGACGAGCTAGCGAGACAACATCCTAGCGCTGCGATGTCAGGGGCAGTCACTTTCTTGCCGCAGGGCACCATCGAGAATCTGCGCCGGACCGCCAACGGTAACTGAGTTTTCTGTGCTTGTAGCGGCAGATCCGGAAACAAAAACGGCTCCCGAAGGAGCCGCGTTGTACACGTTATAACCGATAAAGGTTATGCGGTCAGCTTGCGTTTCCTGGTCAACCCGAGACCTGCCAAGGCAAGACCGAAAAGTGCCAGCGTACCCGGTTCAGGAACACCAGTTGGCACTTCAACACCTCCGGTAGTAGAACCATTACCGGCATTACCATAGACGGTGTTATAAAGCCCAATGCCACCCCCCGAAACAAATAGGCTTGGGCTAGTAGTTCCGTCAAGGACGTTATTAAACTGCAGGAACACCATAACGCCGTTGTCGTTATTGTCCCCGGCCTCTGTCAAACCGATATAAGTCTCGCCGTTCCAGTCGTCCCAGCTGCCGATAAAGGTGGTGTTCACATTACCGGTCATGGTGACGTTAACGTTGGTGAGACTGAAGGTATCCACATCATAAGTAAAGCCGCCTGAGAACGACTCGACGCCGACGCCAGAGTCGAAAGTTACCTCAGCTGGATCTGTAAAGGTGAAATTGATTGGCGTCGCGAATGCTGTTCCGGTAAAGGCCACAGTGCAAGCTGCCAGTGTTAAGAAGACTCTTTTAAAATAATTCATTTTTGTTATCTCCAAAATTCACGTTACGCGAAAGAAAATTTATGTTCGACCCGGAACCTCTAATTTCCGTCGTCCAGATAGGGGAGGCAATATTCAGGCCAAAATATAATACCCTTATCTTTCAATAGGATAGAGTTTCACCAAAATGAAACTGTATAAATAATCGACACTTTGTAAAGCACAGCAGATATTACGTGAAGAAACCCGATGCTTCAGATCCGCGGCAACTGCTGGGAAATGGGTCAGATTTCAATATGCCGGGCGATATTCAATGGCCCCGGATTAGCCAGCAATCACCATACATCACCGTTCTTCGAAAAATGTGGTTTATAATTCCTATCTTCGTTTACAGTCTCTTGTGCCTTTCATGGTGATGGCCATGGTCGATTCATCACTGCATTTTCACTCTTCGGTCAGTCACTAACATGGCCATTTCATTTGCTACCGCCGGTCTTTCGCGCATAATTGCCCGAAACGATCTTTCCTTGATTTCCAGGACCAAACATTCCGTATTGGCCCTGACAGTGGTGGAGAGTCGCTTACCGGTCAGCAGCGACAGTTCGCCAAATATCTCATTTTCCTCAATCTTGACAAAATTGAGTGTGGTGCCATTTGCCGATTTCCGATAAACCTCGACGACACCGGAAATGACGATATACATAGCGTCACTTTTCCTGCCTTTAAGAACTATTTTAGTGCCGGCGTAAAACAAGTGATGGACCGCATCGACCGCCAGACGAGAGCGGCCTTGCTGGTACTGCCAAGTTAACTTCTTGATGCCATCAAATCCCCAAGAATTACTTCTAAACCATCGTTGTATTTTTCCAAAACGCAAAAGATCGTAAGCTAAAGTATCGATAAGTTTCAGCGGATACTAAATGGCGCCCTAAATTGAACAAATTGTAAACAGCAGCATGAGTATTCAAAAATCGCTGAGCTTGTTTCATCGATTTGAATTTGCGCATAACCCGTTCCCTCACCCTAGTGGGTTGATGCGACAACTCAGCGCGATTGTTAGCGTACTTCTCCATGTTGTGAATTGCTTCAGGAATCAACTCACGATGTGCCACGCCATAACTCCTTAATTTATCCGTCGCAATTTCCCGTGGTTTACCTTTGTGTTTCTTTATCATTCGAATAAAGAATCGCTTAGCGGCCTTAGCATCGCGCCTGGGCTGGGGGACGCCTAGCCGGGAAACCGGTATCGTTTGTACATATTTAAATTAGTCATTCTTAAATCGTGGCCCAGACACAGTTAACTTGCCAATCCCTGAAAAAGTCATGCTGCTTCTGGTCACCCACCTCGATGGGTAGTGGCAACTTAACTTGGTTCTCTTATCCCTCAATCGCTCCACGATTGAACCTAGCCGCGAATATATTCAATGGTACCTCGTTGCAAGCGATGCGGCGTACCTTGTCTGGTTGACCTGAGAAAAGTTGGCTTTTGGCCCTAGTGAATTCTTCTGGAGATTTCGCCGCTGCCAAACAAAGCGTCGTCTCAGCAGATCCATTACTGCCTACTAATATCGTCGCGACGTCTTTTATCGTTGCGACGCCTTTATAACTCGTCATTTTTTTGACAAAAGTTCCCAGTGGCCTGCCATTGCAACGAACTATATCCCGGTCGATTTCATGCTGATTAAGTAACTGTTCAAACCTGTCCCCGTCTTTAACGGCGGCGATACAAACTTGGGTGTAGATTGAATCATCATGGCTCGTGAGCGTTAAGTCATCCGCCTTGATAGTGCCTGATGTGATCGCAAACGCTGCGATACAAATTCCTGCTGTAAGCTTTTTCATAAGATTATCTCGTCTTTAGATAGTTAATTGGGCAGCTCATCGGGGAAATGCAGGGACCATGCCAGTTCTGCTGTGATGTCTACAGATCAGTGAGGAACGTTATTACAGAGGGGTTGACGCGCAAGACGGGTCACACTTGTGGTAATCCGGATCAATAGGATTGCACTGCTTCTGAGCACGCGTATGCTCAAGAGCGCCTTAGTCGTGCGACCTATTGGTAGCCTAATTCAATAGCACAACCCAATAACCCAGCACCGATCTTGAAATGATTACGGCTACAATGGCCAGCATTTTTTTAGTGGGTCCTGTGCTTACGGCCCCGGTGTTTACAGTCTCTGCACTTGAGGTGTTGTTGTTTTCAATCGATTGATTCCCGTCGTACTCGAGAACCAATTCATTGGCGCTGCTATAATCATCTTCAGCAACGAATACATTAGCGAGACCTGTCGATGCTATTTCTCCGACGCCACCCTGTAAGTAAAAACCACTCACATTTGCCTCTATATCGCTTGCAACTAGCATGCCTTTGACGATTTCAGCTTCGATAATATCTGCAGCTCGATAAAGTATAAGTAGAATTGACCACCTCTTTTCTAATGGTCAATGGCTCAGAAGTTGGCCAGCACGTTTGTTGAATACGGATTAGCTGATTTTCTTTCCCGAAGTGCCCGAATTTCATGCTGAATCAGACTGAAATTCGTCAATCTCTGGAACCGAATCGAGTGCGGGCCCGCCGGTCTCCAACGCCAGATGAGGATAGTTGCTGGTTCGAACAGGCCATCAGCGCGAGTGGGCGGAGAACGGTTGTGTAGTCCCGCCTTATCCAGACCAAGATGTTTCCAGATTTTTTGATAACCTCCGGTTCTTCAAACTTGCGATGACCTTCAGGTTGACGCCACACTGATCACATTTCTTAATTTCTATGCGGGTGGCCGGCCCGTTAAAACTCGTTTCAACCGCTGTGTCCAGGACATGCCATATCCTTTCGGCTTAGGCACTACTGACACCAACCTGCCAATGAACTCCATTGGGCTTAGAATAACGTGAGTTGTTCCATCATCATAAGGTGACTTAAGCTCAACAACGACATTA
>JBNMQM010000109.1:0-10110 GCA_051278195.1 Candidatus Azotimanducaceae bacterium
TACAAACAATGCGTCCAAGGGGGGCATCTCTTCAGAAGATGATTGTCCAGATCGGTGCAGCGCTTGTCCGTGCGTCGGCGCACTGAGCCGACAACTTAAAGCAGCGCAATCTATGCGAGATCTCTAGTCCAGATTATTCATGAATAGATAATAAAAAGCTTTAGACGTGCAAAAATGTTGTCATCGGTCAGTTTGATCAGCCGCATGCCAGTTCCGATGGCGGAGCGTTGTTGCTCAATGCCTGCGATGAACGTCTTAATCTGAGCGAGACATTGTCCGCTTGCCTGCAAGACGACCGGCAACAGAGCAAAGTCATGCATTCACAGCGGAAACGTTCCAGCAACGGATGTTGAGCATTGCCTGTGGTTACGATGACACCAATGATGAAGGGCGGCCGTCGTCTAATGCCGTGTTCAAGATGCTGAGTGGTCGTGATGCTATTGCAGGTCAAGATCTTGCCTCGCAACCGACGCTCTCCCGGTTCGAAAATGGTGTGCGCCGAGCTGAATTACTACAGATGTCAGGTTGCCACATAGGGCGGTCATCCAGCGACATCGGCGCCGCAGAAAGACAGCGAAGCTGATCACGATTGACCTAGACCCGACAGATGACCCGACTCACGGCACGCGACGGCCAAGCTCGGTTGCATCGGCATGCTGAAACGCATGTTGCCACGACTGCGTTGGGCTTTCCCCAAAGCACGAATCCGAATCCGCCTGGATGCTGGCTTTAAGGGCCAGATCACTTACCACAACGCCCCGGTCCGATTGCCCGGGGCGCGGCTTGCTGATCATTCATTGAGCATCGTATTTGGAATTTCCCTAAGTTCGCTATCGAACAGACATACTCTGCCGTCTGTAGAAGGATGAAATGCCTGCACACCGATTGCGGTCCTAAGCGTGGCCGCCTTGTGTTAAACAAATCGATAAGGAAACCAGTTATGAGCGACGACACCAGTGGCACTACGGGAAAATGTCCAGTCATGCACGGCGGGGCGACCTCAAGGGGGTCATCAAGTATTGATTGGTGGCCCGAGGCGCTGAATCTGGACATTCTCCATCAGCATGATGCTAAAACGAACCCGATGGGGGACGATTTTAATTATGTAGAAGAATTCAAAAAACTGGATTTAGCTTCAGTAAAGAAAGATTTGCACGCATTCATGACCGACAGCCAGGATTGGTGGCCAGCAGATTGGGGCCACTACGGCGGTTTAATGATTCGTATGGCCTGGCACTCAGCCGGTACTTATCGTATTGCTGATGGTCGTGGTGGGGGTGGTACAGGCAACCAACGTTTTGCCCCGCTCAACAGTTGGCCAGACAACGTCAGTCTGGACAAGGCTCGCCGCCTGCTGTGGCCGATCAAAAAGAAATATGGCAATAAATTGTCCTGGGCGGATCTGATCATTCTGGCCGGAACCATGGCGTATGAGTCGATGGGACTGAAAGTTTATGGCTTCGCGGGTGGTCGTGCGGATATCTGGCATCCGGAAAAAGATATTAGCTGGGGTCCCGAAACGCAATGGTTAGGTAAAAGCTCGGCGCGCAAGGACAGCGATAAGCAGGCACTGTTGGATAGCCCGCTGGCTGCCTCCCAAATGGGTCTGATCTATGTCAACCCGGAAGGTGTGGATGGAAAACCTGACCCCCTTAAGACGGCTCATGATGTTCGTTTAACCTTCGCACGCATGGCGATGAACGACGAGGAAACCGTTGCCCTCACCGCAGGCGGTCACACGGTGGGTAAGTGTCATGGTAATGGCGACACCTCATTGCTTGGGCCCAGACCGGAAGGCGCAGATATTACTGAACAGGGGTTCGGCTGGCATAACCCAACAGGCAAGGGTGTGGGTCGTGACACGATCAGCAGTGGCCTGGAAGGCGCCTGGACGACTCATCCAACCCAATGGGATAACGGGTATTTCTATCTGTTGTTCAAATACGACTGGGCGCTGAAAAAGAGCTCCGCAGGTGCGTGGCAGTGGGAACCCATTGACATTGAGGATGACGACAAGCCGGCCGATGTTGAAGACCCTGCCATTAAATGCATGCCAATCATGACCGATGCCGATATGGCGATGGTCAAGGATCCCGCTTACTTGGAGATATCTAAGCGCTTCCACAAAGACCCAGCTTACTTCTCAGAAGTGTTTAGCCGCGCGTGGTTCAAGTTGACGCATCGGGACCTTGGACCGAAGAGTCGCTATCTGGGGTCGGATGTGCCGAAAGAAGATCTCATTTGGCAGGACCCCGTTCCTGCGGCTGATTACAGCTTGAGTGATTCTGAAATTGTCGACCTTAAGGCGCAACTGTTGGGAAGCGGATTAAGTCTATCGGAATTGATTACCACCGCATGGGATAGTGCACGCACCTTCCGGGGTTCAGACTATCGTGGAGGCGCAAACGGCGCACGGATTCGCCTAGCACCACAAAGGAGTTGGGAGGGCAACGAACCCGTCCGGCTTGAAAAAGTGCTGGGTGTGTTTGAAGGCGTCCAAACAAACTTGAGCAAGAAGGTCAGTATGGCTGACCTCATTGTCTTGGGTGGAAATGCCGCTATAGAAAAAGCGGCGAGTGAAGCCGGCGTTGATATTACAGTGCCGTTTACAGCCGGTCGCGGAGATGCAACTCAAGAGATGACTGATACAGATTCATTCGCACCACTTGAACCCCTCCATGATGGCTTTCGCAATTGGCTAAAGGAGGATTACGCCGTGGCTGCGGAAGAGTTGTTACTGGATCGAACGCAGTTGATGGGTTTAACAGCATGTGAGATGACAGTGTTAGTCGGAGGAATGCGAGTACTGGGTACCAATCATGGTGGGACCAGTCACGGCGTGTTAACCGATCGGCCAGGTGTGCTGACCAACGATTTCTTCATGAATCTAACGAACATGAACTACACATGGAAAGCTTCGGGCGAGAACCTGTTTGAAATCTGTGACAGGCAGACGGGGGCTGTAAATTGGACGGCGACCAGAATTGATTTGGTGTTCGGGTCAAACTCGATACTTCGATCTTATGCCGAGGTGTATGCACAAGATGAATCGAACGATAAATTTGTTAAAGATTTTGTAAAAGCCTGGACTAAAGTGATGAATGCGGATCGTTTTGATCTGGGATGAATGGATTGTTGAACGTTCGCTATAACCTAGTACGCCCCTGTTAAGGGGCGAAAGGTATCAGCGATGTTTGCTTAGTCCACAGGGGCAATGGGGTTGGAAATAGCGTGTGACATCGTACAACCTCAAGATATAAACCGAGCAACGAGCCTCTTTGACCCGGCAAGCACTTCGTGCTCCGGGTCTTTTTTTGGGCATAGTCACGGTTACTTTCTATGGCTGATGTCTTGGATTCTTCCATTTGGGATGAGGGAAGTGGAGGCGTTTATCACAGTTGTCGGACGCCACTGATTCGGAAAATTCAATGTATCCAATCTTGTTCCCGGCCCACATAGCCTCCGAGAGATCACCACAGGCCGTTTCCTGGTGAGGGGAGTCTGCGTAGACATCTAGTATCAGCTTGCTATTTTCGTAGCCTGCGAGGTCAAGTTCATCGCGGAAGTCACTTCGGTCATTGCGTTGCCCCGGCCGCGCTTTAATTCGTATGCATCTTGGCGTGATCGCTTCCACGGGTTCTTCGTCACTCAGGCCCAGTTCAGAAATCTCATAGAGTTGGCGCACCCCCGGATCGGGCGCTGCGTTTCCGTTTTGGGCGTCTGCGGTTTTAAAGACGTTGGCTACCTTCAGGACGTAACAGAGGAATCGTAATAGAGTGAGGTTGAAGGTGGTTGGCGGTTGATTGGTGAGTGACACTTCAGTAAATAGAACGTCCTTTTTGCCGCCTAGGTCATTGACGGTAAAAAAATTAGCTGGCTTGAGCTTTCTGCCCACGGTGCTGATTTTATCTGACGCTGGATAAATTTTTCCAGCCAGACCGAAACCCCGATTCTGTTTCTTTTTCGTGCCAAACATCGCCACCGAAGCACGGGCAATCATCAAACCCGTTTTCCCTTGTTCGAAATACCCGGTGTATGGATTGGGTTCAGTCATGTTCCAGCTACCTTTCAGGCAGATGCCGTTGGCGTGGACCAGTTTTGTGAAATCATTCTCGTAATAATCGGTTCGGTCATTGAGCGTTTGGTTGGCCCGTTTAACCAGTTCTTTGTTCCGGGTTTTTCTTGACGATAGTGCTTTACCTGTCTGTGAAAGACTCCGTTCGACAAGTCCGTTGACCAGATCACTCAGGCTTCGGGTAGGGCGATTCCCGGGTGTATAGGGAGTATGGGAAACCTTCTGCCAAACCTCGATAAACTCGGAACCTTCATAGGGGGAGGTCGGTATCACCTCTTCAGCTCTCCCAACTGTCTGGACAAGTGCGGTGAGGCCCAACAACAAGATACGTCTTTTCATTGTCACCTAAATCCTATCTGACCGGTCTAATTGGCCTTTTCAGGGCAGGTTCGAGTGAGCGTCATGATCTTCCCAATAGCCGGGACGCTTGTAGTGGCGATGTATCTCCGATTCCTGATCCCGCTCCACTTGAATAGATGGGTCGTACTCGGGCGCTTCTTGCACCGCGCGTCGCGTCAGATTGACCGAGACCTTGGCGTCTGACCAGCTGACCTCCTTTATCCATTCCGGGGAGATCAGGATTTCGTGACCGAGCCACCAGTTGCTGGTGTCCACGATGAGGTAGCGAATGGCCCAGGATTCATCATCAACAAGCATGCCTTTGACATGGCCAATGTCTCCATCGGTCGCGTGGATGTGGTAAGTCATTACCTCATTGCAGCTACGCAGGTGATGATCGTTGCCGGAATGCATAACCTTCAATGCGGACGCCTGCTCTTGAGTCGTCAACTGCGGTGATGAAGCAAAACCGCCGGCTCCTGACATCATCAGGTTTGGGTACATTCCTACGCCCCATAGTCCAGCACCACCCCAATAGGAGGGGTAACCATAGTAGCTGAGCTGCATTATTTCATTCTGACGCGAGACGGGCTGGTCAGTGTCGATCTCAGGACTGTTTTTTACCTGCTCTCTGGAGAGCAATACGGGCAGCGTTTTTTCTGCCCAGTTCGGATGGCCAATCGATATTGGCGATACCAATACCTTGCGGCTTAGCCAGGTACCGGTATCGGCGACGAGATAGCGGATTACCCATGCATTGTCGTCGAAGTAGAAATCATTGACATGGCCGATGCCACCATCGGTTGCGAGAATATTACAGCCTTCCAGATCGCTCATGTTGCGTAACATATGCTTGTCCCTATTTTTTCCTGTGTTTGATATCACTCAACTGACAGCTTATAGGTCGGACTGTAAAAGCTCGGTGCGGTGCCGCACGCAGTGTGCTGCTAAATTCACGGCTATGTTCGATAACGTACGGAAAACATTCAGCGAATCGCAAATGCTATTTCTGAAAATTAATTTTTAGGGAACACAATGAGTGATACCTACAATATTGTTGGGCTTCTGGTGCTGGTTGCTGATGTTTACGCCATTGTCATGATAGTGCAGAGTTCCGCCAAGAACATCGAAAAACTCATCTGGTCTTTGCTGATATTTCTTCTGCCCGTGCTTGGACTCATAGTCTGGTTCCTGACAGGACCCGGCAAGAAACCCTTTCAATCTGAATGAACGCGAAGTACCTGTAACTCGGCTAATTTCGCCACGAGTCATACAACCGCTCAGACTGCAGGTCTGTGCGCCAGCGCACCGTAAGATGGTCTGCAAACATGTAGATTTGAAGTTCTTCCGATCGTTGATTCCCTGTTTTTGTATGAAGAATCGCCTCGGTGGATATCGCCAACACGTTGTTAACTCTCAAGTATAGAAAAGGATTATGTAATGGCAGATCTACCAAGTGCAGAGGAACTGAAAGGCAAGTGGAAGCAACACGTGGGATCCGCCAGGATCGCCTGGGGAAAGCTGACAGAGGATGAAATTTTAAAGTCAGATGGTGAAAGGGAGCGATTGACTGGTCTTGTAGAGGAACGCTATGCGGTGGATCGGGATGAAGCCAAACGGCAGGTCAACGACTTCTTGGATAAGCTAAAGCTCTGAACTCGCCGCCTGGATGCTACACTGTTCAATCTGTTGTTTTTACTCTTCTCATTGACTTTTTGGTGACGCGAGTCGCTGGGGCAACGCAGGGAAGCAGGCGATCTAATGACAGGAGAAGCCAGCGATACAACTGTTGGTCGATTGTATGAGAGCCTGAACCATTTACGTGAGCTAGCGTGCGGACAGGGGGAAAGATGGGCCCACTAGGCGGTATTCTCTGCGCTGACGCCAAACTGATCCGGATGAATAGCATCAACCTGTTGGGCGTTGATGCCAGTGCCTCGTTCCTGCAGTTGCTGGATCTTCAACTCAGCAGGGTAGGCTTCAACGTGGCGACTTTTATCACGCGCTGTCGGCTGGTAAACCCAAGGCGTATTCTGGCTAATAGAACCTTCCTCGATTCGTGTTGTCTGCAACTAGCACCATGTATGCCCATGTACGCCGCTGTCCTTTAGTGTCCTAGCGTACAGATTATGATCTCAGCAGAGGCTTATACTGTCCTCAGAACCTCCATCGGTCGTATATAGAAATGATATTATCAGCCACGTTTAACGCGCTACTGGAAACCTTGCCGATCAAAGACCGTACTGTTCTATATGGCCAGGGTGAGACGGTTTCTCTGGTACTCAATGAAGTGCTTTGCGATGTTGATGTCGACACTGAATATGTTTATTTTCCGTTGACCGGCTTTATTTCGCTGGTCGTACCCACGAAGGGGCACGCGCCTCTGGAAACGGGGTTGGTAGGCAATGAAGGTATGCTGGGGGCAACGCTTATATTAGACGTCAGTACTGCGCCTGCTCGTGGAGTGGTTCAAGGTTCGGGTACTGCATTACGCTTCACCTCGTCTGAGTTCTGCATCGCAATGAAGAACCATCCCGGATTGCGTCGATCTATCAATCGTTACCTATACGTTTTGATAGCACAGCAATCGTATGCCATCACCTGTACTCACTTTCATGAAGTTGAATCGAGACTTGCGCGCTGGCTGTTGATGATTCATGACAGGACCTCTGGCAATCTACTTCAACTTACGCACAGTTTTCTGGCCGATATGCTCGGCGTGCAGCGCAGCGCCGTCACTATTGCTGCGGGTCACTTGCAGAAACAAAATCTGATCAGTTATTCCCGGGGAAAGATCAAGGTAATAGATCGCCTCGGCCTGGAAGGCGCTTCGTGTGAGTGTTATGAGGGGCTGTCTGCAGACTATATCAGCCAGTTCCCTTACGCCAAGGTTTGAGACCGCAGGAGGAGCTCTGACAAGTTTCGCACGGATCTGAGTCTGAGGTAGTGCTTCTAATCGCATTTGCCCTTGCAATCGTGATGGCCTCAGTGGTTGATTGACCGCTTTTGGTGGCATCACCACCGCCATTCAAGTCCACCCATGCGAAAGCTGCCCGCCGAGATCAACACCATCGCGGGACACTCATCACAGGCTTTGCCGCTGCTGCGAGGGCGAGATGAGCAATGCGTGGCGCAGGGCTTTTATTCGATTGTCTAGAATCTTGAGGCCAGCTCTAACGAAAGGTTACTAGTCGCACCTTGTACGTCTTAAGTGTGGCAGCGTACAGACATAGCTGCCGGTTGGGAACAAGCTGAAAAATAATAAGGGAGACTCACTTGACTAACAAAATAGAAATGACTGATATCAAAACATTGCGTATCAAAGCGCGTAAAAACATTGAGCAAGGAGCGGTTACCGCTGGTTACTCAGCTGATCGGGCACAAGTGCTGAAGTTACTTAATGAAGCACTCGCTACTGAAATTGTTTGTGTTCTGCGCTACCGGCGCCATCACTTTATGGCGCGAGGTATTAATGCAAAAGGTATCGCCAATGAGTTTCTTGTTCATTCCAACCAGGAACAGGGGCATGCTGACCAGATTGCCGAGCGGATTGTGCAGTTAGGTGGCAAGCCTGATTTCTCGCCGGATAGTCTTGCTAGTCGCAGTCATGCGGAATATGTGACAGGAGATTCATTGGTTGAGATGATCAAGGAGGATTTGGTGGCGGAACGTATAGCCATCGACAGTTATCGAGAAATGATCCAATTCCTCGACGATCAAGATACAACGACCAGTGATATGTTGAAAGTGATTCTGGCGGTTGAAGAGCAACATGCCGATGAACTTGCCGATTTATTGACGGGAATACCAACGTAATTGTTAAACAATTGAAGCACGAAAAAATCGAGCAAGCGGATGCTGAAAAACCTTTTTGGACAGACTGCTATTAAAGTTACCGTTCGATACCTCCGTCACGAAAGTCACCGAAGCTCTAAAAAATTAAGGCTTCGGAGTACTCACCGATATCGATGTCAAGGTGACGTTAAAAGATAAACTCAACATTGAACATCGGCCGTACCGCATACTCGGCGCACACCCGATCTACGCCCGGCATACATTCGTTGCCGCCTAAGCCCATTTCTAGAGGATGATGATCGTCTACTAAAGTAATCTGCGAAAACAAACCGGTTACCGGAAAATAGACAAACGTGTAAACCTAATCGACTTCGCACGCAATGTTGCCAAAGGCCCAATCGACTAAGGCTCAACGTTTTAGCAGTTTATCTCGAACTTCAGTCGGTAGAGATTCGATCAAGCGATTAGTGTTAGAGCCTGCAAGTAGTGGCATCCAATGATC
Organism: Candidatus Azotimanducaceae bacterium; assembly: GCA_051278195.1. Taxonomy (GTDB): domain Bacteria; phylum Pseudomonadota; class Gammaproteobacteria; order Pseudomonadales; family Azotimanducaceae; genus JAHRVQ01. The sequence goes on from JBNMQM010000109.1 coordinate 8,712, forward strand.
CTACAGCGCATATAGCCAGAAAAGGCACGAAAAAGGCGCTTAGACTATTTCGATGTGTAGTGTACCCAGTAACGGAATACTACTCAGTGGACTCGGGCCCTCTGCTGGATTCATAGTTCTGAGCTAGTGTTGAATAGCTCTGCTTGCTGCTAACCACAAGATCATTAGCCGCATTGGGCAACAACCGATCAGTTTCTTTTTTTACCACCGCATAACATTCGCAAGATATTGTTTCCAACCCGGGCCGATCCAGCACTTTAATACTTCCTCGCTGGTAGGAAATAAATCCAAGTGTTTGCAATTTACCTGCAGCCTCTGTGACACTTTCACGGCGTACACCCAGCATATTTGAAATGAGCTCCTGGGTCATCACCAGATTATTAGTCGGTAGGCGATCCAGCGACAATAACAACCAGCGGCAAAGCTGCTGATCTATGCTGTGATGGCGATTACACGCTGCCGTTTGCGCCATTTGGGTGAGCAGCGACTGCGTGTAGCTCAACAACAACATTAACATTTCAGTGTGACGGCCAAATTCGGCCTTGAAATGTCTTGCATCTATGCGAAAGGCGGTTCCAGCACTTTGCACAACGGCCCGGTTGGAAGTAGTCTCGCCACCCAGAAATAAGCTCGTTCCCAGCATACCTTCATTACCAATCACAGTTATTTCTGCGGAGGCGCCGTTCTCCATGACGTAAAGCAAGGAGATGATGCAATCAACCGGAAAATACACATGATGCAAGATTTCACCTGATTCATACAAAACCTCGCCCAGAGCTATCTTGACCAGATCCAAATTGGGCAGTAACCGCGATTGAGCATCTGGAGGTAAGGCCTCGATAATGCAGTTTTTTTGTCGGTAGCCTGTAACTTCTGACAATATTTCCATGCGTGATCTTTCTCACTTAAAGAGAGTGGACAGGGGGCAACGTAAAATAATGGTCATTGTTACTCATTAGGAGTCGGCTACTCTGTGCGGTAGCGAACATTAAAGCCAAAAAAGCCTACTTAGTATCTGTCCCCGCCTAGCCTCGATCAACAACATAAGCCAGATAGCCGATGTAGAGCAAAACGAATGTGACACCATGCCACCTGAGAATCGTATTAGTTCGGCTTACGGCCATTGAAACCAAAATCAGCGCGCTGGAACCGGCAACAATCGCCAAGTCTGTATTGGATACAACATCAAACGGCAACTCCGCTAATATCGAGGTGAGGCCAAGAACCCACAGAATATTGAATATATTTGAACCAACAACATTGCCAACGGCAATATCGGTATGACCTCTGTATGCTGCTACCGTAGAAGCCACCAACTCGGGCGCTGAAGTGCCAACAGCGACGATCGTGAGGCCAATGACCACATCGTTAACGCCAAGTGAGGCAGCAACATTAACAG
>JBNMQM010000110.1:0-9857 GCA_051278195.1 Candidatus Azotimanducaceae bacterium
GCGGGTCTTTGTCAATTTGGTTTGATGCCGAGATGGATTGGGGGGCGAAGCCTTCAGGCCAACGCGGGCGTCAGCAGACCTACAGTGATGCAGCCATACAAGCCTGCCTCACGATCAAAGTGTTGTTCGGTTTGCCCTTGAGGCAGACGACGGGGTTTCTTGAAAGCCTGCTGTGACTGGTCGGGCTGGATTGGGCAGCACCGGATCTCAGCACCTTATGTCGACGTCAGAAAACACTGAACGTGAGCCTCCCGTATCGCGGTCCCACGGGGCCACTGAACCTCGTCATTGATAGCACAGGGATCAAAGCCGAAGGTGAAGGCGAGTGGAACGCCCGCAAACATGGCGGCCTAAAACGCCGCATCTGGCGCAAGATTCACATAGGCATTGACGAAGAAACGCTGGAGGTGCGGGCTGTCGAAGTCACCACCAACAACATCGGGGATGCTCCCATGCTACCCGAAATTTTGAACCAAATCCCGCCTGATCAGGATATCGGAAGTGTCACCGCAGACGGGGCGTATGACACGCGCAAATGCCATGAGGCAATTGCGGCCCGAGATGCCCGCGCAGTGATCCCGCCACGCAAGAATGCAAAGCCCAGGAAACCCCCTCTCGTGCATGCTGGCATGCATTGCCGGGCAGTGGACGAGCGATGGAGCGATTGCCCGCAACGAAGCCATTAAGGCGCAGCGATACCTGGGTCGCACCCTGTGGCGGCGATGGAGTGGATACCACCGCCGAAGTCGCGTCGAAACGAAACCTCTCATCGTTTGCTAGCAAACGACTGCCGGTCAGTGGATGCATTGTGTGAAACTACTCAGCCAATCGTTGATGGCGCGGGACTTCGAAAGGCAGGTCGCAGAAATCCAAATCCGCATCGCAGTCCTCAACCGCTATACCGCTCTTGGCAGACCTGTCACCAAGCCCGTAGGCTAAGTCCGTCTGGGGAAAGGGGAAGCATGTTTTTCAACCGATTTGTGCAACAAAGCCCTTAAGGACCATCAAGTACTAAATATTTTAGCTTGTAAGAACGACTTATACAGTCGTATGGACCCTGCCAAAGTGTACGCTCTTTCAGGACAGTTTCATGGCTAAAAAAAAATATTACTTTGATGTAACTGATATCTATATCTATTTGGCGAATGAAACTACTGTTTCTGGTATCCAGCGAGTGTCATTTGAGGTCATTACTCGTGCCATCGACATACTTGGCGTTGATAATGTTTGGTTGACCTATTGGGATGAACGCAAGAGAGAATATTTTGCAATCTCTACAACATTTCTAAAATGTGGTTCTGATTTTACACCTGAGCTTTTCGTCCGTGTTTTTTTTGGCAATCATGTGCGGTCAGAGCGGCAAACTGCACCGACTTTGATGCGCTATCGGAATAGTCCATTAAAATATCGGTTTCATTGGTTGAAGCGTCACTATCATGCTTGGTTAGGCAATGATGATTACTTCCAAAAAAAGGGCTCTAGCTTGTCCGAATGGTGCAATTTCGTGCAAGATGATGCCCTGACCACAACTGCTGCCCACATAGATACTTCTCCCGTACCTGCACATTCACTTGCACAAATGGATGACGCCCTGATTATTCTTGGTGCGCTTTGGAATATCGAGGGTGTCTATGAGCAGATCGAAATCTTACATGATCAGAATAAGGTGGAAATTAGCCAGCTTGTTCATGATCTTATTCCAGTGCTAACGCCTGAGCACTTGGGGGACAAGTTTTCCATGGAGTTCTATTACTGGTTGGAGATGTCCATAAAGCTATGTACTAGTTTTCTAGCTAACTCAGAGAGCACGGCCCGTGATCTACAGTGTTTTATGGGTGAGGTAGGCCAGAGCAAACCGATCAGCGTCGTGCCATTGGCACAGAAATTCACGAATACGCCAAGCTCTAATTATTTGGATTCAAGTTTAGCGGACCGTCCAATTAAAGCTCATTTGAAAGAGATTGAAGATATCCCGCTAGATATCCTAAATCTAACAAAAATTCCCTATGTGTTGGTTGTTGGTACTATGGAGAGCCGCAAGAATGCTTGGCGATTGGGTCAAGTTTGGCAGCGCCTTGCTGAAGATCGTGACGTTGAAGCGCCCCGTCTCGTTTTTGCTGGCAAATCAGGATGGCATAATAGCGATTTTGATCAACTTATGAATAGTACCCATCAGCTTGGAGGTTGGGTGCAATTTGTAAAACGTCCAACTGACAATGAGTTAAAATTTCTTTATAAAAATTGTCTTTTTACTGCAATGATCAGCTTTTATGAAGGCTGGGGGCTTCCGATTGGCGAAGGACTTTCTTTTGGAAAAACTGGCGTGGTAGGAGATAATTCTTCCTTGCCTGAGGTTGGAGGCGATCTGGTAGAATATTGCGATGTACAGTCCATCAACAGTATTTATGCCGCTTGCCGTCATCTGATCAAAGATCCAAACCGTAGGAAAGAATTAGAGGCGCAAATTGCTGCGACCACATTGCGCACTTGGGATGACGTCGCCAACGATATTATTAAGTTGATCTAAGACTGGTCAGGTTGCCCCCGGGCGTGGTGTGATTTCGACAAGAGCGTGGGCTGGGGGAGCCCCTGCATTTTCTGGGTGGCCACTAGCCATTTTCCGATATGGTTTGAGTTACAAAACTAACCTGCCGATCAAGGGAAACACCCATGACCAAAGACATGGTAGCAAAAACCGTCGCGCTGAAGGCGGTTTTACCAGATATATGGATTATCAAATGCTGGTCGAGATGCTTGGGTTTGCCGCCGACCGTCTTAAGGCGCTGGATGTGGACTGATAATACTGCAGGATGAATCCTTTAGAGGAAAGGGGAAGCATGGTCTAAAACGATTTGTGTAACGAGGTTGGGGCAGGTCACTAGTCACCAACTTTCAGCTATAACTTCACGAAGGTGCGATAAGTCTATGATAGCGTTGCCATCGGCAAAATTCTGCTGTACAGTGGTTCACTCAATACCCCTGCAGTTAGGCAGGTGCGTGCCCCCTGAAGCTGCCAATGAAGGGTTAACCCATGCTTGCTGAGTTGCATAAATCGACGCCGGAAGAATCCAAAGAACAACGTGCCACTTTGGGCTTGTGGCTAAAATCACTACGCGAAGCCGAAGGGCTATCGCAACGAGATCTCGCGGACTATTTGTCGCTGGATTATTACACGTTCATTTCACAGCTTGAAAACGGCCGTGGCAAGATACCTGCACACCGGTATGTGGAATGGGCGGGTGCGCTTGGACAAGACCCTAAAATCTTTGTGCGGGAGCTTTTGCGCTTTTACGAGCCGCTTACCTATCAGATTCTTTTCGAAGACCTGACCGGCTAATATCTTCTCTGGATCAGCTGATCGATAAACGGTATGGTTTAATTTGACTTAACTTGATCGGGACGAGCCCCCTATGGCGAAGATCTTTGACTTCCAGAATAAAGGTAAAGTTGGCTCTAGTTCGTACGTCCTGAACGATGCGAACCAGACGTTGTCATTCAACACGCCCTTGGATGGATCTGTCAGCCTCGGAGAAGTTTCGCAGGCTACGATGCGATCACTGCTTCCTAATCCCAAGAAAGACTGGAGCAATCAGGAGCTTGCCGATCTGTTCCGGGTCCACGCGCTTTTGAACAAGGCTAATGTGCAGGTAGAAACGGATCGCGGGATCACCGACGAGGGCGACCCGTGGTTTGTGTTTTGCCACATCACAGGCGAAGTCTTTATCCACATGTGCCGCATCGACGGCCTCTATCTGCTGGACAGCCCGAATGTCCTGCGCGCCCTGCGAGGGAAGAACTTCAACGAACTGATCGCTGATTTCACTAACCAGACTCTACCCGCTCCCGGTACTAATGAGGAAGCTGAACGCCGTGTAATACGGTTTGAGCGCGGCAGTAAGATTAGCCTGCATCCGTCGGCCATGCTAGCAGCATTGGTCTGGACTTTGTTCTTGGCGTCCGAAGATTTGGTATTGCTGGCACCCGAAGACAATACAAAAGATACCACCCCTCCCCTGAGCTTCGAAGGCATGTTTCCAGTCGCAGGCACACAGGACGACCTGTTCACGAACGAGAATGGAGATGTTGCCAGCCTGCCGAAAGAGACCGGTCCTGAGATCGCGCACCTCACCCCTGAGACACACGGCCAGACGCGTGAAACGACACAACAGCAAGGTCTGGGACTGCATCAGAACGCCTTTGCTACCGGTCTTAGTACCATCGCCATTGCAATGGGGTTTGTGTCTGAGGCGGTGCTGCTGGACAACCGAGACAAGGTTCTGGAAGGCCTCAAATATCTTGAACTCTCCAAATATTATCAGGATACACAAATCACATACACGCAGGACATTGGTGACAGCCCAGCAAACAGTGCCATGTTTGCGCTGCTGACAGACTTTCTTGGGATCGATTTAAAATTTGGCCCTGATATGGTCAAATCCATAAAATCAGATGCCGCTGTCCTGCAACAGGAACTGACGCATGTCACAGAGAATGTTGTAAAGGTGAACGAAAATATAGTGCCAGTTCTCAACCTCCACGATAAAAACATCGATACAGAGTTTTCAGTCAAACTGGCCGATAAATTGTTCAAGGAATTAGATCATTTTGTGCCAACAAAGAGTTCTGACAGCCCAACGATAGAGACTACAAAAGAGGTAAGCGAACTCAGCTTAGCCGAGGTAATCAAAACTTGGCAATACTTCCAGTCGGAAAAACTCGATGCCAATCATACTTTGATGAGTATCAATCTTGATGCTTTGCTCAACGAGCTGGAGACAGTGGCTGAAATAGAAATTGACACCTCCGATGACGCCATCCAACGCCTTATAGATTTTTTAAACGATAAAGGTGGCGATATTGGGTATATCGATCAGGGTAACAGCTTTATTGCCATCGATAGAGAAGCGATAAAATCAGGTGATTTTAGTTATATGGAATGGCAAACGGACGACGGTAACGTCATAGGTCTGATCGGGCTTGAGTCGGACTTCCTGCAGTTTGATATGATTGCCTAAGTTAGTCACATCGTTTCTGAAAAATGGAATAGCGCCTCCATACTTTCTTATTCCTCAAGCATACTTTTTCGGACTGCATCCAGTAATGGAGATGATAAAAAGTCTAACAATGTCCGTTCACCAGTAGTGATTACAACATCGGCCGGCATACCAGCACTTAGTCTGTCTTTAATCTCATCGGGTATATCTTGTTTCTCAACTGTGATGCGGGCTAAATAATAGGGTGGTTCATTAGCGTTTTCAGGTGTGATTACATCGCCGGAAACAGTGTCAATTGTACCCTGCATGAAAGGGACCAGTTTGGTATTGAACGCGCTAAATCGCACTTCCGTCTCTAGACCAACAGACACATTGTCTACATCTATAGGCGAAATACGCGCATTAATGATCAGTTCTTCGTCCTCTGGCACTAGTTCCATTAACACTTCACCGGGACGCACAACGGAACCCACTGTATGTACCTTAAGGTTCTGAATGGTACCCGAGCTAGGTGCTCGGAGTTCTGTACGGTCTAATACGTCTGCAGCCACTTTGCGGCGCTCAATTAATTCGTTAATCTCTGCGCGAATCTGCTCTAGCTCGGTACTAGCCCGCTCACGATACTCTTGTTTTAGCTGTAAAATCTGAAGCTCTGTTTCGCCAATGCTTGCTAGCGTCTGTGCAATATCGGAAATCACTTGACCCAAGTTAGCTTCAATTTCGATCAGCTCATCCTCGCGTTGGGATAACTGGTTGCCTTGAATAAGGCCGCGTTCTTCACCGTCACGCATTCTCAGCAATAATTCAGTATAATTTGCAAACCGACGCTCAAAGGCTGATTTCTGAAGTTCTTGGCCTTGAGCCTGCATCTCTATCTGCTCAACACGTGCTGATAGAATATCTTCCTGGCTTTTTAGAATTAGCCGACGATCATTAAATATATCAGTTTGATCCGCAAGCACTGAAGAAATAGCTTGCGAATTACGCGAAAGTATAACTTGGGGAAATACTACTATTTCTTCCAAGGAACGTTCTGCTAATAAACGTGCCTCAACCAAGTGAGCTACATCCAGTCGAGTTGAAAACACCTCCAAATTAGAGAGCGCTTCAATATTTTGCAAACGCACCAAGATGTCGCCTTCGTTCACATTACTCGCTTCAGTCACAAATATTTCTTCGACAATCCCACCTTCAAAGTGTTGTATCACCCGTCGGTTTCCTTCGAGTGAGATTGTGGCTGGAGCCACCACCCCACTATCCAGTTTGGCCACCGCAGCCCAACCACCAAAGACTCCAAAAGTAATGAAAATTAGAATGTAGCCTATTAGGGCGATGGGTTTCGGACTTGGTTTACTGATCATGGTGGCTCAGCTCCTTAACGAGCGTTTGGGGGGGTACTGAACGGTTTAGGCGCGCGGTTTGTCGGACATGTTAACAACGGCAGGCGATGTCGCCGGTGCTGCCGCATTGGTCTTCTGCCGTTGCTGGACCTGCTCGGCAAACATCTCACGGGTGGGCCCAAATTTCTCAACCAACCCGTTCACCAGCATCAGCGTCTTGTCGCTCAGCGCCAACAGGTTCGATTTGTGCGTTACCAGCACCACAGTTTTGCCACGCTTCTTCATTTCCTGAATACAGGCGGCGAGCGCCTGCTCGCCGTGCGCATCCAGATTAGAGTTTGGCTCGTCCAGCACAATCAGGTTCGGATCACGGAACACCGCACGGGCTAGACCGATGCGCTGACGCTGACCACCCGACACGGATTGACCACCATCCCCGACATCGGTGTCATACCCTTCGCCCAGCGTTTGCACCATCTCGTGCGCGCCAGACAACTGTGCGGCGGTTACGATCTCGGCATCTGTCGCATCTTCAACGAACCGCGAGATATTCTCGGCGACGGACCCGCGGAACAGCTTCACATCTTGCGGCATATACCCCATGTGACGTCCAAGTTGCTCCATATCCCAATGATGCAATTCCGTCCCATCCAGACGAACAGACCCGGACTGTGGCTGTGCGGCTCCCACCAGATGACGTACCAGCGTAGATTTACCCGAACCACTTGGCCCGATCACCGCCAATACCTCGCCTTGGTTTATTGAAAACGAAATGCCCTTAAGCAGTGCCGGTCGGGAATTTCCCATACTGGGCTTTGATCCGGGTGCCGTTGCGATCAGCCCTTGCACGGTCAGATTACCCTTGGGGGTTGGCAACTGCATACGCTTTTCTTCATCGTCGAAGTTGCCGAATATCTGCTTCAGACGATGGTGCGACTGACGGGCTGCCACGAACTGCTTCCATTGACCGACAGCCTGCTCCACGGGTGCCAGCGCACGGCCCATTACGATGGAAGCGGCAATCATGATGCCAGGAGAGATTTGTTCTAGGATTGCCAGATAAGCACCTGTACCCAGAATAGCGATCTGTAAGGTCATACGCACAAACTTGGTCGAAGCCATGATGCCGCCTGCCCGTCCGCTTGCACGCGCCTGTTTGTCCAACACATCATCGTGCTGTTTCTGCCACCGCTTGGTCAACTGCTTTTCCATACCAAGTGCACGGATAACCTCGGCGTTCTGCATGGTGGTATTAACGAAATGCGCCGCCCCCTGATTGGCCGATCCCGCCTCTTGCAGCAGGCCACGTGTCGCAAATTCATTGGTCAGCGCCAGCGCAAAGATGATCAGCGCACCAACAGTCGCCACCATGCCCAGCCACGGATGAAACGCGAAACACAGCGCCAGAAACAACGGCACCCAGGGCGCGTCGAAAAACGCAAGGATCCCCTGCCCGGTCATGAATTCCCGCACCTTGTCCACATCATTTAATGTCGTGTGTCCACCGCCGTTAGGATTGGCCAGTTGGTTACGGATCACTCGGTTAAACGCTGGATTGGCGAGCATGTCGTCAAATTGCAATCCCGCCCGCACAAGGAGCTTGGAGCGGATGAATTCCAGCAGCCCGTAAGTGACCAAAAGTGCAACCGCGATGACCGAAATCATCACAAGGGTCAGCTCGTTCCGGCTGGCCAGAACACGGTCATAGACCTGCAGCATGTACAGAGGGCCGACAAACATAAGGATGTTACTGAAAAAGCTGAATAATATAGTGGCGCCGAATACTGCACGGAACTTACCGTAGGCCCGCGCCAATGGTGTCTGGGCTTTCATGAGCGAACATCCTTTCGCTTAATGCGTGTAGGTGCAATTTTGTCTGTTCAAACACCGATGTATTTTAGAAAGCTAATACACCAAACAAGGGATTGAGGCAATTTTGTTTTATTCTCGCTGGGCATGGGATTGACCCGATCAGGAGTCTTTGGGCAGTTGGCTCTTGAGAGCCACCGTATAGGCGTTGCGCGCAGTTTGGGCGATCGCAATTTCACGCTTTAGTTCTGCCATTTTCTGCTCGCAGAACTGGATGTTCTGCAAATTTGCCTGTGCATCTTCGCTTAGTGTCTTGCTGTCGTATTCTTTGCCGTCGATGGTGATCTTGGCCATGTCTGTCATCCTTTTATCAATATTTGAGGGGTGCAAATCCAACCGCTGCATCACATGCAGAACATAAGTGGTGGATAGAAAAAGCCCCCGAGGTGTTCGGGGGCTTTTTCAAATTTAGGTCCAAGGCCCCAGAGGGCCTTGGAAATCAAGCTTAAGCAAAGCCGAATGTCAGCAGCGCTGCATGGTCATCCGAGCCAACCAGGTTGACGTCGTCAAGATAGGTAAGCGAGTCACCAAAGTCGAGGCTGCCAATTTCAGTAGCCGCAACGTCAGTGGTACCCGAGCCTGTAGTCGCGTCCCAAGTCAGTTCGAACACTTTGTATTCGCCCAGATTGGCACTGTTCTCGACCATAAAGATGGCCTTACCATTTCCATCCACGACATTTGCGTCATCAGGCGCAGTGAAGTTACTTTGAACAAGGTCACCATACGCATTGTCGCCACCAACAGTGTTGTTGAAAAGCGCTGCAACGTTGCTGCCCGACAGAGCGTCGAAGGTTTCGCCTGCGTCGGTACCAGCCGCCATACGAACTACTGCGACTTCGTTGGCGTCAACAAAACCGTTAGCACCATCACCCGTTGCACCACCGAAGCTGTTAGTTTCACTGTACTCCAGTGTGGTTGCGATCAAGTTGTTGGACTCCGGACCGCCCGAGGTACCCGACGATACATCTTCCTGGCTTTTCAGGTAATCAGAGAAGTCTAGGAAGTCGGTGCCATCATTAATCACATCGACATTGACAACTCCGAGACCGTTTTCACCGAGCTGTTCCGCGGTGAAGCTGGCTAATACCGTGATGCCGTCCGCGACCAACCGATCTTCGACGTAGAAGTTTACGTTTTCTCCTGAGATGCCAAATTCTTTAGCCGTCAGTTCGATGACACCAGTTGAAGAAGTATCTGCCGTGAAGTTTGATGTAAGGTCAGTAGTAATGGCCAGCGCAATCTCTCCCATGATTTCGTCTGCATTGTATCCTTCTGTAAGCTCCACTTCCAGATCTGCACCACCTGCAAGCACACCTTCCACGATGGCAAATGAAGTCGCTGCAGTAGTAGGAGCAGTACCAGGATTGGTAACTACAACGGTGTCGCGGAGATCGTATGTGACGACAGCCCGCGTATCAGCCGTGGTGAAGTTCATCACCGTGTCGTCACCAAAGACCCCGTTCACCTTGATCGTCTCGTTGCTGGCACCGTTCAACAGCGCGTTGTTGCTGCTGACCGTAAAGTCATCTGGGGTTCCAGAACCTGCATTGGTGCTGAGCACGATCGTATCGTTGTCAGCGCCGCCATTGATGACAGTGTCGACCTCACTATTAGAAGCAGAGCCCTCAGAGTGCAGGTTGGATTCACCCTCACC
>JBNMQM010000111.1:0-9715 GCA_051278195.1 Candidatus Azotimanducaceae bacterium
ACTTACGCAGGCGAGATTGGCCGCGTCTGGACCTATGCTGAGCTACTCGCTGACTGCGAACGCCTTGCGCGCGCGGTGGCTAGTCGTCATGACGAGGGCGCCCGCATTGCCGTTTTCGCCAACAATGTTCCCGAATGGGTATTGTTGGAGTTGGCGTGTGGGCTTGCAGGTGTCATTCTCGTCACGGTCAATCCAGCCTATCAAAAACGCGAATTGAAATTCGTGCTCGAACAATCGCGGTCTGAAGCGATCTACTATGTCATTGAGTTTCGTGGCAACCCTGTGCAGGAAATTGCTGATGCCGTGTGCGATGAGATCCCGGCTATTACTCACCGCATCTTGTTGACTGATCATGACGCGCTCTATGCCGGTGAAGCTGTTGGAGAGTCGCGCACGCCAAAACCGAGTGATGCGGTACAGATTCAATACACGTCGGGGACTACTGGTTTTCCGAAAGGCGCGCTGTTGCACCACAATGGACTGGTGCGAAATGGCTTCGATGCAATGGGCCGCGCAGGACTTGAGCAAGGCGACTGCTTTGTTAACAATATGCCGTTGTTCCACACCACCGGTTGCGGCATTCTTGTGATGGGCGGTCTTGGAAGAGTCGGCACGATGCTTCTCGCTCCGATGTTTGATCCGGCCATTATCGTTGAGGTCATAGAGCGCGAGCGGACCAAATTCGCCTTGGGCGTGCCGACTATGCTGGTTGCTTTGGTAGAAGAAGTGCGACGCTCTGGACGTGATGTTTCATCAATACAACGGATCATGTCTGGTGGGTCCATGGTTGCCCCTAAGCTTTGCCGAGACGCCGATGCTGTGTTCGGCGCGCCGATTCAAATTGTTTATGGCCAGACCGAAACATCGCCCGTGTTGACTCAAGCATGGTATGAAGATTCGCTGGAAGACCTTACTCAAACAATTGGCCAGCCAGTTGCTCATACCGAAATCTCGATCCGCGCGCCCCAAAGCAATGCGGTTCTGCCGATTGGTGAGCAGGGCGAGATATGCGCCCGCACCTATAGCGTTATGATTGGCTACAATGACAATCCACAAGCGACTAGCGCAGCTATTGATAGTGAAGGTTGGCTGCATACAGGCGACCTTGGACGCATGGATGCGCGGGGCTACATCAAGATTACAGGACGCGTCAAAGAGATGATCATTCGTGGCGGCGAGAACTTGTTCCCGGCAGAGATTGAAAATGCCTTGCTGGAACACGACATGATCGATGAGGTGGCTGTTGTCGGCATACCGGATGAGAAGTGGGGTGAGCAAGTCGTGTGTTTCATCCGCAGCAGTTCCAATGAGGTATTGCGAGCGGCCGACCTGAAGACCTTTATTCGTGATCGACTGTCGCCTCAAAAGACGCCCGCGTATTGGGTTCGCGTTACTGATTGGCCTCTTACGGGATCAGGAAAGATACAAAAATTCAAACTCGGAGAAGCGTTTGTGGCAGGCGAACACGAGGTGCTGAGCTAGCTCTGATAATCCCTCATTGTGACCGCGATGATTATCGTCGTCGCGTAGAATCGATGGTGATTGCTCACCCTAGGACAAGGCGGCGAATTACGCCGCCACCACGTCTACCCTACAATCATTGAAACAGGCACCGTTCGCCAAATCGGCTTTTGTCGTTGGTGCCAATGCCGAAACCGTTTGTTTGTTTGGCGTCGTTTTAAACCAAGAGCCTTTGGGCGAGCAAAGTACGCCAGGACGTACTGCCGTTGTGATCTTAAGCGGTAGGAATACTTCCCCTAGGGCATTATAAACCCGCACCTTTATGCCATCTTCAAGGCCTCGTGCTGCCGCGTCTATAGGGTTCATCTCCAGAGGCGGAGCCTCGTCATTGACTTTTAGGCCGCCAAAGGTGGATGTGATCATTTTGCTCGACGAGGGTGAAATCAGGGTCAACGGAAAGTCGCTAACGATGCCGTTATAGCGTGGTATTTCTTCGCCATATTTCTCGGCCAGATAACTAGAATTCAATTCGATTTTGCCAGACGGTGTCTTCGGCATATGGTTTGCAAACAAGACTACCTGGTCTGTATGACCTTCTGGTGTGCCATCGCCCTCCATCGAGATTGCCTCATCCAAAGGGATTTCGCTGGGCTTAAAGCCCCTCAGACGCGGATCCGTGCCATCGATAGCGTCATCCATTAATGCTTTATCTGACGCCTTGAATAGGGGGTCGTCGAAACCGAATCGTGCCGCCAGGCGCCGAAAAATCTCAGTGTTAGGCAACGACTCACCCACCAGCGGAATAACCGCTTCCGCCCGTTGTAGGTAGGGCTGACCATAGGCACAAAACAAATCGTCGTGTTCAAAATGCGTTGCCGCGGGCAATACAATATCGGCGTACTTCATGCTGTCCGTCATGGCGATGTCACAACCAACGATGAAAACGTCTTCACGCTCAAGACCTTGACGTAACGTATTTTGATCTGGAGAGACAATGACCGGGTTATGGTTGTAGATGAATAAGCCTTTTAGTGGGATGTCCAAATCTTGTTTAACAAGATGACGGCCGATATCAAGAATGTTGAGTGTACGTGTTCCTTCAGTGATCAAATCGGGCCGGGTTAGTTTAGCGCCGGTTTTTGGGAAAGCGTTTCCCGAGCCGCCAATGATGCCGCCACCGACTACGCCAAATTTGCCACACAGAGCGGGCAGGGCGAATATTGAACGGATACCGTTGCCGCCATTTTGATTGCGTTCAAGACCGTTGCCGATTGAAATCACCGCCGGATTCGTCTGATGATAGAGAGCCGCGAAGGCGCGGATATCATCGCTAGATACCCCGCAAAGCTCAGCTGACTCTGTCAGCGTAAACTGCCGAGCCTTAGCCATAAATTCTTCTGCGCCCAGAACATGTTGCGTTATAAACGCGTGATCTAAGGCGCCCAGTTGCTCGAGTTCAACAGCGATCGCCCAGGCAAGTATCAAATCCATGCCAGGTTTAACCGCCAGGTACATATCTGCCTGCTCGCTTATCTTAATGCGCTTGGGATCTATGACGACGAGCTTGGCGCCATTCGCCTTGGCCTTCTTGATGAGTGGTGCAAGGTGAAGGTTTGAAAAGGTGACGTTATTGCCCCACACCACAATCAGCTTGGCGTGCACGCACTGTTCTGGTTGCATGGCGGGTACTAAGCCAAATGTGCCTTTGTAAGCTTCGGATTTAATACCGCCACACAAGGGGCGCCTATCGAGCAATGTAGCCCCTAGGTGATGAAAGAACCTCAGGTCCATTGAGCCGCCGGCCAAGACGCCATGGGGACCCGCATAATTGTACGGCATGATGGCTTCGGGGCCATGATCAGCAATGATATGCGAGAATCGCTGATAGATTTCATCAAGTGCTGTATCCCAGCTTATGGCTTCAAACTGCCCATCGCCTTTTCTACCTGTACGGCGCAAGGGTGTTCTTATTCTGTTCTCGCCATGGACAAAATCGGGGTAGTAACGTGCCACCTTGTTGCAAATCTTGCCGTTAGTCAGGGGGTTGGCCTTAGAGCCTCTCACCTTTACCACCTTGTTGTCTTCTACCGTGACATTCAGGCTGCAGGTATCTGGGCAGTCTAATGGGCAAACGCTAGGCATTTCGATCGACATTTTTAACCTCGGCTTTCACATGCTACAAATTGGTTAACTGTAAAGATTGCTGAAGCATGATGCTCGTATCATGACAGCAATAATCGATATCCACTGAGTTGAAGGACGTAGCCATCTCTCCCGACTAATTTAGGTTTCAGTGTAACAGCTGTCGTCGGATCGAGACCAGCCTGTGCACACGTTCTGCCAATTCTGTACACAACATGTGGTGTTTTCATCTGCTCGGTTTGCTCACTTATTTTTGATTCGGGCCTGTACAGGGTCTCGTGACTATGGCAGTTTAGATCCTAGCCGTAGGCATCATATAAAACCGAATCATAAAGGAGGAAGTTTGATGAACCTTTGCAATCTTCTAAGAACGATTTCAAGCGCAGCCTTGATGCTGTCATGCAGTCTACATGGTTATGCCGAGCCGCCAGCTGAATCGGCATTTAGTATGGGTAACGGCACAAAAAATTGGATTGATGTGGTCGGCGTCACCCGTAACGGCTCGGTTCTCAACTTCCCTGAGGTTCAAATTGATGGCAACGGTTGGCTTGTCGTGCATCCGTTTGAAAACGGAGCGCCGAATGGCGACAAATATGTCGCCAAAACGTATCTCGAGAATGGCACCAATACAGACGTCGATATTGAGGTCTTAAAAGGGCTCACCCAAGGTGAGATGTTTATCGTCATGCTGCATCGCGATGTAAATGAAAACAAAGAGCTCGACTTCATTTTTGTAGACGAGACCAACGTCATGGATCGGGCCGTTTTCGAGGGGCCTCGAATGATTGGGCACGCGATTCCGGCACCGTGATTGCCTCTAGCTGAAGGGGCAGGGCACCCTCATCCTTGATCGCGATCGTGTTCCGGCAGCGGGAATTTTTCAGCGCGGTACTCATACCGTGGGCACGCGTAGTTTCGACTGGATAGATGATCAGCGCGCGAGAACCTTACCTGTCGATATTTGGTATCCGACAACTCACGCGTTCTCAGGTCAAGATCTCACTGCGGCTACGCAAGATCACTACAGTGTCATGCCTGGCATGCCGGAGGTAACTCAAACCGCCGTACGTGACGCCGATGCGGAGCAGGATTCTTGGCCGCTTATTATCTTTTCTCACGGTTTCGGCGGAGAACGTCGTCAGTCCACCTTTCTGTATACCCATCTGGCAAGTCACGGCTATGTGGTCGCGGCAATGGATCATGTAGGCAATACTACGATGGATATGTTGGCAGGCGACAGTACGCCTAATGATATGTCAGTGCTTGGGCAATTTATCGATGATCGTCCCAAAGACTGCTCCTTCGTGATTGATAGAATGCTGACGGGCAAAGCGGGGCTGAATATTGACCTAGAAAAAATCGGTATTTCAGCTCACAGTTTCGGTGGCTGGACATCGCTTATGACGGCCAACAGCGATGGTCGAATTAAAGCTGCCCTGCCGTTGGCCCCCGCGGGTGGTCGCAGCAGCGACGACCAGAAGGGAGTTAGCGCGATGAGCGATTCCCTCGAATTGAACTGGCCCCAGCCGGTGACGGTGCTTACTCTGGTCGCAGAGCTGGATTCGTTGTCGCCCTTAGAGGGCATGCGGGATCTACACAATCGGACGCAACGTCCACGCATGACCATCATGCTCAAGAATGCTGACCACTTTCACTTCTGCGATCGGGTTGAGGTCGCACACGACTGATCGAATCCGCTGGAGTCAGGCATGGAAGATCCGTTCCCTAGCTAACTTTTTACCGACGCCCAGAACTGATTAAGCATGGCGGCACCCGCTGACGGGTCCTGCACCATCCACCAGTGACCAACGCCCTTGAGCACGCTGACTTCAGCTCCAGCTCTCGCGGCAACTTCCCGGTGCATGGTGTCGGTGCCAACATAGGTATCATTCTCGGCGATAATCACGAGCCCTGGTCGCTGACGCATCACCGATACATCCGCACCGAGGTCACTTAAGACCGGCTGTGCGGCGTCGCGATACAGGGACAAAATGCAGCGCGCCATGTCTTGATTGAATGATGCGGCGACCTTGGTGGCGATATCCGTGGTCATCCCTCCCCCCACCAACATAGCGATGCGGTCGGCCGCTGGTGCATCAATCATACCGGCTACCATCGCTTCGCCGATACCTGGTTTTTGCCACTCTAGCGCCATATCGTGCCATTGGTAGTCAGCATGGAAGATCCCTGCAACATCAGTAGCCCAACTGCGCAGCAAATCTGGTCTTGTCAGCGCCAGCCCTGCAACATGGCCTCCCCCCCAATCATGACCCACCAGATCTACGGGCTCACCAATAGCCTCAAGCTCAGTCACCAGCCAGTCGACATAATCTAGCCGCGTACCGACAAAATCCTTTGGCGGCAGTGAGCCAAATCCCGGTGGTGACAAAGTAACCACATCACGACGATCTAGGGCAGGGATGATTAGATCCCATATGGCTGAAGTCTCTGGGTTTCCATGAACAAATACGGCGGGCATAAGCAATTCCACGGCTGGTTATCTTCGATTAACGAGGATAGCTATCCTGTTTGCGAAAAGCCACCCACGGGTGAGCACACAGACGTTGCGGGGCCGACTGCTACGAATGTCTGTCATGTTAGGCGGCGCATATATAAGCCAGAAGTAGTGATGAGCCGTCTACGTTGGTTTGATCAGGGCTGTTCATGATTAAATCCTAATATAAGTCCTTTTTATCGTTTTTTGCCCAAAACAGACATATACTTTCTTTTTTGAGGAATCATCGATGTCTGACTTTGAGAATCTAAGAATTCACTTCTATGGCGTGCAAGGCAGTGGGTCGATATTTCCTGCTAAAGCGGAACGCATGGAAACTCAAGAGTTCTCGGACATTAAGCTGCTTACTCAGATTTTTGAAGACATGCGCAATCATGCTGGCGCTGACAATAAGCTTAATAGCTCAGTGGAAGATATTATTGGAGGTCCGATCAATAAGGAAACATTGGCCAGCTACAGAAAGAGATTTTCGCTAGAAGAGCCTCGCGTTTATGGCGGCTGGACGACTTGTTTTCGAATTGAGACGTCAGACGGCTACGATATCGTTTTTGACTGTGGCAGTGGGTTTCGAATTTGCGCTAAGGATATCGTGAAAAAGTGGGGTGCACGAAATGAGAGAGAACTGTTTATCTTTGGTACTCATGCGCATTTTGATCACACGGAAGGTTTTGATCAAGCCGCGGTGTGCTTCGATCCTAGAAATAAAATTCACGTCCACTCCAATCATCAATACATCCAAGCCTTCGATCAAAACCTAGGTATTTTCTCCCATGATATCGATATCAATCTGGGAGGCATTCAAACGCCATTGAATTATGAGCTTATGCCAGCCTCATTTGACTCTTGTGAAATCAGAGATCTGCAACGCGAACCTATACCGGATGTGCCGGACCCTATGGTGGGTCGCTATCACGATATCAATGAGCCCATTATGGTTGGAAAAACCAAGATTCAGGCGTTTGAAGTTTTCCATCCTGATCCCTGCCTTGGTTATCGCATTGAGCACAACGGGAAAGTTTTTATCTTCTGTACTGACCACGAACTAAGACGTGGAGAAGACCCCAGCGATCCACTACAGATAGCGAGTCTTGAGGCCGAGGCGCGTCTGATGAAACATGCAAAAGACGCTGACGTTATGTATAGAGACGGGCAATTTTTACAAATTGAGTACGATGGCCATACAGGCGTCGGCTCAGATATTGGTCTTTCAAGGCTAGATTGGGGGCATAGTTGTATTGAAGATGTAGTTGAAATGGCCGACAAATGTAATATCAAGCAAACCTATATCGGACACCATGATCCGAATAGAACCTGGAATGAACGAAATTTCATCGATGAAATACTCGTACGAAAAAGCGAGCAGATGGGTCGGAAGTTTGAATTCGCCCGCTCAGAAACCATCGTAGACTTGTGACTTTTTGCTAGATTAAAGCAAATTCTCGGCGAGAGTGTGAAACGCAAGCTCTACATTTTCGCCAGTTTTTGCACTGCCGCTGAACCAAACTTGGCCAAACTTGCCAAGGGCAGCATTAATTTGCGCTTCGGATATCTCCCATTCGAGATCGGATTTGTTGACCATAACCACAAAGGGAATGTCGCCCATTTCAGCACTGATTCTGTTCGCTAACTCAACGGCACTGGTCAATGTTTCTGCGCGGGTGCCGTCGATGACTAGCATGTAACCAGTCGACCCTTTCAGGTAGTGCATGGGTATGGAGAAATCATCCTCAGCACCGGCTATATCCCAGAGCATCAGTTTGACTTCACTGTCGGCTACGCGAAGCACCTTCTTGTCGACCTTCACACCAAGCGTCGAATGGTACTTGTCTTCATACATACTATGGACGAATTGTTTGACTAAGCTGGTTTTGCCAACCCCCCACATTCCAATGAGACAGACTTTTTTTGTGATCATTGCTGATTACCGCACATTTTTTCGACTTATTATTGCTTGAGTTCAAAACCTAAGTGCATCTTCGACGTCGATAGAGAAGGGGCTAACTGCCGGTCAGCGCCAAGACCTTCTCCATCGAAGGCGTGGAGGCACACCAATTGCTAGCCTAGGAACAAAGATGGCAGATATCAGCGCTTAATAGTAGCTATTTAGGTAAGAGATCAATGCGGCAAGATCGGCATCACGCTCAGATGCGCCGTAGGCAGGGTTCCAATACGTTTAAGACTAAGCGTTTGAGAGCAAAAACATAAAATAGAATGCTCTTTATACGCTATAGCCAATGACCCCGCGCGTGACATCATCCTAGTTCGCATATAGGTGTTCTGATTCGTCGCAATACAACGTGAGATTAGCGGCAAGTTCTGGCCTTACAATGGTTTAAATCTTGATTTGACCGTTGTCCACAGATTTGCGAATAGCGTGGGTGAGTTCAGCTAGCGTATAAGGCTTGCTCAATATATCTGCACGTAACGCGTCTTTGAATCCAGCGTCTTCGTCAGTCAAGCTCGGAGCGCCGGGATTGGGAATGCCCGATGCCAACAGGATCGGCATGTCCGGATGCAGTTTTCCACATAGCCATGCGAGTTCAAATCCGTCTATTTTCCCAGGCATTACAACATCGCTGAACAACAAATCAATATCGTTGGGCTTTCCCAAAATCTCTAACGCGCAGGCCCCATTGGCCGCGGTAACGATGCTGTAGCCGAGTGCCTCTAAAGAATGCTGGGTCGTTTCACTAATGCCAATCTCATCATCCACGACTAATATAGTTTCGCGGCCTGGTAACGCACGTTTGCTTGCAGAGGGGATGGTCACGGCCTCGGCACCACCAGATATGCTTCGTGGTAAATAGATTCTAAAGCTGGTTCCTTGACCCAGTTCACTGTCTACTTCGATATGGCCGCCACTGCGTCTTACGTATCCGTGAACCATGCTCAAGCCTAGTCCGGTGCCTCTACCACGTTCCTTTGTGGTGAAGAATGGATCGAATATTTTGCTGAGGATCTCCTGCGTCATTCCGGCTCCATTGTCAGTCACTGTGATCATGACATAGTCGCCACCTCGCCTGCAGTTGGCGGTCTGAATGGTTAATAGGCCGTCATCAGCCATTGCCTGGTTGGCGTTGATTGATAGATTGAGCATTGCATCTTGTAGCTCTCCGCCATCGGCCAGTATTAACCAGACATCCTGATCTAACTCGAATTCTACCCGCTTCGAAGCAGACAGTGATTTCGCAATCAGGTCATCCATATGACGAATAGTATCTGTCACTGACAGGCTGTCGGTGTTTGTGTCGTCGGTTCTGGAAAAGGATAGCAGCTGCCCGGTCAGGTTGGCCCCCCGGGCGACCGCAGCGATTGTGCTATTAATGCGTTTGGAAGATTTTTCGTCAACGTGCGCCTTTTTCATGATCTCCATATTGGCCAAAATAATGTGAAGGATATTATTGAAGTCATGGGTGATGCCGCTTGTCAGTTGTCCAACAGCCTCCATTTTCTGAGCCTGACGGAGTTGGCTCACGTCCGATGAGGTTCCCCTGTATCCGGTGAAGGTTCCATCATGCTCGAATATGGGTATCCCGGATGCTGACACGTATTTAGCCACCCCATCCGGTCCACACCAAGGATAAGTAAAGTTTTTGA
>JBNMQM010000112.1:0-9476 GCA_051278195.1 Candidatus Azotimanducaceae bacterium
TTGCTGGTAGTGCTACCCACCATAAGACAACACAGTTGGTAGTCCACGCCGTTTGGATACCCTGTCTTTTGGAAATCGCCTATATCTGGGCTTTTGCTACCGGTTCGACTGCAGCCACAACTTAGGTCTGAAATCTAAACCTTGTTGTCCCGAAAAGAAACAATGGGGTGAATGCGACCGCCTTTCGGCAGCAGTTAGCCCAGCGGATTAAAGCCCAGGGCGAAGGTGACAACTGGCTGCGCTTTGGCGGCGTCAAGGAAATTGTCGATGGGTCCCTGGGCAGCACCACGGCCTGGTTCTATGATCCCTATACAGATGCGCCCGAGACCAGTGGTTTTCCCTTGATGGAAATGACAGCGCTGCGGACCAGCATCAGAGAAGCCCACAACCTTGGTTTGCAGTTGGCTATTCATGCCATTGGCGATAAGGCCAACGATGAAATTCTCAGTTTGTTTGCTGAACTGGATCTCAAAGGGGAGCGGCCACGCATTGAACATGCGCAGCATTTAAGTGGCGCTGCCATTAATAAGTTTGCCGAGCTTGGAGTGGTCCCGTCCGTGCATCCTTATCATGCTATCGATGATGGGCGTTGGGCAGAAAAACGTATTGGTAGAGCGCGGTTGGCTGGCACCTATGCCTTTAAGTCGCTGTTCGACAGCAATTCGAGGGTCAGCTTTGGGTCTGACTGGTCGGTCGCGCCGCTGAACCCTATCGCCGGGATTTATGCGGCAGTGGCACGCCGCACGTTAGACGGTAAAAATCCGCAGGGTTGGGTGCCGGAGCAAAAGATAACCGTCGAGCAAGCGGTCACTGCCTATACGATAAACAATGCCTGGGCGGGTAAGCAGGAGCAGGATCTTGGGACTATCGAGCCAGGTAAGCTCGCCGATATTGTCATCCTCTGTGATAATATATTTACCATTGCCACCGAGGATATTATTGATGCCAGGGTGACGTTGACGATGATTGGCGGCGAAGTCATGTATCAATTGAAGTAAAGATCGACGTACGTTCAATTTTTTCTGGGAGCGAATTATGGCTGGTGGCTGGGCGCGCGACGGCGCTGTACAAGACCAGATAGATGCCAGTGTGGCGGATGCGGTGGAGCGGGCCAGAGACCAGCTTGGCACTGGCGAAAGCGCCGCTGTGTGTGAAGAATGTGATGTTGCCATTCCTGAGGCGCGGCGCCAGGCTATGCCTGGGATCCGTTTTTGTGTGGCTTGCCAATCTGCGTTGGAAGCACGAGACAAAGATAGTGGTGGCATCAACCGGCGTGGTAGCAAGGACAGTCAACTCCGGTAATTTCGGTTCATGATCTTGCATTTTCTAATTTTGGAGTTGTTGATGATCAGCTTGGCCTTGAGAAGATGTACCGCTGTGGCGGCAGCCTCTGCAGAGGCCCGCCATGCTTGCAACCTTCGAATGCAGCCACAACTTAGGTCTGAAATCTAAGCCTTATTGTCCCGAAAAGAAACAATGGGGTAAATGCGTCCGCCTTTCGAAAAGCCTTCGTAAGTAAAAGGCTTAAGGCGCTGTAAGCCATTGATGCAGGCCGATGACAGATTTCGGATATCTAATTGGTCACTGCTCGAAATCACTCCTAAAGCAGAGACGATGGTACTTTTCGTTTTGCAGATAAATGTGATTTATACTTCCTATCTGCAAACTGGATTTTGTTGTACACCCGTGGTGCGCTCAGGAATACGCCCGCGAGCGGGCGCCCGTCAACAGCCCTGTCCTTTGATTATTTTGGCCTTTGACTAAGATTTCCATCCTCTATATTGTACGCGCTCTGTAGTGCTGGATTACACCCGATAATAATGGTCTGGTGAATGTTGCAGCAAGGAGACTCCTATGAAATTTCGCTTCCCTATCGTCATCATTGATGAGGATTTTCGATCTGAGAATAACTCGGGCCTAGGCATCCGCGCCCTGGCCGATGCCATTGAAGAAGAACAGATGGAGGTCCTGGGTGTCACCAGCTATGGCGATCTGTCGCAATTTGCCCAACAGCAGTCCCGGGCATCGGCTTTTATCCTCTCCATCGACGACGAGGAGTTTGGCACCGGCTCTGATGAAGACACTGATAGTGCCCTGGTGCAGTTGCGGGCCTTCGTCAAGGAAATCCGGTATAAGAATGCCAACATCCCCATTTACCTGTACGGCGAGACCCGCACCTCCAGACACGTCCCGAATGACATTCTTCGGGAGTTGCACGGTTTTATTCATATGTTCGAGGACACGCCAGAGTTTGTTGCCCGGCATATTATTCGTGAGGCGAAATCCTATCTTGACGGCCTGTCACCACCATTTTTCCGGGCTTTGGTTCACTATGCCCAGGACGGCTCTTATTCATGGCATTGCCCCGGCCACTCCGGTGGCGTCGCCTTTCTGAAGTCGCCCATCGGGCAGATGTTCCATCAATTTTTCGGCGAGAATCTGCTGCGCGCAGATGTTTGCAACTCCGTAGAGGAACTCGGCCAGCTTCTCGACCATACGGGGCCCGTCGCGGCATCAGAGCGTAATGCGGCGCGCATCTACAGTGCTGACCACTGTTATTTCGTGACCAATGGCACATCCACTTCCAACAAGATGGTCTGGCATTCCATTGTCGCCCAGGATGACATCGTGGTCGTCGACAGAAACTGCCACAAGTCGATCCTGCACTCGATTATCATGTGCGGCGCGATTCCGGTTTTCCTGATGCCGACCCGTAATCACCTCGGGATCATCGGCCCTATTCCTCTGGAGGAATTTAGCGCCGAGAGTATCGCCCGGAAAATTGAGGCTAATCCTTTTGCCAAGCATGTGAAGAACAAGAAGCCGCGCATCTTGACCCTCACACAGTCAACCTACGACGGCATCATCTATAACGTCGAAACGATCAAGGAACTGCTTGACGGTAAGATCGACACCCTGCATTTCGATGAAGCCTGGCTGCCGCACGCGACTTTCCATGACTTCTATAAAGACATGCACGCCATCGACAAGGATCAGCCACGCGCGAAGGAGTCCATCATCTTTTCGACCCAGTCGACCCATAAACTGCTTGCCGGCCTGTCCCAGGCCTCGCAGATTCTGGTACGCGAATCCGAGACGGTAAAACTGGACCGGGATGCGTTCAATGAGGCGTATCTGATGCATACCTCCACTTCACCGCAATACTCCATCATCGCGTCTATTGATGTGGCGGCAGCGATGATGGAGGCACCCGGCGGCACAGCGCTGGTAGAAGAATCCATCTTCGAGGCACTCGACTTCCGCCGCGCGATGAAAAAGGTCGATGCAGAGTTTGGCCAGGACTGGTGGTTCCAGGTCTGGGGACCTGACAAATTTGCTGAGGAAGGGATTGGCGATCGCGATGACTGGATCCTGGGGGCCAACGATGCGTGGCATGGATTTGGTGATGTCGCGCCGGGATTTAACATGCTGGATCCCATCAAGGCGACTATCGTGAATCCCGGCCTGTCTTTGCAAGGTGAATTCAGCGAGACAGGCATCCCAGCCTCCATCGTCACCAAATATCTGGCTGAGAATGGCGTCATCATTGAAAAATGCGGGCTTTACTCCTTCTTCATCATGTTCACGATCGGCATTACCAAAGGCCGGTGGAATACCCTGTTGACGGCGTTGCAGCAGTTCAAGGATGACTACGACAAAAACCAGCCCATGTGGCGCATCATGCCTGAATTTGCACAGGCACATCCACGGTATGAGAGCGTTGGTCTGAAGGACCTGTGTCAGCAGATTCACGACTTTTACAAAGCCTATAATGTCGCGCGGTTAACCACTGAGATGTATCTTTCAGACATGTTACCTGCGATGAAGCCCTCCGATGCCTACGCCAAGATGGCGCACCGACAGATAGAGCATGTTGCCCTCGATGAACTGGAAGGAAGAATTACCTCCATCCTGCTGACACCCTATCCACCGGGCATTCCCTTGCTGATACCCGGTGAGCGGTTTAATAAGACCATCGTTGACTACCTGCGGTTCGCCCGGGACTTCAACGAGAAATTCCCCGGGTTTGAGACCGATGTTCATGGCCTGGTGAAGCGCGAAGTCGATGGCCGCATGGATTACTACGTCTATTGTGTGAAGCAGGACGCCTAGTCGGGCAGTTGCCGCGGCGGCTCAGCTGAGCCGCCGCACAGTGTCATACTTCGAAGGCCTGTGCCTACAGCGCTTGGTACGCCTACCGCCGCCGCGACGGCAGCTGCGTCTGCCTCTGCTTGTGCAAAGAGTTGCTGACTGCTCAATATTAAGAAAGTCAAAGCCGTAGTTACGAGCGATGGAGCGCTAAGTGACCTAAGAAATCCCATCTTTGTTGTGAAATAATGCGATTTTCATAAAATACTAACTATACACGTACCGCCACTAAGTGGATCAGTTAGATAAGAAAACCGAGGTCGAAATGCATTATTTTTGCACAAGAGAATTTGCTGCATGCGGCCTCCACTGTACAAAATTAATGCACTGCGACTCTATCCGCGTTGGTGTAATTTTTCCAGCCCCACCAGCTGAATAAAAAATTGATATGCAGCAGTAGGGATACGTTCCACTCAAAGGCATCCTCGTAGTCATCGTAGTTTGCCAACAGTGCGTCGAGGAACAAGGTAAGCACGCCGATGGTGAGGATTGTTGCGCACAGCTGAATCTGGCCTTGGATGCCAGGCAGCGAAGCGTTTAGTTGACGGAGTTGATATGCCGACAAAAGTTGGCATAGATAAGTGAAGGTGAAGTAGAGAATGATGCCGATGCGCCGCGTCAGCCGAAAATGATCTCCAACGGCCCCAAGGGCTAGCACGTACATCAAAAGTGCCAATGTGGATATATAACCGAGGTTGCGTATCGTATTGCCTTTATACCCCAGCGATCGCAGGGAGGCTTGTGTTAACTTCCAGTAGATAGCGTAGCAGAAGGCTATGGGCACCATAGTCAATTTGAAAAAAATGAACGCAAAGCCCTCGCGCCCAGTAGCACTGATGGACGTACAGCTATCCCAATAAGGCACGCACCATGGAACAGAGCCCGCACTCGCAGCGATCAAATAGTTGAAATTGATAGCAACTATTGGCGCGGTGCCGATAAATAATGCGATTGCAGGCAACGAGATTTTCATAGTTAATAGCAACAATAGTTAGTAGCAACAAATTTCATTCAGAAAAATTACGTTGAACGGCTATTATGCAAAAATTCTCAGACTAACAACATAGAAAAGTAGGCGGATGATCAGAATCTATCTCATAGGCTTTATCGGGCTGCTGATCTTTAGCCCGGAGTTATATGCGCAGTCCTTCCCCAATTGCGAGCATGAGTTTACGCCCGTCGATGCAAGTTACGCGTTTGTTAGAGTCCGTCAGCCCGTGCAATTACCGCTAGAAAAACTTTCAATAGGGGAAATAAAAGTTACTCGTCTGCCGGTTTTTGATGAAGGTAACAATGAAGAAGATAACGTACTTTACCGGTTGGCTAATCGCATTCATATTTTGACGAAAGAGCCCATCGTTTTTCAGCAACTGTTGTTTGAGACCGCCGAGGAATTTGACCCCCGGTCAACACAAGAGACGCAGAGATTATTGAGGGCTCAGGGTAGCTTCTTTGATGCGGATATCCGTCCGTATCGAGTTTGCGGCGGAAAAGTAGACCTGGAAGTCATCACCCGGGATAGTTGGAGTCTTACCCCCAATCTGGGATTTGATAGGGCGGGGGGCGAGAACAACTTCAGTATGGGATTTCGAGATACCAATATATTGGGCCTAGGAAATCAGTTGTCTATAGCTGCGAGCCAAGACATAGACCGCCAATCTACCGAGCTTATTTATGAGGACAATAATGTCTTCGGTACTAGGCTGCGTAACTTCACTGAGTTTATTGACAGCGACGACGGCTTCACGCATATCGTTGAACTTGGCCTGCCATTTTTTGAATTGGATTCCAAAAATGCCTGGCGAGTCCGGCTGGAAAATGATGAACGAATTGATGAGATTTTCTTTCGCGGCGAAGAGGTGGCTGGTGCTGTTCACGCGCTTGAGCGTTACTCACTAGAATATGGTTTCTCAGGAGGACTGGTGGATGGCTATAGCAGGCGCTGGCTTATTGGCTATGGGTATCGTAGTGACGAGTTTTCCGTCAGTGATGCGTTGCCAGCGCCGGCTGATTTTCCAAGCAACAGAGAGCTATCCTTTCCCTATATTAAGTATGAATCTATTGAAGACAATTTCGTCACTGCAATAAATTTAGAGCAGATCTACCTAACCGAAGATTTGCATATTGGCAGCCGTCTAAACTTTAGCGTCGGCATCGCTGCTGAGGAGTTTGGCTCAGACCAAAATCGGTTGGTATTGCACGGCGGTTACGCCGATACGTTGTTCTATGACGGCCGTCAGTTGTCGCAGCACGAGGTCCATTTCGATGGCTTTTGGAATGAGGCTAATGGTCAGTTGGAAGACTTTGTTTTAAACTACGAGGCCCGTTATTTTCGGCGCCAGTCCGGACCTTTTGGACTGTTTGTCAATTTTAAAGCGGCTTATTCCGAGAACTTAAATAGTAACCGACAAATAGTAGTGGGGGGCATAGCCGGTGCCAGAGCCTTTGACAATCGTTTTCAAGCAGGCGATAGAAGTGTCGTGCTGAGCGTTGAAGAGCGAGTTTATAGTAACCTGCATTTATTCAATCTGGTTAGGGTTGGCGCTGCCGTGTTTGCTGATATTGGACGAGCTTGGGAGCCTGGAATCGATGATGGTATTGTTGATGACTACCTTAGTAATGTGGGGATTGGTCTTCGTTTAGGGTCGAGTAAATCGGCGTCTAGTAGAGTTGCTCATATAGACATTGCCATTCCTATTAGTAATCGTGACGACCCTGATGTAGGTGATTTTCAAATTTCTATCGAAGTAAAAGAATCTTTTTGATGGCCGACTATCGACGTCAGCTTGATGAGAAGAACGCGTTTGCTCATGTAATGTGGAATGCCCTTTTGAAGGTCGCTAGTGTTGGCGGATTAACGCACCCTAAACAGTTTCTTAATACCTTTGAGTTTGGCAGTGAGACCGTGGCGTTTATGATGTTTTTTGACAGCTGCTTGGTTGGCGACAAAGTTGATCTGTATAGACCGCTGACTGCCTTCAAAGGGTAGGTGGCCGTGCCAGCAATCCTCAGCATTATCAACGAGAAAGATTAGAGCGATTGTGCCGGTATGTTACACGACTGCCTGTCTGCCTTGAACGGTTGACCATTAGAGCTGACGGTAAAATCCAGTATGAGCTGAAGAGCCCGTACAGTGACGGTACAACCCATGTACTGTTCGCAGGCAGCGTAAAAAACTGAAGAAAAAGGGCAAGTCAGGAAGACAAGGTAATACCTTCCTTGTGACTCAATCTGAGAAGACCTTCTTGCGCCATGAACCTGGGCCCAGCGACTAAAGCGCTTATTTCGAATCGATATAACTCAATGGCAAAGATGCGGGGGAACTATGCGGATCATGGCTGATATCACTGATCCTACAGAGGCCCGCCACGCTTGCAACCTTCGAATGCAGCCACAACTTAGGTCTGAAATCTAAGCCTTATTGTCCCGAAAAGAAACAAGGCGGTTTATACTTCCTATCTGCTGCGTTTCGGTAAGCGTTCATGGCGCTATTCAATGCTCGTCAAGGACGGCGTTGTCACCAAGATGTTTGTTGAGCCAGACTTGCCTGGAGACCCGTTCACTGTGTCTGATGCCGATACAATGCTGGCCTTGATCAATGCAGAGGCTAAGGCGCCCGAGCCTGTGCTGTGATCAGTCGCGTCGGTTGCTCACATTGTCAGCGTGTCAAAGATTTGTTGATTATTTTAGGTTCATGGTGTTCAATATTTTTTCAACTAAAACATGGGGCTACGGCGAAAAAAGGGCCCCATAGTTACGTGCTACTCGGCGTTGAGTTCTAGTTGGTTTCGGGTATAGTATAGGCCTTTAGCGCGATCTTCAGAGGCTCCAACAGTGATTCAAGGTCGATGATATACGGTGGAACTCAATGGTTGGCGGCTGGTTTGTTCGCCATCGTGACGTTGTTGTGCGTCTTTGCTGTGCCAGCGCTAGCGGCCGTGACGGAGGCGCAGCGCGACACGCAAGCGTTAGAAAAAGAACTGTTGGCCGACGAGCAGCGTAATGCGGCTTTATTGTCCCAAGCTGCGGCTGTAAGGAAGCGTGCAGACCAGGCGGTTTTGGATGCCGAACAGGCCGAGGAGCGTGCGGCCCAAGCGCTGTGGGAATTCGAAGAAAAAACCAAAATAATACTCAAAGAAACCCAGGCCAAGGCTCGTTCGCTCGAATCCGGTGCTGACGAGGCCCAGATAAGCCTGCGTGATTCTCTTAGATCGCAGACTCCAGCAACCCAGGGACGCGATCAAATGCAACTCTCTACGGCGATCATGCTCATCATTACCTGTATTGCCTTCGTGGTGATGGCATTGGTGTTCTATCGCGCCGGTCGGCGTGCTGGATTACAAGTACCCAACGCGACGACGGTGGGTGTCGATGGTGTGGCCGCAGTAGAACCTGAGCGAGCGGACACCGACATGGGTATGGTTATCGCAGAATATTTGCTAGACGGCACCGATGACAAAGGTATCCGCTATAAGCTTCGGGTGCCTGACAGGCAACTGCGTGCCGAGGCTGGGATTCTCATCGGTCGAAACCCGGAAGGCTCGCCCTACATTATCAATCATGCCGATGTATCCCGCAGACATGCCCGCATGCGCATGATGCAGGACCGTATCTTTATCGAAGACCTTGGCTCAACCAATGGCACCAGTGTCAATGGCCAGTCCATTGATAACAAGGGTCCGATTTCAGTGATCATTGGTGATCAAATCATCATTGGGTCGGTCGTTTTGAAGTTGCAGGTTGCTGGCGCTTAATCCCACCTAGCTGGGGTTGTTGCACCTGTCCATTTATCGGTAGAATCCCGTCTGGTTGGTGACACACGCATGCCAACATCCTCACCTTAGAGAGCGTAATAAAGCGCAGCCCGAAATAAGGTTGCTGTGAATGATGGTTGGCCAGACAGGAAAACATTATGTCAGTTGTTGAGCAGGACAATGTCGAGGCCGTTGAGGCTGGAACGCTGGAAGGGGTCGTGGTGCGGTTTGCCGGAGACTCTGGTGATGGCATGCAGTTGACGGGCAATAATTTCACGGAAGCCACCGCAATCTATGGCAATGACTTGGCGACCTTTCCAGATTTTCCGGCCGAGATCCGAGCGCCTGCAGGGGCAACTTTCGGTGTTTCTGCCTTTCAAATTTCTTTTGGTTCGGGTGATGTCACCACGCCGGGCGATGCTGTTGATGTATTGGTTGCCATGAATCCCGCCGCCTTGATTACCAACGTCATGGACTTGGTGGAGGGTGGGCTGATCATCGCCGACGCCGACGCCTTCACTGACAAGAATCTGGCCCGTGCGGGTTATAAGGCCAATCCGCTTGAAGACGGTT
>JBNMQM010000113.1:0-9107 GCA_051278195.1 Candidatus Azotimanducaceae bacterium
GTTTGCGGGTCTAACAATGCTACTAATGCCAAGACATCTTTTAGTTCCCCCAGTGGTGGCTCCCAGCTTTTAACCAGTACCACGCGAGACGTTAGTTCTGCTGAGCCCCTTAGAGAATGTGTATCAGTGTTGGCGGTCAGCAGACACTGTTCGATAGGCTGACCAAAAGACTGGGTGAGAAAGTTTTTGCAATGCGCCGGTGCAGTGCTCCAATCTAAGAGTTGGTAAGGGTTAGGAATCGTATAAACAACATCAGCGAGTGTCTCTGGACCAGCGAGACGCCGCTTATTGGTGAGCGTTTTGTCTTGTTCAAGCTGTGAACTTAGCTTGGCTTCTTTTTTATAGTACCAGCGCGCTAATACCAGCAAGACAGCTCTTGGCAGTAGGTTGTATGTCAACTGGGCGGCAAGCACAAACTGCCACCAGTTCTCTGAATACGCGCTGACGCTGCTGGCAATTCGCGAGTTTTGTGATTGTTGCAGTAACTCTAAGCTAGGTTGGGCAGTGTTCCAGAACACCCAAGGTGTCGAAATTAGCTGGAGGACCGGCAAAAGATCGGTTGCTTCAAGTAAAGTGCTTCGCCAAACAAAATTGATGTCAGTGCCTAAAAGCAATGCGATAAAGACGATGATGCTCCCAGCTGCAAAGGCTAGGCTTAAGACTTGTGATTCAAAGAACAGCCAGCTGCGTCGCTTATTACCTGAACCGATACTCACTTGCGCCTGTAAAAACTCCTTAGGCCAGAAGGGTAGGCTGACCAGAAACGCCGTAAGGCCTTTCTGCTTTAACGGTAACAGGGCAAGACTTAATAGCAGGCTAACCACCGGCAAAAAGGCAAACAACAGCAGCAGGAATAGCAAGTTAACCCGCCCTTGCTCGTCGCCGGCCAAAACGCCAGCGCTGATGAAGATACCAAGCAGCAGTCCGAGAAAGCTAAGCGCTAAGGTTATTTTTGCTTCCATATGAGAAGTCGGGTTGGTCAAGACGCGTTATCCAAATTGTCGAGGCGCGAGTATGAAAGAACAGAAATTATAAACCCCCTTCTGTCAAATTTCAGAAAACGTTAGAAGCGACGTTTGGTAGGCACGCAGCGACGGTTTCGATCTTCAAAACTGGACGAAAATGCTGAAGAAAGACTGTGTAGAGTAAAATGAGGGATTGCTCGAGATATGCAAAGGGCTCCGTTGCTTGAAAGGCAGCAGCCGAACCAGATGTGGGATAACACTGACGGATTAGCGCCAGTGCATCACCCATCTATCTATGGCTAGTTGCCCATGGATTCCATTTTCTTCTTAAGTTCTTCTGCACTTTCTTCCGCTTCGTCAGCTGCAGACTCAACAGCGTCCTTCGCATCGTTCATCATGCCGTCAACATCTTCAGCGGCATCTTCCAGAGCGCTCTCGCCGTCCACAGTATCAATCATATCACCCATCGAATCCTGGACGTTTTCAACACCGTCTTCCATTTCGTCGATTGTGCTTTCTGCTGTTTCGCCGCCACAACCCACCAAGGCTGCGCAGATCAATAACCCAAATAATACGTTCTTCATCTTTTCTCTCCTTTGGTTTAAAGCAAAAGGATCAATCAATGTACTGTAATGATCAAGAAAAACATTGTTAAGGGCTTTCTATGGGCGTTGAAGTTGGTGGGTTAGGCGGGCCGATCCTGCTCATTGCAGACATATGGGCGATCAGTAGGGCCTTCCAAAGTAACGCATCGACCGGGGAAAAAGTTATCTGGGTTATCGTTATTCTCTTGCTGGTAGCTCTTGGTTTGATTCTCTGGCTCCTGTTCAGTCCTAGTAAGCCTGCTGGTTAGTTGCAGCTCGGAGCAACACCATCGTGCTCCCAGAAAACCTGCCTAAGGATCTAGCGAAAAATCTTGAGAGCTGTTTCTCACCGGTTCGCAAAGGGCAAGAGAACAGGATGTCGAGCCATCGGTGCCTGCCCACCAGATCCGTAGATTCAATCTGAACTTTTCGCGCACGCTCACCACCCGGTAGGCTTAAAAGTTCAACGCCAAATGCGTTGCCATGATTGGCCATCGCCGTTTGCGCCTTAACCACAGAGTGCGCATTACCATGCCCGTTAGCAGCAGGGATTTCAGCCTGTCGCCAGCCAGTAGAATTCACGGAACCTACGGGTAAGTTGGTTGAACCGAACACTCTGCCGGTAATCGATTCCATGTCCAGACCAAGAGGACTAGCTGAAGCGGGATCAGGAATTAGATTGGCAACGCGATTGAAGTTCGAGGGATCAAGGCCAATGTGAAAGTCAGCGCCCACCTTGTCGGCAACATTCTCCTTGAAGAAAGTCCCCATGCTCTTACCGGTTACCCTGCGGACAATTTCACCAATCAAAAACCCCTGGGTTATCGCGTGATCGCCGCTTCCGTCCCGTCATTATGAAGGCACCGAGACTATCAGTTTTAGTGCATGCGGTCCGACTTAAAAGCCAGCCTCAGCAGCCATGATTTTCTCATAGAAAGCAGCATCCATTTTCTCGTAAACTGCCGCACCAGGTTTCCAGACATAGGTGTCATCAGCACACTTGTCTGGGTGGAAAGCGGCTTCTCGAAGATCACCTTTCTGGAGTTTGAACGTGCCAGTGAGTTGCTGCTCTGGCAAAATTCTGATGAAAACCGGCCGAGCGTAGGCCGCGAGGTCCTTCTCTACCAATCTCGATAGGCCTTCGGCGTCAAACGTGGTGCCTTCTTTAAGTAGTAAGGCCGCCATCCCGGCTTTACCGTCCGTTCCGGGTACTTCAACGCCATAGACGTTACAGATGTCGATGTCCGCATGGCCGTTAATAATTTCACCCACCTCATTGGTGGAGCAGTTTTCTCCTTTCCAGCGAAAGGTATCGCCGACGCGATCAACGAACTGGTAATGCTTTAAGCCAAAGGCAAAACCTGCTTCGACGCTTTTAATGAGATCGCCGGAATTAAAATAGGCATCTCCCGGTTTAAATACATCGTGAAGAATTTTTTTCTGAGTCGCTTCTTTGTCCGTATAGCCAGCAAATTCAGACGATTTGGTGATGGGCCCAAGCAGCAAGCCTGCTTGCCCTGGCTCTACTTTTTTACAGTAGCCTTTTTCGTCCCGGACGATTTCGTCAGCAGCGACGTCGTACTCGACGACCGCTGGAGGAATGATGGCGGCGCCAATGGTTCGGTCCCGATTAAAGAAGTTCATAAAGGTCGTGTTCCCCTCCGAGGCGCCGTAGAACTCGTATACCTTGGGTACAGCAAAGCGTTCTTTGAATTCCATCCAGATATCAGGTCTGAGACCGTTGCCTGTCATCTTCTCTAGTGGGTTGTCGCCATCGT
Source organism: Candidatus Azotimanducaceae bacterium (assembly GCA_051278195.1). Taxonomy (GTDB): domain Bacteria; phylum Pseudomonadota; class Gammaproteobacteria; order Pseudomonadales; family Azotimanducaceae; genus JAHRVQ01. The sequence continues at coordinate 3,328 of JBNMQM010000113.1, forward strand.
TGGCTTTGACGGGCTGCGCCAATAGGTATCGGCAAAGTTCGCCGATATAGATGAAGGTGTTGCAGTTGTTCTCGCGTACATCATTTAGAAACTGACTGGCTGAAAACCTGCGCTTAAGAAACACCGTAGCACCAACTCCCAGAGCGCCCAGAAACCCGATACACAGCCCTGACGCGTGATAGAGCGGCAAGCAAATATAAATGCAGTCGTCTCGTTTCAATTTTAGCCCGACCATTTTGCCCAGGTCGCAAAACAGAGTTTGTCGGCTTTGTTTCTGAATGGCAGCTTTTGGCAGGCCCGTCGTGCCGGAAGTGAAGATGTACAGGGCAGGGTCTTTTTGTCGAACAGGCGGAATATGTTCTTCGGCGATGGGCTCGGCGTGCTCAGTGATTTGAGTGAAGTTCACTGCCCAGTTTGGCGTGGGCGGAGCATCGGTATCTGCGACCATAAGAAAGTCTTTGCCTTCTTCGAGGTCACAATCTGCCGTCACTTCGGCGACACTTTCGCCGTGTTCGCTGCCGACGATCAGTCTTCGAGCGTTGGTGGTAGAAATACAGTGGACCAGCTGGGGGCCACGAAGGTTCGTATTGATCAGTGAAACAGCAGCACCTGCGCGCAGGATGCCAAACATGTTTTCAATAAACTCGATTCGATTGTCCATCATTAGGCTAACGGTATCACCGAAGCCAACGCCGTCATCTTTTAGGGCTTGGGCAACCTGGCTTGCTCGACGGTCAAGGTCGCCCCAGGTGATGCTGCGACCTTCGAAAATGATGGCGATTTTGCTGGGGTAGTTGTTCGCTGTTTTTGACAGACGAATTGACAGGTTATCGATTTCATCGGGTTTTGGCGGTTTTATCGCCATTTTGAACACGAGGGGCACAAGGTCCCTCATGATGATTTTGGCGCTTGAAAGTGCTTCCCCCATGATTGGCATAGCTCGTTTCCACCTGCTTCTAATTGGTTAGCAAGACGGTAGCAGAGCTAACTCATCGATAAAAGTCGTCTCTTTCGTATTCTTTATCAGGTCATAGCTGATCTATGACTGCGCCTTGCTCGACTATTGGGCTCTATTTAGCTCTACTTAGAGCTAACTTGATAGCGCTTGCCTCGTTCTGCGGCTAGCTTGTAGGCGGCATCTGTTTCGTCGTGCACCTCATCTCGCTGCTTTTCGCTCAGTTCCTTGAATTCTTCTTGCCACCAGCGACGCGTCACTTGCGGGAAGGTCCCCATCCGATTGGCGCAGGCATTGGCGCCGCGATCTCGCCCTGCTTTGTAGCCTGCTGCGCCAGTGTTCAAGGCCTCGGGCTTGCCAAACGGCACCAGGTCACCTTCCATCTTCGGCAGCAGGAAGTAGGGCATTGATACGCGGGTCTCACCATCAGGAATCAAGGTCGTATTCACACGATGGAGGGTAGCGGAGTAACGCCCTTCGCTTAGGTGCATCAAAGTTCCGCCGGTATTCACAATCACCGACCCTGAAATCACCGGCACACCGTATTCACCTTCGGCCGTCCGACAGGTCACTGGTGCATCCATCCATTGACCCTCGCCCGCCACCACTTGTAGTCCAGGGCGGTCGTTAATGAGCAAGGCGACGAAGGGAGGTCCGTCAATATGAGCGCCCACGGTTTTGCTATCAAACTTCGCATACTCTGCGCGAACGTTCACCTGTGCATCCTTAGAGAAAGATTCCAGGCTAAAGTTGTGGTTTAAGCTTGCCGCCAGGGCAGGGTCGTCGAAATCAAAATACTTTCGAAATTCGGCTGGGTCTTCGCCCAGTGACTCGACAATCAGTTCGCCTAACTGATGCGTCAGGTGGTGGTAGGTGTGCGTGAGTTCCTCAATCAGTGGCCGAAAACCAGGCATCGAATCCGGCTCTGGCCAAGTGTTAGGCCCCCGAAACAAGCGACTGTGAATGGGTTGGGACACATCGTCGTGGGCGCACACAGGCTCCTGTTCAAAGCCGTACTGGAAATTTTCAATGACCTGGCCGAAGCCTCGGTCTGCGGGGGTCGGCAATGTATAGCCACGAAAGTAGGGCGTGTTGGCGATGTGTGCCGCTTTCTTGAGAGGCATCGGCGCGTCAAAAAAACCTCGAACTTCGCGGAAAGCTCGCTGCTGAAATTCGTCTTCAAGGCCGGGAGCATTGGTCAGGACAAGAAACCCGCATTCTGCAAGCGCATACCGCAGGTCCTGAATAAACTTGTCGCGGTTGTTCTCAAGGTCAAGCCAATCAACGACAGGAATCTCTTTTATTGCGCCAGTATCGTGGACCGTTTCGCTTTCTGTGGGGGACATACTGACCTTCTCCTATCGACTGTCTGGCGCCACTATTTTAGGTGGCATAAAGTAGTGATGTTAAGGAACAAGGTCACGCAGTGTCAAGGTCATCGTTGAGTTAACGCGCTGTACGTCACAATCTGCTTAAGAGTCGCCCCCAATATGCAGTTTGGTGCTATAAAGCGCTCATTGCTGCGGCCAGTGGCGTATCACCATCCAGCATGCTGAATGATTTGCCGACGCTATTTGGACAATCGAGGCAAGCCACCAGAACGGCAGCCAGATTTTCACGTGATGTTTGCCCGCTTCCCTGAAGTTCTGGGTTGATGGCAACCAGTTCAGTACCTGTCTCGTCTGTCAGGCGGCCTGGGCAGACAATCGAATAGTCAAGATCGGTTTCAGCAAGATGATTGTCAGCATGCGCCTTCGCGCGATGATAGTGCGCGATAGGTGACTGGCTGTTCACGTCGTTATTGATTGAACTGAGCATGATGTATCGTCGAGCGCCTTGGACTTGCGCGGCAACCATTGACCGAATAGCGCCAATATGGTCGATCAATACTGTTTTGTCATTACCAGTTTTGCCACCTGAACCTGCCGCAAAGATAATCGCATCGCAACCTTGCACAGCGTGGTCAATAGGGTATTCAAGGTCTGCCAAAATTGTTGGGACGCCTAGCATGTCGAACTTGGCGCGATGCGCCGGGTCTCTAATCATTGCAATCGGGTCGTGGTCGCTCTGAACCAATCGCCTAACGACGCGTGTCGCCGTGTTCCCATTTGCGCCGATAACCAGTACTTTCATGTGCACCTCAATTCAAAAAGCCCTTGAACTTCGAGTAAGCATTAGAGTTCTGTTGAAATCAAGCGACAAGGGAGGCTTTGGTGAGGGTCAATTTCCGCCAAAATTTGTAGCGTTGGGTTTTGTTGGGTTTTGTTGGGTTGTAGCATGGAAGGGTAAAAAGAACGGTTTGTTAAACAGCTAACCCGGTAAGCCCTTAGACAACGCAATACCAATAGGTACTTTATCGTCCGCAAGCCTGATCAATTGTTAGTCATCAACTTGAAACTCAGCCTCTCTGCTGACCCCAACATGTCACCTTTTTGCGTATACTCAAGGCGAGCATGGCTAATCAATGTAGAGGGCTACACAATGAGAAGACGAGAGTTCATCCAAGGTGCGGGGGTTGCGCTTGCTGCGAGTTCGTTGGCGGCTTGTTCCAGTACAATGAAAATAGCGCCTCTACCGCAGAAAAAAAGGCTCTATATAGATGGGTTGTCTTTTGTTCCTACCGATCACGTTGACGTTAAAGCCTCTGGAATAGACGCGTATATCGCAGATATTTCTGCGATCGAAGAAGTAAAGCGCCCGGACGGGAGTTTGAATTACAAACGTACTTATAAAGCGTGTATGAAAAGTATAAAAGAGAAAAGTCAGAAGTTAGCTTCTGATCCTGACAATTTCATGATCGCCACTTCAGGGCAAGACATCGCGGTTGCTAACGAAAATGATCAATGTGCTGTTTTTCTACAAATCCAAGGCGCTGATTGCGTGGAAGGCGGCCTACATCAGGTTGATGAGTTCCATGACCAAGGCTTAAGAGTTCTGCAGTTAACCCATCACTATGACAATTTGTATGCAGGCGGAGCCTTGAGTCTTACGAACGCTGGGCTTTCAAGCAAAGGGCTAGCGCTCATTGATAAACTAGAATCACGAAATATGATGATTGATTTGTCCCATTCTAGTGTCGCAAGTGCCGAACAAACATTGGCAAGAGCGAAAGGCCCTGTCGTTCAAACACATGGGGCAGCACGCGCGATTGTGAATAACGCAAGATGTACACCTGATGCGGTTATCAAAGGTATTGCTGATAGCGGCGGCGTTTTTGGTGTGTTTATGATGTCTTGGTGGCTAACGAATGAAACAACACCGCGACCGGAGCACTACATTGATCATTTGCGACACATAAAAAATATCGCTGGAGCTGAGGCTGTCGCGATCGCGAATGACTATCCTCTAAGGGGGCACTTAGACGCATTAGCAGCAGGGAACAACAACAAGATAGCCATTAAAACTTACAAAGATTGGTGGGAAAGCATTGGCAGAACCGGCGTGTTAGGTTTTGATCAACCCGCTAACCACATCGTGATACCCGAGCTAAATCATGTGAAGAGAATGAGAAGCATTGAATATTTATTGGTAGAAGCTAAGTTTAGTAATACTGAAATTGATAAAGTGATGGGCGAAAACTGGCAACGAGTTTTGAACGAAGTGCTAGTTTAGACCTAGAGAAGCCTGGCGGTTATATTTCACTGTTGATCTGACTTGCCAAATCTCCAGCCATACTGTCGTTAGGCTTTTCTATCATTCGGGCTATTTCATCAGTGCCATCGCTAACGATAATGGTCGGCGTGTACCGTAACCCGTACTTTTCCGCGTAGCCGTCCGGATCACTTTTTTGGCGTGACAGACCAAATAGCGTGAGTTCCTTATATTTGACCTGCCCAAGGTCCAGCAGTTTCAGAAGCCGTGGCACTTCTCTGACACTGTCGTGGCACCAGGTGCCAAAGAGCGCGACTATTTCCTTGCCGGCCAGCGCCTGTATCTCACTAAGCTCTGCTTCGGTAGGGGCAAAGTGAGCGTATTCTTTTGCAAACTTGGGGTAGGTGGCCAGTAGTTCCTGCGCAGAAATTTTACCGATGTGATCTGAATGTTTAGCTTCGCTGGCAACGGCGACGTTAAGTGACAGACAGAGCATCAGACTGGCAAAAATACTGGAGGCTCTGCGAACCACTGTGTGTTGATTTTTACGCCAACCGAAGTCAGATAGGCTCAATGGAAACATCGTCATCTCAATGGTATTTGAAGCAGATATCTTAACCGCTTTGCGCCTTATGATGTAAAGAGCCATGTTCAAGATCAGGCTTTAGTTAGTGCTCAACTTTCGCAGCTGAGTCCGTGTTAGGGTATTGGCAAGTTAAGCATTTGAGATCAGAATAGTTCTGGCTCTGATCTTAAGCAACTGCGCTACTCCATTCAGTAAACGCACTTATCGTGAGATCACGGTAATGCTGAGCACCGACCTTGTGCCTACCAAGGTTGAATAGATTACTTACCGCCTCATGCGATTGCTCCGCCCGATTATTCTCATATTGTTTTGTACTGTGGGTCGTCTCAGGCATCAACTCTCGATGAGCGACACCGTAGCTACGAAGCTTATCGGTAACGATCTTCCTCGGTTCACTACCGTAGCTTCGCAATAGACGCCTGAAGAACCGCTTAGCTGCAGCCCCATCACGCTTTACTAATTCAAACACCAATACAACTTGTTGGTCGAGGCCATTATAATTAAGTGCCACGAAAGGCTAGCGATCTCTTTTTTTGCTAGCCTTCACTAATTATCCAGTCGAACTTGCCGTTCGATCGAATTCAAAAGAACACCAAGGAATACCTATGGACCTAAGATTAAAAGGTAAACGCATCATCGTAACCGGTG
>JBNMQM010000114.1:0-8759 GCA_051278195.1 Candidatus Azotimanducaceae bacterium
GTCGTTCAGAGCTGTATATGCGTGAGGTCCTGCCGATTGTCCCCCAGGGTAACCTGCTGGAATTCGGGTTCGGCGCATTTACACTTTGGGCGAACCACTCAAGTCACTTCAATAGTATCGTGCGCGGGGTGCAGTTCACTTGCATGCTGGTCCGGACCTTGCGCGAATTTGTGAGTCAGCCGGAGCTATCGACGGCTGACGGTGATTTAAAACCGTTGATTGCTGAAATTCATGTGCTGCTGGCACGTCCCAAAATCACAGAGATTCCAGAGTATGAGACGAGTGGTTGGGCCTGGACGCTAATGCGACTCGATCAGGTCTTTCGGCTCTACGAAGGGCAGACTGTGGCTCGTCTGTTGCAACTTATTTATGAGATCGATGCACTCGTCTCTATGTCTGATGCCACCGAGAAGTTTGGTTTTGTTTTGCCGGATGTCGCGCATGGTCCAGTTAGGGTTCAGGCCGAAGGGCTGGTCCATCCATTTGTTGAGAACGCCATTGCTAACCCTGCGGAACTCGATCAAAACCAACGCGTGCTGTTTTTAACAGGCCCCAATATGGCGGGCAAAACCACCTATCTTCGCGCCATAGCGACGGCGTTGTACATGGCGCATCTTGGTATGGGGGTGCCCGCGAGCCGGTTTGTGTTCGTGCCTGTTGAGCGACTCTTCAGCTCCCTATCGCTCAATGATGATCTGCGCGGCGGTATCAGTTATTTTCGCGCTGAGGCGTTGCGGACCAAGGCGGTTGCCCAGTCCATTGCGGATGGTTATCGCGTTATTGCAGTGATGGATGAGCCCTTTAAAGGTACTAATGTGAAAGATGCACTTGATGCTTCGCTGGCGATTCTAGAGCGGTTTGCGACCAAGATGGATTGTCTATTTATGTTTTCTTCACACCTGATTGAGTTGAGCGAACAACTTACGGATACCAGTCAAATAGACTGTCGCTACTTTGAAGCCGATGAAAGCGAAGGTCGTCTGCGTTTCGATTACTTGTTGCGATCGGGCGTGTCGAGCCAGCGGCTAGGGATGCGAGTTCTGCGAGAAGAGGGCGTGTTCGATTTGCTGGATAACGGTAGCGAGACGTCCTAATACGCCACCAGCACTTCGTTGCGGCGCAGAAATGGCAGCGTCCAGGGCGGGTTGTATCTTGCTAGCTCCGGCTTGCCGGTCGGTGTGATTTGCTTGGTCTCTAACCAGGCCAACAATTCTGCTGTTTTCGCGGCGGTTTTTTCTTCACCGGCACGGCCAGAAAAACGCACGACGGCAACTTGTTGCTCAGGGATCTCTCGCAGTGTCACGGCTGGATTGTTGGGTCTGGGTAGTGTGTCTAATGTGTGCTCCGATGGCATGACGAAATGAACCCGCCAAGTTCCACTCGTCTGATCGGGGCTTTGCGTCATGGTGACCGGCGCGGTCATGCTGATCTTTTCAGACTTTGGTTCTGGTTCTGGTTCTGGTTCTGATTCCATAGTAACCGGTGCTGTCATGCTGATCTTTTCGCTGCCGCCGGTGCGAGCGGTGTTGTCGCCGAAAATATATCCGGCAATCAGTCTGAAGCCAGCACTAGAAGCTTTATCCATCGACCCAGATACCACTGTCTCGGCCACGATCATCGAGTCGTACGCACGCAATTCAAATTCGCCGGATGTTTCTAGGATGCTGTAGTTAGGTTCTTCTATGGCCATCGCAAGTCCTGAGAACAGTACAATGCCGAGCTTGAAAAGCAGGCGAAGCATGATATTGACCTTTTTGTTTGTTTAAGACGAGTATACGCCGACAGAATCGTGTGGCTCACTCTCAATCCGGCAACAGCCCCCATAGGGTATCAAAGGATAGGCGCAATACCTCGGCGATACCATGGGACTCGATGATAACGGCGGTTGGGTAATCGCCACGGGAAAGCGAGATCATCGCACAACGAGACCCATAAATGGCGACATAACTCGCGGCAAGATTTACCTTTTCGGTCGGGACCCATTTTCGATCGGACAAGGGCGCATCTTCACCCCCTTCACCAATCGCGATGGCGCGGACAAAGATATTCTTCTCGACCCGTTGCCGAGTGAAATTAGGGTAGGGCCGATACAGATATTTTCGGATCTGTTTAGAGCTGTAAATGCGGTAGAGCTTGTCATCTTGTTGGCTCACCGTTCTGAGAATGTCGCGCAGCACATATTCAATGCCCTCATCCCCCTCGTAATGGCGTACGGCTGTGGTGTCTTGCTCGGCCGTGATTGCTGCCAGGTCTGGCACGATATCAGTGACCAGTCGTTGTGTAGCGGTTTTGACGTCCTGCTGTTTTTGCTCGGCGAGGGACAACAGATGCTCTGGCGGCTCGGCACAAAAAAGATGCCGTTTTCCCTTAGGGAACAGGCTCACCAGGTGTTTATGCTTGAGCGCTTTCAACACTTCATAGGTGGTGCCGCGATTAATTTTTGCCGCTGTGGCGATGTCGCGAATGGAGCTGGGACCCAAACGCAACAGGGCAAGGTAGATATCGGTCTCACGTGGACTCACGCCGAGTTCTTGTAACGTTTCGTGAATGATCATAAATGTCAATTTAATGATGACAAATCATATTGTCTCTCTATGCACCTTTAAAATACAGTGCATTTTATCAAAAATATGACAAGAGAAAATTGACAATGTGCGGAATTATCGCGGCGAGCGCAATGACGGATGTACAAGATGAGGTCGTGGCGGCCCTAGCAAGGGTGCAATACCGGGGTTATGACAGTTTCGGCTTTGCCTGGGTATCGGAGCAGGGCGGTCTTGCCTCCGCGCGCAGTACCGATGCTGATGCTGTCCATGAGACCTGTTTGCCCCTCAGTCGAACGGTGTTGGGTCACACGCGGTGGGCGACCCACGGTGAGGTGAACCTAGCCAATTGCCATCCGCATATGAGTCTTGATGGTGGCTTTGCCTTAGTACACAACGGCATCGTGACTAACTTTGAAGCATTGCGCGGTGCTAACCTAAGCGGTGAATCTGATTCGCGCCTAATAGTCGAACTGTTACAAGAGCAACTCCAATCGGGTGCCGCAAGACTTCAAGCATTGCGCCAGGTCACCACCTTGATCGAAGGCAGAAACACGATTGTCCTGCTGTTTGCCGACGGCGAGATTTTGGCGTTCCGCCAGGGTTCACCGCTGGTGGTGAGCAAAAGCGAAAGCGATGACCTTTATCTCGCTTCAGATCAATTGGCCTTTAGTGCGACCTGTCCTGAGTATTGTCGTATCGCTGATGGTGAGTTTGTGCAGATCCGTGCTCATGATCTGGTCCTCTACTGCAACCAGCTAGTCGAGCGGGATCAAGACTGGCTGCCTATCACCGAGCGCTATGAAGCGAGCGACATAGACGGTTACAAACACTTCATGCTGAAAGAAATCATGGAGCAATGGCAAACCGTACCTGCCGTGCTGAAGACGCTAGAAGCTGCAGCGTTCCCTCAAGCCGTGACGTTACTGCAGGGCGCGAAGCGAATTATAGTGGTGGGCGCGGGCGGCGCCTATTTCACCGGCAGGCAAATTGCCTGGCTGCTGCGAAATGAAGCTGGGCTGGATGCGATGGCAATACCGGCGTATGAATACGACAGCTTTGCGATCTTGTTAGGTGAAGGCGATGTCTTGGTTGCGGTGAGTCAAAGCGGCGAGACTGCCGACACCTTGCAAGCGATCGAGCGGGCAAAGAGGGCATCTGTTGTGGTCCTAAGCATCATTAACGTGCCTGGTAGTTCGATGGCAGAACTATCGGATATCTCTCTGCAACAACACTCTGGTGCGGAGGTCTGTGTTTTGTCTACCAAGAGCGCAACGGCGCAGATCACAGTGGGCTATGCGCTGGCGCTAGCATCAGGTAACCGGCAAACGGAAGCTCGGCAGCACATTCAAGGTGTGAGCCATGCGCTTGCGGCAGAACTAGATCCAATCTATCTGGCAGGCTGCAAAAGTTTAGCGGCTCGACTGGCCAATCACTCTAGCCTTTATGTGCTTGGCCGTGGTGATTATCACGCGGTCGCTCAGGTGGCAGCGCTAAACATCAAAGAAGCCAGTTATGTTCATGCCGAGGCTTTCTCCGCCGGTGAACTGAAGCATGGTGTGCTGGCGTTGATTACCCGCGATGTGCCAGTGTTGGTTTATGTGGGCAAGGGTGACGTGTTTATGCGCCAGGTGATTGCAGAGGTGCAGGCAAGAGGCGCCTGGGTCATTGGTCTGTTAATCGATGAGACCTGTGAATCCATCTGCGATGAAAGTTTACGCCTGCCAGCGGGCGGATCTACCTTGTCGTCACTTCTGCCGGGGCAGCTGTTGGCGTATTTTATGGCACTCGCTCTGGAGCGAAACCCCGACCGACCGCGTAATCTCGCCAAGAGCATCACGGTGCTGTAGGCACTATCTAGAAAAGCGGTAAGCAAGTATTGAGTCTGTTTTTAGTGCTCGGCCATTACCCGCGCGAATGCTTCTGGGGTGCGCCAATGCGGCGTCCATAAGCGAATGAGGTACATAATAGCGGTTGCCAGTATCATTATCACAAACACAACCCACGCTACCTTCGGGCCAAGTTCCCAGACCTTGATAACCAAATATTGCACCAGCAACATAAGCCAGTGAATGAGTATGCTGGCCCACATGAGCCAGCGCGTATCACCGGCACCGCGCAACACACCGCCTGCAACCAGAATCGTTGCGTCAGCCATCACGTAGGTCGACAGCCCGATCATCATGAAGGCGGCGAGCTCGACAATCTCAACTTCAGTACCCTGGGATAAAAAGATGCCGACCAGTGGCTCTCGAAACACAAAAAACACAATGGCCAAAACGCTGGAAAAGCCAAGACCAATGCTAAAGCCAACGCGAATCACTTCGTTCATGCGTTCTGTGTTGCCCGCCCCAATATAGCGGCCAATCAAGCTGATGATTGCCACATTGAGGCCGATCATGGGTACAAACGAAAGGATGTCCCAGTTAAACACGATGGCAGCAGATGCTGCCTCGGCTATGCCATAGGACTGGAACATCAGTAGGAACAGATTAAAGGCGGTCACATTGAGAAACATCTCAACGCCAGATGGAAAGCCAAGACGAACAAACCGGCGTTGAATGCCAATGTCGAAATGGAACGACGCCAGCACGGCAAATGCCTGGCGGTTCTGCACCTCAAAGTAGTAGTAAGCAAAAATCCCTAGGCTCAGTAGCGTACTGATAATGGTGCCGTAAGCTGCGCCCGCAATACCCATAGCCGGGATATCGCCAAAACCAAAGATTAATGCATAGGACAGTGGGATATTGACCGCAACACCAATTGTGTCCGCGACCATGACAACTTGAGTTCGGCCGACCCCGGCAAAGTAGGAGCTAAAGCAAGTTTTGGCGAGGCTAATGCCAGCACCCCAGATTAAAATGAGAAAGTACTTCTCCTCAAGCACGGCCTGCTCTGGGACGTGACCCATAAAGTTGAATAGATCCCGGATGGAGTAGCCTAACAGCAGCAGAAAGGGGATAAACAGTGACGTCAGAATGAGGCCCTGGGTGAGGACCTTAGAGCACTTACCATGTTCTTCGTTGCCAAAGTACTGTGCCACCAAAGCGGTTGAGTAAGACAGAACCCCTATAAAGAGTGACATGCAAAAAAACGATGCCACACCGCCGCCCAGCGATGCCCCCATATGCATGGGGCTAACGAGGCTCATAAAGTATCGATCAGTAAAGATCATCAAGGCGAACGCACCCTGAGAGATCACCATCGGGTAGGCAAGAATCAGCAGTTCTTTGAGAGTTGCTTTGTTCACGAGCGGTAATTTATCCGTAGCAGGTAATTGCGAATATCGCGGAGGAGAGCCCGGTGGAACTTAGTGGCGCTTAGTTGAAAATTGTGGAGGGCATAGTATAGCTGTTGATTAAGAGGAACGGGCGAACTTAAGGGGTATTGGGGTTGGTTGGCAGCATTTAGGCAGCTCCTATGTACCTCCTATTTAATACCGAACGCTTCTCTCAGCACATAACCGACAATGAAGGCGAGGCTGGCCGCTGCTCCGCCGCTGAGCAACGTACTGATTCCGGAGCGAAAGATAGGCTTGGAATACACAAGGCTTTTTAGCGAGCCGATTGAAAAGAACATGACTGCGGCTATGCACGCGCTCGAAATAAATTGGGTATTTCTATCGAGCCCTGAAATGAGGAAAGGCAGCAGCGGCATAATGCCAACAGCAATGAACGCTGTGAATGTTGCAGCAGCGGCTTTAAATGGGTTGGCGGCAGTTAAAGGAATGCCGTGTTCTTCCGTTAGCATGGTGTCGATCCACAACCGTTCGTTGGCGGTGATGGTTTCCACCACGACTTCTAGCGTCTCGTCGCTAAAGCCCTTGTTTTGGAAAATTTGCCGGATTTCTTCTCGCTCACCTTCTGGATATTGATCAACATGATGCTGTTCTTCATCTCGAATGCTGGAGCGAAAATCTTGCTGCGCCTTCATGGATTCAAAGTTGCTGATCGCCATGCTAAACGCATCGGCCAAGAGATTCGCGAGGCCAAGCACTAGCGCCACTGTGGCAGGAAAGTTAGCGCCAATAGCGCCGGAGACAACCGCAAAAGTAGTGACGCAGCCATCAATGCCGCCCAGAATAGCATCGGACAGAACGCTCACTTTAGGCGGACGCTGCAAACGCGCTTTGATGGCATCGGGATGGTGTTGAGTGACTAGATCTGCTTGTGTTGTTTTCATATCGAGCAACTTATAGATCGACTTGAGGATAGATTACCACTCACATCTTGTTAGAGGCACTGCTGATAACCAGTGCTGACAACCACTGCTAGGCGGGCTGCTGGCGATAGAACTGACACAGCAACCGGTATACCTCTGGCATTGTGGCTTGCATATGAACGGGTGCTTCAAAAAACGTTTCGCTGCACACCGCAAAAAATTCTGCTGGGTTCGTCAGGGCGTATTCATCTAGAGGCAATGATTTTTGATGGTGTGAATCTTTCCCTAACCTCTGCCATGCCGCCGTGAAGATCTCGTGCCACTCTCCGGGCTGCATGTCAGGATGCATAGGTGGAGCACCATCGGCGCTGTCGCGCAACATATCAAGCTTGTGTGCCAGTTCATGAATCACCACATTGCTGGCTTTACCATGGCGAGCATGAGGGCCGGTTTTAACAACTGCATCCCAGGATAAAATCACCGGACCACGATGCCACGCTTCACCGCTTAGGCCTGGTCCTTTGTCATGCACCACGCCATCGGCACTGCGATATGGGCGCTGGGGATTAAAATCTCCCTCATAGAGAATCATGCTGTACCAGCGGTCGTACCAATCGAGGCCAAGATGCAGTATCGGCACGCAGGCCATTGTGGCGATCTTCAGGCACATGGCGTCGGTAAATTGAAACCCGCTGCCGGGCACAAAGCTTTTACGTGCAAGAAAACGCAAGGTGGTGTCGCGCAAGGCTTCGCGTTCAATACCTTGGAAGCGCTGCATGACAGGCCAATCAGCAATAGCGTCTTCCCACTGCGCTGTCGTAAAGCCCATCTGTTTAATAGCGCGGTTTTCTCGCCAATTTTTGAATTGATTAAACATGGTGTAGAACAGTTATTGCGTAGGGCACATCATACTCTGGCTGAGCGATTAGCGCGCCCGGCCATCCGCTCTAGTCGCGATTTTAGCCCGCTTGTTTACCCCAGCGCTTTCTTGAGCCAAAGGATGCAGATGGGAGGTAACACGAGCTCTGTGGCCAACAACATCAGCACAAGCTCAGAAGGAAGGCCATGCGTCGCGATAGACACGAGGCGTGCACAGCCCGCAGCAAAGAAGACCCACAACAGAATACGAAGTACCGTTTGATACTTTTCAAGATCGGTGGCGCAGAGAAACAGCAAGAACCCGTATACGGTAAACACGATGCCATAAAATCGATTTTGACTGTCTAGCACCGGATCGCGCAAAACTTCTAAGCCGATTTTGGCACCAAGCAAAACATCGGCCTGTACACCGAGCACTAGATGCATACCCCCAACGATGAGGATGATGGGCGCGGCAAGTTTTAAGGCGATGGCTAACACGAGGATACTCCTTGCGAGTTATGACACCATTCGTTTGATCGCGTTATGGTGCTTGTCGATAAAGTGATGTTTTAACACACCCATTACATGAGCACCCAGAACGATGTAAATCAAATACTGCAGGATGTATTTATGAAATAGGCCCCAGATGATATAGGCGTCGCTCTCGGGCAGCACTGAGGGTATTTCGATAAAGAAAAAGTAAGAGGGGTAACCATGCAAGCTTGTCATCATGTATCCCGTTAAAGGAATTAGAAACAATAATAGATAAAGCCCAATGTGCGCCCCATGCGCTAATTTCCTCTCTATAGGCTTTAGTGATGATTCTAGACTTGGGCGTTTTGATTTGAAATTCCAGATCAACCTGAAAGCGAACAGGCCCAGCACAATGAAGCCAATCGTTTTGTGCACAATATTGTATTCCGTTCGATACCAGACATCTTCAGGGATCATCGACGCAAATATGCCCATTGGTACCATCAGTATAAATAGGATGGCTGTCATCCAGTGGAGGAACCGCGACACACTGCCGTACTGGGTGGTTTCGTTCAAACGGGTAAGCTCAAGACTCTGGGTGTTGATGCGCTGCCGATTCGCCACCACCAGAAGAAAAAGCCCGGCAACGAGCGCTGTGCTGGCCTGCAGCCAAAGCAGCATGGGTTTGGCCGCGTCCATCGGTGTCTGATGTGGTTTGGG
>JBNMQM010000115.1:0-8445 GCA_051278195.1 Candidatus Azotimanducaceae bacterium
TATTTTCAAGATGGAGGACGGTAAAATCCACTCGATCGAGGAGTACAACAGTGATCTTCTGACCGCGACCCGCCTTTATAGCAATAAACTCGTTCCTTCAAATTAAGTCAATAATGTTGTCCGCGGACAGCAAAACATAACAATCAGATCAAAAAGGTCGCGCGTTGCGCGCCTATTATTCGATTTTTGGGGTCAGTGTAACGACTCTGACCCCATATCTTGACCCCATATCTTCTGCTTGGCCATCGCTCTACTTTCCTGCGAGGCTTTCCTTCTCTACTTTCCTAGCTACTTTCTTAACTACACACTGACATGGACACGATGCATGGCATAATAGGCTCCCTGGGCCGCCATCAGTTCTGTATGCGTTCCTTGTTCAACAATACCGTCTTCGGTGAGCACAAGAATTCGATCGGCCTTCATGATGGTAGATAGTCTGTGAGCGATCACGATAGTGGTGCGGTTTGCTGCTATGCGGTGCAATGCTTCCTGCACGGCCCGTTCACTTTCACTGTCGAGAGCGCTGGTCGCCTCATCAAAGATTAGAATCGCTGGGTCTTTGATAAACGTTCTGGCGATGGTCAGCCTTTGCTTCTGGCCTCCTGAAAGTTGCACACCGCGTTCTCCTATATCCGTATCGTAGCCCTGCGGCAGCGACCTGATGAACTCGTCCGCCTGGGCCTCGATGGCGGCGCCGATAATTTCTTCCCGGGTTGCGTCGGGTCGGCCATAAGCGATGTTCTCCGCGACGGTGCCGGCAAACAGGTATATGTCCTGGTGGACGACACCAATATTGCGTCGGAGTGAGTCGAGGGTAAGGCCTTTAACATTGTGGCCATCGACCAGAACATCACCCGACTTCGCGTCATAGAACCGCGGAATCAAAGAGCAAAGAGTGGTTTTGCCAACACCCGATTGACCCACCAGTGCCACAAATTCCCCTGGCTGGATGTCGAGCGATATATTACACAGCGCAAGTTCCGATGTAGTTGAGTAGTGGAAGCTGACATTTCTGAATGAAACAGCACCAGCAGTATTTTCCAGCGCGTGCGCATCTGATGAATCCTGGATTTCCGGCGTCATCTCCATCACTTCCATAAAGCGATGGAACCCGGTGATGCCTTCTTGCCAGAGCCTCGCGAAGTTTGCTGCTCGGGCGATAGGGTCCGTCAGGATGGCAATGCATAACAGAAAGGTCATCAGATCAGCTACGGACATAGAGGCTTGCAAGATGGCGACGGTCCCGAAGACGATCACCAACAGCGTGAGCAACTGTGTATAGGTACCAAGGCCAACGGAAAAGAATGCTTCGGCTCGGTAGCCCTGTCGCCGCGTATTCAAGAAATTTTTGTTCTCTTGATCAAACCGTTTGATTTCAAGCGCCTCGCCGCTGAAGGCGCGAACCACGCGGACGCCGGATAGTGAATCCTCGACAAGTTCATTGATGGCGGCGATCCGTTCCTTGCCTTGTCGCTGTGCTGTTCCCATGCGATGGTTAAAAAACAGCGCGTAAAACACGGCCAATGGCACGGAGACCAGAATGACCAGTGTCATTAACGGATCCAAGTACCAGAGGATGAGACTGGCGCCGAGGGACTTCAGGACTGAAATTGCGATGTCTTCCGGACCGTGGTGATACAACTCGGACAGGGCAAATAGATCGTTCGAAATGCGGGACATCAGTTGCCCGACGCGCTGGCGATCATAAAAACTGAAAGAGAGTTTGTGGTAGTGCTCGAACATTTCCTTGCGCATCGCAGTTTCCATCTGAGCGCCCATCACGTGGCCTCTATAATCCACAAACATACTGCTCAAGGCCTGCACGCCAATCAGTAGCAGCATGACGCCGCCAAGGCCATAGATCTCACTCACCAAGATTGACTGATCAGTTGTTGACGTCAGTCGCTTCAATATGAAGTTGGCACACAACGGCAGAGCCAGTGTTGTGGCTGCCACGAGCACGGCGCAAACGAGGTCAGCGGCTAATACATCCAGGTGATGACGGTAGTAGGAAAAAAACTTTCTAAGTCGTGGACCGCGTAATGGCGGGTTCGCGACGTCGTCAAGTGAAGCCGACGATAAGCTGAGCGTATCGGCTAGACCTGCATCCAGTCGCGGTAGGTTTTCGTTGTTGCTTGCTAGCGTGTAGCCAATCTTGGGCTTGGGCTTGGTCTTGCTATCACTTTGTCGATATTGACGGCGTACTAGGCGTTGAAGAATTGATTGCATAGAATTTCATATCCAGATTCGTTGAAGTACAAACGTTGTTTCGATCTGCTATGAAATTTGACATGGGTTATTGCCCTGATTGGTTTGATGCAATTTCCAATAACTTACTCTCAATTCGAATTTCTGACAACAGTGCTTTGAGAGCTTTACTTTAAGGGTTCTGATTGGCGATGTGGTCTCTCAAGTTGTCTCGAGCGAGTTGGGTTTACGTCACGCCTGTCTCTTTTCTGTCTCTTTCTCTTTCTCGCGTTCTCTGATACTTTGATTAAAAAACTAAAAGGGGATCTCATGTCAGTATCACCCAGGAAGGTTTCAGAAATCTCGTTTGACTGGCTGAAAGAATCGCTGAAAGTACCGTTCCCAAATTCAAACCTAACGGCTATGGATATCGATGCATCCATGGGTGATCTCGGTTATCTAGGGGTTGTTTGTCGGGTAACCATAACCTTCGACAGCAACGATGCTGCATTGCCCGCTAGCTTGATCCTTAAATTCCCCCCGAGCGACGCCGAGAGCTTCAGCAATGGTAGCCAGCTTGGCGCCTACGCCACGGAAGCCGGTTTCTATCTTAATATGGCAGACAAGGGCGTTGGACGTGCGCCGCGGCATTACTTCAGTGTGGTGAATCCAGCAGCGGGTGAGTTCTTGCTAGCGATGGAAGATCTTAAAGACCTCCGGTTTGTGAAACAGACTGATGGCGCCTCCTTCGATGACTGTAAGGTTGTCATGCGCGCCTTAGCGGATATGCATGCCGATCACTGGGAGGCGAGTACTCTGAAAAATGACTGGCTTCGGGATATAAAAGATTGGCGCGACTCAAATGCACCGCTGATCGAATCTGGTATGCCGCTGATGAAAGAGAACTTCAGCGATTACATTGATCATCCAGGTTTTCTTGCCAACTGGGACGCTGGCGCGGCAGCTTATGGTGATGTATGTGCGCATCTATCCTCGGGTCCCTGCACGCTGATGCACGGTGATGCCCATATCCGCAATGTTGCTTTCGAGGATGGTCACGAACAGCCCGTACGGTTCTACGACTGGCAGCTGTGTTGCCGCGGTCCTGCGGCTTACGATCTGCTATATTTCTTTGTGAATTCCCTAACAGTGGCCGACCAAGAGCAACATCTGGAACAACTGATTCACGAATACTACTTCCACCTGTCTCAGCGAGTTAGTGATTACACGCGGGATGACCTGATGCGGGATATGGGCTACTGCAGTCTCACTTTCTGGGGTTTTTCTGGGTGGCTGGGCAATATTCTGCCACCCAATGAGGCGACGATAGAGCTGGTAAAAGAATCATTTCCACGCTATTTCAAATTGATGGACTACCTAGACAGTTCTACTCTGCTGCAGCAGTTTTCGCCGTCGAAGTAAGGCTTACAACCACAATTCAAGCTCGGAACTGCACATGGATGAAGCAAAGTTTAGTGCACTAACGCCCTACAATAGCCGCATCTTTGATAGCGCCCGTTGGAAACGGTTTAGTCCTCGGCCAGATGACATCTTCGTCTGCACTCCAGCAAAGTGCGGTACTACCTGGACGCAGACTATCGTTTTTAACCTGATACATGCCCATGGCGATTTTCCGACCAGTGTCATGCAAGCCTCGCCGTGGATAGAAGCCAAGTTCCGTGATGAGGATGAGATGTATCAGACTCTGGAGGCGCAAGATCATAGGCGTGTGATGAAAAGCCATTCGCCCGCAGACGGCGTTCCTTGGTTCGGCGATGCCAAATACATATTTGTGGGTCGCGATGGTCGCGATGCCTTTATGTCGATGTGTAATCACAAAGAGCGAATGAGGCTGCCCGAACATATGCGACCGCCTGTCAGTCAAGAGAACGAACCTCGTGGCGTTTATGATGGTGATCCCCATGGGTTTTTTCAGGAGTGGGTGCACGCGGACGAATCCTTCTTCAAGATGGTGGCCAGCTACTGGTCTCGGCGACATCAAGACAATGTTTTGTTTGTCCACTATGCCGACTTAAAGAAAGATCTGCCGGGAGAAATCCAGCGCATTGCTGACTATCTAGAAATTAGCCTTACGGCTGACGAGTTGGAACAGGTTGCCGATCGTTGTTCCTTTGAATACATGCGTAATCATCCAGAGATGGTGGGAGAGTTCGATATCTTTGAAGGCGGTATTCAGGGCTTTATTTTTAAAGGTACGAATGGCCGTTGGCGTGATGTTCTCACCAGCGATGAACTAGCCACCTATGATCGAGTTGCCAAAGAATCGTTATCCGATGATGCGCTTTTGTGGTTGGCGTCCGATAGTCAGTGAAAGCTAACAGCGGAACAGAGCTGGACGGAAATCAGAATATTTGGTTCTAACGGTCTGGTGTAGTCGCAAGCGGCGTTCCGCTAGCACGTTCAGCACCACCTTAGAAATTTAGCTTTGTGGTTTTCTGCAAGCATATGCCGCGATATTGCGTCTATAGATCTGTAACTACTGCATAAATGCGTTAATCTGAGGCCAACCAACCGCTCACAAATGTTCGAAAGAAGGAACGAAGAGGTGTAACAGCTTGATGAGAATTAGTTTTCGGAATAAACACCAGATTAGACCCGAAAATGTGCGGTCTATCATGTTGTTAGACGCCACATGAATTGGGATGCCGTCGGCGCGGTTGCAGAATTGGTTGGCGCAGCTGGAGTAATCGTTACTTTGATCTATCTGGCAACACAGGTGCGCCAGAATACTAAATCAATCAGCACTTCGTCTTTCCAGGCGACTACTGACGCTTTGAACCAGGTCAACGCTCTAATCGCCGACAACTCAGATCTTGCGGAAATTTTCACGGCGGTTAGAAATGAAAAATTGACCTAACGCCCGTCGAGTACACTCGGTGGGAGTTCTTGATTACTTCGGTGCTTCGAATTTGGGAAACAGCTTACTACCAGCGATCAGAAGGTGTGGTTCTTGATGCGTCTTGGCAAAGATACGAAGGTTCGCTTAGGGGTACGGTTAAAATACCGGCCTTTCTGCCGTGGTGGACAAACAATAGTTTTGGGTTTACGAAGGAGTTCTCAGACCTTGTCGATAGTTATGTCGCGAATGAGCAGGTGGACGTCTAACATTCACTTGAACAGCAACGGCTGCCGACCGCTCCGATCAAAATGTGAATCACATTTTGATCCACAGAGCCGAAACGTCGGACCGCTTCGCCGCTTAACTGAGTGTTATCTGCCAGCCAATTCTCGAGTATGTCGAATTGCCAGCCTGTCAAAATGAGTGAGGTGGAAAATCTTCTGCGTTTCGCTACTGCTGACTCTCTGAACAGCATGATCGAGCAACACTACAAAACCACGCGGCCGACGATATCTACTGTAAGTGCAGGCCTCGCCCAGATGCCATATCTAGAAGACGGCGCCAGCAGAAATGCGTGGCACATCGATATTGAAGTCACTTCTGCGGAGGACGCCGAGATCGCAGTGCCACGCCACCTAATGCTAAAAGTAGGACGTGATACAGCGGGGCAGGCCAGGCAGGAAATTCTTTTTTATGAACTTGCGCGGGATGCAGGCTTGCCGATCGCTCAATGCTATGGCACTGCCTGGCTCGAAGATAAGAATCTCGCTCTCGTGCTCATGGAGAAGGTGCCGGCCGATTTCTTCTATCAAGGGGCGAATGCACAGCACCTTGTTCATTATGAACAGGCCCTTCGCTCTCTGGCTCGGCTGCATGCGTGGCACTGGAACCATCCGTCGATTGGCACAGGAAGGTTTGAATACCAGTGGAACCATGAGTTTCTCGACAGCATCATAGTCCTTATAGAAGCTGGTTTCGCGAAAATCAAGATGTCCAATCATCTAGTCGATCTGGCTGCAATCGAGAAGATTGGAGAAGTGATAAAACAATTACCATCTTTGTGTTTAGCCCGTGTGAGGAACGGTGGGCCAATGTGCATCAATCATGGGGACGCCGGCCTTTGGAATTTCATGTTCCGCGAAGGTCTATCAGCGACGGTGAAGATGCTGGATTTTCCGCAATGGTGCGTTAACCCGCCCGCTTGGGATCTTATGTACATGACGGCCCTTGACTGGCCGACCGAGTTTCGCCGTGCGCACCAGGGCGCGCTTTTTGACGCATACAACGAGACACTCATCAGTTTGGGTATTGTTTATCCACCGGAAATCTTTGACCGTGATATCAAACTTTGCGCGCTCGGCATGACGGGTGTCGCCCTAGTGTCTCTTGCTACTGGCGTTCGATCTATCGACGAGGCAGCTGAGGAGGTATCGCGATTAATGGCAGTATTTGACGACTATGGCGCCTTGGAGATTCTTGGCTGAAGACTGATTCGTTAGTAGAAAAGATGGGGTCAGAGTAACCACTCTGACCCCAAACCTTATTATTGATTAGACAAATCCCATATGTTGAGTCATGAATCAAAGGCGCTATTTTCTTTCAGCTTGCTTTCACTAATATGGTTCAATATCAGGCGCGTCGTCAGCATTAACCAGATGGCAAGTACAAGATGAAAAGCGTGCCAGCTAACAACAGGATCAACCCAAGGGGCTTTACGTATAAGCAGCAGGTTGGCAAGAAATATTCCATACACGGCAGCAGGTCCAAGCTGTTGCCAACTATTTTTTTCTTCCAGTAAAAACACACTGAGTATGCCGATCAGTGACAGAATGATCACAAATATCGGCGAAAACCCTGGTAGTACAAAGGCAGTAATAGTAAAGAGTGCTGTTGCAAGCCCTATAATTTCTGGGACTGGCTTGTTTAAAGGCCCAAGGCTTGAGAGACGAAAAAAACAAATAGCGAACAAACCCAAGCCAATTATTCCTCCTAATTGCGATATAGTTTGGTGGAATGTAGCCAGTTGCGTCACAGCACCCGTGGCAAAACGCAAGGTTCCAATCGCTGCTGCAAGACCAAACAAAAAGGCAGCAGCCGCAGCGGTAAACTGAGACTTGCGACATAGTTCGATAGTTGCCCAGCAGGCGATAGCCAACAACACCGCTTCACTTAATGCGTAGTTAGTACCCATCATAGAGCGGGCTTACTAAGGAGTTCAGCATCCATCATCAAAGCTTGAGCTTTAAGTTCATCAGATGACATTCGTGAACCATCGTGACTCCAACCCGGTGGCGCTAACAAATACAGTAGGCGCGACTTCAAAGAAATATTACTCGTCTTAAAGTCATTGAAAATTGAAATATATTCATGGAAAGCAATTCTCAAAGGATTATAAGTATTGATATTGGTGACCAATCCATATTCTGGCCGATCATCTATGTCTTCTTCTACCAAAGTGCCAAATATCCTGTCCCATATAATGAAAGTCCCACCGTAATTAGCATCAAGATACTTTGGATTTCGACCATGATGGACACGGTGATGCGAGGGCGTATTAAAAATGGTTTCAAACCAAGTGGGCATTTTTTGTATCACTTCCGTATGGATCCAAAATTGATAGAAGCCAATCAAAAATCCACAAAAGATAACAAGAATAGGGTCAAATCCTATCAAGACCAAAGGCACTTTTAGCACGATGATGCCTTTGAAATGTTTGGTCCAGGCTTGCCTGAAAGCGACAGAAAGAGAATATTGCTGACTGGAATGATGCACTACATGCATAGCCCAAAACCAACGGCATCGATGTGCAAAGCGGTGGTGCCAGTAGTATCGAAAATCATCGAGAATAAAACACAGAACGATGGCACCGACACTTAAGGGGATTTGGTATATCTGAAATTGCGCTACCCAAAACAATAAGCCCAGTGAAATGAAAGCCGCAGTTCCATTAATAAACGTACTGGATATCCCCATGAACAAGCAGGTCAAGCTGTCCTTAAGGTCATTCTCACCCGTGGTAACAAGATAACGAACAGCCACAGCTTCTAGGAAAATGAGTGAAAAGAATAATGGCAGTGCGATTTCAGTTGCATTTATCTTGATAAATTCTTCGAGGGGCATCTTGATCGTCCTGCTGTCTATGAAATAGAGAAAACAAACTGTTGATACCTATTTGACCCATATGAACTAATGAAAACAATTGATTAATAGGACCTTGTTTGTTACAAAATGGAACATGTCTATTAATCTGCGTCTTTTAAAACATTTTCAAGCTGTGTGCCGCTATCGGAGTTTTTCGAAAGCCGCCGACGAGCTCGGGCTAACCCATTCAGCAATCACAAAGAGCGTTAAGAAACTTGAGAGCGACTGGAACATCAAATTGCTGGACAGAACTACAA
>JBNMQM010000116.1:0-8349 GCA_051278195.1 Candidatus Azotimanducaceae bacterium
TAGAGCATTCCCCTTTTTCAATGGCTTACGTTATTGGTCAGACCATATCCTAGAATTAAGAGAGCAGGCTTCAAGATTACAGGAACCCGCCATTGAACTTTATTGAGGCGCTTTATTGAGGCGCTTTATTGAGGCGCTTTCGTTAATTAGGCTTCTAGACGGGAGTCAGTCTCGACGACTTACTGCGGTACTTATTCACCACAGGATTAGCATACATCTCTAGCCACTTTCGACGATGGGCTTCAGGGCAGTTTGCCAGTCTAGTTTCGAATGGCGCAGTGTCTTTCAATTGAATCGTTCCTCTGAGTGCTCGCCAGGTACTCAGATAATCTCCATCATCTTCTTCAGCTGAATTTGCTGAAAGCTGCTGCAATGCCCAATAGTTGACATCATAAAGCTGATAATTGTTGAGTAACTGGTGATCCAGTTCGTTCGCAATTTCTTCTGGTGACTCAAAGTCACCTTCAAGCAGGTGACCGAACCGCAAATAGACTTTGCCCTTGTATTCACCGAGACCCTTCACAAGGCTCAGCAAGTCTTCTCCGTCAGGTTTTTTGTACTCGCCACACTCATCGATAGCGGACAACTCTTTAGCCTTCAGATAGTCGCAGGGATCGTATTCATAGCTAATTGATACCGGCACAATTGAAAGGTGCTCAATAATTTCTTTCAAGGGTGCTTTACGCTCGGCCAACGCAAACATTTTGATGATAGCCGGGTCTGTGACGTCGAGTCCATTTTTCGCACGCCCTTCTGACTGAGCGATCCACACCGATGCGCCTTCTGCAATCGATTGGTGTATGTACTGGGAAGACTGGAGTAGCGCCGCATAAACTTTCTTTGCACCCTCTTCCGAGCGACGAATAAAAAAGCTCTTATTGAGTTTCATCAAACTTGTCGCAAATTCGCGCTGAATAAGATTGTCGCCAACAGCAATACGCACGGTGTCGCGTCCTGACAACCACAGCGCATAATCCACCAGCATTGAATCACCAGCAATGTCGCGATGATTGCCGACAAACAAATAGGCTTTATCAGCGTCCAGTCCCTCAAGACCTTCAAACACAAACTGACTCATGGTTTCAGTGACGATTCGCTTGGCGTAGTCAGAGATGACTTCTTGGAATCCTCGAATCGTGCTCACATTGCCAAGCGATCGGCGCAACACAGAGCGCGTCACTATTCGAACCAGTGGCGCCACAAAACGGCTCAGTCGTGGTGAATGGTACTTGCCTAGAAAGTCCAGAAACTCAGTATCGGTCATCAAACTCTGGATGACCGCCTTGACCTCGTCGTCGTGATAAGGCCGAATGTCGTCAAATTTACTCATTAAGTAAGGCATAAATAATTTGGCATATATTACAGCGAAAGGCAGGGATGGGTCACATGACTTCGACTGAAATTCAACTCAATTTCGCTGGACTCGCAGACTTGCCGGCGTTAACTGAAATCTACAATCACTATGTCCTGAATACTGCTATCACTTTCGACACCTTGCCTTTTTCGCCCGCAGAAAGGCAGACATGGCTGGAACAATTTGAACCGGCATCAATTCATCAGTGTCTGGTCGCGAAGCGCAGCAACGAAATACTTGGCTATGCCTCAAGTTCGAAGCTTCGCCCAAGACCGGCCTACAATTCTTCAGTAGAAACCACCATCTACCTCCGCCCCGGCGCAAGCGGAGAGGGGCTTGGATCCTTACTATACCGGGCTCTGCTGAACAATCTTGCAGATCTGGGCGTACATCGAGCCTATGGCATTATTGCCCTGCCAAACGAGGCAAGTCTGGGCCTACACCGACAGTTAGGGTTCGTTCAGATCGGCATACTCAATGAAGTGGGCCACAAGTTCGGCCGATTTCACGATACTGCTTGGTTGGAAAGAAAGTTAGAAAAAAACTAAATCAGGCCATTTGCGACGAGTGAAACCCCCATCAAAATCAATAGGACAAATGCAACTCGCCGGACCATCAACTCGGGCACCACTGGCAAAAGTTTAGTCCCTACCATCGTCATGACAAGCACAACCGGAATAGCCAGCGCCGCCAGCGACAAAACATGCACGGTAATATGACCTTGCCAGGCCGCGACGCCAGACCTGAACAGGGTCGCAAATGCGATGATGGCTAACAGCGTCGCCCTAACCGTCTGGATCGCTAGCGGCTGCCGATACAGGTAATAGGCTATCGGTGGACCGCCGGCAGCATAAAGCCCTCCCATTATTCCAGCGGTACAACCAATCAATAAGCTGCTACCAGTCTCTGAACGATCAGCATATGGGTTAGGCTTCAGCATCAGCATGATTCCGGCAAACACGATCATGACGCCTAACGCTGTTTTTAAAAGCCCATGATTCGTGTCGGACCAGTAACCAAGTAATAACACGCCGACGATGATTAAGGGCGCCATCCCAAGCGCAATTGGTTGTAGCAATGCACGATCAACGAATTGGTAGGTACGACGTAAGGCAATCGCCGCATTTAACAGGCCAATAAAACTCACAACAGCCGCCGCAACACTGATATCAACAAGGCCAAACAACGCAACGCCGCCCATAATGATAAGACCCATGGCGAATCCAGCTATGGTTTGCACCAACGCCCCGATTGCGACCAGAACTAAAAATACCCACTGCTCCATACAACTTTATCCAGATACTGATCTACCCACATATCCATAGACCATACGTGGGTCTAGCCATATATGGCTTCGCCCATAAATGCGTCTATGGATGATCAAAAGAACAAACTAGCCTATTATCGTCCGACAGGCATCAGATTACTGAAATATGCAACTCGATTTAGTTGGAAAGACAGCTCTCGTGACCGGCAGCAATCGCGGCACAGGGTTCATCATTGCGAGCCAACTGGCCAATGAAGGCGCACAGGTTATTTTACATAGCCTCGAGCCAGGCGCGTCAAAGGACGCTGCAAAGAACATGACCAATGCGACCGCAGTGGATGGCGACATCACGAATGATGCTGGGGCAGAACAGGTTGCCCGTCAGTTAGCATCCCTAAACGCAAAACCCGATATTTTAGTGAACAACTACGGGACTGCAGTGGCCGGCTCATGGACTTCGCTCAGCGCCGATGATTGGGTGGATGCCTACCAAAAAAATACACTCTCAGCGGTCCGAATGGCGAATCTGCTGATGCCACACATGCGTCAGCAGAAGTTTGGTCGAATCGTTAATCTTGGCACTATTGGTTCCACTCGACCTAACAGCAGAATGCCTCACTACTACGCCTCTAAAGGCGCGATGGCAAACCTGACGGTAAGTCTCGCTAAAGAACTCAAGAGCACGGGCATTACAGTAAACTTGGTTTCTCCAGGGCTGATTAGGACACCGGAAGTAGAAGCCTATTACTTGGAGAAGGCCAAACAATCCGGTTGGGGGGACACCTGGGATGAGGTCGAAAGCCAAATCACGGAACACTACAGCCCCAATTTAATTGGAAGAATTGCAACCCGAGAAGAGGTTGCCAACATCGTCATCTTTCTTTGCAGCGCAGCCGCAAGCTTTATGACTGCGCAAAACATCAGAGTCGATGGCGGCGCGGTGGATATCGTCTGATGCTGTGGATCAAAGTATTTCATATTCTGTTCGTAATGGCCTGGATGGCAGGTCTCTTCTATCTACCTCGAATTTTAGTCCATTACGTCGAGGGAAAAGCCAATGCTGAGGACACGAGAAGACTCGTTATTATGGGACATAAGCTATTCCGGTTTTCGTCTCTGATGGCGCTCCTCGCAATGGGGTTAGGCTTTTGGCTTTGGTTAGGTTACGGCTTCAGTGGCACCTGGCTCTGGATTAAGCTCGCCTTCGTTGGGCTGCTGCTGATGTACCATTACCAATCGATGCGCTACGTACGCAAGATGCAGCAAGATCAAGTTATCCAAAGCTCACTGTTTTTTCGTATCTATAATGAAACGGCCCTGGTAATCGTAATCCCAATTTTGATCATGGTGGTCATAAAACCGACTTTTTAATCGACGGGTTTCTAATGCTGCTCCGTAGCAGTTATACCTATTCCAATTGACGGAGACGACAGAGATGAAATTTCGAAAAATCGCTTTAGCCACAATGCTTCTAGCCATCAGTAGCACTAGTCTGGCCGGGCCCAACGGCCAAGGGAAACGCATGTTTGACCGTATGGATGCTGATGGCGACAGCTATATATCCTTTAACGAGTTCAAGCAGCCGGGTAAGAACAGAGGACCGCGGGCTGATCTCGATGGTAATGGTGAAGTCACCCAGGCTGAAGTCGCTCAACATGTCGCAGAGAAAAATGCTGAAATGGCTGAGAAAGCCAATCGACGTTTTGAAAAAATGGACCTCAACGAGGATGGCGTGGTGACAAAGGATGAAGCTCGAGAAACCGCGTTCTATCGTTTGGACCAGAATCAGGATGGATTTTTATCGCCCGAAGAACTTAAGCGACCTGGTTTTGGGGGTAAAGGACGCGACGGCAAAGGGCGTGGCGACAAAAGGCATGACGATCGTCTCGGCGAACAATAGCCCGGATAACCATTGACAGCAGACGCATCTGATCAAGAAGCCGCACTCATCGCCCGGGTCCAGGGCGGTGACGGCGCAGCCTTCCAAGTGTTGTTGCAGCAAAATTTACCCGTCATCCATCGTTACGCCAGCCGCATGCTAGGTAATCCAACTGAAGCGGCTGATATTGCGCAGGAAGTTTTTATAAGATTCTGGCAAAAATCGGCCACTTTTGATTCGAGCCGTGCGAAATTGAGTACTTGGTTACACCAAATCGCACACAACTTATGCATGGACTTCTTTCGCAAGCATTCGCGGCTTACAGGACTCGATGAATTAGATGAGCCCGAGAGCCAACCCCTAGAAACCGAACTGGGACAGGAGCAAAAGAATGAAGTCATGAAATCTCTCATTGGCAAACTACCGGAACGGCAGCGTAGCGCGTTGATTCTGTGCCACTACCAGGGACTTTCAAACAGACAGACAGCGGTGATTCTTGATATCACCATTGATGCGCTCGAATCATTGCTGTCTCGAGCAAGACGGACATTGAAGAATAATCTAAGGGAGCAGAGCCTATGAACAAAACAGAATTTGACCACCTGTTGGCCTGTTACGGTGCCGATTTTGAACACTGGCCAATCGAGCATCGCTCACTCGCCAAAAACGCGCTCGAATCGAACCCCGAATGGCAAACAAGCCTTTTAGAAACTAACGTTCTGGATAATGCCCTCGATCAGCTTACGCCAGCAGACCACCATCTAGCAGCACTCACAGAGCGCATTCTGGCGGCGACGGTAGGTAAGCAATATTTTTTAGATCGCCTAATCCATTGGCTCATACCCGGCGAAGCGCTCTGGCGCCCGGCATTAGTTGCATGCCTACCCATTATTGTCGGACTTTCGATTGGTTTGAACGTCGATATCGATGAGCAGTACACACTAGAAGAAGAGCTTTCATTCACCGGTCTAGTAGCAGACCTTTCAACCCTGGAAATCCAAGATGAGTAACCGATCCACGCTCATAGCTCTCGTCATTTCCGTGACGTTAAATCTGCTGGTCGTCGGCGCCGTGATGGGGCACTTCCTGCGTGGCGGTCCGGAGCCACGATTCCCGGCCCACCTGGGGGGAATATTGGAAAACATCGCTCCAGAACAGCGAATACAAATGCGCAAACAGTTCCGTGAATTCAAATCCGAAGGGCGTGAATTACACCAGGCTATGAGACAAAAGCAACGCCAGCTGGTTCGAGTGATACTGAAAGAGCCTTTTGACGAAGAAGCTGCAAGAACAGGCTTCAAAGAACTTCGTGAGCAAGGCGATTCTGTTCAGTCCCATATGCACGATCAAATGCTTTTGGCGATGAAAAACCTCAACAAAGAAGATCGCAAGCAATTGATTCGCAAATTGCTCCGAGGTAGAACTCGGCCCGAACAACAGGAACAACAGAAGCCGCCGCCAGACTGACAGGACAGACCGTAAAAAATCTTCCGAAAACGGTATACTGCGCAGTAAATATTAACGCCACATCAACATGAACACAGTTAAACCTGCTCTCAGCGATTTTATTCGCCGATCCCTGGACACCACCAACAACAATTATTTCTCACACGAGGCAGACCCCGAGTGGCGCTCAGCCTGCGAACTCGAAACCATTGGCGAGCAATCTCATTGGAGGCCAATTGAGCAGACGACAACCTTAAGCTTTGCAGGCCTGGCTAATGCTGCAGAAATACCTATCCACCCGGACATTCAGCATTTCTACAGTAGTTTTTGGTCAGGATCACTGCAGGGTAAAACTGATGAAGGTCCTTTAAGTCTCATTCAATTATGGAATGAAGAGGATTTCGAGCGACTGGTCGAGAACCTGGTCGGGCATCTATTCATGAAAATGCGCAGTAAGCAGCCGTTTACCGTTTTTTTTGCTACCACAGAAGAAGACTCGGAGTTATTTCTAAGCATCGACAATGCAACCGGTCGAATACTCTTAGAGGAACCAGGAAAACCACCAATTCGGGAGGTCGATAAGGATATCGCGGCGTTTCTTAATCGCCTGGAGCCCGACACATCACCACCCCTGATCTACTGAGACAAGTAACATGGATCCACTCACTTTAAAATCTGTACGAACAGTCGGCGGCGAAATCAATCTTCCGGGATCAAAGAGCCTGTCAAATCGCGCACTCCTTCTAGCAGCTTTATGCCCAGATGAAACAACGCTCATCAACCTTCTCAAGAGTGAAGATACCGAACGTATGGTAGACGCGCTTCGCCAATTGGGCATCGCCATCACGTTATCAGAGGACTACCAAACCTGCACCGTCCGTGGCAACGATGGCCTCTTCGCGCCTCCCAATGACACCCGGTTCATGTTGGGTAATGCTGGCACGGCGATTCGCCCCCTTACAGGTATGTTAGCTATGATCTCCGGTACCTTTACCATCGATGGCGACGAGTACATGCGTGAGCGCCCGATTCATCATCTGGTAGAAGCATTGACGCAACTAGGTGCTCAGATTGAATATCTTGGCAAACCGGACTGCCCGCCCATTCGAGTCAAAGGTGGCAAAATTAAAGGCGGTAAGGTCTCCGTGCGCGGCGATATTTCTAGTCAGTATTTGACCGCTCTTTTGATGGCACTGCCACTGGCGAACAACGACAGCGAGGTAACCGTCATAGGCGAGCAGGTTTCAAAACCCTATCTCGATCTAACACTGGATATCATGGACCGCTTTGGCGTTAAAGCCAGCCACAATAACTATCAGAGTTATCAGATTGCAGGCCGACAGACATACCAATCACCCGGCCAATATTTGATAGAGGGCGATGCTTCTTCCGCATCGTACTTCTTTGCCGCTGCTGCGATTAAAGGTGGCACTATCAAGGTCAACGGTATTGGCAAAGATAGCGTTCAAGGAGACATCGATTTTCTAGAAGTCATCGAAGCCATGGGCGCAAAGGTTCAGCGCGGTGACACCTGGGTTGAGGTGGAAGGCGCTCCACTCAAAGCAATCGACATGGATCTTAATCATATTCCTGACGCTGCGATGACGATCGCAACTATGGCGTTGTTTGCCGAGGGAACGACCACCATTCGAAACATCTACAACTGGCGAGTGAAAGAAACAGATCGCATGCACGCCATGTCTACCGAGTTGCGAAAGCTAGGCGCTAGGGTAGAAACGGGCGATGACTACATTATTATTGAACCGCCAGAACAGATGCAGCCTGCTACCATCGACACCTATGGTGATCATCGAGTCGCAATGGCTTTTTCTCTTGCCAGTTTAGGCGATGCGGAAATCACGATTAATCATCCAGAAGTAACCGCAAAAACTTTCCCTGACTACTTTCAAGTTTTTGCTTCAATCTGTGACCCAGACTAAAACAGTGTTTTCTGAGCGCTTTTGAAAGTATTTTCATGCGCACTTTGGTAAGTACTTGCCTGCGTACCTGCAGGCAAACTACCTTCGTGATTGAGCAGCCAGGACTTTGCTGCGAGTCCGCCACCAAATCCAGTCAGACTACCGTCGGCACCAATCACTCGATGACAAGGAATCACAATGGGAATTGGGTTTCGACCGTTCGCCGCACCGACAGCACGGACTGCCTTTGGTTTGCCAATCCGTTCGGCTATATCTCGATAACAACAGGTGCGCCCATAGGCAATTTCTTGCAAAGCGACTAAAACCGCACGCTGAAAATCAGTGCCCGTGGGCGCCAGCACCAGATCAAACTCACGGCGCTCTCCTGCAAAGTATTCTGTAAGCTGCTGTTTTTCTAAATTGAACCGGGCTGAATTTTCTAACCAATCAGAGGCCGGTTCCACGTGTCCCTTTCCTTCGGGAA
>JBNMQM010000117.1:0-8014 GCA_051278195.1 Candidatus Azotimanducaceae bacterium
GGCCGATTGATAACCAAGCCTGGATCGATCCAGAAGTCGTAGATTTGCTGGGTATTTCGCCAGAAGCGCTAGCGCAATTTAAAAACCCAGCCAGTTTCGCCGACCACCAAGGGACCGTGGAACAGCCAGGTCCTGATGCAGCTGGGCCTCACATGGACTACCCGGAAGTCGTTTACAAAGCGATTCTAGCGACGCCGGATGAAGCATTTTTGAATTCTGTTCCGAACGAACCACCCGTTATTGTGACCTAGACGTTTCGTTTTCCTCGCATAAGGCTAATACCGCCCGACTGCAGCGGCCTAGGCTGCCACCTAAGAGAGTAGCGCTTGTTCTAGAACCTGCTGCGCAATGCCTTCGCGCTGATAATGCTCAGCACTCGCTTTGGCAGCTTTGCCCATACTCAAGCGCAGAGCTTCATCACTCACCAGAAGACTCAGCGCCTCATACCAATCAAGATCGCTGGTGGCGAAATACCCATTAACGGCAACTTCAATTTGTTCCTCGCAAACCCCTACAGGTGAGGAAATTGCCGGAATACCTAGCGCATGGTACTGGATGACTTTAAAGCCACACTTACCCAGAGTGAAGGCGTTATTTTGTAACGGATTTATCCCGATGCTAAAGGCTTGCATGCAAGCTAATTCAGAGTCCAACGTCCAGACAACTGATTTTAGACGGGCATGACAATCACCAAAATCATCACCCACAAGATGAACCTCCACAGCGGGGTGCTCATTTAGAATCTGCACCAGCACAGGGATTATTTGCTGAACAAAGACAGCAGTGCCGGGGCCGCCAATCCAACCGATCACAACCACGCCCTCTTTGCTGTCCGGTGCCACATAGGATGTAACATCGAGCCCGGTTGGCACAACAAGGACCTGATCATTAAATTGCTTTGCATAGCTGGCCAGATGCTGATTCCCGACGACGACGATATCTGCAGACCTAGTGAGCCAACGGGTGCGAAAGGCATTCATTTTCAGTGGACCCAGCCAGCGATTACGAGCGGTTGCGGGATTGAGATAAATTGCATCATCAAAGTCATAAATGAATTTATCGCTGAAAGTCTTTGCCAGCCATTCGAAAATCGGCGGCCCGATCGGTGCAACATTTCGATGAACCAACACGACATCCGCCGTGTACAAACAATAGGGGAAAAGTACCGTGAACCTGATGCTATCGAACAGAACACTAACGACTTTTGACAACAGTCGGCCAGGCCTATCTTTCAGCTGGTAGCTTCTTGGCGAGAGGAATGCGAGATGCCGAACCTTCATTTTTTTCGACCAGAAAGGTATTAGATCAATCGCTCGTAATCGAGAACTAGCCCCCTGGATAGGTTCTGGCGTCAGAATCAAAAGTTGCTTCATCGAAACCGCACCAGCTGATCGAGAGACCAACGAATCGGTCGTTTAATCGAGTAATTAGCCAATACGAGGCCAAAAACGACTAGAGAATAGAGATTCGTCACCCCGTTGGCGATGCGAATATGATGCCGTTGCCATTGATTTCTAAATAAATTTGAACTGGTGCCACCCAGGCGAAAGTGCGAAATCAGTTCATCCACATAACAAAACTTCACGCCCGCGTTCCAGCATCTAATGCCAAAATCATAATCCCCGGCTATTGTGTAGTGAAGATTAAAACTGCCTATGCGTTCGTAAACTGAGCGCTTAACGAAGCAGGTGGGGTGATTGAAGTTACCAAACGTGACCATTTGCCAGCCGCTCATGATTTCGCGGCCGCGTCGCCACGCCCTATCATCTCCAATATTGTTCACCACGCCATAAACAAACTCGGCGTCCGGACGGTTTTGAACGGCATCTCGAATTTTTTTCAAAGCATCAAAAGCGTAACAATCATTTGCGTGAATAGCGCCGACATAGACGCCACGGCACAAAGAAACTCCCTTGTTTAAAGCATCATACAGACCATCGTCGCGCTCGCTTCGCCAGTAATCAAGATAGCCCCCATAGCGATTTAGCAGAGCAAGCGTACCGTCGCTGCTACCACCGTCGACAATCACGTGCTCGATATCATCGGTCTTCTGATGAATCACGGCTTGCAGTGTTTGCTCCAACAATTCATCTCCGTTGTAAACAATGGTGATAACCGAGATCAGAAAGTCGGACTTCTCACCACGCGTCCCCCCTTCAAGTAAGTTGAGTTGGGCATCAGGCAATAACGGACGCGGTCGTAAAGTGACATCTGTGAATGGATGGTCTTTGCCCCAATACACATGAGTGACACTCAGCCAACAGTTGGCCAGCACATAACGCTGCGGTAACACTTCAACTTCAACGGTACTGTCTAACAAAGTGTTAGCGTCTAGCAGAGAGCTTCCATCCACCAAATAGACAATGATGCAGTGGACCGGGGCGCTAGAGAAGCTGTCTTCCAAACAATCAATCTTGTCAATTGGGTACTCTGTCGTCACCGCACGAACAGATAGGTGATACTGCTTGCCGTTTGTAGCGGATACTCGAAAATCAGCCACTCTATTTTTTGGCTGACCATCGGCCTGACCCTCTCTCAGATTTACGGCCGCAACAACTACCTGCTCAATACTAGGCAAATCGATACTTTCATCTGATTCGACGTGGCGAATTAAATTAGCAACAAAGTTATCGTTGTCTGGCATCGGCTTTTTCGATTCGAATTTGTCGAAAGCCTAACGATTCCATCGAAACATTGCACTCAAATTTGGCTATCGCTAATGTACATCGCGGCACCGCTGATTTACGCTTCCAACATGAGTCAGTTTAGACAGCAAATAAAATCACTTGTGCCTCCAATCATCCTAAACTGGTGGGCAGGCATGCGCGGTTATCGCATGCGTTACGTGGGCCCTTATGACAGTTGGAATGACGCGGCGGCGGCCGCTGATGGTTACGATGCCACGGCAATTTCCCAGCGAGTGCTAACGGCGACGATCGAGGTGCAAGAAAATCGAGCGACTTTCGAGCGAGATGGCGTCACGTTCGACCACCAGCAATACCACTGGCCCTTGCTCAGCAGCCTGCTTTGGGTTGCCAACCAAAACCAGCGCTCACTTAGGGTGCTCGACTTCGGTGGCTCGATGGGCGGTGTCTTTTTGCAGCACGAGCCAATGCTTGCTGAATGTTCGGTCGACTGGCGCGTCATTGAACAACCGGACTATGTCGATCTTTCGCAACAGCATATAAAACACCCTGCATTGTCATTTTATCTTAGTGTGAACGACGCAAACTACGACAGTCAGGCCAACGTCGCGATATTGGGCAGCGTATTACAGTATTTAGAATCTCCTGAACAGATCATGACTGAACTCAATGCGACAGGGATCAAATACCTCATCATTGATAGAACACCGTTCGTTACATCGAACCAGAATCAGTTCTTCGTTCAGAAGGTTGCACCTCAACTCTATAAAGCCAGCTACCCCATCCAACTTTTATCCAAAAGCGCTCTGTTGGAACAGCTAGCACCTGAATGGCGCATCGTGGCGGAACTACCAGCGGAAGAAGGCGCCCAAACGACGGACAGCGGTGTGGTATTCGAATATTCTGGTCTCTTACTGGAGCGACGCACTTGATAGAAACCTATCGCCAACTCAAAGCCCGTAACCAATTTAACCCGTCATGGTTCGGCCTGTTCGTGAACCCCTTCTATATCGCCAGGCGTGGTCTGTATCGGGGAATTGCCGACCTGGCCAATGAACTGTCAGGCGATTCTGTGCTGGACCTCGGATGCGGCTCCAAACCGTACCGCAAACTTTTTACCCACTCAAACTACACGGGTATGGAGTTAGACACGGAGCAGAACCGAGCCGCCGGTCACGCAGAGTTTTTTTACGATGGCAACAGCTTCCCCTTTAATGACGCCGGGTATGACAATGTGCTCTGTAACCAAGTGTTGGAGCACGTCTTCAATCCCGATGAGTTTCTTGCTGAAATATTTAGGGTTCTCAAACCCGGCGGCCAACTGCTATTAACCGTGCCATTTGTCTGGGACGAACATGAACAGCCATTCGACTTTGCCCGCTACTCAAGCTTTGGCTTACGCCACCTGTTAAAACGTGCCGGATTCGAAGTCAAAGAGCTGAGAAAGTCCAACCAAGATTTATCGACTATTTTCCAACTGTTCAATGCTTATTGGTTCAAAGTGAGCCAAAACTGGCCATCCGCACTGAGGGAAATATTCACCGTAACCTTCATGGCTTTGATAACCTTGTCCGGCATGGTGAGTAAGTTACTACCAGATAATCCGGACCTGTTTATGGACCTAATCGTTCTGGCAGAAAAGCCCGACCTTCCTCACCCTGCCACCAATGGCTCAACCATTGCCTCAATGGCGGAATGATATGCACAGCTACAAAGATAAGTCTGTACTCATAACCGGCGGTCTGGGTTTTATCGGCTCAAATCTGTGTCGCGCGCTAGTACGTGAAAATGCAAAGGTCACTGTCGTCGACAGCCTGATTCCGCTCTACGGCGGCAATCGATTTAACGTTGATGACATCAAAGATCACTTAGACATTAATATTAGTGACGTGCGTGATGTGCATAGCATGCAAGCGCTGATTCAGGGTCAGGATTATCTATTCAATCTAGCCGGCCAAACTAGCCATCTGGATTCCATGACGGACCCACAGACAGACCTCGAGATCAATGCCGCCGCGCAACTCTCCATTCTGGAAGTCTGTCGCGCCATCAATCCAGAAATCAAAATCGTATTCGCCAGCACCCGGCAACTCTATGGCAAACCAGACTACCTGCCCGTCGACGAACAGCATCCTATACGTCCCGTCGACGTAAACGGCATCAACAAACTCGCCGGCGAGTGGTATCACCTACTTTACAATAATGTGTACAACATTCGCGCCACTGCGCTGCGGCTAACCAACACCTACGGACCAGGCATGCGTGTGAAAGACGCCAGACAGACATTCCTTGGTATCTGGGTTCGCCAGCTGATCGAAGGCAAGACGATTCATATCTTTGGTGACGGCAAGCAATTACGCGATTTCAACTACGTCGATGATTGCGTTAGGGCATTACTCTTCGCTGGGGCTAACGACTCAGCCAATGGCAAGGTGTACAACCTCGGCAGTCACGAAGTCATTAGCCTTAGGGATCTGGCAGAGAAACTCACCGGGCTTGGCATCCAAGGCTCATCAAAACTGGTGCCTTTTCCAGAGGATCGTAAAGCCATCGATATCGGTGACTACTACAGCAACTATAGTTTGATCGAGCAAGAACTGGGATGGAAACCAGAAATCGAGCTGACCGAGGGTTTGTCTCGCACGATTGCCTGGTATCAAAAACACCACCAGCACTATTGGGATGACGCCTCTTGATATTAATGAACGATTTTAAGGCCGAACCTCGAGAACTTATTGATGGTATGAAGCGTGCTGCAGCGAGAGTCATTGACTCAGGTTGGTACGTTTTGGGAGAAGAAGTCAGTCAGTTCGAGCAAAGGTGGGCCTCTACCTGCAAATTGCCCCATGCCGTAGGCGTTGGCAACGGCCTTGACGCGATTGAAATCATTTTGCGAGCACTCGACATTGGATCAGGTGACGAGGTAATCACGACACCCATGACCGCATTTGCGACAACACTTGCGATCCAAAGGTCTGGCGCAACCGCTGTACTTGCGGACATCAATCCAGCGAATGGCATAGTGGCACTGGATCAAATCAAGCACCACATGACGACCAGGACGCGCGCACTACTGCCAGTGCACCTCTATGGGCAGCTAACGAATATGACACCTTGGCAGGCGTTTTGTGAAGAACACAACATATGGCTGGTCGAGGATTGCGCCCAGGCACACCTTGCTCAGTACAACGACCAGTTCGCTGGAAGCTTTGGCATCGCCGGTGCTTACAGTTTTTATCCCACCAAAAATCTTGGCGCAGCCGGCGATGGCGGCATGATTGTCACTCGCGATCCGGAATTAGCAGCCAAAGCGGCCGAGCTCAGAAACTATGGTCAAAGTGAACGCTATCATCATCCTCGCCAGGGCTTAAACAGCCGCCTCGATGAAATGCAGGCCGCGATCCTAGACGTTCGTCTCGATTGGTTGGCAGAATTTACGCAACGCCGCCAGGAGATTGCAAACCACTATCACGCCACCATTAGTAATCCGCTCGTCATGCCCCTGGCGATGCCAGACACGACAGTGCAACACGTCTACCACCTCTTCGTCGTAACTTGCCCACAAAGAGATCAACTAGCCGCTCATTTACAAAAGCAAGGGATCGCCTCATTCATTCACTACCCTGTGCCGGTTTATAACCAGGGTGGTTTTACTGGCCAACGTGAAGCACTTCCGGTTTGCGATTTGCATGCAGCAAACTGCTTATCGATACCTTGTCATCCCCAACTTACGGAAGAGAACTTGCAACAAGTCGTCAACGCTATCAACAGCTTTACGGCCAGTTGATGGAACACTACATCACTTTGTTTGACAGTTTGTTCCTGCCACAAGGACTCGCGCTACATCAATCTCTAGAGCGACACGCCAACCACTATTTGTTGTGGGTCT
Source organism: Candidatus Azotimanducaceae bacterium (assembly GCA_051278195.1). Lineage (GTDB taxonomy): Bacteria > Pseudomonadota > Gammaproteobacteria > Pseudomonadales > Azotimanducaceae > JAHRVQ01. Next base: position 6,535 of record JBNMQM010000117.1, read on the forward strand.
TATGTATCGATGAGGCGGCCTACTCGACGTTGGACCAACTGGATTTACCTAATGTACGGCTACTGGCACTAGCGGATGTTGAAACAACTGAACTGCTTCTAGTCAAAGCCGAACGTGCGGTCAATGAATATTGTTGGACCCTCACGCCATTCACCCCGTCCTTCGTCTTCGACGCTGACCCAACCGCCAAACGAGCTACTTACCTGGATGCAGACACCTGGTTTATAAAAGACCCACAATTGATCTTCGACGAGTTTGATCAAAGCGGTAAGAGCGTGTTGATTACAGAACACGCCTATTCCCCGGAATGCGACGAAACTGAGCACAGCGGAATTTACTGCGTGCAGTTTATGAGCTTCTGTCGAGATGATGGCGAACCCGTGCGCCAGTGGTGGCAGGAACGATGTCTTGAATGGTGTTACAACCGTTCTGAAGATGGCAAGTTCGGTGACCAGAAATATCTCGACGACTGGCCAGAACGCTTCCCGCAATTTGTTCACGTACTCGATAATCGTCAATACACGCTTGCACCATGGAATGCCCTTCGCTTCTCACCAGACGAAGGTGTTATGTGGCATTTCCAAGCATTACGTATACAAGCGAGAGGCAGTGAGTGGTTCGCAGACTACGGTTCCTACAACTTCCCCCGATCCACATTGAAGACCGTCTACGAACCCTATGTACAAGATCTTTCTCAGGCGATTGCCTGGATGCAGGAAGCAGGCACGTCGCCCAGGCCTCAAGGGGTGGCGACTTTCAAACGCCGAGTGAAGGGCTTATTAACAACAACCGGCAAAACTTTACAGCATCGTCTTTAGTAAGCAGCGATACACTCGATCTCTACCCTTGCACCCAATGCCAGCCCGCTCGCGGCGAGCGCGCTTCGAGCCGGAGGGTTTTCATCAAAGTAGGTCTTGTAAACTTCGTTCACGGCAGGCCATTCCTTTATATCGGCCAAAAATAGGGTGCATTTCACGACCCGGTCAAATCCAAGGTCATTGCTCTCAAGCACCGCCTTGATGTTCTCCATGGTTTGGCGAGTTTCCGCTTCCACACCGCCTTCAACCAGACCAAGCCCCCCAGGCGCATTGCCCAACTGCCCAGATAAAAACAACAGGTCACCGGCTCTAACGGCTTGAGAAAAAGGTAAACCCAATTTTTTGAAAGATTCGGGATTCTTAAATTCAATATCCACAGCAGACACTCCATTCGCCATCAATAAGAGGGCAACACACACTACATTTCGACACATATTTTGCCGCGTTTTTGGAAACACTTTGTTGAAAAAAATTTGAAACATGAGGAAAATACAACTGACAGACGCCAGGTTAGATAGTAGCGGGGATACAAGCTTGGGGCCAGCGGCCAAATTTTCCGCCAGAATGCCGGGGAAAAACGTTAGGTGCTGATAGCGCTATTGATTGAGGCGAGCATTTTTTACGAGGAGTGTGACCAATCGCTGCATCTCGACTTCGAGATC
>JBNMQM010000118.1:0-7735 GCA_051278195.1 Candidatus Azotimanducaceae bacterium
TGAAATCGATTTTTCCGGGTTTCCTGACGGCAAACCACAGATCGTCAACTTCGATGCAAAATGGACTGAAACGGCATTTGAGTACTCGGCCACACCACGGTCTTTTTATTTTCCCAAAGAGGACGACGCCTTGTTGTTAGAGCTGGCACGCCTGACCCGCGTCGTCTGGCAAGAATTTGACCTCAGAGGGTATGCACGTGTGGACTACCGCGTTGACGAAGCCGGTCAGCCGTTCATTCTTGAGATTAACACCAACCCCTGCCTGTCACCTGACGCCGGTTTTGTCGCCGCTGTGCAACAAAGTGGCAGCGATTTTGCAGCGGCGATAGCAACCATTGTTGAGGCTGGGGCCACCTTCAAGGCCTGATCAGAACTGAACATCCCATTGCAGGCGCACACGATTATCTGAGTCGTCAGTAACCAACAGGGAGTCATCAATACTTAAGTGGGAATAATCTAACGTGATCTTACTGTCATGACCATTGATGAACCAATTAGCACCTAAGGTAAATTCTCGCCGCTCATTCTCTAATGAGCGATCTGCTCTATTCGGCTCATCCACAAACGCATAGCGCATTGCCAACTCGAGTGGTGCTGGCACAACCGGGAATACGTTGTGCAAGAAATATCCGGCCTGCGCATAGCCACCTGTCAACTCGTAACGACTGTTATCGGATTGGTCGGTGATGGTTTTATGGTGAAATTCTTGTTGTGCAGAAAAACCGCGGTGCTTGTACGCAAATTCTTGTACAACCTGTTCAATCTCGAACTGACCAGGCAACGCATTCGCGGGGGAATCAAAGCCATCAAGACTGCCACAGCCAGACGATGACCAACGAGTACAACGACCCGTATTGGTGAAACCCGCTATGGCAAAACTGCCTGTGGGCTTCTCGGTATATTCAACATCCGTTTGACGCCATGCCAGATCTCGACCCATGAAATTCCACTGCAATCGTGCCATATACATTAGGTCATTATCGTCATTGTTGACTGACCGACCCTCACCATTAAACACACCCGCGTAATAACGCATGTCTGCGGGCGTGTTTTTGAACAAGCGCCCCTTTAGCTGAACACCAAGCTGACGGTCCATGGTGAAAACCCTGTTTGCAATGGAACGTTCAACAAACTGTTGACGCCCTGAAGAATCTACTCGCTCACGGTTAAGATCTATCTTCCACTGCCCAAGGCGTATTTGAGCCCAATCCCACTTAGCCAAGTCTATACGGTAGTCAATCACCCTTGCACTAGAAGAAGAATTGCTGTCATCGACGTCACGAGATGGCTGCAGGTCGACCTCAAAGTAATACTTAATCCAAGGCTGCAATCCGTGACCGCCGATTTTCATTCGCAGGCGACGCGCTTCAAAATTTGATTGCTCTGTGCCATTGAGACTAGAAATCTGCCTAGGATCAGAACGATAAGGCGACGTGAACCTCATCTGAGCACGCCACTGTAGATTGGTCTGCCAGTTGCCATCACGTGTCTCTAAACGAAACCCACTACTGGAGTGTTTTGCTGTGACCGGAAAATCATCTTTGATCTGTTCAGAAACTTCTGCTGCAACCATCCTTCTGATGGTGCTTTCTTGAAGTGCAGGCTCTGCAATTGCTGGCGCGACCATTTGCTCTACAACGGGTTCTACAACGGACTCTACAGCGACAGGCTTACGAAGAATATCATTGCTGGTAATAGCGGGCAGATCTATTAACCCGTTGTATTGCTCTTGCGTGATTGCTTTGTTCATCAGCAGAATGTCTAGCAGCGCCTTATCGGCGGCATAGGCGGTAGATATCCCCTGAACGAGAGCCGTTGCTAGCAGTATGAGCTTGAGCCCGATTGGCAATAAGTTTGGCTTCATTGGAAAAGCTCCATAGCATCAATTGGTAAGGATTCTGAAGTCGCGTATTCTTTCAAGTAAGCATTAAGATTAGGTTAAGACGATATTAAGTTATTAATATCGCGTTAAGCGCTGAGTTAAGCGATTGGGGGCTTCTTGAGCGATGGGGCAAGGTCTGGGCCACAAATGAGCCCATAGATCGATGACGGCCCTACTCAGGATATTCCCACTGGTGCCGGACAACTTCGCCTTCCTCCATAAATATCACCTCTTCGGCAATATTTGTCGCCAGATCACCCATGCGCTCAAAGTTATTGGAGATCGTCAGCAAGGAAACACCCGCCGGCACTGTCTGGCTATGGGTCTCCATAATGGCCTTAATTCTTTTGTACATGGAGGTATGTTGAGCATCAACGAGATCGTCCATCTCACGGACTTTCTTGGCAAGATTAACATCCTGCCGAACAAGGGAGTCGAGGCATGACTTCACCATGATACTGACCAACCTTCCCATTTCATGAAAGTCTAGATCCTCGTCTATCGGTGGCAGGTCTTTAAGGGCTTCAATGCGCTCCAGCACATTAATGGCTTGATCACCCATACGCTCTAAATCGTTGTTGACCTTGAGCACGACAATGATAAAGCGCAGATCAACGGCCACGGGTTGGTGCAGCGCCAACACTTTGAGGCACTCATTCTCGATATTGACCTCCATCTCATTGATGGCGAACTCCGCGTCTCTCATGACCTTCGTGATCGAGAGATCACGCGACCGTTGCAAAGTAACGGCATGATTGATATTTTCCTCAACCTTGGCACCCAGCAACAAAATAGATTTTCGTAAATGGTCGAGATCACGCTGCAAATGCATAGTCATAATTATTAACCAAACCTTCCTGTTACATAGTCTTCCGTTCTTTTTTGCTTCGGACGAGTGAACACCTCTTCGGTATCGCCATACTCAACCAGAACGCCACTTTCCATAAACGCCGTGTAGTCGGACACACGCGATGCTTGTTGCATGTTGTGAGTCACAATCACGATCGTGTACTTTTCTTTTAACTCAAACAGTAAATCTTCAATCCGAGATGTCGACACGGGGTCAAGAGCAGAGCAAGGCTCATCCATCAAGATAACCTCCGGCTCCATCGCCAACGCCCTCGCGATACAAAGTCGTTGTTGCTGCCCACCGGATAAATTCAGCGCAGAATCATCAAGCCGATCCTTGACTTCATCCCACAACGCGGCCTGCTTTAACGCGCGTTCGACACGCTCGTTGATGTCACCCGACAAACCATTAATCGTCGGCCCCCAGGCTACATTACGGTAAATGGATTTGGGGAATGGATTAGGCCGCTGGAATACCATACCGATATGCAGCCTGACTTCAACCGGATCGACATGTTCGCCATACAGGTCGCTGTTGCGATATAGAATCTCGCCTTCCTGTGTCACGTGATCAATAAAATCATTCATCCGGTTCAGTGAACGCAGCAAGGTGCTCTTGCCGCATCCTGAAGGACCGATAATCGCCGTGATCTTCTTTTCGAACAATGACAGACTGACATCTTTTACCGCTGCCTCACCACTGTAACGAATCGTGACGTTGCGGGCTTCCAGCACTGCATTTTGTGGCTGCTTCATTTTCGAGTTCCCTGATAGCGAATAAACACCGCAACGGCGTTCATCGTTAACAATACAGCTAACAACACAATAATACCGGCTGCAGCGAGTTCGTGAAATTCTGCCTGGGGCCGCGAGGTCCAGTTAAAGATCTGTATGGGTAGCGCGGTGAATTCATCCATGGGACCGTCGGGCACAAACGCCACATAGGTCAGCGCACCGATCATGATTAACGGCGCAGTCTCACCAATGGCCCGTGACAGCGCCAATATCACACCCGTCAAAATGCCGGGAATGGCAGACGGCAAAACATGGGAGCGCACGACCTGCCACTGGGTGGCACCCACCGCAAACGCGGCCAGTCGAATCGACGATGGCACCGCGCGAATCGCTTCTTTGGCAGAGATAATAATCACCGGCAAGATCAACAGTGACATGGTCAACGCGCCGGCAATCACACTACGTTCCAGTCCCAAAAAGCGCACAAACACTGCCAGTCCCAAGATACCGTAAACAATGGACGGCACACCTGCCAAGTTGGCAATATTGATCTCAATGATCCGCGTCATGGTTGATGCAGGCGCGTACTCTTCTAGGTAAATCGCTGCGAGCACGCCCACCGGTAGCGAGATCATCGCAGTAAAGCTCACCACCCAGAGAGTGCCATACAAGGCGGATCTAACACCAGCACGCTCAGGGAACCGTGACGGAAAACTCGTCAAGAACTGCATGTCGAGCCAGGGCAGGCCAGCGGCCGCCACTTGATAAAGCAGCAATCCTAGGACACCAACGGCCGTCATCGTAAAACCAATGCAGGCAATCCTGAAGGCACGAGAATAGAGGTGCCGGCGCTGCAACGACCCCGAACGACGCCCTATAACTGCTGGTGTAACGGGTTTGATCAGATCCATTAGTCGTACACCTCCTGAAATTTACGCATCACTCTATTTGCCAGCAGGTTCATGATCAGGGTGATGGTGAACAGCAAACTGGCGACGGCGAACAGCGTCTTATAAGCCAGACCACCGCTCGGGGTATCACCCAGACTAACCTGCACAATGTAGGCGGTCATCGTCTGAATGCTCTCCAACGGATTCAACGTTAAGTTAGGCGTGGCACCCGCCGCCAATGTCACGGCCATGGTCTCACCGATGGCTCGAGAGACAGCTAACACAAAGGCCGCGAAAATGCCGGACAACGCCGCGGGTACAACGATCCTGGCGGTGACCTCATAGGAGGTTGCGCCGACTGAATAGGCACCCTCTCGTAAACTACCAGGCACCGAGCGCAGAGCATCATCACACAGCGATGCCACCATGGGCAGAACCATAATACCAACAACAATGGCGGCACTGGCGGCGTTGAAAATCTGCACGTCATCCAACATCAGACGCAACCCTGGGGTCACAAACGTTAACGCAAAGTAGCCATAAACCACCGTTGGTATGCCCGCCAGAATCTCCAGTATTGGCTTGACGATGCTGCGCGCCCGGTCGCTGGCAAATTCGCTCAAGTAAACTGCACACGCCAACCCCACGGGCAAAGCCACTATGGATGAGCCAATGACAACCAACATGGTGCCTGCCAACAGCGGCAAAATACCATAAGCTTTAGGTTCCAGTAGCGGCCGCCACTCGGTGCCGAAGAGAAACTCAGTGACAGAGACTTCCTGGAAAAAGCTCAGGGTCTCGTACGCCAAGATGGCGATGACACAGATAGTCGTCACCACAGAAATAAATGCACAAAGGAAAAAAACCAGGCGCAGTATCTTCTCACCCCAGCGTTTTTTTGATGCTACCAATGAAGTCATAGTCGGATATCACATAGTCGCCAGAGGTAGCATTGGGCGCGACCTCTGGCGATGGTTATTACAAGCCAGATATTCAGCAACTGCTAATCACGCTTAATTACCGATTAATTTTTGCAGTGTTGCGCCTTCCTGATAGGCCGAACCTGTCTCGCGATTGGCGACACGCTCTACGGCTTTCGCATAGACATCATCCGGCAGCGCGATATAACCCACTTCACCCGCTAGCTGGCCGGCGGACTGTAGATAGAAATCGACAAAGCTTGCGACTTCTGGTCGATCCAGAGCGGCTTTATTAATGTAGATGAAAATAGGTCGCGATAGCGGCGCGTAGCTTCCGTTGTTAATGGTAGTGACCGTTGGTGCGACGACCCCTTGTGGCCCGAGAATGGGCACAGCACGCAATTTATCAGTATTTTCGATGTAGTATGCGAAACCAAAATAGCCTAATGAGTGCTTATCGCCGGAGATACCCTGCACGAGTACATTATCATCTTCACTGGCTGTGAAATCACCGCGGGAGCTTTGCTCCTTACCGTTAATAACACCGGTGAAATAATCAAAGGTACCAGAGTCAGTGCCCGGACCGTAGAGACGAATCTTTTCGGCAGGCCATTGCTCACGCACATCTTTCCAGGTGGTGACCGTGCTATCAGGCTGCCAGATCTGGTTCAGCTCAGCCACGGTCAAGTGGTCTACCCAGTCGTTCTCAAGGCTAACCACCACGGAAATACCGTCGTAGGCGATGGGCAATTCGATAAACTCGATGCCAGCAGCTGCGGCTTTGTCGATTTCAGAAGCTTTGATAGATCGTGAAGCATCACTAATATCAATTTCCTGATTAATAAACTTTTTGAAGCCGCCGCCCGTACCAGAAACACCGACGGTGACTCTAACCTCGGGGGCAACGGCACCGAACTCCTCAGCGACAGCTTCGCTGATGGGAAATACGGTGCTTGAACCATCCAGCTGAACCTTACCGACCAGCACAACCGCCCCGGTCCCGGCTTCAGTGGTAGTTTCAACAGTGTTATCGCTACAACTCGCCAGCACGGCGGTCAGTACGGACACCAAAGATATCAACGAAAACTTATTCATGGGCGCATGCCTTCTGTTCAGATTGCGCGCATTAGATACCCAATTTGTTAAGATTTAACAAAGACCAATTAAAGATCGTCGCGTCACCCTCCAGCGTGCACCAATAAGGAGTCGGCTCCTCATTCAGCTACTGTGAAGCTCGCGCATTAAGCCTTCCTGTGCCACCGAGGCAACAAGATCACCATTTTGTGTAAACATACTGCCCCGATTGAAACCGCGTGATCCAGCCGCGGCTGGACTGTCTTGGGCGAACAACATCCACTCATCAGACTTCACTGGGCGGTGAAACCACATCGCATGGTCCAGGCTGGCTGTCATCAGGCCACTCAGGAACGACTTACCGTGGGGTAGTGTTGATGTACTCAAAATGCCCATATCTGACGCATAGGCGAGAATACAATGATGCAACACAGGGTCATCCCCCACCTCACCCTTAGTCCGCATCCAGACATGCTGGGTGGGTGGTCGCTTGACAGGCTTAATAAAGCTGTAGGGTTCGACCCGGCGAATCTCAACAGGTCGCATGGCGATCATGCGTTGCATCTCTAACGGCATATTGTCCACCGAAGACCCGGAGAACATCTGTTGGTCACTCGTACACTCATCGGGACCGGGAACATCCGGCATTTTTGCCTGATGATTAAGCCCATCCTCGACTGCCTGAAATGACGCTGACATGTTAAAGATGGCGCGACCGTTCTGGATCGCAACGACTCGCCGGGTAGTAAAGCTCTTGCCGTCACGAATCCGGTCAACATCGTAAACAATCGGCAGGCTCGGGTCCCCTGGGCGTAAAAAATAACCGTGCAAAGAATGACAAGGTCTGTCAACCACGGTACGCGACGCTGCGATCAACGCCTGAGCAATGACCTGCCCACCAAACACCCTTGGCTGCCCCGTGTGCTCACTCAAGCCACGAAACAGGTTCGTATCGATGGCTTCCAGATCTAACTGCTTGATCAATGCTTGCAACGCATCTGTCATATTGGGTTCTCTCGCTGATGAGCCTGATGATGAGCGTAATAATGGGCGTAATAATGGGCGTCAGGGCGCCGGCAAAAAACGCGCTCAATCATACCAGAATCGCGGCCTGGATTTACGTGCACCTGTAATTTCTAGCATGTCGCCCAGACGTAACGTTATCGCCCCATCAACAGCGGTATTGAACACCCGTATGTCTCGCGCCCGATACCTGGCCATCACGTCAGCGTGCGGATGCGAAAACCGGTTACCTGCCCCCGCAGACACCACCACCGTGCGGGGCGCAAGTCGATTCAAGAACGCCGGATGGGAAGAGCTGCGACTCCCATGATGGGGCGCGATCAATACATCAACGGGTTGCCAGGCCAACGTTAACAGCGCCA
>JBNMQM010000119.1:0-7472 GCA_051278195.1 Candidatus Azotimanducaceae bacterium
GCGGCAAAATACTTGAAAGAAGAAGCCAACTTTGAAGGCACAGTGCACCTGATATTTCAGCCCGCTGAAGAAAATGAGGGCGGCGGCAAAGCAATGATCGAAGCAGGCCTATTTGATCGTTTTCCGGTGGAATCTGTCTTCGGTATGCATAACATCCCCGGTATGCCCGTCGGCACGTTCGCGGTTAAACCGGGCCCAATGATGGCAGCCTTTGATATCTTTAAAGTGAAAGTCCTTGGTAAGGGTGGTCACGCAGCGATGCCACAGTTCACGGTTGACCCCATTATCGTTGGCGCTAAGATCGTTGATGCTTATCAAACCATCGTCAGCCGCTATATCGACCCGCAACAGCCAGCGGTACTTAGCATTACGCAGTTCCATGGCGGTGATGCGTTCAATGTAATCCCAAATGAAGTTGAAATTAGTGGCTGTACGCGCTGCTTTTCGCCAAAAGTCCAAGCGCTTCTAGAGCGCCAAATGAAACAAATGGCAGAAGACATATGCCGTGCGTTCGGCGCCACGATGGAGTTCACCTTTGAGAAGCGCTACCCACCAACCGTCAACTCTGCAGCTGAAGCGGAAATCGCCAGCCAGGTTGCGGCCAGTATTGTCGGTGCCGATCGAGTCAATCTCAATCCGACTCCCGCTATGGGCTCAGAGGACTTTGCCTTTATGTTGCAAGAAAAGCCCGGCAGCTATATTTGGATAGGTAACGGAGATGGTGAGGGGTCCTGCTCAGTACACAATCCCGGTTACGATTTCAACGATGATATTTTGCCTATAGGTGCCAGTTATTGGGTAAAGCTAGCGGAAACGCTTCTGCCACCCGTTGCCGCCAGCTAAAACCAGCGCTTCGTTTTAAAGAACACCAGCAATCCAGTGGCCAATGCAAACATCAGTCCCATGACCGCGAAGTAGCCCCAGCGAACGGATAGCTCGGGAATGTATTCAAAGTTCATCCCGTATATCCCTGCGATAAATGTCAGTGGCACAAATATCACGGTGATCACCGTCAACACTTGCATCACTTTGTTCAGATTGTGTGACGCCAATGCGAGATAGCTGTCCGTTAGATCCTTACAGGTATCATAATAGAGGCCCGCGAGACTGCCAGTTCTGCCTACCTGCTCGACGAGTGCCATAACTTCATGGACGTAAGGTCCCTCCTCACTCCTGCGCTCATCCAGCATTTGGTCGACCACTTGATGATGATATCGAGCGACTCTAATGATTTCACGCAAGCGAGCTTTGTGACTCGTTAGCTCTGCCAGCAAACTGTCATCTGGGCTAGCAAACATTTCCACCTCAATTTCTTCTAGTCTGGGCTCAAAATCTAACAACATTTCGACGTAACGCCGAACCAGCCGGTTGATAATACCGACGGCAATATCAGTAGAGTTCTGCAGCGCTTCATGGCCACCCGCAACTCGGTCCCACATGAAATTGGTGCTCGTGGAGGTGTCCTGATGACGTGTGATGATCCAGTTTTCACCGACGAACATGGCAAGCTGGATCGTCCGAAACTCCAAACCTTCGCCGGAATATGCAGCATCTAAGCCTTTAAGCATAATCAGGTTGAAGCCATCGTAACGCTCTATCTTTGGTGGATGTCGCTTACGTGTCGCATCTTTCACGGCCAGTGGATGAATCTTCATTCGTTCGAACAAGGCCTGCTCTTCAGCACTGCCGGCGTTGTGCAAATCAATCCAGATAATGCTTTCTGCTGGCTGCCACTTATCCAACAACGCGACATCACCGCTGTCGACCGTTTGCATTGCTAGGTCAATCAGAACGGCATTAATCATATCGATTGACTGGCTTGAATACGGAAACCTAAACGAGGAAAGTGCACCACAACTTCACCTACTTGATCATCTTGGCGTCTCACCGCAATTTCTTCGAGCGAGTGTATTAGCAGCTCTCCAGTTGTCGGTTGAAAACCATAATCAATCGGCAACACATCAACCTGATCACCCACGCTGGGTCCACCTGACATAGAGAAGCCCTGCTTTTCTGGCGTTTGTGGCACGGCTGCCTTCGCGATTGCCAATGCCTCTGCACCTTCCATCGCAATCAAATTGCCATGTCCCCAGGCCGCCATTCGCTGCATCCACCCAAGCACATTTTGGAACGGCTCAAAGTCAGGCTGAAGGGCAGCATTGTTATGGATAAACCATAAACAGTGATAAGTCGAAAAGTCTGCGATGTTAGGAGCTGCACCAAAAAGATAATCTTGATGACCGAGTTGCTCGTCTAAGCGGCGTAGATGTAACAGCCAATGGGGCTCTGCTGCGGAGAAATCCATCTGTAGCTCTGTAGAACCTTTACTAAAATCAGCCCGGTCGGCCATAAATGCTTTAGCAGTCTTGGGGTCAGAAAATAGCGAACTGCTGGCGAGCGCTTTAGGCTGAAAGGCCATCGCAACACTGACCCGAAAAAAGAAAGTATCTGTCCAGTGCGCCATCGCGCCTACGGTAGCTTCAAGTTCTGGCGGGAACAGCGGGTTCTCTGGGTACATTCGATCGATCAAACGACTCATTAGAGCGGTATCACAATAAACGTCAGCGCCCACTTGGGCCACAGGTGTTTTACGATAGCCACCCGTCAGAGGCATCAGAGTAGGCTTCGGCATGATGACCGGAATATCAACACCGCGATACTGAATATCAGGCTGAGCGGAAGTCTTGTAGCCCATTATCAATCGAATTTTTTCAGAGAAGGGCGATGCCTCGTAGTGATGAAGAATCAGTTCGCTCATGATTTTTACATTCCTATTCAATGACCAATTGCCTTCGATGATAGCACTGGCCAGACTTTTTTCTTATAGTCGATTGGTCAACCACTACCAACAGTAGGAGCAGATCGTGCGGCTAACAAAACCAAGAATCCCGGCGACACATGAAGACAACTGGACAGAAGAACAATCGGCAGTTTTTAAAGGGCAGAAAATCCGTGGCAAGGTCGCTAATATCTTCCGCACGATGGCAACTCACGAAAAATTAGCAAAGCGTTGGCTGGTTTTTGCCAGCCACATTCTTTCGAAGTCGACCTTATCGCCACGAGAACGAGAAATTGCGATATTGCGAATTGGCTGGCGCTGTCAGGCCGGCTATGAGTGGGGCCAGCATGTTGTCATTGGCAAGGCGGCCGGACTAAACGATGCAGAAATCGAAAATATTAAGACCGGTGCCGATGCGGGTTGGTCAGAACACGAAGCCCTGATTATCCAAGCCGCAGACGAGCTGAAAGACGATGCTTTCATCAGCGACGCAACCTGGGGCGGTCTTAAAAAAACCTACAGCGATCAACAGATGATGGATCTGGTATTCACCTGCGGCCAGTACAATATGGTGTCGATGGCGCTGAACTCATTTGGCGTTCAGCTCGACGACGATATTGAGGGGTTCTAGGCACCGACCAATGGCTTTGGGACATTGCCAATCGAGTCTTCTAAGGAAGTTTGGGGCGAAATAGACCGGTAGGACGGTCGACCTCTCAGTCGGTCAAAATAAATACGGCAGCGCGGAAAGCCTTCGAGGCTAAATTCGTCTACTTCGAGGACCATAGCAGCGGCCATATAGGGCGCATCTGCCAGACTGAAGTTACCGCATAAATACTCTCGTCCATCGAGTTCGCGCTCAATGAAAGGCAAAATTTGCTCTCTGAGCGCGACTCTGCCTGCTTCCATGGACGCTTCGTCGCGGTCTTCTGGTTGTGACCACATAGGCATCCAGATCCGCGGCAACACACCCGTTAATAGTGCCTCGTCGGCGTAATTTTCAAGCATCCGCATCCTGGCTAGCTGCGCGGAGTCCTTGGGCTTCAACGAATGGTTTTTATAACGGTCATCAATATACTCATTGATCACCGTAGAGTCATAGATGATGCCATCCGCCGGAGTTTCTAGATAGGGTACCTTGCCCAATGGATGCTTCGCTAACAACTCTGCAGGCTTCTTCCAAAGGTCTCCTGGACGCAGGCGGTCAACGCGATACTTGAGCCCCTTCTCTTCGAGTATGACTTTGACCTTACTCGAATTGGTGGAACGCAGGGTCCCCCATGGGTACTCTCGCTCGGTGGTAGCTAACACCAGCATGGCTTACTCCTTAGGTGAGACTGCATTCAGTCTAGTTTGACGCTCTTATCGATTTGAGCCCAGGCAACCTTGGACATAGCCAAAGCACCCGCGCCAGCTTCTTGCGCATTCTTACTAGCAGCAGTTCCGTCTAGAACTCGCTTGGCGATTCCCTGCAGAATCGCAGCCAGTTTGAAGATATTGAAGGCTAGGTAGTAGTCCCAATGATCAATTCCGGTACGGCCTGTTCGCTCGCAATAGGTCTCAACGAATTGCTTTTCTTCAGGGATACCCAATTGTTTCAAGTCTGCATTACGCAATGCGTCTCGATAAGGACGGCATAGATAAGCAAAATCCGCGATAGGATCGCCGAGTGTACTCAACTCCCAGTCAAGAATGCCGATCACTTCAGGCTTAGATTGATGCATCATCATATTCGCGATCTGGAGGTCGCCGTGAACGATGGTGCAGCCAGTTTCTGGTGGGATATGCTGCGGCAAATGTTCAATCAGTTGATCCATGTAAGGGTTATCTTCGGTCTTCGTATACTCATACTGACCGCACCAAAGTTTTAGCTGACGTGTCACATAATCGCTATGTTTGCCAAAACTAGACAGGCCGACAGCCTCATAATCAACTGAATGTAGCTTCGCGACGGCAGCATTGGCTGAATCCCAGAAAGCGCCCCGCTCGTTAGCATCATAATCGCCGGCATTTGAATCCCAGATCACCCTGCCGTCTAAATACTCCATCACATAAAATATCGTGCCGATTACACTTTCATCGTCACAATAGGCGTAGGTCCTCGCTGTGGGAACATCCGTGCTTTGGAGCGCAGTCAACACTTTGTATTCGCGGTCTACCGCATGAGCGGACTTCAGCAGAGTACCGGGCGGTTTGCGGCGAAGCACGTACCTTGTACCACCTGCTTCGAGTGAATAGGTAGGATTGGACTGTCCACCAGCAAATTCCTCGACCGATAGCTCACCGGAGAAACCGTCGACATTTTCAGCCATAAACGCTTTCAAAGCGGCAACATCAAATTGATGCTTCTCTAGAACCGGAATCGTTCCACTATTATCAAGTGACTCAAAGTCGCTCATCACATCCCTCAATTATTCACTTACTCAGTTCATCGAAGCAATTTTTCAATCGCTAACACGGCCCAATCCACAGACCTAGATAGTACAGTCAGGTGTTCCTCTAACAGCACCCGAATGGCGCTGTTAGTATAATCCCGGAGGAATGGTCATGTAGGAACAACCCTGCCTAAATAGGCTGGGCTATTCAACGGTCCAGGTGTGGCCCGTGCGCAACAGCGCATTAAGATCGCCAGAACCTTTTTGTTCACGTACAGCGATGCGCTGCGAATAAACATCAGCTACATAGGCTGTCGCTGGGACTTGATAGATCACACCAACAGGCACTGGAAAATCAGGCCCTTTGAGTTCAGCGAGCATTTGCGCCAATACCTTATTGGTCTCGTCATGAACCATAATATCGGCTTCCGTGACGCCGTCCTCGCCAAGCGTAACAATCTCAAGCGTGAGCGCAGAAGTATTGAGCTTGAGGCCCTTTTGGTTGTCTACACCAAACAACAAAGGTTGTCCGTTCTCGAGAACGAGACGGGTATCCGGCGCCTGCTTTTTGTCTTTAACCGCTTCAAATATGCCGTCGTTATAAACGGGGCAGTTCTGAAGAATTTCAACAAAAGAGGCACCTTTATGTTGATGCGCTGCAGTCAATACGCGCGTGAGGTGCTTCATTTCGGTATCGATGGACCGCGCAACAAAACGCGCACCGGCACCAATTGCAAAAACTGCTGGTGTTAGAGGTAGATCGACTGAGCCATCTGGCGTCGAAGGAGACTTCGTGCCTACTGGAGATGTTGGTGAATATTGGCCTTTGGTAAGACCGTAAATTTCATTGTTAAAGAGCAAAATGTTGAGGTCCACGTTGCGACGCAGTACATGCATCATATGGTTACCACCGATACTGAGACCATCGCCATCGCCGGTAATAACCCACACATCCAATTCTGGGTTGGCCAGCTTCACCCCTGTCGCGACCGCTGGTGCACGACCGTGAATCGTATGGAAACCAAAGGTGTTCATGTAATACGGAAACCGCGATGAACAACCAATACCAGAGACAAATACGCTGTTTTCCTTTTTAACACCGAGTTCCGGCATCAATTTTTGTACGGTTTTCAAAATCGCATAGTCACCACACCCGGGACACCATCGAACTTCTTGATCGGTTGCGTAATCTTTTGCTGTCAGTTTTTGTATAGGCGCATTCATTAGAGTGCCTCCAGTTGTGCGTAAATTTCAGCTTCAATTTCTTTAATCTTAAACGGCTGCCCCGAGATCTTGGTCATGCTCTGTGCATCGATGAGATACTCAGCGCGAATAATCTTAACCAGTTGCCCCGTATTCATTTCTGGAATCATCACTCGCTTATAACCAGACAACAACTCTTTCAAGTTGCGCGGCATTGGCCACATGTGTCGAATATGAATGTGCGCAACATTTTTGCCGGCTTGCCTAGCTCTCTTCACACCCTGGTGAATCGCACCAAAGGTCGATCCCCAACCAACGACTGCTAGATCACCCGTTTCTTCTCCAAGTTCAACACTTTGAAGCGGAATATCGTTGGCGATGTTGTCGATCTTCGCCTTGCGGATATCTGTCATCTTCTGATGGTTATCAGCGTCATAGGATATATCGCCTGAAAATTGGTCTTTTTCGATACCCCCGATGCGGTGTTCCAGACCTGATGTACCCGGCTTCGCCCAGACCCGCGCTAAGGTCTCAGGGTCTCGGTTAGCAGGACTAAAATCTTCCGGATTGGTTTCGAAGGTCACGGGGAAAGGCACTAAATCATTGACGTCCGGCACAAGCCAAGGTTCCGAAGCATTCGCCAAATAACCATCGCTCAGCAGTATCACAGGGGTCATATATTTTGTTGCCAGCCGAACAGCCTCAATCGCTGCGTCAAAACAGTCAACCGATGTACAAGCCGCAACGACGGGTAGCGTTGTGTCAGCGTGTCGACCAAAAATCGCCTGATTTAAATCTGATTGTTCGGTCTTCGTGGGCAGACCAGTAGAAGGTCCGCCTCGCTGCGTATTCACGATAAGTAGTGGCAACTCCGTCGCACACGCAAGTGAGATGGCTTCTGCCTTGAGGGAAATACCGGGTCCAGAGCTCGATGTAACACCAAGTGAACCGGAAAATGACGCGCCGATAGCGGCGCAGACAGCGGCGATTTCATCTTCAGCCTGAAATGTCACAACCTCAAAGTGTTTCTGCCCGGACAATGTGTGCAGCAGGGCTGATGCTGGCGTTATAGGATAAGAAGCAAACAAAAGCGGCAACTCGGCGAGTTGTCCACC
>JBNMQM010000120.1:0-7459 GCA_051278195.1 Candidatus Azotimanducaceae bacterium
GTTATATTGCATCCTCTGGTCAAAGACGGCTTAGCGGATATTGAGAAAATTGTGATCCGCACCCACGAGTCAGCCATACGCATTATTTCAAAAACTGGTTCGCTCGCCAACCCAGCGGACCGCGACCATTGCCTGCAATATATGATTGCGGTTCCCCTGGCATTTGGGACTTTAATTGCTGAACATTATGAAGACGACTTTCACGCGGCTCATCCCATCATTGATGTACTGCGCGATAAAATGGTAATTGTTGAAGATGAACGCTTTACGACAGAGTATTTAGAAGAAGATAAACGCTCTATCGCTAATGCTATTCAGGTAATCTTTAAAGATGGAAGCTCCACAGAAGAGATCGTCGTAGAATACCCGATAGGTCATCGCCGCCGTCGTGCAGAAGGAATTCCACTGTTGGAGCAAAAATTCAGAACTAACTTAGCATCACGTTTTCCAAACCAGCAATGCAACACAATCTTTACGCTTTGCAGAGATCAAACCACACTGGAGAACACTCCAGTAAACCGCTTTATGGATTTGTTTGTTATTGCTTAAGTTTGGGCATGAATTTAGTTTATCCAAAAACTCGCATTGCGGCATATGCGGTCATATTGCTACTACTAGCAGCGAGCTATGACCTTATTAACGAATTATTAATTTAGCGCAACAAATAGGATGTAGTATGGCGGATCAAAATGAACTCCGTATCGCGAACTTTGCGATCTCAAAAACCACCATAGTAAATAGTGAAGAGTAGTGACCAATGAGATATCTAAAATCTGTCATCGGCCTACATCAATGGCTTACATCGCCTTAAGCCTTTTACTTACGAAGGCTTTTCGAAAGGCGGACGTATTCACCCCATTGTTTCTTTTCGGGACAATAAGGCTCAGATTTCAGACCTAGGTTGTGGCTGCATTCTAAGGCTGCAAGCGTGGCGGACTTCTGCAGGATCAGTGATATCGGCAATAATCCGCATAGCCCCCCCGCATCTTTGACATTGAGTTATTTCGATTCGAAATACGCGCTTTAGTCGCTGGGCCTAGGTTAATGGCGCAAGAAGGTCTTCCTCAGATTGAGTCACAAGGGAGGTGTTGCCTTTTCCTCCTGACTTGCCCTTTTTCTTCGGTTTTTACGCTGCTTGGGAACAGTACATGGGTTGTACCGTTACTGTACGGGTTCTTCAGCTTATACTGGATTTTAGCGTCAGCTCTAATGGTCAATCGTTCAAGACAGACAGGCGGTCGTGTAACATACCGGCAGAATCGCTCTCATCGTTCTCGTTGATAATGCTGGCAAGCAACTGCTGCTATAAGTAAGCCGTCACGTTCTAGTCGGCGAATGCCACGTTTGATTATTCGGTCAAGTAGCGCTTTGAGCTCTGGTGGCTTAGGGCTTGAAGCTCCAAAGCGTTGTATTAACGTGACAACACCACACTGGGCACTATCTTTACGACTGCGTCCCGGGCGATGAATTAGATCGGTTTCTAGTACACCTATAATAACGGTAAGGCACTGTTATCCAGCCCCGTACCGCGGCCATCGAGTGTCGATGTGATGCTTGATACGTTTATCAAGCAGATGCGAAACTCGCGCGATGGTGGGTAAAGACAGATCGTTCATGCAACGTTCCAAATCACTGGAGCCGCAATGCTAGCACCGGACTTTGACATGGTCTATTACCAACCGAGCTGACAAAAAAAAGCGGCCATTGAGGCCGCCTTTCTTATTGTAGAGAACTGTCAAGTCATATGCTTAGAAATTAAACTGCACACCCACTCGCGCTTCCCACAGTGAACGCGTTTCGATGATGTCTTCGATTGAGAGATCATTAAACTCTTCGAACACAAACTGACCAATATCATTCACTGATGATTCCACCATCTGCACGGAGAAGAACTGGGCATCGTTCGCCTGGCCCCAATCATCGTTTAAGAAGTTAGTGAGGTTGTACATCTTGAAGAAAACGCGGCCGCTGGTGCCTTCAATAAAGGTTGGCAGTTCTTGGTCAACACGAAGGTCTAAACGATAAGACCATCTTGCATGCTGAGCGTTACGGCCAACAAAGCCCGCGCCTAACCCTTCGCGGTTAACAAAGTTAGCGAAGGCTGCTTGATCGAAATCAGCATCATAAACAACATTCGGATCGGTAGGACCGTTAGGAACATACAGCAGGTGACGGCCATTAAAACCATCGCTTTCTTGGTCTTGCGAACCCATCACGTAGCTCTGTGGCTGACCTTCACTCGCTTGGCCATACAATGAAACGCTAGTACGTAAGTTGCCAATCAGCTCCTTGCCGTAGACAGCGCGCAACGTGAAACGATGTGGCACAAAGTAGTTTGATGGGCCAACACCAGGATTCTGTGGGTCGTTAGTCGCGACGTTACTGAAGTTAGAGCCAGCGGTGGAGCTCGTCATTGGACTGATGTCTTCGGCGTCCGTGTAGGAGTAACCCGCTAAGAGATCAAGACCAAAGTCGAATTCTTTCTTCAGCACTAAAGACAACACGTGTGTGTCAGCGTCGACTGACGCATTCGTTAGCATTAAGTTTCGCGAACCTGTGGTGTCGCTGTAGATAGGCGTACCTGCAAGGGTAGTCCCCGTCTGAGTCTGCGCAACGTCAACATAGATAGCCGAATCTTTCGAGCGGCTGAACAAGTAGTCGGCATCTGCCGTGATACCACCCCAAGGTAAATCATAGGTTGCGCCCAGAGCGATTTTCAGGTCTGAAGGTTGCTCGTAGTTTGCGTCCAAAAGAACCAAACCGGTTTCGGATGCATTCGCAGGGGTCGCGTTACCTACTCTGTCAAACAAAGACTGAGGTACAGCGAAGCCAGGATTCGAACCGTTGAGTGCAATAGTGCCATCAAAAACCGACACTGTGCTGTCACGATATGCATCTCTTTCACCGAAGTCTCGGTCATCCGTTGTCGTTTGAACGTTGGTGAAACCGTCGTTGCTAAACGCGTTGGAAATCCAGACGTTAGGGTTACCGCCTGAGAACAAGCCAATACCACCGCGAACGGTTAGATCATCACGCGCGTCCCAGGTGACACCCAAGCGTGGCATGAGGATAGACAGTCCATCAACATTCTCGTCGTTACGCAGACCATTGTTGGCCGTTGTGAACGCTTGATTGAAGTTAGGACGGTCATCCGATTGAAAGACATCGTAACGTACGCCGCCGACAACAGTGACGCCGTAATCGGCCATATAGTATTCGTCTTGTATGTAAAAGCTCAACTGAGTGGTATTAAAGCTTGCTGCAGCATCTGCTGGATCGTTGGTACCACCGCCGCTACCGTAGAAAACTCGGCTAGGTCGACCCAATTCAAACTTGTCGATACCCGAGAGTCCACAGCTAGCGTCTGCAAATCGACCCGCCGCGTCTAGTACGCCACAGGCATCTGAGTTATTACCGGAACTGTCGAAGAAATCCCACTCGCCGCCACGTGCATGCTGCACGAATTGGTTGAAGATGGTCAGCTCTTCTGACTCAAAGCCAGCAGTAATAACGTGATCGCCTACCAAATAGGTTGCCACGCCGCGGAAAAATTCAGACTCAGTGTTCAGTGCGTTCGCTTGTCGAGAATCATCTGCACCTAAATAAACGGTGTCGCGACCGAGGCTGATCTGGAAATCACCAAAATCCCCAGGGCCTTTTGTTACCTGCGAGTCGTTCATCGTGTTCTGGCTATAAAAGAACTCCGTAGAGAGCGCGTCATTCCATTGCGAAGACAATTTCAACGTCGTGGTTTCTGACTCAGATCCCTTCACGTAGAAGTGGTTGGCGAATTCAAATTCGTTTTGATCGCTGTCGGATGCTCGATCCTGAAAACCATCGTAATAGTTGTAGATAACAGCAAGATTGTGGTCTTCGTTAATGCTCCAGTCGATTCTGGCCATGTACTTTTTCTGCTCTTGCACGCCATCGCTGGGCTGTCCACCGGGGTCATAGCCATAGAGGTTCTGGGCTATATCA
The DNA here is from genome assembly GCA_051278195.1 of Candidatus Azotimanducaceae bacterium. Taxonomy (GTDB): domain Bacteria; phylum Pseudomonadota; class Gammaproteobacteria; order Pseudomonadales; family Azotimanducaceae; genus JAHRVQ01. The sequence goes on from JBNMQM010000120.1 coordinate 3,979, forward strand.
GAAATACGCGTCAGATTGCTTTCGCTGAGCCAGTCTCTTTCGGTGCCGTTCTGTGAACCGTCAAAACCCTGTGCTATAAAGCGGGGCTCGTCTGCCTCTTCATAGGCGCCATAGAAAAACAATTTATCTTTAATCAGCGGTCCGCCGAAATTGAAACCCAATCTGCTCTCGGTGTATGGCTCTGAAGGGAAAAAGCCAACGCCGTCGATTGAGTCACCGCGCAAATTTTCGTTTGTGTGCTCGAAGAAAACGTAACCTTCCCATTCATTCGTACCGCTTTTAGTCACTGCGTTGATAACACACGCTGAAAATCCGCCGTAGCTGACGTCAAAAGGCGCGAGCTCAACAGAAACCTGAGCAATCGCATCGTACGGGAAGGGCATACCAACAGCAGTTGAGTAGCCGTTGTCGTTCAAACCGAATCGGTCATTCTGGCTCACACCATCCAGCAAAACACTGTTGAAGCGCGGGTGCTTACCAGCACAATTAACGCCACCACCACCTGACTGATCAAGGCTGATGCGTGGGTCAATTGAGAACGCTTCGTTAATGTCTCTGTCGAAAGAAACGGCGTTGTCCATATCGTACTGTGAAAAACTTGCCGACGGCCCAGCAGCGACGTCAATAAAACCTGAAGTCTTACCATAGACGACGACTTCTTCCATGCTCGAAGTCTTCATGTCGATGGTCAGGTTGTATGTATCACCTAGCGCAAGAGACTCTACCGTCAACGAACGAAGACCGTTAACTGTCACCTTGTACGGGCCACCGACTGGCAATCTGGACGCAAGGAAAGTGCCTGAATCGTTTGACGTAAACGTTCGCTCAATTCCAGTTCGCTCGTCGAGGACAACAATCTCAGCGTTAGCCATGGACTGACCATTGGAGTCTACAACCTTACCGCGTATCGCGGAGGTCGTCTCACGCGCCATCACCGAGCCGGATGCGACTAAGATGACAACTGCGGCGAGAACTCCCAAGCAGTTTTTAATTTTTACATGAAGCATGTTTTGACACTCTCCCAGATGATTGCTTTTGCAGACTTGTTTTGCAGTCTTCTTTTGAAGAAAAAGCGGAGTGGTGGCGTGGTTTTCGCTACCGAGTGAAGTCGAGCCCTAGCCCTTGATGCAATTCTCTACGATATTCTGCCCAGATGACACCCTAGCATTGAACTTTTTTATTAATTTCTTGTCAAGATCGGCGAAATTGCTCTAGAGGCCGGAGAAAACAAGTTTCTTACCATCCTTCTGGGCTTGCCACCAAAAAAGTGAGAGGGGAAGAGAACAGCAAACCAGACAAAACGAACTCATCGCACCGCTAGGTCCATGTTTTAGATGAGCAAATATTGGACACTATCAACCTAAAGTGATCAATAACTCCCGGGCTTTGCGCCCGGGAGTTATCCGCTTAACCCACCTTCGACAGCAGCTCAGACAACTCGTCAGCGCCGCCCACCAGGCGCCCACCAATGAAGACCTGGGGTACGCTCGTCGAGCCAGACAAACCACGCAGTGCCGCTTGATCAATATCTTGACCAACAACGATCTCATTGAACCGAATCTTACGGTCGATCAACAAATCTTTGGCACGCTGACAATGTGGGCAACCGACGCGACTGATCACAGCCACAGGCTCGGGCGCCTTAGCCTCTGCATTGATAAAGGCCAGCATTGTATCGGCATCAGACACAGTGAATGGGTCGCCAGGCAAGTCTGGCTCAACAAACATCTTGGTGACAATGCCGTCCTTGACGAGCATTGAGTAGCGCCATGAACGCTTGCCGAAACCCAGGTCTTCCTTGTCAACCAGCATGTCCATGCCTGCGGTGAAGTGCCCATTACCATCACCTATAACGCGCACGCTGCTGATGCCTTGATCTTTCTGCCAGGCGTGCATAACAAAACCGTCGTTGACACTAATACAGACGATGTCGTCGACACCCTCGGCCTTGAACACCGGCGCCAGTTCCTCATAACGTGGTAAATGCGTCGCCGAACAGGTTGGCGTGAACGCTCCGGGAAGAGAGAAGACGACAACGGTTTTCCCATTGAACAAGTCTGCTGTGGTGACATCCTGCCAGCCTTGATCATCCCGGGTGCGGAACGTGACTTGTGGAACGGCTTGGCCTTCTTTGTGATGACTCATATAAATACTCCTGTTGTTTGCAAAACTGCTTTGAGCCCGTGCACTCTATGCCTCGGGAATTGATATATAAAATGAATTGTTTCTGTTATTTCGATCTAATTTATTGATCGACAAGGCTCGCCACGCTACACTTACCGGCAAACAGACCCGCGTCCAATCCCGCAAACGACTATCTTTGAGGCGTCACATGCATTTACCACCTATACGACAGCTTCAATACTTGGTCGCCCTACACGACGCAGGGCATTTTGGTAATGCCGCCAAGCAGGTCAATGTCACTCAGTCAACTCTCAGCACCGGTATTAAAGAACTGGAACTGTCACTCGGCGTGACTCTGGTTGAGCGCACCAACAAGTCCGTGGCGTTTACTGAACTCGGCAAGCAGATCGCCGACCGCAGTCGCGCGATCATCATGCAGACCGAGGATCTTGTTGATAATGCCCGCTCACTGTCAGACCCTACCTCTATCCCTGTGCGCCTCGGTGTCATACCCACCATCGCACCCTATCTTGTGAGCCAGTATGTGATGGCTATCCGTGGCGGCTTTGAAACGCTAAAGCTGTATATCCGCGAGGACACCACGGCGAAACTGATCCAAGAGTTATTCGACAACAAGCTGGATCTAGCGCTGCTGGCCCTGCCCTATGAGGCGGGACAAATTCAAACCCAGGTAATCTACCGCGAAGGAATGCACCTAGCTTTTCACAAGGACACCGGCATTAAGCACACCCGTGATTATGACTTTGATGCCTTGCCGAATGAGAGCCTGCTGCTGCTGGATGACGGACACTGCCTGCGAGACCACGCCCTAGCCGGCTGCCGCCTGAAGAACCATAAGAAGATTCATACATTCGGCGCCAACAGCCTACAAATGCTATTGCAGATGGTCGACAACGACCTAGGAGTGACCCTGATTCCAGATATGGCGGTGCAAGCAGGCGTGCTTAAGGGTACGAATATCGTCACTCAACGCCTTCCAATCAAGCGCTTTTATCGCGATATTGGCTTCGCCTGGCGCAAGGGCACGTCCCGAGAGGAACTGCTGCTAGCCATGATGGCGTTACTGGCGGGCATACAGCCCAGCACGACAGCAGGCGAACCCCAATTACAGCGCAATACTCGGGAATCGCGCTGAACGAGTCTCCTCGATAGGGTGATTAGCCGCCGTATGATAGGTGAACACTAGTGAAAACTTCGTCGCATCACTGAGGTTGCGCCCTGCCGCATGGAATAATTTACTGTGGAAAAATAGTACATCGCCCTTCTGCATCGGCACCCGCTGGGACTGGGTTATGAGCGCCTTGTTGTCTGCTAGGTCTGGCCGTAGGAACAAACT
>JBNMQM010000121.1:0-7429 GCA_051278195.1 Candidatus Azotimanducaceae bacterium
ACGCAAGAAGTAGGTTTTGATGTGCAGCAAGACCCCCGCTCCCGCTCAATACTCGAGGACTACCAAGCGCAATTCGCGTTCGTCATACAAGCCCGCGATCTTCTATCACGGACCCACGCAGAGATTAAACGTATTCGCGCCATGCGCGAGCAGCTAGACGGACTGCAGACACGTTTAACGTCTCATAACGAATCTACGGCAGAGGATGCTCATCTCGACGAGACGATCACCACGCTGCTTGAGTCTATGACCGAAATCGAGCAAGCGCTCTATCAGACCAAGAACGAAAGTCGGCAAGACCCGCTGAACTATCCAATTCGCCTCAATAATAAGTTGACTAGCCTTATGCGCAGCATCGCCGCCGGCGATGCTAGACCGACAGACCAGGCACATGCCGTCAAGGCAGAACTAACGGCCGCCATCGAGACACACTTAGAAAACCTGACCGCGCTGTGGACAAAGGATCTGCCCGCATTACAAGCACAAGTCAGCACCCTCGGGCTCAGCCTGTTGGTGTTGCCAGAACTTAATGCAGAGGAAGACAAGGTTAAACAATTAAAATAGGAGGCTCACGCAGCCTGAGCCAGGTACAAACACACTCAATACGCTCAACATAAGGAATGAACCATGACCATAGTTAATGTCACAGAAGACATCGCAGGACCGGCGGCGGATGCCTTTGCCATACTGGGCAACTTCGCCGGCGTACAAATCGGTGGGCCCATCACTGCAGTCGAGTACGAGGGCGAGGGGGTCGGCATGATCCGAACCATCTCTCTCGGCACAGGACTGATTGTGGAGCGACTAGAAGCCCATGACCCGGTAGCCATGCATTTCACCTACTGCATCACCAACGACGATTGCGTACTGCCCGTCAGTAACTACAGCTCAAACCTGCAGATCACGGATCTCGGCGCTCAGGGTTGCCGCATCGAATGGATCGGCACCTTCGATTCCCGTGGCCTGCCCGAGGCGGACGTTATGCCAATAATCGAAGGCATCTACCGCAACGGCATTGCTAATGCACGCAAGGCGATCGCTCGCAAATAGCCGAGCCAATTGAGCTTCTTGAATCGACAAACTCTCAATAGTTGACATTTACTAGCAGGGGTTAATCTTGCTAGTGTTAACACTCTTTCTCATCAATATTACTTGTTGTTCATGAAAATAAAGTGGCAAAAATTACATCGGAAAACCCACTATTGGGGTGCCATTTTATGCGCACTACCGATAGTGGTCGTACTGGGCACTGGCCTACTTTTACAGGTAAAGAAACAATTCCCCTGGATCCAGCCAACAACTATAGAAACTGAAAGTAGAATTCCGCAGATAAGCTTTGAAGAAATTCTCACCATCAGCAAGACCATCCCCCAGGCAAACATTGCACAATGGACAGACATAGCGAGGCTTGATGTACGGCCTAGCAAAGGTGTTATCAAAGTGCGAAGCAACACCGACTGGGAAGTGCAATTGGATCAGGGCAGTGGCGCGGTACTCGCGGTCAATTACCGACGCTCAGATGTCATAGAATCGATACATGACGGTAGCTTCTTTTCCGATAGTGCGAAGCTCTACATTTTTTTGCCAGCAGCAGTCATATTGTCTTGGCTGTGGATTTCAGGCATGTATCTGTTTTTCAAAACCCTTATCGTGCGTCGCAAACACAAACAAAAACTGGCTCACAAGGCCGCAGCTCTTACAGCGCTATCTGAGAACATCATTTAAAAAGCTGCTATTGTGCTCAACAAATCGAAATTCCAGACAGGAAAACTCATGAAGCCCATCACAATACGACTGGCATTTTTCACCGCGCTGATCTTCGGTAGCACGCTTGTAAGTGCCGCCATCGACACCAGCCTGCTCAAAGGTATGGAAGCTCGCGCCATTGGCCCCGCGGCTACCAGTGGGAGGATAACCGATCTCGAAGCGGTCATCTCAGACCCCAGTATTATCTATGCAGGCACCGCAACCGGCGGTCTGTGGAAGTCAGTGAACGCAGGGCTAAATTGGAATCCGCTGTTTGATAAAGAGGATTTTGCGTCAATCGGCGCCATCGCTATAAACCAGAATAGTCCAAGCATTATTTGGGTCGGCACCGGCGAAGGCAATACGCGTAACTCTACGTCCTACGGGGGTGGTATGTACCGCTCACTAGACAGCGGCAAAAGCTGGACAAAGATTGGACTTGAAGGCACCGAGCGCATCAACCGTATTGCACTACACCCCACCAATCCTGACGTCGCCTATGTCGCGGCCCTCGGCACACTCTGGTCCGAGAATGATGAACGCGGCATCTATAAGACGGTAGATGGCGGCAAGAACTGGACTCGAATGCTGTATGTCGATGAAAAAACCGGCGCCACTGACATCAAGATGGACCCGAGCAATCCTGACAAGCTCTATGCTGCCATGTGGCAATTTCGCCGCTGGCCTGATTATTTTGAATCGGGCGGCAAGGGATCCGGATTGTATGTCTCCACTGATGGGGGTGACAGCTGGGATCGTCAGGAAGAGGAAGATGGCATGCCAAAGGGTGATTTGGGTCGCATGGTAGTCGCGGTCTCTCAGAGCAACCCCAATATTGTCTATACCTTGGTTGAAGCCAAAGAGAGCGCCCTGATTCGCTCAGACGATGGAGGACATAGCTGGAAAACGGTGAATTCCGAAGTGGGCATCGCTGTTCGCCCCTTTTACTACTCCCAACTGGAAGTAGATCCCAATGACCCAGAGACAATCTACAATATCGCCACGCGTGTGCGTCGCTCTATTGATGGCGGTAAGAATTTCTCCTTCCTGGCGGGCATAGATTGTTGTGCCGTAGGTAATACCATACACGTTGATAACCACGCCATGTGGATCAACCCAGAAAACTCCATGCACATTTTACTCGGCAATGATGGTGGCATCGCTATTACCCAGGACACGGGTGATAGTTGGCGCTATGTACAGAACCTGCCCGTCTCACAGTTTTATCATGTGCGGGTAGACAACGATCACCCCTATAATATTTATGGCGGCCTACAAGACAACGGCACCTGGCGCGGACCTGGCGAAGTCTGGAACACCGGCGGCATTCGCAATGTACATTGGCAAGAGATTGGCTTTGGTGATGGTTTTGATGCCATGCCTTATCCGGATAATTCCCGGGCGGGCTATGCCATGTCCCAGGGTGGCAACCTGTTTTCCTGGAACCTAGACACCTACGAGCAAAGATCGTTAAGACCTAACGGTCCGGAAGATGGCACGGAACTGCGATTTAACTGGAACTCCGCACTGGAACAAGACCCTTTTGATGACAATACCATCTACTATGGCAGCCAGTTCGTTCACAAATCTGATGATCGCGGGGCCACGTGGGAGATCATTTCCGCTGACCTTACAACGAACAACAAAGACTGGCAGCGGTTCAAAAAGACAGGCGGTATAACCCCTGATGTGACGGCTGCCGAAAATTTCACCTCCATCGTCACCATCGCCGTGAGCCCCTTAGAAGAAGGCGTCATTTGGGTCGGCACAGATGATGGTCGAGTTCACATTACCCGTAATGCAGGCGAGAGTTGGACGAGCATCGAATCTAATGCCAAAGGTGTGCCAAAGAACACGTGGGTGCCGCATATCGAACCCTCACGCTATGACGCTGGAGCCGCCTATATCGTCTTTGATAATCACCGCCGTGGTGACATGCAAACCTATGTATATAAAGCGACGAACTACGGCAATCGAATGAACAATATAGGCGCTGACAATTTGCGCGGTTACGCGCTTTCCGTTCAACAAGACCATAAAGACAAAAACCTGCTTTTCTTAGGCACTGAACTCGGCCTACATGTTTCTACCAATGCCGGTAAGCAGTGGTTCAAATGGGATCAGGGCGTGCCAACGGTTTCGGTCATGGACATGGCTATTCAGGAGCGAGAGGATGACCTGATACTCGGCACTCATGGTCGCTCTATCTTTGTGATCGATGACTATTCAGCGCTGCGCACTTTATCTGAGGCTGACTTCTCTGAGCCATTAAAACTACTGTCCGTGACTGCTGGCCAGCAATATCAAAGCATGCGCGCACCCTCCACTCGGTTCTGGGGAAGCGGTTCATTTGAGGGCGCGAACGAAGCTTATGGCGTGGTACTCACGGTCATGGCTGCCGGTGATTTTCTGACACATCCGGATGCCGACCAAGAAATAATGCGGGGCAAAGCTAAGCGCCTTAAAGATGCAGCCGCGGCGGAAACTGCCGGCGAGAAAGCCGACGAACCAAATGGTAGCGCACGCATAGAAGTGCGTGATGCGAATGGCCAATTGATTCGTACCTTCCTTGCCAAGATGCAACAAGGCGTTAACCGCATCACTTGGGACATGAACAGTGATGGCGTACGCCAGATGCCTGAAAAAATGCCGACGGAAGATAAAGACATTCTCCCCAGCAGTGGTATAGAAGTACCTCCCGGCACTTATTCCATCAAGCTAATACTCAATGATAGAGAACTGGAAACAACCGCAACGGTCATGGACGATCCACGTATTGAGCTTAGCGATACTGAGCTCAGCGAGAGCTACGAGCAGAACATGCACATTGTCGAGATGCGCAAAACCATGGCGGATTTAGTTCACGCCCTACACGATGCTAAAACTGACATTGAGTTGATTCAAAATAGAGCGGACAACGCACTCCTCAAAATAGCAGGCAAGGAGGCAAGAGACGCGCACCCACTGACGCAACTCATCGAATCAGGAAAGACGGTGCTCAAGAAGTTACAAGATGCAGCAGATGAGATTCGTACCGACCCGAAAGCCGTTGGAAATGTCGATTCCAGCCACACGTTAAGTCACGATGTTGATAGAGCGCGCGGCTATTTCCGCAGCACATACGGCAAAGCCTCACCCACCGCTTTAATCTATTTGAAGAAAGCAGAGGAACACCTAGCCTCTTCCCTGGCAGCGGTAAACAAAATACTTGCCGAGGACGTCCCTGTGTTTAGAACACAGTTCCAGAATACCGAATTGTCACTCTTAGGCACAATCGAGACGATTTCGACTCAACCCGCGAAATAGCGTGACCCGGGTTCGGAGTACATAAGTAATGCACTCCGACCCCGGCTTTTCGCAAAGTTGACTACGCCTCTATCGTAAACGTAAGTCCAGCTTTCGCCTCAAGTCGTGTGATCAGCTCAGCGCCCATAGACGAGGCCGTAGTCCAACAGCCGCCGCTGGTGCGATCTTGAGATATATCGAGCGCCAAACAAATGGCGCTTTCGGCTAACATTTTGCTCGTCGACCCATAACCCGGATCCATATCACCTTTGACACAAGCCTGCAGCTTTCCACCCTTGTCATTAGTACCAACGAAGATAATGTCATAGTACCCAGCGTTACGCTCTTCTAGCGACGGGCCATCACCTGGCTTTAGGTTCGGGTCCATGGCAAAGGGGTCAGCCCCAGCATTTTCCGGAAGAGCCGGGTCACCTGACAACATCAACATTTCGTCATATTGCAAATCCTCACCCCATTGATGCTTCATGAGATAATTGGAACGATGCACCGCTTTCGTGTTGATCATGGCCATCATAAAAGGACCGACCCAGCTTTCCACAACATCATCATAGTACGGTGTATTGCCATCGGGTTGTTCTGCACCCTCAAAGCCAGGGGTTTGAGCGAACGGCGAAACCAACAGCTGCATGATAGAAGGATCTTTCTGGACCGCTGCCATCGTTGCTTGCCCAGATGCAACGGTACCGCCTGAAGCACTTCCCTGCATGTCCCGCACGCGACCACGAACACGCGGTAAAACATGCCCCAGGCGCGCCTTAGCTTGCTCTTGTAGATAGAAAACACCCAGGTCAGTTGGGATGGAGTCAAACCCACAAGAGAATACGATGCGCGCACCTGATTTTGCAGCAATGTCATTTAAGCCGATGACATTATTTGCGATCCAGTTAGGCTCACCACACAAATCCACGTAGTCGGTACCCCCGTGAGCGCAGGCTTTGATCACCTTGTCACCATACAACTGGTACGGGCCAACGGTAGTGATTAGCACTTTAGTCCGCGCCACCATGGCGGTAACCTCATCATCATTGCTGGAATCACACACAACGAGCGGTGTATCCGCTGGCGCGCCGATAGCATTACGGACGTCTTCCAACTTGCTCATTGATCGACCCGCCATGCCCCATTTAATGTTCGTACCGTATTGTTCTATAACGTATTCTGCGACCAGCTTACCGGTGAAGCCGGTGGCTCCATAAATCAAAATATCAAACTCTCTGCACATGTCTACTTCCCTAATGTTGCCTATTTCTATTAAAAGGCATTATACCGATTAATGATTTTTTAAAACTTCATCGATGCCCACGATACATCAAGCCCCGTTGATGGCTTAACGCATGCTTTTAATATAATTGAAAAAACCTTCTTTATTAGCTTCTGTGTCAGCCGCCACACGCTGTGAGACAGGGCTCTCAGCGAAAGCCTCTCGCCACGCTGCCAAACCTGGAATACGGCTATTTAGATCAACCCCAGTCATCGCACTGCCCATATCAGACACGACCAATACGTAATACAAATAGATGTCCGCCATGTTGAGATCATCACCAAAAGCCCACGGCGAAAAACTTGCCAAAGCATTAATGCTGTTTACGCCTCGATCAACAACACTCTTTATTTCATTAACCAGTTGTTCGGGAGCTGGTTGGTTACTGAAACTATAAGGCAGCAGCCTGCGGTTAGGCAATTCCAGATACAACTCTGCCATATGCACTAATTGCCGAACCTTGTTGCGCTTAATAAGGTCTGCTGGAAACAAAGGCTTGTCGGGATAAGCCTCCTCAATATATTCGCAAAGCACGGCCGTCTCTGAAAGGTGCTGGCCATCATCGGTTGTCAGGCTTGGCACCTTGAGCGCGGGACTGAACTTGTTGTAGCCTTCAGCGCTGGGATACACGAGATCTTCTTCAAAACTGACCCCTTTGTACAGCAACGTGTGCTTTACGATGTTGTAGTAGTTGCTGTAGGCAAATCCGTGAAGCGTTAGCATTTTTGCTCTCCATCTATGGGACAAGGTTGACGCGTCCAAACCTTACGGAGGACGATAGAATATGGACTGTTTTCCCGCTGCCTGTCTGGACAAAAAAAAGCCCAGCTTATAGCCAGGCTCTTTTTACGTGCCAAACAATGTTTACTGGTGCGGTTTGATCAAATACTTCTCGCCGGTTGCTTGCTTGGAGTAAGACTTAATAGCATCTGCGCTAAGCACGTCAGCTAACGAAATCTCCTTATCATAATGACTATCAAACGTAGTCGTCATTTCATTCGCCACGCGCTGACGTAGCGCCCCAAATTTTTCCATGCCAATTTTGCCGATAAATGGCGTTAACAACCATCCACCAAGACCCCAGGACATGCCAAAGGCGCGGTTCAAAATTGTCGC
>JBNMQM010000122.1:0-7278 GCA_051278195.1 Candidatus Azotimanducaceae bacterium
CCTAGCGATTCGATGTATCAACTGCTGGTGGCTGAAGTGGCTGGCTATCGGGGTGAGTATGACCTGGCTCTTGATAAATATATCGAGATGGCGGAAGAAACTCGTGACGCCGGTGTCGCCGCGCGTGCGACACGGCTTGCAAATTATTTGAAGCGCCAGGACGTGGCGCTTCGCGCTGCCAGGCTCTGGGCTGAGGTTGAGCCCGACAATATTGATGCTCACCGGCATTCAGCTGAATTGCTTATGCGTTCCGGCGACCTTGAAAATGCCATTTTGCACATGGAGTCAGTGAAGAATCTTGGCGGTTTGGCCAATTTCGATGTTTTCGCATATCGGGCAGCTAATCTGGATGATGCGACGCGAGAGGCTTTGTTAATAGCGATTACTCGGATGTTAGTTCGCTATCCAGACGACGAGCAGCTGATGTTTGCCAAAGCCGTGCTCCTAGAGCAGCAAGGTGAAATGGAGCAGGCACTCGCCCTGGCCGATGAATTGCTCGAGAAGAAACAAAATATTAATGTCGTCATATTGAAGGTGAATGCGCTACGTGACCTCGCACGCACAGATGACGCCATCGGCTTTCTCAATGACACCCTGGCAGACATGTCGGAAACCGACACGGCCTCTCACCGAGACAACCTAAAGCGCCTCCGGCTTATTTACGCGCGCTTCTTGTTTGAAGGCAAAGAACTGGTCAGAGCCCGTGAACAATATGAAATTGTGCTGGAATCGTTCCCCAACGACGGCGACATCTTGTTTGCCTTGTCGCTAATTGCGATGGAGCAAGAAAATGACGCGGATGCCCGGGGTTATCTGAATCAAATGATTCGCTGGAATCGGCGAGTGGGTGAGGCGCGCTATTATCTCGGTAGCATCGCTGAGAAAAATGATGAAATTGATCTTGCGGTCCGAGAGTACCGGCAGGTGGGTCGTGGTTACGAGTTTTTGCCCGCACAAGCACGAATTGCTAGCTTGATGGCTGAGCAAGGCAGAATCGCTGAGATGCAGGAGCATATGTCGAACATGCGAGCGACCAATCCCGAGCGAGCCAGCCAAATTATCATGATTGAGGCACAGGTATTCGTCGATCGTGGCATGCAAGATGAAGTGTTTGATTTGCTGGATGGTGCGCTAGCGGAAACCCCCGATAGCGTTGAGTTGCTCTATTTTCGCGGCATGACAGGCCAGACATTCGAGCGGCTGGATATCCTTGAGCGCGACTTCTACCGAATTATAGAAATGGATCCTCAAAATGCCGATGCCCTTAATGCGCTTGGTTATACCCTGACGGATCAAACTGACCGGCATGACGAGGCGCTTGGTTTAATCGAACGAGCATTAGCGATTAGACCTGACGAAGCAGCGTTTATTGATTCGCTCGGTTGGGTTCAATACCGGCTAGGAAATTTTTCGGCGGCAGTGGAACAACTGAGGCGAGCGCTGTCGTTGTTTCCTAACGACGAAGTTGCGGCGCATCTTGGTGAGGCGCTGTGGGCACTCGGCAACGTGAAAGAAGCCAAGCAAGTTTGGCAAGAAGCGCTAAAAAGAACGCCAGAAAGTGAGATTCTCCTGCGAGTAATTGAAAAATTCACCAACAACTAATTCGTTTCGTATCGCTGCTGTTGCTGGCATTGCTAATAGGCGGGTGCCAGTCTCTGGATAAGAGTGCGCCTGCTGACTGGGTTATGAAGGGGCGCATGATCATCACAACCTCAGAATCTTCTCAGCGGTTGACTATCTATTGGCGTCAGAATCAGCAGAACTTTGAAATTCTGTTGAATGGTACGCTTGGGACGTCTGTTGCGCGTTTAGTCTCCGACGGCGATGCCCACTATATTGATGTGCCGGGCAAATCACGTCAGTTTGCGGCTTCTCCTGCTGCCTTACTGTTCGAGACCACAGGGCTTAAGCTGCCAGTCGAGACGCTAATCCCCGTACTCAACGGTTCGAGGTCAACGGCCAGTTTTGAGGGATGGAAAATTTCGACTGTTGCGTCTGATGATCAAGGTCGGCCACTTCAGCTTAGCGCCAGTGGTCAGGACGTATTGATACGGCTGACGGTAACGGAGTGGCTATGATGCTGCCGATTAGGTTACCTATCACACTCCCGATTACATTCCCCATCGCGTTACCGGCGCCGGCAAAGCTTAACTTGTGTCTGTTGATTGTTGGCCGCCGCGCAGATGGTTATCACAATCTGCAAACCGCGTTTCAGCTATTGAGCCTCCATGATGAGTTGCTATTTGAGGCGCTAGACAAGGATGCCGCCGACGAGCTTGTCGTGGCCGGAATGCCGGAAGTCTCGGCTAAGGACAACTTGGTTTATCAAGCAGCCATACTGCTCTGCGATCATTGTAGGGTCTTGCCGCGAGTCAAAATCACGGTCAAAAAGCGAATTCCCATGGGGGCAGGCCTCGGAGGCGGCAGCTCTGACGCTGCAACTGTGCTGGTGGCGCTGAACGCATTGCTAGGCTGCAATTTACCGGTTGCCGAGTTAGCGGCTCTTGGGTCGCAGCTAGGCGCTGATGTGCCGGTCTTTGTCCATGGAGCTTCTGCATGGGGTGAGGGCATTGGCGAGGCGCTGACGCCTTTAAAAATGCCCGAGGCGACCTATTTATTGGTTTATCCCAATTGTCATGTCTCGACGAAAGCGGTGTTTAATCATCCGGATTTGACACGGGACTCGTCTACCATCACAATAGCGCGCTTTTTGAGCCTCGGGGCCAGTAACGACTGCGAACGCATTGTATGTCAGATCTACCCAGAGGTTAGTGCGGCCCTTGATTGGTTAAACCAATGGGGGCCTGCTAAAATGACGGGTACCGGTTCTTGCATTTTTTTACGTTGCGAGTCGCCCAGTGAAGCGAATGCCATCCAGAAGGAAGTTCCTTCTAAATGGCAATCGTTCGTCGCACAGGGTGTTGATCGGTCTCCGCTTTCAGCGTTATTTAGCTGACTATTTGAAGAGTTTTTGGGGCGTCGCCAAGTTGGTAAGGCCCAAGGTTTTGATCCTTGTATGCGCAGGTTCGAGTCCTGCCGCCCCAGCCATTTCTAGTTCAAAGAAGACCCGACTGCTGTGCTGGCGATCAGCAGTCACCATATTTGGTTCTTAAGCATTTAGCTTATGGACCAGCACATTGCATCGACAGTGAGTCGATGTGTATAAGCCGGGCGTGACGGTCGCAGTTGCCCCGGCATTTTTGTCTATTGAGGAGAACAAAGATGGCGAGTGATTTTGAGCTAAGTGCTCAGTTACGAACCGACCTGGGGAAAGGTGCGAGCCGCCGCCTACGTCGTTTAGCTGATCTGGTTCCTGCAGTTTTGTATGGAGCCCAACAAGAACCCGTGTCGATATCCCTTGCCCACAAGGATTTGCACAAGTCATGTGAAAATGAAGCGTTTTTTGCGCACATCATTAGCATCGACGTTGGCGGCACAAAAGAAAATGCGATTGTGAAGGCGCTACAGCGTCATCCAGCAAAAGATCGCATCTTGCACGCTGACTTTCAGCGCGTCCGGATGGATGTTGAAATTAGCGTTGATGTCCCATTCCACTTTGCTAACGAAGAACATTGTCGGGGTGTTAAGCAAGAAGGCGGTACTGTCTCGCATGTCATGAGCACCGTGCAAATCTCCTGTTTGCCAGGCAATCTGCCTGAATACATCGAAATCGATGTTGCAGAGTTAAACATTGGTGACTCGATTCACTTGAGTGAAGTTGTGCTTCCTGAAGGCGTCGTCATTCCTGAACTCGAGCTTGGTGAAGACCACGACCAGATCGTTGTGACTGTTATTGCTACTCGTGCAACCATTGAAGAAGATGACGAAGACGCACCTTCGGCTGACGTTCCAACGGTTGATGGCGGCGATTCTGCAGAACCTAGCAGCTAATCGGCACCGCGATGAGCTTACCCCTTAAGCTCATTGTTGGTATCGGCAATCCGGGAGAGCAATATGCCAGAACCAGACATAACGTCGGGGTCTGGTTTGTCTCCCGTTTTGCAGTCCAACAAGGTATTACCTTCTCGCAGCAAAAGAAGTTTTTTGGTCGAACGGCAACAATCATGTTCGACGGCCAAGAGATTCGTTTACTGCTGCCCGACACCTATATGAATGAAAGCGGCAAATCTGTCGCGGCGCTGGCGAACTATTACAAGATAACGCCAGAAGAAATTCTCATCGCTCACGACGAGCTCGATCTAGATACTGGCCTCATTCGCTTTAAGCAGGGTGGTGGACTCGCTGGACACAACGGTCTGCGCAGCATTACCCAAAGAATGGGCGGCACCCAGGACTACAATCGCTTGCGTATCGGTGTTGGTCATCCCGGCGATAAGTCTCAAGTGACCAGTCACGTGCTGGGTAAGGTGACCGCTTCAGATGAAACCACCATGCTCGAATGCATTGAAGAAGCCTTAAGAGTCTTACCCGTCGCGATTGGTGGCGATTGGGAAAATGCAATGAACCAACTAAACGGCATACGAATCGAGCCTCAAAAGGGCTAAGCATAAGAAAGATAGGGGATATGAGTCATGGGATTTAATTGCGGGATTGTCGGTTTACCAAATGTGGGGAAGTCCACATTGTTCAATGCGCTGACCAAAGCGGGCATCGCAGCGGAGAACTTTCCGTTCTGTACGATTGAACCGAATTCTGGAATTGTCGCGATGCCAGACCCAAGGCTGCAGCAGTTGGCGGATATTGTTCATCCGCAAAAAATCCTCCCGACCACCATGGAATTTGTCGATATTGCTGGGTTAGTAGCAGGGGCATCTAAAGGCGAGGGATTGGGTAATAAGTTCCTCGCTAACATTCGTGAGACGGATGCAATCGCGCATGTCGTGCGCTGCTTCGATGACGAAAATATCACCCATGTATCCGATAGCATTGACCCCACCCGTGATATCGAGATCATCGACACTGAGCTACAACTGGCGGACCTCGAGTCGATAGAGAAAGGCATTGAGCGTGTGGCGCGCATTGCCAAGAGTGGCGACAAAGAGGCAGTCACAAAAAAGGCGCTGCTAGAGGAGATCATGGCGCATGTGAACGAAGGTAATCCAGTTCGAACCTTTGAAATGGATCACGAGCAGCTGTTGATGATTCGGGACCTGCAACTCATCACAGTAAAGCCTGTGCTCTACATCGCTAACGTCGATGAAGAAGGCTTTAGCGACAACCCCTATCTAGATGCTGTTCGAACGATTGCGGAAGCAGAAGGCGCTGAGATTGTCGCGATCTGTAACAAGCTTGAGTCAGAAATTGCAGAGCTCGATGACGAAGAAAAACTCGAATTTCTGGCGGATCTTGGTATGGAAGAGCCTGGTCTAGATCGAGTGATTCGTGCGGGTTACAAGCTACTGGGCCTGCAAACCTATTTCACCGCTGGTGAAAAAGAAGTGCGTGCCTGGACTCTGAAGCAGAATGCCACCGCGCCGCAGGCTGCGGGCGTAATCCACACGGATTTTGAACGGGGTTTTATTCGCGCCGAGGTCGTCGCTTTTGATGATTATATCGAGAACAAAGGCGAAAACGGTGCCAAGCAAGTGGGTAAATGGCGCTCCGAAGGCAAAGAGTACATCGTTAAAGATGGCGATGTGATTCACTTCCGCTTTAACGTTTAGGCTTTTGGTTTAGGCTCTTGGTTCAGGCAAGCTCTTTACGCGAGCACCTGTTCCATATAGCGCATACGCTGGGCAACACGTTCGGGTTTCTGGCTGCCAAGGTGAAACACTAACTCGTCGACGCCTAGCGCCTCATACTCTGGTATACGGCTTTCATCAAAGTCATAGGGCGGTGTGATCACAACTCTAAAACCTTCCATCGAGCGCCCGGCTTTTTCGAGCGCAGCCGCAACTTTATCCAGCATCTTTTTTGCCGCCTCAGGCGTTAAACCAAAGCCATACCAGCCGCTACCGAATCGCGCCGTACGTCGCAGGGCCGCCGGGCTGTAACCGCCAATAATCATCGGGATGTGTGGAGATTGCAAAGGTTTGGGATCAAGCCGGCAGCCCTTCACTGTGATGTGCTGACCCTCGTAGTCCGTAATATCGTTGGTCCAGAGCGATTCGATTAACTCTAGGAATTCATTACAACGCTCGCCACGATCTTCCCAGCCATAGCCGCACGCCAGTACTTCCTCTTTGCACCAACCAACCCCAACCCCAAAATCGATCCGGCCCCCGGTCAACCAATCTAATGTTGCAAACTCCTTAGCGGTATAAATCGGGTTTCTTTGTGGCACGAGAGTGATGCCAGTCGCCAGGCGAAGCTTTTCTGTGCAATTGGCGAGAAAGCCAAAGGTTGCAACCGTATCCAGAAGCCCGCCGCCATCAGGAACAGGAATGCGCCCATCCTTGCTGCCGGGGTAGGGGAACTCCATTTCATTGAAAAGCACCACATGCTCGCCAAGCCAGAGAGAATCAAGGCCTATGCCCTCCGCTTGCTGGGCAAAATCCCGCAGCATAGAAGGCGATGCCATCGGCGACATAAAAGTTGAAAACAGACCGTATTTCATGGGCTTGGCTCGCGAGCAACAAATTGATCTGAGCAGACTACCTGCCTGCCATAACCTTGACAATGCCTGCGCGAAAATGGAGAATTCGCGTCCTTCTGGCACCCCGCCAGAAATCGCTTGAAAGATGTGGCTACGTAGCTCAGTTGGTTAGAGCACAGCATTCATAATGCTGGGGTCGGTGGTTCAAGTCCACCCGTAGCTACCATAAAATTCATATATTTCAATATCTTAAGCATAGCCTATTTTCAGGCTGCTCTTCTATTTTGTTCAGGACTACCCATGGCCTACTTCGCGCCTGTGAAATGCTATTCAGTCTAAAATGACTCCTGTTGTGACATGCAGAAAGGCTGTGATCACGTTTACTCGCTGTCAAACTACGAAGGCCTGAATAATTCTTTATAAATCAATGGGATGATTTATATGAGTGAATCTGGAAATGCGAGAAGGTGTAGAAAATATCGGGAACGTTTGAAGGCTAAAGATCTACGTCCGATTACCCGGATGGTACCTGCATATAATCATGAAGAATTGAGAAGATTAGCCAAGACCCTGCTTGGTGGGAGTAGACGATAGGAGGGTGGGTATATCGGAAGGGGGTATCACATTGAATAGAGGTACCGCTCCAACCTGAGGCAAAACCAATTTGAAGGTACTGCCAAGTTAACTTCTCGAAGCCACCAAAATTTCAGGAATTCCTTCTATACCATCGCTGCATTTTTCCAAGATGCAAAAGAACGCAATCTAAAATATCGATAGGTTTC
>JBNMQM010000123.1:0-6859 GCA_051278195.1 Candidatus Azotimanducaceae bacterium
CAAGCGCTCGGGTGATAACAACAACAGCTCGCGGTGTAGGCCAAACAGTGCTGCCTGATCAGATTCAGACATGTCAGATTTCCCGGGTGGAAACACGCGTAACCAGCGTTCAGCGACTTCCTCATCACGCCATCGATAACTTTCTTGAGGATCGAAGAACACAACCAAGTGAAAGTGATTACTCATGATGGCGAATGCATCAATAGCGACAGCGAAGTACTGAGCCAGATGCCACATGCGTTGCTCGAGCCAATGTTTACGATGTTCATAGTCTTTTCTGGTGAGTCGATCAATACCACACAGCCAGCTGCGGCGCACACACCGCGAGACGATGTGATAGTGCATTGGATAGTCGGGATCAATCAATTGATGTCTGGGTGTCGCCATGTGTTGATATTGGTTGAGCGTACATCGAGGTGGTGGCGGACGTCAGCGTACTTTAGTGGGCGAGTTCATCTTATGGTGCTGTAAGCGATAACGTTGACGGTGTGAGTGTTTTTTTGTGTGTGTCACAGTATTCTTTACAGAGCAGGTAACACGTAAAGTAGACAGGAAAGTTTTTGACCAAAATTCGCACTGCTCAAAATCGAGATCTGCAGACTATCCTATGTTTTCTTTAGTGCCGCGATATCGGGTGTAGGTCATGATTTTTAGGCGAGGGATATCACCACGGATTTCTGATGGATTAGTCGGGCGCCACTAGGAAATTATCGGGCAGCGCTTGGAATGATAGTGCTTTTCCTTAATCGCACATGGTCAACCTCTGACCGAATTCATAGCCAATGTCTCACAAACTAAACTACCAAACCCCACCACAATACAAATGCCCAACAGGTGCCAGGCCCTAGTGGCCGTTACCTGCCAGAGTCCCGCTTGCGGGAGTTGATACGCGGCTTTGGGTTTTATCAAAGTTGGGAGCAGCAGAGAAAGACTAGGGCTACCACAGCTGAGGCAAATATGACAAAAGAGCCCTAAGGTTAAGGTTTGGGGTCAAGGTTAAGGTTTGGGGTCAGAGTAGAGGGACAGAGTAAAGGGACAGGGTAAACGGCTATGAAGGATGAGTGATGTCTTACAAAGAGAAGATTTTGATGGTGGCAGAGTTTGGTTTCGTGAATCTTTTAGGCATTGGATATGCCATGTCGACGTCGGTTCTGTCCAGCGGGTATGCCGGTCCACGTTGTGCAGCGAGGAAACAATCGGCAGGTTTGTTTTGCTAAGGAAGCGGATATGGCCGCGTATGCGAGTTGGTTAGGTGAGCATGCAAAGAAATTTGATGTTGAAGTACATGGTTGGGTGTTCATGACGAATCATGTTCATCTGTTGCTGACACCGAAGGATGAAGTCGGTGTTTCAAAGCTTATGTAGACATTGGGACGTTTGTACGTCCGCTATTTAACTATGGTTATCAACGAACTGGGACGCTGTTTGAAGGGCGCTACAAATCAAGTGTTGTTCAACAAGAGGAATATTTTTTAAGACTATCCCGAATCAGTATCTCAGCCCGCGTGTACTGACAATCTAAGTTCAGTGTTTTGTTGGCGTACCCGCTAGTCTCATTGGGCGTATGTGTACTTATTTGGCTTTAGAGTAATTTGCAATTACCGAAATTTGGCGCTATTTTTATATTTGATAGCATAACTTCGTGCACCGTAATAGCGGATACAAGCTGGCTTTCTGCGTAGCTACTGATGCACCTCGGCAGGTATAGTGTGATGTCAAAGGAATTGCAGTCGATTGCGATAGTAAAAGTGATGTTTGTCTTCATCTGCTCTGTAACGTTGAGCTCGTGCTCATGGTTTACTGAGCTTCTGAATACTCATCGACCACCGCTAACCTCCATTGATCAGCAGTACCTATCTGTTGAATCCAATTTGGCGCAAATCGACGCCATTGATCCTTCGGTAGCTGTTTATATGTCAAGTGAGGTGCTTGGCAAAAATCTATCGTTTATTGTGGGAGGCGCAATAGAGAGGGAGGATGCGGAGAACGCAAACATAGTTGTGCGCGCGGCCACCACCGATATTAGCCTGGATAAGCAAGCGATTAATCTGTCTACAGATTTTCACCTTTTCTTTGCTGAGGAGCGAATAGCGGTTAAGGGTAACCTTCTTGGGCTAGTGGGGGTTTCCAATCAAGGGGACGCTGTAGTGTTGAGGGCGGCATTCAGCGAGTTCAACATAAGTTCAGTCCACTCAACAGGCGAATTTAGCGATGCCCAGGAAGTATTGCTGCGCCTGGCTGCCTCCGCGATTGGGCGCTATATCGATAATGTAAACGGGGTGCTTTTGAGGCACCCATCGGTAATAGCGCTAAAATGGGAAACATCAATTAATTCTCCCTTTGTCAGCGCCGGGGTGACACCTGCCACGACGGTTAGTCGTGTTGAGGCGACTACTTTTCGCCGGTATGAGCAGGGAGTTATGCTTATAGAGCGCGATGGTCTCACCTTCCTCATGCAGTTGTCGTCCGAGAATGAGGCGCCAACAGTTGAGATAGAGTTAGATCCTTCACCTATCGGCAATCAATACTCTGCCAGTGACCTCAATCGTATTTACGATACCTATTCAAAAAAGTATCGCGCAAAGTGGTCTAAATATTTCGATGAAGTACCTGAGAATGTTCTTTTCTCCATAATGCTAACGAAGAGCAGCGTTGCGTCAGTTCTCGAAGAGGCGCTCAACCAAAAAGTTGCAATCACGCATAATTTTACGTATCCCAGTTCAAGTGCAGGTGGCAGCATCGAGTTAGAGAGTAATAAGATGGACTGCCAGGATTTACGCGAGCCTTTTCAACGAACGCGGTATAGGCGAAATCGCTGCGACCATGGATGTACAAAATGTACGGATCTTCCTTTTGGAGGCGAAATCTGCGCGGATGAGCCCGGTTGTGCGGTTGGGGAAATGGCGTGTAACGTTCGCGAAGAGGCGATGGTAGCCGCAGACAACGCTGTTCACGAGACTGCCAGAATCCGCCATCAGGCTGAGCAAGAGGGTCGCGTGGCCGGCTGTGATCTAGCCAGAGAAGCGGCAGACTTTATGGCATTAGCCAAATTCAAGACCAAAGTTTCTGGGAACGGTAAAGCCACGCTGAAGATTAGCAAGGTTGCAGTTGATTCCGACCTTAGCCGTATTGATATCGCGCTGAACGTGAAGGCGAATGCAGCGAATGACGTGCAAGTGAATATTCAACCCATTGATCTTGGTCTTTTCTTTTTTTGCGTTGCACCCTATTCGGGATCCTTCAGTAACACTGTCAACGTTTACACTGGAGACGTATCACAAAGCGTTACTATTCTGCCTGAAAAGCGCAGTAAAGAGTTGGAGCTGCGGTTTAGGCTAAAAGAGATACCATATAAGGCCACCGTAGCGCCGGCGCCAATCGTATCGCTACTTGCTGATCCAATATTCTTGGCAAAGTGCTCCGCCGCAAGCGGTTTGTGGGGTGCGGCGGCTACCTTATCCGAGATAGCGCCACTGCTTGGAGGGGATAAATTTGAGGTCACGGAAAACCTCCGCGGTAAGCTGGAGGGCGAATATGTGTTCCCCACGTTTTCACAGTCATTTGTCCCAGAAACCATTAACATAGGAGGATTGGGCAGCATTGAGGCAATTTATAGCTGGCGAAAAAAATCTATCATGCTGGCTTCGCCGGCGACACCATAGAGCGAAATATGTCCCGTTCTTGGCATTTACTGCATTTTTCCAGCGCATGCCTTGTGCCACCAGGGCACGTATTTTCAGCTTAGTCCCGGCACAAAGCGCGCATTTAAGGTTTGGGGTCTAAGGTTTAAGGTTTGGGGTCAAGGTTTGGGGTCAGAGTAGAAGTTCAAGGCGTGTATTTTCAATTTTTGGATTCGGGAGAAATGCAGAAGATACAGAATAAAGTATCGGATCAATATCATAAGAAAGATGGATGATTTTCGAAAAACTATGTGTATGATTAGAATCACTGATGCCATGATGTCTCGTAGATTTCACATAACGAGGCTATCCACACTCGGACGGAAAAAACCGCCGTGCTAGACGCAGACACTACGTTGTGTTCGCGGCTACTGGCGAGTTACAAGCCACACGGATGGAAGAGAGCATCAGTATCAATATGACCATGGTGTTGCAGGTGTTTGTCCTGTTTTCGATCATGATTTCCTGCGCTAGTGCGATTTCTTACTACATCGATCGAATCAATTCCGCAATCGCTACGAAATCACCTTTCAAGATTGCTTCTCTCATTTGTTTGTATCTAAATACAAATAGGAGGTTGGTGGCTAAAATTTGACTACGTTGGCAATGCAGACAATGCACGTTTGTGTGTCCTCTAAAAATGGTAGTTCAAAAGCGGCAAGTGGCGGATGTTCCTTTCGTGCAATGGGCGGGCTTATAACATGGCATTCAATCCACTCGATTCGTTCGCTGCAACGCGCTGCTGCAAGTCAGCATCCTGCCTCTACCAAGGTGTTAGAAATCGACCGTTATAGAAGTGATAACTCATAGGGAGATCGCATGAAAAGTACAATCTTTTTTGTAATCGTATTACTGTCAGGTTGTTCAACAATCCTTGGACAATTAGGTTTTGAAGAAACATATGCCGAAAAACAAGCTGGATATAGCTATGTTCCAGTGGAGCCATCTAGCGTAAAAATTAATTGCACTGGCAGTCCACCAGTGATTACAGGTAATAACTGCGTGCATGTTTCAAAGCAGTCTCTTCTTGATGCTCTTCCTGATAACTCTGTTAGGATTGCGACAAGACAAGTCTCGGGATCTATTAGTACTGGAATTCCAGCAATTGGTGGCTCGATTGGTATAGCGGGAAATAGTTATGAAGTGATAATTGATTTTGTAAACACCCAAACTGTAAATAAGCAATTTGTGGGGAAATGGTTTGTGACGGTGCCTGATACAGTATCGAGGGTTAATCGTTGCTATCCATATGAGACATCAGTGCTGGACGTAACCCCGTTAGATAAGTTCGAAGACTGGTCATTGAGAGCAGAGCTTCTTGAACAAGCCGAATACAGTACGGAAGATAATTATCGTACGGCCATCAGTAACTTTGACAAAGCAGAAGCTAGAAGGCTTGAAAGACAAAATATTAGATTTAGATGCCCAAAAAAAACTAGTCAAAACGATGCTTATTCTCAAATACAAATAACCCCTGAAAGATTTAATATCCCAGTCTATTATGGAATTGGACTAAGACTCATGGCCAAAGTCACTGTGCTTAAAGGTGAGGTAAATCTTTCGAGCTTGCCTGCACTGACTGCAGCAGTCGATGGAGGGTTTGCCACTGGCACAATGTCAGTTCAAACCATAGGCATTAGTGGTAAAGCTGCTCGATCAAATCTACTGTTGCTGGATAAAATCGATACGACGACTATCCAAAATGCAATTCAGGTTCTCGCATCAATTAAAGCTTCTATTGAGTCCGGAGATACAACAATTAGCCCTCGAATTGTTGGATTCCATAACACAATTGGGGCGGGGCCACAGGGTGTAAATCTAATTCACTCGTTATTATCTAGCGATCCAAACAGTCAGCTAGATATTGATCAAGCATCATTCGCAACAGGTTCGGTTGATAGAGTATCGTTAACCGGACGTCAGCCCAACATTGATATGACACCAAACTGATAGCTAACAAATCAAGAAAGAATTGCGCGCTAAGGCGCGCTTCTTCTCGAGGCGTTAGTCATTCTATTGAGATCTATGAACATACTCGTAAACAGGAGGACATATATTTGCGATCACGAGGCTGGTCACATTGAAGCTGCATGTCTTTTTGTAGCTACAGTCAGAGTAGAGTAAATGGTCAGAGTAAAGGGACAGAGTAAAGGGACAGAGTGCCCGGACATGAAGGATGAGTGATGTCTTATTAAGAGAAGATTTTGATTGTGGCAGAGTTTGGGCTCGTGAATCTTTTAGGCATTGGATATGCCACGTCGGCCTCGGTTCTGTCCAGCGGGTATGCCGGTCCACGTTGTGCAGCGTGGAAACAATCGGCAGGTTTGTTTTGCCAAGGAAGCGGATATGGCCGCGTATGCGAATTGATTAGGTGAGTATGCAAAGAAATTTGATGTTGAAGTACATGGTTGGGTGTTCATGACGAATCATGTTCATCTGTTGCTCACACCGAAGGATGAAACCGGTGTTTCGAAGCTTATGCAGACATTGGGACGCTTGTACGTCCGTTATTTTAACTATGGTTATCAGCGAACTGGGACGCTGTTTGAAGGGCGCTACAAATCAAGTGTTGTTCAACAAGAGGAATATTTTTTGAATTGCCTGAGGTACATTGAACTCAATCCGGTGCGGGCTGGGATGGTGAATGATCCAGGCGACTACAAGTGCTCAAGTTACCGAGCGCATGCATTTGGCGTAAAGGCAAAGATGTGGTCACCTCACGCGTTGTGCTCAGATTTGGGAATGAGCGATATCGCGCGGCAGTCTCATTATCGAAAGTGGATGAGCAAAGCGATGGCAACGGAGGTGTTAGGAAAAATTCGAGCGTGTTTAGAAAAAGGATTAGTGCTGGGTACGGACAGGTTCCGAGAACAAGTCAGTGGGTTGATGCGGTGAGTTTACCGAAACGCCGGCCGCATTGTCCTTTACTCTGACCCCATTTCTTGTTTACGGACTCACTATCCAAACAACAAATGAGACTCGCTACCTAAATCCAGCTAGCGAGACTCGTTTTGTAACCGGTTCACCAATCGCTGTTTTGCAATAAAAAACGCTATTCGAAAACACCCCAACGGTCGTCCAGCTCTACTTCATTCAGCACGAACTTGCTGACAAGGTTCGCATTAGAAAACAAAATGACCAGTTCCTTTTTCTCACCATCATTCACGTTAGAGAAAATG
>JBNMQM010000124.1:0-6463 GCA_051278195.1 Candidatus Azotimanducaceae bacterium
ATTTGGCCAAGTATGGCGCGAGCAGTCTCATCGGTTTTCACTAAAGTCAGCTATGGCGCTATTCTTTATCACGATCACTGCCTCCTTCCTATCGGCCATAGCGGCATATGGTATATTTGATCGCTACGATTTGGTTCCCCACGAGGCGCTTGGCCAAGTACTTCTATCGTTCTGGGTCGGAGACTTTGCTGGGGTGATGTTGGCGTCACCGATAGTGCTTATTCTATTCACCCAATTGTCGCATACATCTTTTTCAGATCTGACGCCGAAATTTTCTGTATTAACTGACCCTAAAATCATTGGTCTCCAGCTCGGGTGCATTCTGGCGGCTACTGCCTCTCTTCTGCTACCGTTTCAGCTGGGCGTAGGCGGTGAGTTCTTCTTCATATGTGCGATCCCTATTGCCATCGCTGCACTTTGGTTTGGCGTTATCAAGGGCATTGTTGCCACGGGCATAACCGTCATCACAATCGTCGTTGTTCAGAACCTAGCAGGTGTTGAATACAGCAATGTAATAGACCTCCAGCTCTTTATAGGATTGGCAGCGTCGATCGCCCTTATGGCGGGTGGCTCTCGTGATGATCGTGAGCTTGCCCAAAAGAGCGAAGAAAGATTGCGTCGCGAACTCCACGATTATGCAACCTCGTCGTCTGATTGGTTCTGGGAAACGGATGCCGATCACCGGATCACCTACAGATCGGAGATCGTTGGTTTTCCTAGTGGCTATGACTATGGAAAATCCCGTGCTGAATTGGCAGATGAAGATACCAATTCTGCTAAATGGCAAGAGCACCTAACCATTCTTCAGGAACGTAAGCCGTTTAAGGACTTTGTTTATGCTTGTCGACGACCTGATGGATCAAGCCAAATCGTCTCAGTATCCGGGATCCCCCTCTTCAAGCAAAATCGCACTTTTATAGGCTATAGAGGGACCTCTTCAGACGTAAGCCAACTGCGTCAGGCTCAGAAAATGGAAGCTGTGGGGCAACTGACAAGTGGCATAACCCATGACTTCAATAATATTCTTCACGTTATCTTGGCCAATATGGAAATTGTGAAAAAAGTGCACCCGGATGGGAAATCATCCAAGCGCATTGATAACACCATTGCGGCAGTCGAGCGGGGTGCCAATCTTACCGATCAGCTGCTGTCCTTCTCCAGAACCGACAGCGCAAACATGCAACACCTTTCAGTGACAAATATTATTCGTGAAATGGATGGTCTCATTGCCAAATCGCTAGCTGGTTCGAGGCGGGTAGAATTCGAGTTGGATGAAGATATCTGGCCAATAATGACCGACGAGGGAGAGCTGCAGAATGTGATGCTCAATCTTTCAATCAACGCGAATCATGCAATGGCAGATGACGGGGTATTAACGATTCTGACCGCTAATGACAGTCACTCCCCAGAAGGCAGCATCGGTGACCATGTCATGATTTGCGTTAGCGACAATGGTACTGGGATGACACAGGAGATTATGTCGAAGATATTCGATCCGTTCTTTACCACAAAGGAGCGCGGTAGAGGCACGGGTCTAGGACTAAGCATGGTTCACGGCTATGTGAGACGTAGTGGTGGCCGTATCGACGTAGAAAGTGAGCTGGGCACGGGAACCACTTTCAAAATTTATTTGCCCTGGAGCGTCTCTGATGGCCCTGCGGCTGACGCCGACTTGCCTGAAAGTAAGAGCCCTCTGCCGGGCAGCGAAAGAATACTCGTTGTGGATGATGAGATCGGCATGAGTGCTTCTGAAGAACCGTAGTGATATTGATGTGTTGTTCAACGATGTCGTTATGCCAGGCAAAGTAGGCAGATTTGAACTCGCGAGGCTATGTGAAAAAATAACATCCCACTATGCCTATCCTTCTAACGTCGTGCATTCCCAATCCTCTCGCTTCGAGCTTCACTGGCG
Organism: Candidatus Azotimanducaceae bacterium; assembly: GCA_051278195.1. Classification (GTDB taxonomy): domain Bacteria; phylum Pseudomonadota; class Gammaproteobacteria; order Pseudomonadales; family Azotimanducaceae; genus JAHRVQ01. The sequence continues at coordinate 1,913 of JBNMQM010000124.1, forward strand.
AAGACGCTGAAATTGAAGAAGCGATACGACGCGTTTTTTACGACCGGCGTTTAATGGGTTGCCCTGCATATCTTCCGTCACGGTGATAATACTGGCATCGCAGGTAATGCGACGAACCGATTTGATGGGCAAGTCGCTCTTACCGCCTGCGTCGTGCAGGGCCGTTTTATACGCGTATATGTCATAAACTCGAACGGGCAAAAAAGCTGATCACACTTTATGCGGACGACGTACCCCCGCAAGTGCTATCGTAAAAGCCAGTCGCGAACTGGCCAATGCCAGCATATATAGGAAATACCCCCAGTCGCGATAGAAAGTAGGGCGGTAACACTATTCATCCGGTCACCCTGGCAGCCAACATCGACGTAAGGTCAATTCAGGTATATATTACGCTGATCCTAAATGCCTATAGTTGATCCCAAAACCATGATTAAAGACTTTGCCGATCGTCATCATTCATTTGAAGGTTGTTTTAACTTCCGTGACATTGGCGGATATCCTACCGAGGACGGTAATGCCGTGCGTTGGCATCGATACTACCGTGGCGGTCGGCAGGACAGAATGACGACCGCAGACCGAACACGATTGCAAGCCCTCGGCATCAAGACCCAAATTGACCTGCGGCGACCCGATGAAGCGGCTGATCAAGGTGTTGGGCCCTTGGCTGAGATGAACGCTGAATATCACAATTTAGCGGTTATCCCCGAGGGCGGCTCAGATCGACTTAGTAAGCTCGTTGGTGACACGGCGATTTCTGGTAAGCGCTATCTAGGCTATCTAGATTTTGGCCCCGCCGTGTGGACACAGATGTTTAAGCTATTCGCCGAGCAGAAAAGTCAGCCCATCTATATCCACTGTACCGCGGGTAAAGATCGAACAGGTGTCAGCACTGCCTTCTTGCTATCTGTACTTGGCGTAAGCCGGGAGATCATCGAGGCCGACTATCTACTCACCAACCGCGATGTTGAACGCCAGGTAGACTTCCTTGAAAAGTACGTGGGTTTGCCCGACGGAATCGATAGAGACACCATGAAGCACCATGCCGGTGTCCCGGAGACAGCAATGCACGATTTCCTCAATGGACTGAACGAAAAATATGGCGGCGCCTTAGCTTACCTAAACAGCATCGGCATAGACGAGACCACATTTGCAGCGGTGAGACGTAACTTTTTGCAGCATTGAAGGCCTAATGGTTTTCCTAGCCGTGCCGGTGTCAGCATAACCGATAGAGTTCACCGATGGCGCATTTCCTCGGTTGTTTACGCGGGTGACTACCCTACGCTTGACTAATCCATGCCCCCTTCGGCGCCGCCGTTTCTAAATTAAGCTGACCCGCGAGACCCGCTGCGCGATGCGTCGCGATTTCCTGCATGGTCGGGCTTTGCATCATGTCGAGCATGGCTTTGCGGGAGGGATACATGGCAATGGCGACTTCATCCCAGAGCTCTTCTACTTCCCCTAGCATCAACCGTTCAACGTCAGCCGCAAACATAGCGGCGCCGCCAAATTCCTTGAGTAGCACAGAGACAGCAGCACCATAGACGTCATATGCCTCGCGCCCAGTTAAGTCTGTAGCGCGGCCATCTTCATAGACTGCTTTGTCTTTAAATTTAAGCAGGTTCACCATGTAGATGGGGCCGTCAGGACCTGGTTGAAAAAAACCTTCGATCTGTTCTTGATTGGGTACAACGCTGTTTTTAACTTCCATAGTGTTTCCTAAATAATGAGCCTAAAGGGGGTTATCCTGACAAAACTGGATGATAGTGTTGCTTAAGGCGTCGGGCGCATCATCCTGCAAGAAATGGCCGGCGCCTTCGATGGTCGTATGCTTTTGACCCTGAGCCCCGGGTACCGATTCTTGGAATCGCTGGTAGCCGCCCGCAGTGACAGGATCTTTATCTGAAAACGCTGTTATCACAGGTTTCTCAAAAGCCTCTAGGATCTGCCAGGCTGCTCGGTTGTCATCAATCGCAACGTTGTCTGGGAAAATAGGCACAAGCGATGGAAACTGTCGGGCTCCTTGTTTGTAGTCTTCTGCGGGGAAGGGCGCATCGTAAGCGTTCTTCGCCGCCTCTGTCATAGTGCCGCTAGCGCTCAGACTAACCACATCGCTAATGACAAGGTCTGGATAGCTATCACAATATTTGATCCAGTACATAAAGCCAGCGCCATGCTCGTTCTCTCGCAGTTTGGTCGACATTTCAGCCGGCGGGAGTGCGGGAATGGTGTCAAACAGCGCGTGCATTGGTGCGGCCATCTCATCAGGAATGCCTTTGGCATCCGGTAGTCCCGTATTAGCCACAACCAAGCGGGCGAATCGATCTGTGTTCTGTGTGAGTACGCGCAGGCCAATAAGACCACCCCAGTCCTGACACATCAAAGTGATTTCTTGCAAGTTGAGTATGTTGACGAATTGCTCTAACCACGCCACATGACTCGCGTAGGTATAGTCACTGCGCTGGGTGGGTTTGTCAGACTTGCCGAATCCAATAAGGTCTGGTGCGATGACCCGGTAGCCTGCGCTAGTCAGTATCGGAATCATTTTTCGGTACAAATAAGACCAGGTGGGTTGGCCATGCAAACACAGAATCAACTCTCCCGTCGCGGGACCCTCGTCCAGATAGTGCATGCGCAAACTGCCCCCTTCACCATCATTGATATCCAGGTAGTGGGGTTGGAAAGGGTAGCCTTCCAGGTTGGTAAAGCGATCATCTGGCGTTCGGATAAAGTCCATGGTGGATCCTCTTCATAAAAATGAGTTCAATCTGTGAGTGGACGATTCAGTCGTTTCTTGATTAGAGCGTGATTGGCGCGTGAATGGCTCGCTGAATCAATTGGGCCAGTAAATGTATTCATCCCCTGGCTCATAAATTTGACCGCTGTGCTTGTCGATAAACTGCGGGCTATTGATGATGCTCGGCCACATAGGCGTAGCTTGTTCTGCGTTGTGTACCGCGAGCAAGGCCTCAAGTTCTTTGACCTTTTCGGGGTATTCGTTGGACACATCATTTTGTTCGGTAGGATCCAAAGACAGATGAAATAGCCAGGGCGCTACGGGCATTTCTGCACGAATAAGTTTCCATCCGTCACTCAGCACAGATTGGTGATGTCCCTCTCTCCAGAACAGGTTGCGCGCCGGTAAGGCTTGCATCTCGCCGGTGAGTCTCGGTATAAAATTCACGCCATCGAGCTTTCGATCGGTTGGGATAGTCGCGCCCGTTGCACCGGCTATCGTATGAAACAGGTCAATGTGATGGATGGGAGTGTCGATCTCTGTGCCCGCTGGAATCTGAGCTGGCCAACTGGCCATAAAGGGCACATGTATGCCGCCTTCAAAGTGATTCAGTTTCCAGCCGCGGTAAGGCTTGTTGATATCGCTCAGTTCAATATAGGCGGCGCCACCGTTATCACTGGTCAGTATAATCAGCGTATTGTCAGCAATGCCATTGGCTTCAAGGGCATCCATCACCTGGCCAATGCCTCTGTCGAGGGCGCGGATCATGGCGGAGTAAGTGCGCAAATTCGGATCTTCGATTTGCGAGAATGCCTCGTAGTCTGATTTCAACGCCTGAATTGGATTATGAATACCCCAATGCGCCAGGTAGAGAAAGAATGGCTGGTTGCGGTTAGCTTCGATAACCTTCACGGCTTCGTTGGAGAAATAATCAGTCAGGTAACCGTCAGGCTGGAACCTTTCACTGCCATTCCACTGCGCGGCGTATTCTGCAGTTGCCCATACCATCTGCTCTACGGGTGAGTCGAGTTTAGAGTTCACCACATTCGGATGATCCTCAGGCAAATAGAGTGTGCCCGCCATATAAAGGCTATCGTCGAAGCCTTGGTTCTCGGGTCGCATGCCGTTGGTGGCGCCCAGGTGCCACTTGCCAATGTGGGCGGTGTAATAACCCGCGTCTTTGAGTACCTCAGCAATGGTGATTTCTTCCGTTGGCATTCCCAAATCGCGCATCTCAGGCAAAGCCTCAGCCGCCTCGAGATCGATATAGGTCGGTATTGCGCCGGGGTTGAGTTCTTCCATCCAGCTGAATATCCGTGCGCCTATCTTGAAGAAGGGCGTGAACTCAAATCCAAATCGGGTGGAGTATCGGCCGGTCATTATGGAGGCCCGAGACGGCGCGCAAACTGCATTGGCCGAGTAGCCGTTATTGAATTTGATGCCATTTTTTGCAATCGCATCAATGTTGGGCGTCATGACGCTGCCGTCACCGGCGCCGCCGTTATACAGCGACACATCGTTGAAGCCCATATCATCAGTCACAATTAGAATGATGTTCGGTGGACGCTCACCGGCTGGTGCGGTAGCGACGTCTGGTCCAGCAGGCCAAGTTGTTGGGACATTCGCCGGTACGGGCGACAGGGTTTGTCTGGCGATCGGTAATCCCCAAACCAAAAGATCAACTCGATTTTGCCAAGCTATGGCTGCGGCGATGGCGATAGCAATAGCAATGATAAAACCAATGAACTTGTTCATTTAGTGGGATCTTCTATTGTTGTAGAAACTGTTGTAGAAACTGTTGTGTTGGGTATTGAGCG
>JBNMQM010000125.1:0-5893 GCA_051278195.1 Candidatus Azotimanducaceae bacterium
TCGCTTCACCGATACCTGAGCTGGCCCCACTAATAAAAGCAATTTTCCCGTCAAGACGTCCCATCTTTTTTTCCCAGTTTGATATTATTTTTGACGACAATAACACAGTCGCACAACACAAAATATTCTCTCGTTTAGAGGATAGTACTTTAAACCGCATTTACCCCAAATTTCAAAAGTATCGTAGTCCTCAGTAATCCACCCATTACTAATCGAGTTTAAAAGTAGTGGTTAGGCCGCCATGGCCAGTCTTTGTTTCGGCGTTATGCCGCCAATAGCCATATTTGGCCGTTCGTTATTATAGGTCCACAACCAGTTGGTCGCGCGCTCTTGTACTTCTTCAATGGACACGAACAAATGATGCGTCAGCCAATCGTATCTCACCGTTCGGTTATAACGTTCCACATAAGCATTCTGTTGTGGGTTGCCGGGCTGTATGAATTCTAATCGAATACCTTGCTCGGCGGCCCAATCTGCCAATCAATATCGCTAATATTTGACTATCCGTAAATCTTGACGTCTTCATGCAGAATCTCCTGGGTAAATCATACGAGAAAATTCTACTTTCGACTTCAATTAATTTCCGGGGGGATTACCGCCGCGGGCCCAGCCCGAATCTGCCGGCAACTCACACTTGGTGGCACGGGCAAAGGCATCGTATTCGGCAAAAGTGATTTCATACTTACCCATGGCAAACGCCTGAATATCCACCCGGTGCACAGGCTTTTCGTCCTCATCACCACCGCCATTCAAATCCCCTATGCGAAAACTGCCCGCGGGGATCAAGACCATCTCAGGGCGCTCATCACAGGCCTTACCACAGCCGCTCTGAGTCAGAAATGAGCAGGCCGTCTCGTTCGGCAACTCACCCCGCCTTTACAATCGCCGCCAACAAGTGTCACTTGCGCAACAGCTGATAGGAGCAAAATCTCAGTCTATGATTTCATCCATCCAAGCTTAAATATTTCTCGACTTAATTTAAACCGTTATTGTAACACCTCTCAATAAGGATTAACCTTCCTTCAGATCACAAAAGGGAAAGCGCAGTGGCAACCCAAGCAGCAAAGAGTATTAAAGCTGGTATTTCAGCGATTAAGGGCATTCATCACATAGGTATTTCTGTAGCAAATCTTGCCGAATCTCTTGTTTTTTTTGAAGGGGCGACAACGCTTACATGCCACAGTCATAGCGGCTTTAGCGGCGCTGGCTTAGCGGCAGCTGGGCCTGCAGATGTAGCAGTGCTAAAAGGGCCAAACAGCTATATCGAACTCATGCAATTTGATCCGGCAGTACAAGGCGATGGCACGGGAATTCCCGTTGAGGGACCCGGTGTCACGCATATTTGCTTCCAATCTCCGGCAGAGCTAAAAATGTACGACATGTTCACCAATCAAAAAGCGATTCCCGTTACAAGGGGGACAGGACCTGTCGATCTCGGGGGTTATGGTGTGCATTACGCTTATCTGCGAAACAACGATCAGACCATGTTCGAAGTTGAGCAAATCGACAATACCCAGTTTGAAGGGCCGGTTTGGATTGCACATGTTGCACTAGTGAGTCACGACATAGATCGACTTGTTGATTTCTATTCGAACATCTTCGCAATTGAACCCTATCGCCGTGTGAATAAGGTGGTTGGGCCGAGGATCGAAGAAGTGACAGACTTAGATAATGTTCGTGTTCGAGCGGCCTGGTTTAATGTTGGGAATATGGTGCTTGAAATATGGGAGTATGTGAACCCAGTGACACCGGATACTGGGGCTGCTCGACCTTTTGAGAGGCTAGGGTTTAACAAGTATGCTTTTGAAGTAGCAGACATCAACAGCGAAATGGCTCGATTAGACGCGATGAAAGTGAACTTTTCGGGCTCTGTTCAGAAGACGGCTATTGGCCAAGAAGTTTATGCCACTGATCCAGATGGCAATTGTTTTAGCCTGCTGCAATTACTCGAAAGCGACCTCTCGATAGACCATTTATCTGATATAACTTGGCAAACTGTTTAGCTCGTCAGAATCAGCTCGTCATGAATTTGCATAGTGCTTGATTAACTTCTTTGGGTTTCTCTAGCATGGGTGAGTGACCTGTATTTGCCAGGCGAAGTACCTCAAGATGCTCCGTATATCGTGGCAGTTCATCGATAAATTCAGGAACGAAAGTTGAATCGGATTCTCCCCAAATCAATAAAGACGGCACAGACGTGCACGCGTCCCGACTAGGCCAAAAATCACTGTCGTTAATTGACGCCAACGGTGGTATATTTGCTCGATACCAATTGATTCCTGCATTCACTGCGCCCGGCGTACCCAGTCCCTGCCTGAAACGCTTTTCTGACTCTTCTGTGAAATGATCAAATTTGCGCAAAGAGTTACAAATGTTGTCACACACTTGCTGATTGTTGTTGCGCGTCATGGCTTGATGAATTTTACCATCGCGCATTGAAAACATATAGCTGGAACGTTTTTGTTGTTCTGTGTTGCTTTCTAAGAGCGCTAGTAGCTGATTGTATGGCGGTGCACAGATGACAACTAATTTGTGTAGACGCTCAGGATAGTTTTGCGCATATGCCCAAGCAAGAGCACCGCCCCAGTCATGACCGACAAGATAGAACTTATTCTCGCCTGCGACATGTCGAGCGAGTTGATCCAATTGAGATGCCAGGTTTTCTATCTTGTAGTGCGTTAAATCATCTGGGCGGGACGATAGGTTGGCACCTAAGCCGTCAACCGCAACGACATGATAATCCTTGGCAAATGTTTCCATTTGTAGATGAAAGGAATACCAGAATGAGGGAAAACCATGGTAGAAAACTATAGTGGGCGCTGTTCCCACGGGCTTTCCACCCTCTACATAATGGAGCTTTATCTCGCCTAAATCGATGTAGCGATCAAGAAATGATTCCATATTATTTGCCAATTTCAGTGCGCACGCTATTTAGTTTGCTGGGCAATCAGCTCATCCCTTAATTTCTCAGGTGTTGCAGATTTGGCTCGATCACGATCTACCAGTTCGGCGGGAATATACCAATGTAGAGTATCGCTGTGATAAGCGTCCCATACACATTCCGCGACAACCTCAGCGCCGATTGTGCGACCGGCGTCGGTGCGACCGACGTTTAATTTTGCATAGTTTGTGACTTTTCGTTCTTCTCCTCTTATATAAGATTTGCCTTCCCACAAGGGCGTATCGATAATACCAGGCGAAACATCAGCTGCTCGTGAACCGAATCTGGCGAACTCAACGCTCAAGGCTTCTGTTAACCCTTTGATAGCGTACTTGGTGGCGGCATAAGTTGCCATGCCGGGCGTACCGTATGTTGCAGCCGAAGAAGAAGTACTAAAACATAAAGAATTATCTGTCGCCTTTAATAATGGAATAGCTGCATGAATGCCGTTTAATACCCCGATCAAATTGATATTCACAGTACTGATGACTTTATCGAAGGGGATGGCTTCTAGAAGACCGCCGATAGCAATGCCCGCGTTGTTAAAAATGATGTCCAATCGACCATCTGTTTGTTTGCCAAAGTCCGCCATAGCTGCATCAAATGCCGCTTTGTCTGTAACGTCTAAGACACCTGTTATGATGTTTGACTGCAGTTCACTCTTTAATTCATCAAGTTTTGCTTCATCCCAATCATAAGCGCCAATGACCCAGCCTTTTTGATGAAAGAGGACAGCAGTAGCGCGACCTATGCCACTCGCCGCGCCGGTGATAAAAATGGTTTTTTTTCCCATGATCTACTCCGGAATTGATAGTCGTAATTAGTTAATTTGTGTTAGCGCGCCGCCGTCCAGTCTTAAGTTTGCCCCAGTAATGTAGGAGGCTGCTGGAGACGCCAGGAAGACAACTGCATTAGCTACCTCCTCCGCAGTACCGTGTCTTTGTAAGGCCGAAAGCCGGCTGGCACGCTTATACAACTCAGGATTTCCTTGCTTGACCTGATCCCAGAATCCACCTTCAAAGTAGATTGGACCCGGCGACACAATGTTAGATCGAATGCCATCTTTTGCAAGACGATGGGCGAGTTGAGAAGCATAGGCATTGAGGGCTGCTTTCATTGCACCATATTCGCGTTCCATAGGAATGATATTTGCCATCTGGGCCGCAATAGTTGAAACAAATACGAACGATGCATCGTTGCCTTTTTGGAGGTGTGGAATCGCCATTTCGCTTGCGCGAACATGTTGCATAAAATCAACATCAAAGTTGTCAAGCCATCGTTGCTCACCTTTGCTTTCAATACGTGTTGACACATTGCTGATGAAGATATCAAGCCCACCGAGGAATTCCACGGCATTGTCAAACCATCTCGCATAGTCCGATGCTTGAGTGACATCTACAGCTTCTCCATATACTTTTTCGCCTTGAGAGCGCCAGACTTCTAGCGCAGCATTCAGGACATCTGCACCCCGAGCGCAGGTAGCAACTTCAGCACCTTCACTCAGCAAGGTCTCGATAATGGCTTTTCCAATGCCCCGGCTACCACCCGTTACGATGATACGTTTACCTTTTAAGCCAAGATCCATAACTATCTTTCTCTTGCACGTGTCAAAGAATAGAGCAGTTCAATATATACAGTGTTTGCTTGACTGCCTAATTTCTTATTGAGACATTGTATAATAAACTATTAATAAGTCCTGTCTACCTTAGAACTCATCCATTATTGTTGTTCAGGGACGCAGCATCTTTTCTTCTGACTTTAGTGCTCTTAGTAGTTTATTTATAAGACAGGTCAGGTAATCTGTTACTGCATCTCGTGCTACACTGGATTCAACATTCTGAAAAAGCCATCTTATAATCATGCAAACCAAGGCGACGAAAAGAAGACGGTTGAGCCCCGAGAAAAGAATAGATGAACTGTTAGATACTGCCTGTTCAATTATCAAGTCAGAAGGTGTAGCAGCGGCAACGATGCAGCGCATTGCTCAGGACTCCGGAGTATCGAAGGGGCTTATATACGCCTACTTTAATAATCAGAACGAGCTGTTACAAGCCCTCATGATTCGCGAGCATAAGCGATTCCAGGCAATTCGTACGCGTGATGCTCAGGAAGCCACATCGTTTGATGATATGGTTCGCGCTACCCAGCTGGATTCTTGGGATTATGCACTTAATCATCGGCCTTTTAGGGATCGTTTAATGGCAGTACCCGCTGTAGCTGAAGCCATGAAAGATTTATTGTTGAAAGAAAGAAGAGACACCGTAAAATTTCTTTCCAAAAAAATGGTGGAAAATTTCAACATTCCCCGCGCTGTTGCGAAGTTGGCTGTAATCCAGCTAACGGGCATTAGGAATGAGGATATTAAAGATCATTTAAGCCCAGCAAAAATGAAGGAAGTCGAGGACATCTGGTCAATTATGGTGAACGGTGCGTTTCAAGCTCTCGAAAAAAAGTACGGCGCGTAAACATGTCCGCGACAATCAATGCGGCTGTACTGTCACCATCCATTACCAAGTTATCCTTTGGCACGAAACTGGCTTTCAGCTCCGGCGCTATTGTAGAAACTGTATATCACGGTCTTTTCAATACATTTATCACAATTTTCTATAACCAAACCATCGGCCTCTCAAACACATTGATTGGCGTCGCTATCATGCTCGCGATGATTGGCGATGCATTAACGGACCCACCGGTCGGCATCTTGTCCGATCGTTGGCGTTCATAACATGGTCGACGTCATCCATTTCTTATCGTTGCCACCATTCCTTTAGCACTGATGATTTACTCTATTTTCAATCCACCAGAGATATTGATGTCCGGCGCAGACGGCGCCCGCCAGGTAAGCGCGAGTTCGCACCTGTTTGACCATCTCTGGTGAGCCGCAGAGGTATACCCGTGAGTCCTTCATATCTAGCTGGTGCTGAATCCAGATCTGCTGCACGACCCTGCTGG
>JBNMQM010000126.1:0-5884 GCA_051278195.1 Candidatus Azotimanducaceae bacterium
TGTTTGAATGCAAATCTATTCCACCATATAGTTTCATGCTGATCTCCTCCGCTACGCGGTTTGGCTTGTGTTGTTAGAACCACTTACCTTACCGACTAGTCCGGAGGAGATCTCTATATGATTATCAGGTCTTGAATCTGAATGAAGCCCTTAATTAAGTTAAAGTCGAAAAATGTCTAGCCCACTACGAATTGAGTTCCCTGGCGCGTTGTATCATTTGACTTCGCGAGGTGGCAAAAACGCTCTGCCAGGAAAATCGTGACAGACAAACTGCCAAGTTACAGGGCGGCGAGAAAAGCAGTCATGCCTACTTCAATGCATTGCCACGATTGTTATGCCAATAATCGTGCCGAAGTATCACATGAACATACGCGAGCACAAGAGAGGCAGATGCGAGGTTTCAAATCCTCCGGTCATGCACAACGGTTCCTTTCGGTTCACGGTCAAGTCCATAATCTTTTTCGTGTGGGTCGGCATCTACTTAGCGCTTCGAACTATAGATTTTTGAGGAGCAAGTCATTTGAAACATGGCAGCAGGTTTCGTGTGCCTGCTGAATGGGAAAGTGCCAGCTTGTAAGGAGCATTTTAATTTTGTTGGCTAACTTGACAGAACCGTTCAGTCGCCGTGTTTTTTATCAGAGTGTTGGTGGCGGTGGACTGCCCGGAATGAAACTGGCCTCTGCTGTTGGTGCTGGAGTTAGCTTACGCCGTGCGCTGATCAACTCCCTATAGCCGATATAAATTCCACTAGACACGATAAAACCCATGCCGACCAGCGTATTCCAAGTTGGAACCTCATTCCAAGCGACGTAGCCTAATATTGTCGCGAGCGGTAAATAGATATATTCAAAAGGTGCTGCGATACTGGCCTCCGTCACTTGATAGGCACGTGATATAAGGAGGTAGCCGATCATTCCTAGTATCCCGAGTATTCCCAAAAGAATAAGATTTGAAGTTTCAGAGACCATCAACTCATCCCAACCCCACCGCAGATGAGGCGCAAACTCTGCGAAATTTGTAAAATAATGTGTGATCCAGGCAAATGGAATTACGAATACACCGGCAAATACTATTGTGTATAGACCAACCGTTAGCGTGGAATCTCTTTCTCCCACGATTCGCATAATTATTTGAGAGATAGAATAAGTTACTGCGCAGATTAAAGGTAAAATAGAAATCCATTGGAAGGACCCGCTGGTTGGGTTCATGGCGATTAAAACTCCGCAGAAACCGACTATCAGTGCGGCTATTCGATACAGACCAACTTTTTCACGAAGAAAAATTGAGGCTAGTACCGCCGTAATTAATGGTGCCGAGAAGAAAATTGTTGTGGCACTGGCTAGTGTCATGAATGGAAAAGCGGTATAAAACAATGAAAACCCAATGGAGAAAAGAAATGCTCGGCAAATATGGAGAGGCCAAAACGGTGTTAATAGTCTGTGAGGAAAACCCAGGAGAAGTATTGTTGGTATAAGAACAATAGCTGATACTAGGGAGCGAATACCGATCAATTGCCACACTGTGAAAGGGCCAAGCATTGTCTTCATCATGGCATCTTGCATTACGAAAAAAACCATTCCCACTACCATGCATATAATGCCATGCAGTGGACCTGATTTGATCTTTAATAGTGGGGCGTTAATTGCTGGTATTGCGCTCATACTTATCCGATCAGGTAATATCTGACGGCTATTCTAGTAGCTCAAGATTATTTGAGAAGTGAATTTTTCTGCAGGGTTTAATCGATAAAACCGATAGCCAATAGATTTATAACCAACAAAAATGATGAGACAGAAATGGATTGTGTGCCCCATTGTTGAAAGGAAGGTTGGGATTACCTAGTTGATAAGCAAAGACGAATTATTGATAATTTAGCTTCCCTAGTTGCTAATCCAAAAAATTGCAATTGATGTTTGAAATTGGTCTAGTCGTTATACCGTTATTTCGTCAGCCTCGCTGGGTATCTGATCTAATCCGGTATCCGAAGGTATTTAACCCTCAGCCCTCACAGCACCCTGAATGCGGATCCACACAGGCGTTTCAATTAGAATACTGAAGCTTAATCCATCCATCACGCAACGCACTCGGTGGGACATACCATTTTTTGTTTTCTCTGAAGGGGTAGTCCACCAACCAGCATCTAATTCAATATCATCTCATCACATGGTCGCCGTATTTTGAAGGTGTTTTTAGTCTAGCTGGTACTCAAAGTGGCAATGAAAGTGGCAATTCTTGGAGTGGTTGAAACAAAAAAGGCCTAGCAATTAGCTAAGCCATTGATTTGTTTGGCTCCCCGACCCGGGCTCGAACCAGGGACCCATTGATTAACAGTCTTCAAATCGATATTAATGGAATAAATTAATATACTCGCAAAGTTTCAGGTTGTTTCCCGCTGATGAAAGCTTAGGGTCTACCATTGCATTTGTAAGTGACAAGCGTGATATTAAAGGTTAAGTTATTTCTCGACAAGGGTGTGGCTGTTGGGGTCTGTTTAGAGTACTTCGACTTGAAATGCCGGTGTTTACACGCAGCGGTTTAATCAGCAGTCTCAACGAGTAGGGCATGTTTTCAGGGCCGTTATAAATCAATACTGGTTCAAAAAGAAAGCTATCTTCTGGGACTATAGAGATATATCGTACTCAACCCTGTCCGAGCAGGTATGGCTGTTAAAGCAGAAAACTGGCAGTGGAGTAGCTATCGAAATACGGTTGGCCTCGAAGAGTCTCCCGGTTGGCTGCAGGTCAATTGGTTATTATCTTGTTTCGGAAAGCGCCGTTCATCTACAGTAGAAAAATATAAGGTGTTTGTCGCTGAAGGAAAAGACCAGATATCACCCTGGTCACTATTAAAAAAGCAGATTTTTTTGGGTGACGAGAATTTTGTTGAAGAAATGGAGGCAAAGATAGATAAAGATAGAGATCTAACGGAAGTTCCATCAAGTCAAAGAAGGGCAAAAGCAAGGGCTTTAACGGAATACGAAACAAGGTACGAAAGTCTTAACAAATCTATTTTGGCGGCCTATAAAAGTGGGGGGTACACGATGAAAGCAATAGCTGATCACTTCAATTCACACTACTCGAGTGTGAGTAAAATTATCAAATTTTCATCGAATTCATGATTCAAGGCTTGACCCCCCCCCGACCTCTCGCTCGTTCCTGCGAATTAAACCGATTTATGCCGAGGATAATTAATTGTTAAAAACTATTTTACGATGATGATTGGGTTCAGAAACCCCAGTTTTGACTTTGCATAAATTGTTCTAATGTTATGCAGAGAATATTGCCGAAGTATTCACAAATGTTTGGTATTTTTGCAGCATTAGGTTAAACAAGTTCTTCTGTTACTACTGCCCCTCCTCTAACACGTTCGCACGCAATGATAAAAGAGTCAGCTACAGGAGTTCCTTTCAAGCGTTGCGTTTCACCAATTAACGATTGAAAGTGCAGAACACTGAGGATCTGAGCTACAAAAGACAACTCTTGGCCAGATGGAGTTGTAAAAATTTTCCTTCTATCTTTCAACCATGCGTTGACATTTTTATCAGGTGCACCCCGTTCAAGCTCGTTCCAAATTTCTCGTGTAGAAATTAGGTTTCCCGATTTAACAAGAGTATCTAAGCCGTCCCATAGGTTTTTGAATACTGTTGGATAAAAGTGCTTTAGTTTACTAAGTGAGCTGGTATCAAAAACATAAATCATGTGCTCGTTCCTTGCAGTATCCTTTGCTCTAACCCACTGAAATTTTTTTTATCCCAAGCAAATCTGAAGCCTTCTCTACTAAAAGATTATGTTTGTAGTGCTGACTTAAAACTTCACGAGCGAATGTACTGCTCAAATAGGCATTAGCAGGCGTGAAGCAATTGCCACCTGAACTTTCTTTTCTTTGGTTTCTCCACATCGCAGATTTTTCATTGTAATGCGCAGAACTCACTCTATCTTGATCAAGAAATCGCCTTAATATCGCTTCCCTGCTCACACAATAGCGAGCTGCAATTCTTTCAATTTCGTCATCAAAAAGGCTTTCAATGTTGAAAGGCAAATTTTCGGTGAACGATTCAAAATCAGATTTGGGTATAAGTTTTTCTGCGGCTATAACATTACAGAAAACTTCGACTCTCCGTGCATCCATTGCGTCGAAACGGCCATTCAAAGCGGTGATGTGCAAGAAAAGCCCGCCAAGTTCGAGGAACTCATTGGGCTTTTGCAGAAGGCATAGCGGTAGCTGGTCGCAGAACAAAAACGACCCGTCCTATAGGTTTACCGGTGGCGTGGTGATCGAGGTGAGCGACGCTGTTGCGATCAATATCAAGATAGTTGCGCCGACTTCCATGCGGATTGATCGCTTTAACCGGGGTACAGCCATTGCATCCCCCATTTCAAGTGCCGGAACCAGCCGCCATTTGTTGTATGCGGCAAGGCTCATCAGTCCCGAAACGAACGTGATCTTTCCCAAAAGGCCCCATCCATAGGCAGTCGTAAACAACGCTGTGATTGATCCAACCATCATCCATGCAAATGCTACTCCGACAATGACTAGGACGGTGACCGTAACAGACGCGATCTTGCCAAAACGATGCAAAAGGATCGCACCGCCCCTGTGTTCGACGATACGCCATAAAGGAGCGAGTGCTGCGATCCAGAATGCCGCGACAAGTAAATGCACTGTCAGCAAACTTGCCAAGATCCAGCGCGGATTACCGAGCGCGTGTCCGATTTGGGTAAAGGACGCAGCGATCAACAGCACCCCGATAAGACTTGCGCCTATACCGACTGCGCCCTCAATCAAAATAGCCAATACCAGAATTAGCCCCGCACAGCGCCAAATCGCGGCAGTCCCCAGTGGGCTGTCCCAGACGAAGCCAAGCATCATCAGGTCGGTGGCTCCGGCCAACCCCATTCCAGATATACGCGCCGAACGGATACCAAACTGAACTGCAAGGATCGCGACGCTTATCAGCGCCGCTAAAACGGCAATATTCCTGACGAGGCGTAGAGCATCATCTGGCGCCGTGCGAAATGCCACGACGAACAAGGGGCCACCGATTGCCAGTAAAGCGGCGCCGTATCCTAAAGACTTGGCCAAAATAGCGGCAAGCGCCCAGCCGTCGATTGGTGCAAGGCCTTCCATCATCAGTTTGTGACTGTGAAACCGAAAGAACTCTGCATCGGATGTCCGTCAACTGACAGGCCACGCCATTCGACAGTGTAGACCCCGGCAGAAATCTCGGCGACCGGCACTGCGCGGAACATGGTTACAGGATCAAGCCCGGTTTCGCGAGCAATCTCGACATCACCATCTGGACCGGCCAAAAAGATTGCCGTCACGCGCATGGGATCGTCGAACCTTATTTCAATTGCGTCTACTGACGCGACAACCGCCTCATTTGCAGGTGTCGTTTGTTCAAATTTCGAATGCGCTGACGCACCGGTTACCAGTGTGGACGCCAGTGCGATTGCAGCCGCCAAGGCGATGATACTTCGTTTCATTTTTGGATCTCCATTGCGTTGTGTTGGTCGCGGATATCGCGCGGCCATGTTGATTTGATGTAGCTGAACGTGGCTATGATGTCTGCATCAGTCAGGATGCCGTCATATGCAGGCATGTTGGAGGCATAATCAGGATCACCAATTAATTGTCCCACCCCGTATTTGGTGAGCCGAAACAGAGTTTCCCCGTCGTGATGCCATGTGTGGCCACTGGCGTCATGGGGCGGCGCGGGCAAGCGGCCATCTGGTCCGGCGGTGCGCCAATTCGGCTGCCCAGCAAGATCCGCCCCATGGCAGGATGCACAGTTTTCGGCATAGACCTGCGATCCATGCGCAACGATCCCCAGATCGTCGGCGCGCAAGGCAAGTGCGTCCGTGTCTGACGATCCACCAGCGGA
>JBNMQM010000127.1:0-5646 GCA_051278195.1 Candidatus Azotimanducaceae bacterium
ACAGAGATCAGCTGGTCGAGCAAGCCATTGCTTGTATTAAAACCCACGGTATCCAGCAAGTAGTCATCATGAGTAATGGTGGATTTGGCGGTTTTCAAGAGCAGCTCAAAAACCAACTTACGATATGAAAGAAGTCGAATTGTACCCGCCGATAAAGCAATTTTTCGAAGACCGCGGTTATGAGGTTCAAGGTGAAGTAAAGCACTGCGATCTAGTCGCCCATCGTGAAGAAGATGATCAAATCGTCATCGTTGAACTCAAAACAAGCCCGAGCATGGGCCTGCTGGTACAGGCGACAGAGCGCCAAACCATTAGCGATTGTGTCTATGTCGCAATCCCCGCCAAAAAGTATCGGCGTAGTCAATGGCGTGGCATCCAAAGAGTGATAAAACAATTGGGACTAGGTTTGCTCGTCGTCACAAGCAGCAAACTGGGACAGGTTGTGACTGAGTACTTCGAGCCTGCGCCGATGCGTAAGATTCAAAGCCGCAAGCGAAAAGCCGTTAAAAAGGAACTTGCAGAACGTAACGCTAGCTACAACATTGGCGGTACTACCCGCACAGAACTGATGACGGCCTATCGCCAAAACGCCATTCTCATCGCCTGCTTTCTTGATATGCTGGGCGAATCATCCGCCGCGCAGATGAAAAAACTGGGTGCACCAGCCAACACTTTGCAAATAGTTTCCAGCAACCATTATGGATGGTTTGAGCGTGTGAGCCGAGGCATCTATCAATTAACAACGGTGGGTAACCAGGCCCCAGAGAAATACTCGGAAATATGGCAAACGGCAAAAAAGGTTGTCATCGCGGCTAGGCCTAAGCTCACTGCTAAGAAATAGCACAAGGACTGGATAAAGAATTAACTTAAGTACGCGCCTTTATCCAGTCGTGTATCAAGTCAGCAACAGCGTCGCGAACGCCATCCGGTTGCAGCAAATAGTGATCACCCTCGACCATCTTGAGCTCTTTATCATCACTCGCGAGATCGCAAAAAATCTTCTCTGCATCTGCCGGAAATACGCCAGCATCGGCAGTACTCTGGATCACTAACGCCGGTAAGCTGATGCGCTGCAGGTGCGGAGCGCCACTGCAACAGGAATATTCCAAACTCCACATCGACAACCAAGAACGCAAACTGCTCATATTTCCAATGCCGCGCGCGTCGAAATTCGCGCGCCTGGCGTCACCCGCATAGCACTGGCCGATTATTCGCTCGGAGGGATCAATACCCGGATCCATCAATCGGAGATCCGCCCAAACCCGTTGCATCGTGAAAACGCGTTCGAACACACCGGCTGCTCGCAGCCGTTCAATTTCTGTAAGTACCCACTCTGTTATGCGCATATTACGCGCCTGCTGCGCTGATCGATAGCGCGAGATAAACGCCTCTGAATATGGTGGACCGTTATCGGGGTTATACATATTGAGCGCTTGATCAACCGCAAGCGGATCAAACTCATCGGTGACTGAGGGGTCCATCCAGTCTGTTAAGACTTCTGGCCGGCCGCCGTGTGCATTGAGGGAAATGTACAAGTCGCCACCTCGCAAATCTAACACTGCCGGGGGTAATTTCAGGTCAACAGCTGCTGTGATATTCGGATCTACCGCCTGAGAATGGTAAGCCGCCATCAAAGAACCCCCACCAGAATTTCCCAATAATACGACGATATCGACGCCAGCTGATTCTCTCAGCCAGCGAACGCCTGCGTCGATGTCGAGCAGCGCATGTTCTAGCAAGAACCAGGCTTCGTTACCGCGGTAACGCGTATTCCAACCCAGAAAGCCAAAGCCGCGGGCAGCCATAAGCTCCCCCAGATAGTGCTCTGAAAAGTCGACGTTATAGTGGGTTGCAATAAACGCGACTTTTGCACCAGCGGTCGGACTGACGTACAAGCCCTGACAAGCTTGAAACCCGACAGGGTTGGCTTTGCCTGTCGCCGATGCCAAAGATACAAACTGTTTTTGAATCACTTAAAACACCCCCGAGTCGTTATCCCCTTAGAGCTAACCAAATCATATCGGATGCATCGTTGGCAACAACGCAACGTGCGGCAATATCTATTTTCGGCTACACTACCGAGCTTTTTCAGGCCCATTCGTGATGAATCTCAAACAGTATCTGGACGACACAATCAGTGCCGCGCTTACCACAATGGGCGCTGAGAATTGCCCTGCGATAGTCAAACAGGCGCAGAAACCAGAATTTGGCCACTATCAAGCGAATGGGGTAATGGGTGCTGCAAAAAAACTTAAGACCAACCCTAGAGAGCTTGCAGCGAAACTCGTTCAGCAACTCGATCTTAAGGGTGTCGAAAAACTAGAAATCGCAGGCCCAGGATTCATCAATATTCACCTCAGTACCGAGCTATTGGCAGCTGAACTGCTCGCTAGACACTCAGATCCCCATCTTGGAGTCGCAAAAAAGACTCAGCAAACCATTGTGGTAGATTACTCCGCGCCTAACCTTGCCAAAGAAATGCACATAGGCCACCTCCGCAGCACAGCTATCGGTGACGCGGCCGTCCGAATCCTCGAATATCTAGGCCATAAAGTGATTCGCGCAAATCACGTGGGCGATTGGGGTGCACAGTTTGGTAGCCTACTGGCCTACTTAGCACAGCGTAAAGCTGAGGGCGCAGAACTTTCTACAGAACTCAAAGACCTAGAAGTCTTCTATCAAACGGCCAATAAACTTTTTAAAGCTGATGAGGACTTCGCCAAAATTGCCCGCGAATATGTGGTGCGATTGCAGAGCGGTGATGCCGCTTGCCTTGAACTGTGGCGCACGTTTATTGAAGAATCTGCAACACATTGCCAAGCTGTCTACGACAAATTAAACATCACACTGACCCGGGAAGATATTCAGGCAGAAAGCCAATACAACCAAGACTTACCGGTCATTATTTCAGAACTTGAGCAAAAGGCACTCATTGAAGAATCTGATGGAGCGAAGTGCGTATTTTTAGATGAATTCATTGGTAAAGACAAAAAACCATTGCCAGCGATAATTCAAAAATCAGACGGCGGTTTTCCTTATATGGCCACAGATATCGCCGCGGTCCGGCACCGGACCGGCAATTTAAAAGCTGATGCGGCCTACTACTTTATCGATGCGAGGCAAAAGCTTCACATCGCGCAACTTTTCGGCGTGTCGAAAGCCGCGGGTTACCTGACAGATCAAACCTTTCGACATTTGCCTTTTGGCGTCATCCTAAAAGCAGACGGCACACCCTTTAAAACTCGTGATGGCGCTGCAGTGAAGCTGATCGATGTCATCGACGAGGCCATAGATCGCGCCTATCAGCTGGTGAGTGAAAAAAATCCAGAGCTGACAGACGACGAACGTCGCAACGTGGCTCGCGTGGTTGGGGTTGGTGCAATTAAATATGCAGAATTGTCCAAAAACCGAACCACAGACTACATTTTTGACTGGGATACGATGCTTTCTTTTGAAGGCAATACCGCGCCCTACTTGCAATACGCCTATACGAGAATTCGTAGTGTATTTCGTCGTTCCAATATCGATGCCAGCATGCTGACTCAGTCACTGCGGCTTTCAGAACCTGCCGAAATATCTCTCGCACTCAAACTACTCCAGTTCGAGGAAGCACTTGATGCTGCCATTGAAGATTTCCAAGCCAACGTGTTGTGCAACTATTTGTTCGAGTTAGCCGGCCTGTTTATGAGCTTTTATGAGCAGTGCCCCATCCTGCAATCGGCGGACGAGATTAAAAACAGCCGCTTACTACTCGCAGAAATTACCGCCAACACATTGCAGCAAGGATTGAGTTTACTCGGCATCGAAACCGTTGAGCAAATGTAATGATCGTCCAATTAATCGCCGCTCGAGCCAACAATAACGTCATTGGTGCAGGCGCTAACATTCCCTGGCAAGCTAAAGGTGAACAAAAGCTATTCAGGGAAATCACCACAGGTGGGGTTTTAATCATGGGTCGCAAGACCTATGAGTCGATTGGCAAGCCGCTCCCAGGGAGAGTCACCATCATTGTTACACGCAATCCGCATTACAGTGCATCAGGTTGCAAGATCGCAACAAACTTAGCCCTCGCTATTGAGATGGCTCAGTCGGAAGAGAAGCCAATTTTCATTGCCGGTGGTGGCGACCTTTACACCCAAGCGTTAGCGTTTGCGGACGAAATCCATTTAACGACCATCGATGTCGAGCCAGAGGGTGACGTGTACTTTCCTGTCATCGACCCTTCAGACTACGAGATACTGCACGAACAGCGGTTCGAAACTAACGTGAAATACATCTACCAACACTTAAAGAGACTATAGGGAACTCCTATGCCATTTAGAAACCGTGTCACTGAAATGCTCGGCGTTGAACTGCCAATCGTACAGGCGCCAATGGGCTGGATTGCGCGATCGCAACTTGCATCAGCAGTATCCAATGCCGGTGGCATGGGCATCATTGAGACTTCCTCAGGCGAACTGGATGTCATCAAAGAAGAGATCAAAAAAATGCGCACACTGACGGACAAGCCATTCGGTGTAAACATTGCACAAGCGTTTGTACGAGACCCCAGCATCGCTCAGTTCGTTATCGATCAGGGTGTGACTTTTGTCACGACATCTGCCGGTAGTCCCACCAAATATACCGCGCAACTAAAAGCGGCTGGCCTCACAGTTTTCCACGTTGTTCCCACACTAAAAGCTGCACTCAAGGCGGTCGAGGCAGGTGTTGATGGGCTAATCGTTGAGGGCGGCGAAGGCGGCGGGTTTAAAAGCCCGAACGAAGTCGCATCGATGGTATTACTCCCACTGGTTCGATCAAAGGTGGGTGTGCCAATCATCGCTGCGGGCGGCATGGTAGATGGCCCAACCATGGCGGCAGCTTTTGCGCTCGGCGCTGAAGGAATTCAAATGGGCACCCGGATGGTCTCAGCATTGGAATCACCAGTCCACAACAACTGGAAGCAAGCCATCGTGGATGCCGATGAAACAAGCACAGTATTCCTAAACAAATTCCATTCGCCAGCATTACGCGCGCTTCGCACGAACAAAACCGCGGCGTTAGAAAAAGAAGTCGAAACCAACATCATGGGGCAATTCGGAACAGCACAAGACTTATACTTTGGCGGTGATATGGAAGCAGCTATTCCGCTATCCGGCCAGGTTGCAGGCCGAATTGAATCGATTAAGCCAGTCGACGAAATTTTGCGTGAAACCGAGCAAGGTTTCTTTGCAACCATCAACGACCTCGCAGAGCAATATCGCTAAACAACATCACGAGCACGATAGAGATGGCCGGTTTAACTACCAGATTGACAAGGTCGATAAGATGACACTATTCCATCACGGCCGGACCATCAAATTACTTAAATCGAAGGATGCCTTGAAGTTGCACGAGAAGTTGATCATGGCACCCGAAGATGAGCAACAGCGTATGATGGCATCTGCAACAAGCAACTATAAGCGCGGCAATGAAAAACTCTAAGTCACTATTCGGAAGGTTGGCCGCCGCACGATGTATAGTCTTGACCTTATTTCTGTGCATGGGTGTGAGCACGAGCGCGAAGGAAAATTTCGACGTCGCGTCCGAGCTTTATCAACAGCAAAATTACGTGGCTGCGTTCGAGGCATTCAAAGCACTGGCAGAACAAGGTGATCCCAAAGCACA
>JBNMQM010000128.1:0-5313 GCA_051278195.1 Candidatus Azotimanducaceae bacterium
ATATTTCTTAAACTCCTAGTCATAGACGGGGACCAGCTGGGAGACCTTGAGCATCCATCATGAAAGTTATCGGACTTGGCTATTTATTTCGATACCTCAGGTCAGTAGTCTAGGTAATTCAGGGACGTGACTACAAAGCTATTAAACGGTCCATTACCAAATTACGGGGCATCCCAAGAAGATAAAATGCAACCAAATCTTACCGTCGATGCACTTGCCGAACAGTTCGGTGATCGCGCTAGTCGCAACAAAGATATATTGGCACGCCATGGCCGTGATGAATCATTTCACAAGGCAGCACCACCAGACCTCGTCATCTACGCGCGAACGACGCAAGAGGTTGCAGATATTGTGATGCAATGTGCGGCGTCCAAAACACCGGTTATCCCGTTTGGTGTCGGTACTTCATTAGAAGGGCATGTTGCTGCTCTGCAGGGTGGTGTCTGTATCGACCTGTCTGAGATGAACAGCATCCTGAAGGTCAATCCAGACGATCAAGATGTTCGGGTGGAGGCGGGCGTCACCAGAAAGCAGTTGAACCACGAACTGTCTTCTCACGGGTTGTTTTTTCCGGTCGACCCAGGGGCCGATGCTACCTTGGGTGGAATGGTGGCAACCGGCGCATCCGGTACTAACGCTGTACGTTACGGTACTATTCGAGAGAACCTTCTGGGTCTGACAGTCGTCATGCCCAGTGGCGAAATTATACAAACTGGCGGCAGGGCACGTAAATCTTCTTCAGGCTACGACCTCACGCATTTGTTCTGTGGATCAGAGGGTACCCTCGGGGTTGTTACCGAGGTTCAATTAAAGTTGCACGGATTACCAGAGGCTCATTCGGCTGGAGTATGTGCCTTTGAAACGCTGGACGGAGCGGTCGATTCCGTAATCAGCATCATTCAGTCGGGGATTCCTGTTGCGCGGATTGAGTTTCTGGATGAGATTCAAATGAAGGCGGTCAATCAGTATTCGAAATTGAACTATGCGCAGTTACCGACCCTCTTTTTTGAGTTTCATGGCACACCTGCGTCAGTCGTTG
Source organism: Candidatus Azotimanducaceae bacterium (assembly GCA_051278195.1). GTDB lineage: Bacteria > Pseudomonadota > Gammaproteobacteria > Pseudomonadales > Azotimanducaceae > JAHRVQ01. The sequence continues at coordinate 1,040 of JBNMQM010000128.1, forward strand.
AACAAAGTGAGCGGGTCGCTGAAATCGTCGCTGAGTACGGCGCCGCGGACTTTGTCTGGTCAACTAAGCAAGAGGAGCAGAATAAGCTCTGGCAAGCTCGCCACGATGCTTACTATGCGTCCATAGCGCTGCGCCCAGGGTGCAGCGGTTGGCCCACGGATGTCTGCGTGCCAATATCTCGCCTGACTGAATGCATTCGACTAACGAAGGCCGATATAGATCAGGAAGGTGTTCTTGCACCCATGGTCGGGCACGTCGGCGATGGCAATTTTCACTTATTATTATTGGTAGATACTGACAACGATGCGGAAATGAAAACAGCGATGGGTATCAATGACCGACTGATACGGCGGGCGATTGAAATGGGTGGCACCGCAACAGGAGAACACGGCGTTGGTTACGGCAAGCTACCTTATATGGCGCTCGAACATGGAGCTAGCCTTGAGGTCATGCGTCAGATTAAAACGAGCTTTGACCCCGATAACATTATGAATCCCGGTAAGGTCATTCCAAGCAGGTAGGGCCGTACGTTTCGAGCGGTAAACAGCGGGGTTTGGATATCCAATCCTAGTGTCTTCCTAAGTTTATCTAACCTAATTTGCCAAGGTGTCGTGATGACCGCCTTGCGGGCAAGGCTCGATTGCCACTTCTTCGCCGTTTCAATCAACTCGGGCAACTTACCCTGGGCCGCGCGCATTTGTGTCACCTCGTAGGTCGCCGCCATGCAACTCATGGAAGATAAGAACAACAACAGTGCGGCACATATTTTCCTAGTCATTAGACTACCTTTTTTATTGAATGTTTGTTTCGACAATATCCCAATGCCAGTATTTCTGACGTACCAGCCAGAGCAAGGCGTGATGCCCTTGTTCTGCGACGTTACTAGCATACCCCCCAGAGCCTTTATGTATCAGTGGTGCGCTAGGCACCTTGTTTTGTGGGGATGTTAGCGTTCAGTGATGTCATTTACCTTTAGCTACACGGTAATTGGGGTACCAATTATGTGGCCAGTGTGGAGGAGCTATGTGTCAGTCATAAAGCGAACTTCGTCGTCTGGTGAACATCTATTCTGTTGGCGGTTTTTAGTTCAGCGGAGGTGGCGCTGCGTTGTACTCGGGAACCAAATCTGCAATTGTTCTGATGACAGAGAGCCTCGCGGTGGAATGGGCGCGCTACCTATCAAGGTGAACGCAATCGGTACCTACATCAAGAATGATGATGGTCAAGGATCACCATAGCCACTTAGAAATACGCATCTGTAGAAAATTCACGTAACAACTTAGCAAACTAAAATTAAGGAGATCGGCGTTGGCCACATACGAAACGATAAAGATTGAAAAGAAGGGCCAGGTTGATTGGCTGACGCTAAATCGGCCGGAAGCATTGAACTCAATCAATACACCAATGGTCACGGAATTACGGGACTACTTTGGTGGCCTGAAAGAAGACTCAGAAACGCGAATCGTGGTGATGCAAGGTGCGGGCCGAGCATTTTGTGCTGGCCTAGACATAAAGGCATCACAATCAAAGAAATATGAAGTGCCTTTTGGTGGTGGTATGGGCTTTCAGGGTTACCTAGCTGAAGTCTATATTCGAATGAGGAACTGCCCCCAGCCCATTATCTCACTGATACAAGGTCCTGCCTGTGGGGGTGGTTTTGCCTTTGCTCTGGCGTCAGATATAAGAATTGCGGGCGAAACTGCTCGAATGAACGCCGCCTTTATTCGTGTCGGACTCTCCGCCTGCGATATGGGCACAAGTTATTTCTTACCTCGCCTGGTGGGCACGTCGATTGCGTCGGAGCTGATGCTAACGGGCCGCTTCATTAATGCTGAGCGCGCCTTAAGAACCAATCTGGTCTCAGAAGTTGTTCCGGATGCCGAGCTCGTTAATGCTGCTCAATCCTATATTGACGAAATGCTCACCACATCACCTATGGGATTAAGGCTGACCAAGGAAGGACTCAATATAGCCATCGATTCTGCCGGGCTTGAAGCCGCCATGGCGATCGAGAATCGTAACCAAGTATTGTGTTCACGAACCGATGATGCGAAGGAAGGCATGATGGCGTTCCTCGAAAAGCGGCCGCCGAATTATACCGGCCGATGAGTGAGCTGTGATTCAAAATTTTTGGTGCTGTGTGTGAGCGTCACAAGATCGCTAGATAGGGATGACGCTGGAGTGCGTTTTCGTTACCCTTGGGCCACACTTGGACGTAGATAAAAACATGGCTGATAAATCTAAACTGCCAGTGCCGATACCGACACCAGAAACAGCGCATTTCTGGGAAGGGACCAAGAAAGGCGAACTGTTGCTACAGCGTTGCCAACCCTGCGACGCGACATATTTTCCGCCCAGGCCATTTTGCCCGTCTTGTGCGTCGAGAGAAGTCGAAGTATTCGCTGCATCCGGTAAGGCGACGCTTTACAGCTATGTCATCAATCATCTTCCACATCCTGCCTTTGACGGTCCCTATGCGATCGCTGTGGTAGAACTCAAGGAAGGACCCAGAATGATGACGAATATTGTCGATGTTGAACAAACACCTGAAGCGTTGGTGCTTGATATGCCATTGCAGGTGACGTTCGAAACACTTACAGAAGAAATTTCTCTGCCCTATTTTCGGCCCGTAGGAGGTGCATCATGAAGTCTCATTCGGTGGCGATTGTCGGCGCGGCAGAAACAACGGAATTGGGAAAAATTCCCGGCATGAGTCAGCTGCAACTGCATGCGGACGCAGCGTTAAACACGTTAGCAGACGCTGGGCTAAAACCTTCAGACATTGATGGCGTCGCTTGTGCCGGCGAGTCTCCCGTTGCGGTTGCCCATTATCTGGGCATCGTTCCTGAATGGGCAGACGGTACTCAAGTGGGAGGTTGCTCCTTTATGCTGCATGTCCGTCACGCCGCTGCGGCAATCAATGAGGGCTTGTGCACCACAGTACTCATTACTCATGGGGAAAGCGGTCGGTCCGGTGTCGGTCGAGGTGGTTTTCGAGGTAACCGAGCATCGCTGCAGGGCCAGTTCGAATCGCCCTATGGTCCTATGGGCCCGCCCTCTATTTTCACGATTCCATTTATGCGCTATATGAAAGAAACCGGCACCACCTTGGAACAGTTAGCCACGGTCGCCGTCGTTCAGCGAGAATGGGCAGGTATGAATCCCCGCGCCTCTCAACAGGACCCGATCACGGTCGATGATGTGATGAACACACGGATGATTGCGTACCCATTTACCAAGCTCATGTGCTGTCTCGTCACCGATGGTGGTGGTGCCTTGATCCTGACTTCGGTCGAGCGGGCGAAGGATTTCCCAACGAAGCCTGTATACATAATAGGTACTGGCGAGAGCGTTGAAACGCCAATGATCAGCCAAATGCAGGATATGACAGTATCGAAAGCGTTTCAGGTGAGTGGCGCGAAAGCCTTCCGCGAATCTGGCATCAGCCATAAAGATGTTGATCATCTGATGATCTACGATGCCTTTGCCCACCTGCCATTTTATGGACTAGAAGATCTGGGTTTTTGCGAGCGAGGAGAGGCGGGTGCTTTTATTGAAGAGCGACAGACAGCTCCGGGCGGGAGTCTGCCGATGAACACCAACGGTGGTGGTTTGAGTTACATGCATTCGGGTATGTACGGTATGTACGCGTTGCAGGAGAGTGTTCGACAAATGCGTGGTAACGCAGCGGCACAGATAGAGGATGCGAAAATATCAGTGTGTCATGGCGTCGGTGGGATGTTCGCCGCCAGCGGCACTATCATCATGTCAAACGAACCGGCTTGAGTGATCAAGTGAGCTTCTTTGGATCGGCTTAGGTTCGAATCTGTGGTGCCTAGCCGGTCATTAGTCGTCCTCTAGCAATCGGATATGGAATCATAAAATCTGCTGTAGGCTTTGAGTTACGTGTTATTAGTTATTGGCAATTCGGCTGATATTCCAAATAGGTATTACAGCTTAGTCTCGTTCCGGTTACAGACTTGAGGCCACTGTTAGTTGCATTAAAACAAGGGTTTCCGTGCGCGACTCTGTTTTCACTGATAGACTCAAAGTAGTCTTTTTTACTTAAGCAACTGATTGTCACCTTAGGGTAATTGGTGTTGATAGTGACAAGTAAAATATGAGGTAGACCAAGGGCTAAGTATCGTTTTCTTCAATACTCGGGGAAGATAGTTATGACGTTAAGGCACTATTTTATAAGCGACGATTTGGACGATTTGGATCTCCTTGAGGATCAATTAGAACAACAAGGTGTTGAGAAAATACAGATTCAT
>JBNMQM010000129.1:0-4981 GCA_051278195.1 Candidatus Azotimanducaceae bacterium
GTACATTGAATCTATTTGATTGGATGAGCCAGTGGCGCAAGCCCGAACACGATGACCATATCGTGCGTGCTACCTTGGGTCGCCTGCTATTCTCGACGGAGGACTTCGACAAGCAGGTTAAGGTTTGTTCGGGTGGCGAAAAGAACCGCCTGCTGTTCGGCAAGATGATGATGCAAGACCATAACGTTTTGTTGCTAGACGAGCCCACCAACCACCTAGATATGGAAGCGATTGAGTCTCTGAACCTGGCTCTCGATCACTATGAAGGCACCCTCGTGTTTGTCAGTCATGACCGGGAATTTGTCTCCTCACTCGCTAACCGTATTATCGAGATCAAGGACAACAAGCTCGTGGACTTCCTCGGTACCTATGAAGAGTACTTGGCCAGCCAGTTGCTCGAAGGATAAGTCATAAACATGATTGATATACCCGTACGTATTGCCGAAGAACTTAAGGTTAGACCCGAGCAAGTGATTGCAGCCATTGGCCTGCTTGACGAGGGCGCCACAGTACCTTTTATCTCTCGTTATCGAAAAGAAGTTACCGGTGCGCTGGATGATACCCAGATGCGTAATCTTGCCGAGCGTCTGAGTTACTTGCGAGAGCTGGAAGACCGGCGCTTGGCGATTCTCAGCAGCATTGATGAGCAGGGCAAGTTAACCCCTGAACTGCGCGGTCAGATAAATCAGGCCGATACCAAGACGCGTCTTGAAGACCTGTACCTGCCATATAAGCAAAAGCGTCGCACACGGGCTCAGATTGCCATTGAGGCCGGCCTGGAACCCCTGGCCGACAAGCTACTGAGCGATCCAATGCTGACCCCGGCGAACGAGGCTGTCGCATTTATTAACACGGACGAAGCCTTCAAAGACGCTTTTCTGGAGGCCAAAGGCGTGCTCGACGGCGCCCGCCAAATTTTGATGGAGCGCTTTGCCGAAGATGCGTCGCTGCTGCTCACCCTCAGAGATTATCTCAGTGACCGAGCCGACCTCATCGCCAATATTATTGAAGGCAAGGAGCGTGAGGCGGAAAAATTCCGGGACTATTTTGAACATAAAGACAAAGTCAGCAAGGTACCCTCGCATCGGGCACTGGCCATGTTCCGCGGTCGCAAGGAAAATTTCCTGCAACTGAGAATCGATGTTGAGCATGACGAGACCGTCAACCATCCCTGTATTAGCATGATTGCCCAGCATTTTGATATTCAGGATCAAGGTCGCCCTGGCGACCCTTGGTTGGCAGAGGTCGTGCGCTTTACATGGCGCGTTAAACTGCACATGCATCTCGAGACCGAATTTATGGCGGACCTGCGAGGTCGCTCAGAAGATACGGCAATCGAAGTCTTTGCGCGCAACATCAAAGAACTGTTACTCGCAGCGCCGGCTGGCCAAAAGGCCACCATGGGTCTTGACCCGGGCCTGCGTACAGGCGTCAAGATCGCTATCATCAGTAACACCGGGCAATATCTCGACAGCATCGCCATCTACCCCCACGCCCCACGCAATCAATGGGACGACTCGATCCAAACGCTGGCCAAACTGGCAGCCAAGTATCATGTCGAGTTGCTGGCGATTGGCAATGGCACAGCATCGCGAGAAACTGACAAACTGTGCGGCGATCTCATAAAGCGTCACCCGGAACTCAAACTACAGAAAATTATGGTGAGTGAAGCTGGCGCCTCTATCTATTCGGCCTCAGAGTTAGCCGCCAAAGAATTTCCTGATCTGGATGTTACGATTCGCGGCGCCGTGTCTATCGCCAGACGCTTACAAGATCCGCTCGCGGAATTGGTGAAAATTGACCCGAAATCAATCGGTGTCGGTCAATACCAACACGATGTTAGCCAAGTACAACTGGCACGTCACCTCGACGCTGTTGTTGAAGATTGTGTTAATGCTGTCGGCGTTGAGGTGAACACCGCGTCGGCGGCACTACTACGGCGGGTTGCTGGTCTGAGCCAGAGCATTGCCGAAAATATTGTTGAATTTCGTAACAGCAACGGCCAGTTCACCAGCCGCGAGCAACTTAAATTAGTGCCTAGGCTTGGCGACAAAACCTTTGAGCAGGCGGCAGGGTTTCTGCGTGTTCATAACGGCAGCAACCCCCTTGATTCCTCGTCAGTACATCCCGAGGCTTATTCCTTGGTAGAACACATGGCGGAGAAAACCGGCCAGCAGGTTAAAGACCTTATAGGTAGCAAGGCGCTAAAAGACTTGGATGCTCGACAGTTTACCAGCGAACACTTTGGTCTATTCACCGTCAAAGACATCATCACTGAACTGGAGAAACCTGGACGCGACCCGCGCCCGGAATTCAAGGCAGCGCAGCTACAAGAAGGCGTTGAGACTCTGAAAGATCTGGAGCCCGGCATGATACTCGAGGGCACCATCAGTAACGTGACAAACTTCGGCGCCTTCGTCGACATCGGTGTTCACCAGGACGGCTTAGTGCATATCTCTGCCCTGGCTAACAAATTTGTGAAGGACCCACACGATGTGGTCAAAGCTGGCGAGATCGTTAAGGTCAAAGTGTTGGAGATTGATATCGAACGCAAGCGTGTTGCCCTGACCATGCGCCTGGACGATGAACTGCCCAGCGAAGACTCTCAGGACAACAAACAAGCCGATGCTGGTGGTGGAGCTCGTGGTGGTGGGCGACGCCGCAATACAAAACAGCCTAGGCAAGAAAAAGCTTCTAAACCTGCAGCGGCACCAATGAACAACGCCTTTGCTCAGGCTTTTCAGAAAGCTCAGGACAAATCTAAACCCTGACAGCAGTCAGCTCGCCATCGCTTAATTATTACACCTCTGCAAAAAGGCGCATTATTCCATCGATCCGTTGAGGAATAACGCGCCAAAGCTAACTTTTTTGCGGCAACTAGAAATTGTGCGAGATCCGTTTCGCTTAAACGCTATATCGTACTAGCAACGTCGTGCTATTTAGAACGTCAAATTGAAACTTAGAGTCGCGGTCATTCCTGGTTTCTCTTCAAAAACAATGACGCCCTCACGCTCGATCTTCACTGTTTCGTCGAGTAGATTTTGCAGCTTGGCGTTGACAGTTATCAGATCAGTTGGGTACCAGCTGTAGGTCATATCTACCGAGTGAAACGGTTGCTCGTATCCGTCTGGCTCGCCATTACGGCCAGCAAGGTAAAGGCGCTCGCCAAAAACGTTATAAACTAACGTTGCTGCATGACCGCCGCCCATTGAGTCAAATCCGAACATAAAATTACCTACAACGTCGGACGCGCCACTCAATTCACGAACATTGTTCGTCGGCGCATCTGCCTGCTCGCCTGCCACAAGTTCAGTTTCTTGAATCGTCAAGTTAGCCTGTACAAAGAATGGATCGAAGGCTTGGCCCAGAAACCCAAGGGACTTCAAACTTTCAAATTCAAATCCGGAAATGGCACCTGACTCAGCGTTGATGATCTCACGTGCGCGGTTAGTATCACTGGCTGCAGACTCAAAGAACTCAATAGGGTTATCAATCTCTTTGTGATACAGCGTCACCGTAAACGTGTCTGAGTTATTAAATATCCATTCGGCGCGCATATCAACATTCATAAAATCGGCAGGCCGAACATCGGGATTACCATCAGTCAAAAAACCTGTGCGAGCGTCGATGTAACTCGCATCAGTGATTTCACGCAGGTCAGGTCGAACAACAGTTTTGCTCCATCCAAAGCGGAGTTGGAATACTTCTGCCCACCACTCTGTCATGTAAGTCAATGACACCGATGGATATATCTGGTCATTCTGATAAACACCGCGTGCCAATACATCTGGGTCGTTAGAAACCTGTGGGCTACTGGTGCTGAACGAGTAGATATTCCAGTCAAGTGCTACCTGACGGTAGTCCTCCCAGCGAGCACCTGCTGAAACACGCCACTTGTCATCAAGGGTCCAGTCAACTTTACCGAACAGCGCGTCTGTCATTGTCGCAGCAAGATAGCTTTGGTTGTTTGTGCCGGCCAGATCCAAGATAAACTGATTGCCAGGGTTGGTGATATTATCGTTAGAAAAAACATCAGTAAGCGGACCTTCCAATATCTTAGGATCAGCAACACCTAGAACACCAAGACTCAGTTGAGTTTGTCGATAAGTTCTGGCTTTCTGGCCATGCTCACCCCCCGCGCTAAGCTCTATCGATGACCGAGCGGTCAGTATCGGCCATATCGCTTCCCAGCGAGCGCTCGTTACATCATCATTAAGCTCAGTGAACAAATAATCCACGGCGGCTGAATCAATATCAACGTTTGGCACTAGCACTTCGCCGGTTTCAGGATCAGTCACGGTGCTGGAAGTCACGAACACTTCGCTAGGTATATCCGTGTTGGCCCTCGCTTGAGAGTACATCCAATTTAACTGAAATTCTTCAGAGAGTATTTTGAAGACCTTGTCCGGTACGAAACCACTCAGACGCTCCTGAGTGGCGCCCCCCAGGAAATGCTCACCTGATATTTGATTAACCGTCAAAGACCTTTCTTCGAAACGTTGAAGGGTCTCACGAAATCCCAATCCGCCAGATTTTTCACGGTTTGCATCGAAGTAATCGATGGTTGCCGTTTCATCTTCGGTGTTGCGCAGGTAAAGACTCGACGTTTTTATGAGGTGGTCATTTGTATAGCGGATGCCCGAATTAAAGGTGCTGTTCATATTAACCGCGTAGGTAGACTCTTGCTCAGTCTCAAACCGCTCGTCAGGAAATATAAAATCTCGAGCCACGGCCCTAGTCTGCCGCCAGCCGGAGTTGTAACCAGCACTGGCCATCACGCCAACTTCCCAATCATCCGACAGAAAGAAATTATTACCAATATTACCTTTGAGGTTGAGATCGGGACGACTTTTTTCAGACAGAACACTGATATCGCGATTCAGCGCTAGTGCAAGCTGACGATTTATTGCTGTAGCGTCGGCTAGGACAGCATCCGATTGCCCTTCACGCTTTAGGCCTGCGAGAATAGTCTGGGGATCAA
>JBNMQM010000130.1:0-4878 GCA_051278195.1 Candidatus Azotimanducaceae bacterium
CATTGTGTCACAATGTCTCGCAGCGTTGAATACTCACTGATCGCAGACTGGCGGTATTTTTAGGTATACTGCGCGACCCAAATGCCGTAACCCAGGTTTCACTTGTGTTTGATTCGTTAACAGAACGCTTGAGCGCCTCCCTTGCCAGTATTACTGGCAAGGCCAAACTCACTGAAGAGAATATTCAAGGTACGCTGAGAGAAGTGCGCATGGCGCTGCTCGAAGCCGATGTTGCCTTGCCAGTGGTTAAACAATTCATTGACCAGGTCCGCCTTCGAGCCATCGGCCAGGAAGTGTCCAGCGCGCTGTCGCCGGGACAGGTATTCGTCAAGATCGTCAACGACGAGCTCGTTCGGGTGATGGGCGAGCAGAACGATACACTTGATCTGACGACTCAACCGCCCGGCGTCATCTTGATGTCCGGCTTACAAGGTGCCGGTAAAACAACGTCTACCGCTAAGCTTGCGTTGTGGCTGAAAACCCGCGAGAAGAAAAAGGTCATGGTCGTCTCGACCGACATCTATCGTCCCGCGGCGATAGACCAGTTACGTACTCTGGCGGCAGAAGCGGATGTAGGCTTTATTGAAAGTCATCCCGATCAAAAGCCGTCTGATATTGCGGCCAACGCCATTGACGTGGCGCGTAAGCAGTTCGCAGATGTATTGATTGTTGACACGGCAGGTCGATTGGCCATCGATGAAGGCATGATGGCCGAGATTAAGGCGCTGCATGACCAGTTGAATCCAGTGGAAAGTTTGTTCGTGGTTGATGCCATGACGGGTCAGGATGCTGCCAATACCGCGAAGGTGTTCTCTGAAGTCCTGCCTCTGACCGGTGTCATTCTGGCTAAGACCGATGGTGATGCCCGTGGTGGCGCGGCGTTGTCGGTTCGCAGTATCACCGGCAAGCCGATCAAGTTCATGGCCACTGGCGAGAAGATAGACGCCTTAGAAGCCTTCTTCCCAGAAAGGATAGCGTCGCGAATCCTTGGCATGGGCGATGTCATGACGCTGATCGAAGAAGCCGAACAGAAAATTGACAAAAAGAAAGCCGAAAAGCTGGCGAAGAAGATCAAGAAAGGCAAGAAGTTTGACCTTGAGGACTTTCGCGACCAGATCCAACAAATGAATAGTATGGGCGGCATTACCAGCATGCTCGACAAACTGCCTGGTATGGGCAACATGGCCAAGGCAGCGGAAGAAAAGCTAAGTGATAATCCTTTCGGTCAGCTCGAGGCGATCATCAATTCCATGACGCCAGGCGAGAGGCACTACCCTGACTCGATTAACGGTTCTCGTAAGCGCCGTATTGCGATGGGCTCCGGTACTCAGATTCAAGATGTTAACCGTTTGCTTAAGCAGCACAAGCAGATGCAAAAAATGATGAAAAAGCTGACCAAAAAAGGCGGCATGGCTAACATGATGCGAGGCATGGGCGGTATGATGGGCGGCCCACCACCACGGATGTAAGGGGCATTTTAGGCCCTAAATTTTTCCCTGTTGATTCAATAAGTTGCATGAAGGTTTGTGCCAAATTAACAGTTTAATTTTCAACCTCAATCCCGTACAATAGCGCCCCTTTCGCTGGTCGAAAGACTGTCCGGCGCAAGCTTTCTACGGAAATATCAAAGGAAATCAACAACATGGTAATCATTCGGTTGTCCAGAAGCGGTAGCAAAAAGCGTCCGTTTTATCACGTCACGGTTGCAGACAGCCGCGTGGCTCGCGATGGTCGCTTTATTGAGCGCGTCGGATTCTATAACCCGATAGCTCGTGGTGGAGAACAAGGCATTCGTCTCGACATGGATCGAGTAGAGCATTGGTCGAAGCAAGGCGCGCAAATGAGCGAACGCGTTCAGCAACTCGTTAAGGCTTACCGCAAGACCTTAGCCAGCCAGGAAGTGGCTGCTTAAAGTTCCTTCGGTGGCGGATTCCGCAGACGAATTGGTGGTTGGTGCCATCAATGGGGTGTACGGGATCAAGGGCTGGGTCAAGGTTTACTCCTATACCAGTCCGCTTGATCAGATATTGACGTATCAGCCCTGGATCTTGAGGAAGGGTGCCAAAGAGAAGGCACTGAAGATCGCAGACGGTAAAGCACACGGCAAGGGCATCATTATTTTGCCCGATGGGTTTGAAACCCGAAGCGATGCTGAAAGTCTGATTGGGTACGAGATTCGGATTAACAAAACACAGTTACCGGATTTGCCAGAAGGCGAGTTCTACTGGCGTGAGTTACAAGGCATGACTGTGATCAACGAGGCCAATTTGGTGCTCGGTGAGGTTAAAGAGATTTTAGAAACCGGTGCGAACGATGTGCTGGTGGTGCAAAGCAACGAAGCCAGTATCGACGATCGAGAGCGGCTGGTTCCCCTGGTGATGGATCAGGTGGTGTTGCGAGTAGATGCCGCGGTCCGCGAAATTCGCGTGAACTGGGACGCTGACTATTAGACGATCTATTAGACGATCTACGAGAGATACACAAAGCTAAGGCTTACAAGTTAATGAACATTAGTGTGGTGACGCTTTTTCCTGAGATGTTTACCGCCGTTTCAGAGTCCGGCATTACGGGTCGGGCGATTGAGACAGGACTGGTCAGTTTGAGTTTTGCCAATCCGAGAGAATTTACTCAGGATAAGCACCGTACGGTTGATGACAAACCCTACGGCGGTGGACCTGGAATGTTGATGAAAGTAGCGCCTTTAAAAGCGGCTATTGAGTCAGCGAAAACGGCAGCAGGTCCTGAGTGTGAGGTGATTTACTTATCTCCTCAGGGCGTACCTTTGACGCAGCAAATCCTCATGGATCTTGCTCAACGACCTGGGTTGGTGCTGGTCGCCGGCCGATACGAAGGTATCGACGAGCGGCTGATCGAGCATGATATCGATGCGGAATATTCGATTGGCGATTATGTATTGAGTGGCGGCGAGCTGCCGGCGATGGTGCTGATAGACGGCATCACGAGATTGCAGCCCGGCGCGGTTGGAGACAGCCAGTCTGTGCAAGAGGACTCCTTTAGTGATGGGTTGTTAGATCATCCGCACTATACGAGGCCAGAGACGGTAGATGGATTGGAAGTGCCAGCAGTGTTACTCGGTGGAAATCACGCCGAAATTAGACGCTGGCGGTTGAGACAGGCATTAGGACGCACCTTATTACGGCGGCCTGATCTGATTGAACGGCGCAACTTGAGCGCGGATGAGAAAGTATTGTTGGCTGAGTTCGAAGTAGAGCAGGCCCAAAAGACTAAGACTGAGGACTGAACCATGAAAAACAAAATCATTGCCGATATCGAAGCGGCCCAGCTGAAGCAGGACCTGCCGGATTTTTCTCCCGGTGATACGGTCGTCGTTCAGGTTAAAGTGAAAGAAGGTACGCGTGAACGTCTGCAGGCTTTTGAAGGCGTTGTTATTGGCATTCGTAGCCGTGGCATCAACTCAGCTTTTACAGTTCGTAAAATCTCTCATGGCGTTGGTGTCGAGCGTAGTTTTCAAACTCACAGCCCGATGATTGATAGCGTGACGATTAAGCGTCGTGGTGATGTTCGTCAGGCGAAGCTCTACTACCTGCGTGAATTGAGTGGTCGTGCTGCTCGAATCAAAGAAAAGCTGGGCAAGTAACAGCTTTTAATTAATAGCTCGGTAGGTAAATGCTCGGTAAGTCATAGCCTTTACCCGTCTGAATTGCAAAATGCCGCTATCTAGCGGCGTTTTTGTTTTTGTATTTTGTGCGGGTCGCAGGTCGCAGAAAGCATTGGAGGCTTTTTGCCCCGCTAGCATGCGGCCCTCCGGGCTACAGACTGCGCGTCCCGCTCGTTCCTCCGTGAGCCTAGGCGTCCCCCTCGCTCCCCCGGTCGGCGCTGCGCTTTGATGTTCTTCCAAAGAGCCTCCAATGCTTTCTGCGGTTTAGGTAAGGGCTGGGCTGGGCCTGATCATAAGAGTGTTAGACTGCCCCTCAATGGATACCGACAAACCACTCCTCGAAAAATACATCGATAGCCTCTGGCTCGAGAAAGGTCTGAGCCGCAACACTCTGGAATCCTACCAGCGCGACCTCGAAGCCTTTCGGCAATGGCTCGATGGCCGGGCGATCATATCGGTTCGTCGTGAAGATCTTATGCGCTATCTGTCCGACCGAATGGCAAAGGGCATTCAGTCACGGTCAACCGCGCGCGCGCTCAGTTGCCTGCGAGGCCTGTATCGATATCTGCTGCGGGAAAACATGATCAGCGAGGACCCGACGCTACAAATACAGAGCCCCAAGCTTGGCCGTCCGTTGCCGGGTTCTCTATCAGAATCTGAAGTGGAACGGCTGCTGGCCGCGCCCGATGTAAAAACAGCCATCGGATATCGCGATCGCACGATGTTAGAGGTGTTATATGCCTGTGGGCTTCGCGTGTCGGAACTTGTTGGGCTGCGCCTAACGGACGTCAATCTTCGTCAGGGTGTCGTCCGTGTCATGGGCAAAGGCAGTAAGGAACGTTTGGTGCCGCTGGGTGAAGAAGCTATCAGTTGGCTTCAGCGCTATTTGCAGGAGGCTCGTCCGGAGCTATTGAAAAAAAACCTGGTAGAAGATGCTGTTTTTCCAAGCTCACACGGCAAACCTATGACGCGACAGACATTTTGGTATCGCATTAAAGCGCACGCCGCGACCGCTCAGATAGCGCGCAAGATATCACCGCATACTTTACGCCATGCCTTTGCCACGCATCTAATCAATCACGGTGCCGATTTGCGGGTGGTGCAACTGCTATTGGGTCACAGTGACCTTTCGACGACTCAAATCTACACGCATGTTGCGCAACAGAGATTGAAATCTCTGCATCAGGTGCATCACCCCAGGGGCTAGTCATTGCGCCCAGATCGCCATCTGTCTGGAA
>JBNMQM010000131.1:0-4808 GCA_051278195.1 Candidatus Azotimanducaceae bacterium
TAGCAACGGTCCAGCCTTTGTTTTCTTCTCCCAGACGATTGGACTTTGGTACAACGACGTTGTCGAAGAATACTTGGTTCCATAGACGAACCCCATTGAACGCCAGCAGTGGTTCGACAGTGATGCCGGGGGTTGCCATATCAATAAGCAAAAAGCTGATGCCTAGCTGTGACTTAACGTGTGTGTCAGTCTTGACCAACACGAAAATATGGTCAGCAATTTCAGCTGCGCTGGTCCATATTTTTGACCCGTTGACCACATAGTTATCGCCACTGGAAACCGCCGTTGTCCGCAGTGAGGCAAGGTCAGAGCCAGCTTGTGGCTCAGAATACCCCTGACACCAGGACATCTCGGCATTGAGGATCTTCGGAAGGTATTGAGCTTTCTGTGCTTGGGAACCATATTTGATGATGGCGGGGCCCACCATGCTGAAGCCAAACCCTTGTAGTTCCGGCGCGTGGGCTGCGCGCAATTCATTTTCAAATACATGTCGCCTGACGGCGGACCATTCAGCGCCACCAACCTCTACGGGCCAGTGGGGTGCGGCCCAGCCTTTTCTGTTTAGGGTTCGGGTCCATTCATCGACTTCAGCCTTACTAGCACCGTAGCCAAGTCGAACCTTCTCGCTCACGTGCTTATCTAGGTTCGCATCGATGTAGGCGCGCACCTCGGTTTGAAAGGCTATGTCGGATTCGTCGAGTGCTAATTTCAAGCTGTTCTCCCTAGACTGGCCAGTCGAACTCGCAGGGCGGTTTACTCTGGCCCTTTACTCTGACCCCAATACTTCTATTTGCTTGTCTTTTTCTTCCCAGACACCGTTGATCCATTGGCGGAAATCTTCCTTTAACGTTACGCCAGACTCTGAATCACTATCGGTATCTTTGATGGGAACAGGCAGGCGTTCTATGATGATGGTGGCACGCTCAGTGTGACCGCAAAGAAATTCGAAGAACTCGGGTGCGCCATCTGGATAATGAATAGTGATATTCAGGATGCAGTCGAGCTTGTCGCCCAGAGAATTAATCACCAGAGCAGCACCGCCGCCCTTCGGTTGCAGCAAGTGCTTGTGGGGCGAGTTCTGACTGACGCTTTTCGCCGGTGAGTACCGAGTTCCTTCCAGGAAATTCAGGATCGCCACAGGCGTCATTTTGAATTTTTCGCATGCTTTGCGAGTGGCATCTAGATCCTTTCCCTTGTCTTCCGGGTGCTTCTTCAGGTACTCCCGCGAGTACCGTTTCATAATGGGGAAGTCGAGCGCCCACCAAGCGATTCCGATCACCGGCACATAGATAAGTTGTTGTTTGATGAAAAATTTCAGCATCGGAATTTTTCGATTAAACACGCGCTGCAGAATGACTATATCTGCCCAGGATTGGTGATTACTAAAGACCAGGTACCAGTTTGTCGGACTCAGGTCTTCGCCTCCTCGTACCTCTATATCAAGTTTTGCGAACAACCCCATAAACAGGTTGTTGCAATCAATCCAAAGCTCTGCAATGTTCATGGCGCGGCGTGTACACCAGGGCTCAGCTGTCGCTGGCCCAACAAAGCGAAGAAACGCAAACAAATACAACGGGATGCACCAGAACACAGTGCTGCTAATGACTAATATGCTGACTAATACACCGCGGATAGGCTTTGGTAAAAAGGTGAACAATCGCAGCTCCTTTCGATGTTGCCAAAAAATGGGTGACTCGCCGGTCCTGGACTTGGCTCATCGCAATGTAAGCGGTAAGCGTCGTTCACTTACTCCGTAGATTAGAACACAACGTCTATTCGTGGTGTAAGCCATTTCTGCCATTCATTGCTACTCCATACCGACCCCAATTATTGTTCATGCCGATGACCCTCTCAGTAAGCGTTTGTGATCTCGGTGTGCCAATGTAGCTCCATCTTGCGCTTGTCTATGTGCACAACAACATGGTTTGATGCGGTGTTAGCGAAGATTGATATTGAAAAACTGCCCCACTTATGGATACCGCAATGAAACTATTTGATCATCCTATGGCGCCAAACCCAAGGCGCGTTCATGTTTACCTCGCTGAAAAAGGGCTGGAAATTGAACGAGTTAACGTTAATATGCAGAAACGTGAGCATAAAGCTGAGTCGTTTATGTTGATGAATCCCAATGGCCAGATTCCGGTTCTCGAGCTTGATGATGGCACCCATATTTCTGAATCTATTTCGATTTGTCGATACCTAGAGGCACTACATCCTAACCCCTCAATGTTTGGCGAGACCGCAGCTGATATAGGGCGCATTGATATGCATCTACGTCGGGTCGAGCTTCTGCTGATGAAGAATATCGGTACCTCGTGGGTTAACGGCCCGATTGTTGGCAAGATGGGCATCGTCGTTCAAATCCCAGAGGCTAAGACGCAGAGTGATGGGTTTGTGCACGCTTACTATAAGCGTATGGATAAAGAGCTGGCGATCAGTCATATGATCGCCGGTGACGAGTACAGCATTGCTGATATAACGGCGATGGTGACGATCGATTTTGCTGAACAATTAGTTAATTTGAAACCGGATGAAAGCCTATCCCATCTTGCACGCTGGCGTGCTGATGTTGCGGCAAGACCCAGTGCTACTGCACCTTAATAGTGGTGTTAGCATAGACATCAACAGAAACACGAAACCAAGGACCTAGCAATGAGCGAACGAATAAATAAACGAATCGTGCTGAAATCAAGACCCCATGGCATGCCCGAAGACGACAATTTTGAGATCCAGGAGATTCCAGCGGCAGTGCCGGGTGATGGCGAGATGTTGCTGAAGACGCGCTGGCTTTCGCTCGACCCGTATATGCGTGGCCGGATGAGCGACCGTGAGTCCTACGCCAAACCACTAGACCTGGGAGACGTGATCACCGCGGGTGTTGTTAGTGAAGTTGTGGAATCCAACATTGAGGACTACCCCGTGGGCACGATTGTTTCTGGCATGTATGGCTGGCAGTCATACGCCATTGGCAAGGCGGATGACCAGCGCCTGTTTAAGATTGACCCTGATCTCGCGCCAATCTCCACAGCGGTAGGCGTCACGGGAATGCCAGGGCAAACTGCATATTTTGGATTCCTTCGTCTAGGCAAGCCTGTTGCTGGTGAAACCGTTGTGGTTTCTGCTGCATCCGGTGCGGTGGGTTCCGTTGTTGGTCAGATTGCGAAGATAAAGGGTTGTCGTGCTGTGGGTATTGCTGGTGGACAAGCCAAATGCGATTACGTGGTAAATGAATTGGGTTTCGACGTATGTGTTGACTATAAAGATCCCAACTTTCACCAGTTGTTGGCTGATGCATGCCCAGCAGGCGTTGATGTCTACTTTGAAAATGTCGGCGGTGATGTGCTTGCCGCGGTTGCACCGTTGCTGAACAAAGGCGCACGAGTTCCTGTGTGCGGATTCATATCTGCGTACAACGCGACCAGTATGGAAGGTCTCAAAACACCGGACATGGTATTTGCTGAGTTGGAAAATCCACCTGAGTCTCGATTCTTTATCGTCACCGAGTGGCTTGAAGAATTTGAAGAGTCTGCACGCGCACTGGGCGGCTGGATCAAGGAAGGCAAGCTCAAGTATCGTGAGACCGTCGTTGAAGGTATCGAGAATGCACCATCAGCGTTCCGCATGCTTTTCACCGGCGAAAACTTCGGCAAGCTGATGATAAAAGTGAGCTAAAAAGTCGGGTCAATGGGTGTAAAGCGCCCCAGCGCTTTCTCGACAATGGCAGCACCTTCCAAACAAATATCTTCACGCCATTTGTCTGCGTATATTTGAACACCTGTGGGTAGACCATCGGCTATGCCCGTTGGGACTTCAGATCCATTAGCCGCCAAATCAGCATCATGTAGGAAGGGGATATTTGTCCAAGTGGGGCCGATAGCCATTGGATACTTCGAGAAAAATTCTGACCATAGACAGCTTAAACGCCAGCGCTCAGCGTGAAGGACGGTGATAGGCATTTTTGAAGGATAGTACTCTTCAATGAGCTGCCGTAACATTTCTGTTGGTTTTTCTGAAATTATCATCGCCAGCATATCAATGTTAGGCTGCAAGTCTGACGCTAGAAGATAGGCCCATAATTCTGAAACCCGCTCTAGCTCAGGTGCCTGGGCTTCTTCTACTTGCCAGCCAGCGTCAGCGAGTGCTTTGCCTGCTTCTTTAATGGTTTTGATATGGCTTGTCGGCATATCTACATTGGGCACTTCAGTAATTAGAGCGACGCGTTTATTTGTCACCGCTTCACCCCAAAGAGGGACGTCTACAGAGTTCGGGTCCCTAGGGTCTCGACCCGCTAGTATAGAGTAGGCAAGTTTAACGTCTTCAACATTCCTCGCCATAGGTCCTTCTGCCAGCATGATCTGAGCGGAAATGCCAAGCTCAATAGGCGGTATGGTCGTGGCGTGGGGAATACGTCCTGTCGTTGGTTTCAAGGATATAATACCGCAGCAATAGGCTGGATTTCGAAGCGACCCACCGATATCGTTGCCTAAGCCGATGGTGGACATGCCCGTCGCGATAGCCGAGCCTTCGCCGCCACTAGAGCCGCCGCAGGTACGGTCGATGGTCCAAGGATATAGTGTTCTACTCCTCAGCGGATTGTCAGTCGATATTCTTAACCCTAGCTCTGGTAAGTTGGTCCTCGCGAGCGGTATAGCACCCGCAGCTTTCATGCGTGCTACAACAGGTGCGTCTTGAGTCGGCATTGCGTCAGCAAATGCAGGCACACCATGTGATCTGCATTGGTAGCCTGTTCACGTCTCGCCACGGACATCTGTCTATTCACTGTAGTATTCGCTGACAATGCGTTGATC
>JBNMQM010000132.1:0-4538 GCA_051278195.1 Candidatus Azotimanducaceae bacterium
AGGAACATGAATGCAAGATCTTAACAATAAGAATGTTGTCGTGACTGGAGCCGCCTCTGGTATTGGCGCTAGCATGGTGCGTATCGCAGCGCTGCGCGGAGCGTCCGTTTTTTGTCTCGATATTGATGAAGACAACGGCGCTGCTATAGCGCAACAGCATGGCGCCACTTTTTGCCTTTGCGACGTCAGCAAGCAAGAATCATGGCTGCAAGTTGCTGAATATCTCACCGCGAAATGCGGTGGAGTCGATCATTTGCATCTAAATGCAGGTATTCAAAGCGCTCCTCCATCGGCACCGTTAGAAGAATATCGATTTTCCGCCATGACGCTGGAACGCTATAGAAAAATAATCGGCGTAAATATTGACGGAGTCGTCTTAGGCTTAATGAACTTACTGCCATTAATGAAAGATGGTGGCAGCATTGTTGTTACCGGCTCTATGGCAGGCATTGTTCCCTACGATGTAGATCCGCTCTATTCAATGACAAAACATGCGGTCACGGGTCTTGTTAGATCACTTAAGAAAGAACTACTGGCCCGTGATATCCGCATTAATGCCATTTGTCCTACGGGGGTCGATACCGCCATAGTACCAGGCGCTCAGAGAAATACTGAAGTCGCGCTGATGCCTCCAGAGGCGGTTGCAGAAGAAGTCATCAAACTTTTTCTAACCCAGGAATCTGGAGAAACCTTCGTTAAAGTCAGCGAAAGTAAACCGGCCTGGGTAATAAAAGGGCCGGGCCGAAAATGATAAAAATTTTTCGTTATTCTTCAGTAAACCCTCTCTAGTACAACCACTGGAATCTCTCTATCAGTTGCGGCTTGATAGTCGTTATAGCTAGGGTAGTGGTCACTCATTATTCCCCAGAGCCTTTCCCTTTCCTCTCCTTCGGCGACGCGTGCTACTGCCATAAATTCTTCATGAGCCACCTTTACTTCCACTTTTGCCTGCGCTTGTAGATTGAGGAACCAAGCCGGGTGACTTGGAGCACCACCTTTTGACGCTATTATGCAGTAATTGCCATCACCGGTTGGCTGATAGATTAACGGCAGTAGAAGTTGCTTACCCGATTTTCGACCAACCGTTGTCATCAGTAGTGTATGAAGTACAACCTCAGATTTACTGTCGTTAGTGGGCGGATGCCAATTGTGACCTGCTTCAGGATCTTCGAAATAGAGTTTCACATGGCTTTTCATCCACCCAGGTAATGATTGAGAAAGATCAGCTTCATTCATAGCAATACTCCTTTAGATAATATTTAGTGTTTTTCTAGATTGAAACATTCTGAAATTCTATCTCGTACCTCTCCTTGGTGTTTAAAATATTGTCGGAAGCCACCATTGTAGTTGCCATCCTGTCTACGCTGATTAGCACCCTCCATATTGTAATAGCCCGGGGTACATTCTTCTGATCGACTGGTTTTTCCCCGATGTTTAATAACTTCTTGAACCCACCATTCCTCGGCTTCATAGCTGGGATCAATGGTGCGAAAACCATTACTGCGAACATAATCAATGCAGGCTGCGATATGATCTCCTTGTGTCTGCAACATATCTGTTAAATTGAATTGGAACGAAGCCTGGTAACCACCCATGATAAATAAGTTGGGGAACCCTGCGGTATGTATGCCGAGCAAGGTGCGAATGCCATCTTCGTATTTATCACTCAAATTCACATCATCTTTACCAACAATACTGTTATAAATACCCGTCTGCTGAACTTCAAACCCTGTAGCATAAATAAGCACATCAAGCTCATACTCCTCACCCTCAAAAACAGGCCCTTTCTCTTTAATCTCTGTGATTCCTTTTCCTTTTGTATCAACAAGGTGCACATTGGGTAAATTAAACGCCGGCAAATAATCGTTGTGAAAACAAGGACGTTTGCACATAAACATATACCACGGTTTTAGGGCATCAGCAGTCGTTTTGTCTTCGACAATCTCATCTATTCGTTTATGAATACGCATCATATAATCGATATTGTTATTTTCTTGCTGCTGCAACTTTTCGTCCTTAGTTAATGCATCAAGTTCCGCCTTTTTACTAGGTGATAGCTCCACAGCTGCCAACACTTTTTCTCGACGTTTTGCTTGCCACCCCGGCTCAAGCTTACGCGCCCAGTTAGGATCAGTAGGCCAATCTTTTCGCACATCGATAGAGGATGGTGTGCGTTGAAATACATAGACTTCTTTCGCGGTTTTGCCGAGTTCTGGCACAATTTGAACTGCGCTAGCACCAGTACCAATAATACCTACCCTCTTATCTTTCAGATTTTCAAGATCTCTTCCAGTAAACTGGTAGTCCCATCTTGATGAGTGAAAGGCCCGGCCTTTAAAGGTTTTCATTCCATTGATTTTCGATAGCTTTGGTTTAGCAAGTGTTCCATTCGCGCAGATAACAAACTGAGCACGCATAAGATCACCGCGATCCGTCTTCACATGCCAAAGCGCCTCTTCTTCATTCCATATAGTCGAAGTCACTGTGGTATTGAATTCTGCTAATTCATAGAGGTTGTACTTTTTAGCAATGGCTTGGCAATGGGCGAATATTTCAGGGCCACGAGAGTAATGATTTACAGGCACATAATCTAGCTCGTCCAGTAACGGTAGATAGTCATAGCCAACGACATCACAGGCTACGCCTGGATATCGGTTCCAATACCAAGTGCCGCCAACATCCGCTCCTCTTTCAACAATACGAATATCTTCAACACCTTTTTGGCGTAGTCTTGCTGACGTTAACAAGGCAGAAAAACCACCTCCGATAAAAAGCACCTCGACACTATCTTCAATCGGATCACGGCTGGGAACTTCACCTGCCTGTGGATCTATTGCATATTTTTCAAGATCACCGGTCAAATCAGACGTGAATTGAACAGTGCCCGGCGGACGATAGTCCATACGCAAATTACGTTCGTCTTGAAACTTTTCCTTAATTTTGTCGTAGTAGTCTTGGGGCTGTCTAGATTTCGGCATCTTTTTCTTCCCGTCGATAGTAGTGATTTTCCTCGCTAATGCTTCGTTAGGGTTTGATCATCGCGAAGAGCGTCGAGTTGTTTCTGCACGCCCTTGGCCCACCAAGGATGCGTCAGTATCCAAAACTTGTCATTCTCAATGGCAGCAGCAACCAACTCTCCCACTTCATCTGGTGCCATTCCATCTTCAAGGATGGACTGAATGCTCGCACCATGCTTGCCTGATGGTTTATTTCTCGCCTCAGGCTTGAGTGGTCGAAATTTAACAGAATTTCGACTGATATGGGTATTGATCGGGCCTGGGCACAATACGGAGGCGGTCACAGGGCTCTTTTTGCTGCGTAACTCTCGTTCAAGCGCTGTCATTAGTGCTATGACACCATGTTTGGCGACACTATAAGCACCCATCTTATTCGCAGAAATGAGCCCAGCCATGGAAGACGTCGAGCTAATATGACCTTCGCCCTGCGCCTCAATAAGCGGCGCAAATATTTTGACACCGTATATTGGCCCCCAAAGATCAACGTCAATGATCCACTTCCAATCTTCTAATCTGATCTCCCGTGCAGAAGTGGGAATACCTACACCCGCATTGTTGCAAAGCACATGAACAGCACCATATGTTTCCATCGTTCTGTCTGCAAGACTTTGTACTTGCTCTAATTTTGAGACATCACAAAGTATG
Source organism: Candidatus Azotimanducaceae bacterium (assembly GCA_051278195.1). Classification (GTDB taxonomy): domain Bacteria; phylum Pseudomonadota; class Gammaproteobacteria; order Pseudomonadales; family Azotimanducaceae; genus JAHRVQ01. The sequence goes on from JBNMQM010000132.1 coordinate 3,663, forward strand.
CCAATAGCCTCTGTGCCCATCGTGCTGAATTCGTCCATCGCAGCATCAATGGTTTGCTGATTAAGGTCGGCAATCACAAGCTTCATTCCTCTGCTAGCCAGTGCACGCGCAATACCCAAACCGATACCACTGGCACCGCCAGTGATGACAGCTACTTTACCTTGGAAATCTTTCATTAAATCTCCTTTAAGTCCTTAGTCCCTAATGCCAAGCCTAGCAATCGATCTCGAAAGCGTCGAATACCATTTAGCCCCATTGTTATCTTCTGTCACTAAAAGCGATGATTTAATCAATAGCACCATGTCTTGGCGACCAGCCTGCGACTCGGTGATTTTCGGGTATCCGCAAATTTCGCGACATCTTTAAAAATTTGTTCTTTGCCGGCAGCGGAATTGAAATAGTTGTTCTGTAGATCCTCGACACACGCAAAGCCCAGCATAGCGAAACCATCCCATGCAGGGCCTTTAAAACTGTGCAATATACTGAGCTGATGGTAGTAGACCATGGCTTCGTGAATTCTAAGCGCTAAGGGGGCGTGATTGTCCCGCCAATAGTCATCGGATTGTTTATGAGTCAAATCTGGATGCGACACTAAAGTGTGTAAACTAAGAAAACCACGTTGTTCCACCGATTGGTCTGACAGGTGCTTTTTGATTATGCGCCGGTGGACTAGAAACACAGCGATGTCAGCGTGTTGTAGCAGGCCTTCTAGATCATCGGTATCAAGGCAAATGAGCGCGGCGAAAGGCAGTTTGCTGATGTCTTCGCGCTCGTCGATATAGAGAGTACCTTTGCGCTCTTTGGCAATAGTTCTAGCGAGTTCTCTATCACTAAATGCAGCACATATTTCAGTGGTCATAAATATTGCCCTCTAGC
>JBNMQM010000133.1:0-4511 GCA_051278195.1 Candidatus Azotimanducaceae bacterium
AGCCGCAAGAGATTGCCGAGACCGCCTTGTTTCTGTCTACGCCCGCGTCAGCCTATTTTGCCGGCCAGATACTGTTCCCCGCCGGAGGCATGTTTACGGGTTAGTGGCCAACCCCTTGTGAACCCCCGGCCCCCAGACCACGACTATTGTAACGCTAGAAAATATGATTGCACCGACACTACTAGGCACCGCGAACATCCCCAATAACGGGGGTGAGCTGCGGCTGACTCAGCGCGAAAATGATTTTTCTATCCGCCTAAAAGGCGTCGGTGGTGAGCTCATGAATAGTCGCGTGCATGGTTCTGAGCTCGCCCTGGCTGAACTCGGATGCGCACATGTTCAAGGCAAAGAGAACACGAAGGTGTTGGTTGGCGGTATGGGCATGGGCTTCACGCTGGCGGCGGCACTCAAAGCAACATCGAAAAGCTCATCGGTGGTTGTTGCTGAATTGGTACCCGAAGTTATTGAATGGAATAAAGGCCCGCTGGGCGAATGTGCAGGCAGGCCGCTAGATGACGCGCGGGTTCAGGTACACCTAGGCGATGTGGCCGAACTTTTCGAAACCAAACAGGCGACTTTTGATGCCGTTTTATTAGATGTTGATAACGGCCCCGAGAGCTTTACTCAAGCCGATAATAACAAGCTATATTCAATCGAAAGTTTGCAGGCGATAAAGCAAACACTTCGTCCCGGCGGCATGTTAGCCGTATGGTCAGCCTGGCATGATGCAAAGTTCACTGTGCAACTGAAAAAAGCCGGCTTTAACGTTGAAGCCAAAACCGTTAGGGCCCATAACGGTAAAGGCAGCCGGCATACGATTTATCTGGCCAAGAAGAAATAGCATTCCTTCACCAAGTCGCGGGCAACTGCGTCAAACCCCGCAATGTAATGGTGGCCTTCCAGTCTGGGTTGTCGAGTTGGGTCAATGTCAGGTCTGGCAATCGCGCAAACAACCGCTCAAACGCTACTGCCGCCTCGATTCTAGCGAGTTGCGCACCAATACAGGTATGAATGCCGCCGCCAAACGATACCGGCTTAACTTTGTCGCGCTCAACATCCAGGCTGTCTGGATTGGTGTATTGCTCAGGATCGTGGTTAGCGGCGCCGAGCAGCGTCATGACCTCTTCCCCTTGTTTGATTTGTCGGCCCTCGAACTCAACATCTTCCAGTGCCGTGCGCGCCGTAATTTGTACTGACGAGTCGAAGCGCAGCAGTTCTTCCACCAGACCGGGGATCAGTGCCGGATTGGCTTTAATCTTCGCCAGTTGATCAGGGTTTGAAAATAGCGCTATCAGACCATTGCCGATTAGGTTGACGGTGGTCTCGTGTCCCGCGCCAAACAACAGGCCTATGTTAGCGACCAATTCGTCCCTGCTGAGCTTACCCTCATCGGTCTCGGCCTGAACCAGAGCCGTGATTAAATCGTTCTGGGGGTTTTCGCGCCGTTCCTGACAGAGTGCGACAAAGTACTCGGTAGATTCAGCGGCACGACTATTCTCTACCGCGAGTTCTGCCTGTGACAAGGGTGTTGGATCTATCAGTCGCCCAGAAATATTCGAGCCCTCGAGGAAGCGCGGCCGATCGGCCGCAGGGATACCCAGCATGTCACAAATCACAATGACGGGCAGTTTAAAGGCAAATTCGTGCAGTAAATCACCCCCGCTTCGTGTCTGTAGATCATCGAGTAACTCATCTACGATAGCCTCTATCTGTGGCTGCATTTCGTTGATTTTTGCAGCCCCAAAAGCTTTGACAGCGAGATTGCGGATGCGTTTGTGATCGGGTGGGTCTTTCAGCAGCATGGACTGCTGTAAGAGACGGTAAGCACTGTTGTCTGCAAATACCTGTTCGCCATGGGTTTCAAACATGCGGCGATCGTAGTCATGCCCAAACCGCTTATCGCGCAGCAATTCATTGACATAGCGATAGCGAGTGACCAGCCACATGTTCGTGCCATCGGGCTTAAACATGGGATTGTAGTCGCGTAGTTGTTTGAGTAACGGATATGGGTCGCGAACGTATTCGGGAGAAAAAAGCTGGCCGAGAAGCGACTGCTCTTTGTCCTTGTCCTTGTCCTGGTCGGTAGCGGTAGCGGTGACTGGGATGCTCATTGACGACTCCTGATAGACGCTATTCGTTGTGGGAAGCACAGACAGGGTTTATAACCCGCCCAGCCGCGTGTGGCAAATGTGCGACGCGATGGGTCGCCCTAGGGAGTTGCCTTGACGGGTGGTTGGGAGAGGGTGCCGCAAGATCTGCTCAGCCTTGTAAGCCTGCTAACCGTATCGCGACGCGCGCCGCTTCTTCTTTGAAATAGGCGACACTAACCGTGTCTGCAGGAGCCGCGAGAATCACGTGTACACCGGGGCCCTTGAGGGGCAGTAAAAATGGCGTGAGAATCAGCACCGCTAGCAGTGATGTTTGCCAGCCAGATATCCTTGAATCGTTAGTGGCTGGGGACTGTTCAGTGTCGACCGTTGGTTTCGCAGCGACGGATTCTCAGAATGCAAACAAGATTGCAACGTGGTTTTCACCTATACTCATCACATGGCCGAACCCCTTCATTTTCCCGTCTTGTCTCTCGCCATTGTCGACGATGGCCTGATGGCGTATTTAGCGCCTTCGGCGCTGTTGTCGCCGGTGCTGGCGGAGGGCTTGAACGAGGCGCTAGCTGCGCTGGGGCTGGATCAGCTGGATCTGAATCAGGAGGTAAGCGCTCAGCTGCTGCAAGCGGCCTGCAGCAATCAGCGCTTTGAAATCCAACTTGCGAAAGCCCGTTATGCTGACTTCAAGCTCGCGCTCAGCGCGGACGCCATGCGGGTGACGGCTGACGCTAAGCCCTCGCTGGGGGGCAAAGAGTTGGATGTTGAAGACGTGGAAGCGGCGCTACTCGAACTAGGTGTTTTACCTGAACTGGTCGATAGGAGTGCGATCGCGTTATTGCGTGAATCAGGCGGCCCTGTCGATGTCGCGCGAGGGCGGCAGGTTAAACATGGCACCGACACGAATTTCGAAGCAGCTTTTGGTCTAGAGGATACGATGGGCCCCGCTATAGACGAGCGCGGTATTGCTGACTATTTTGAAACTAAATACTATGTGGCGGTAGACGTGGGGGACGTTTTGATGCGTCGACAGCCTGCCACAGATGGCGATGCTGGTACTACGGTGTTGGGTAAAGAGATCAAGGCGACGAAGGGCAAGGTTCTAACGTTTAAAAAGCATCCGGGTTCAGAGGTTTCGTCAGATGATGACAATCTATTGTTGGCGAGTGCGAAGGGGCACCCGGTTATAGAAACTCAAGGTGTACGGGTGGATCAAACCTTATCTCGGCCAAGAGCGAATCTCGACTCGGGGAATATCAATTTTGATGGTTCCGTGATCATCACTGGCGATGTCTTCTCGCAAGTCCATATCATCGCGACCGGCGACATCTTCGTTAAAGGCACGGTGGAGAACGCCCATCTTGAAGCGGGAAACAATATCGTGATTGGCGGCGGTGTGATCAGTGAGTCAGCGCCGAATCTCGATGAGCCACCGAAGATTACGACGACCCTGAGTGCGGGAGGAGATGTTCACGCGAAGTTCCTCAATCAAACCTCTCTTACAGCGAAGAAAAGTGTCTTGATTCAAAGCTATGTGATGAACTCAGAGCTTGAAATAGAGGAAAATCTCGTGATTGGAGAGAAGGGCGGCAAAGGGGCTCTTATCGGAGGAAGCACTTTCGTTGGGCTGAGCGCTACGTTGAATTCACTCGGTTCTAGCGCCTATGTGCATACGGAGCTCGTTTGCGGGCGCGCTCACGAGTTGCGAAAAGAGCTGGCGCCGATGTCTCGTCTGCTTGAGAGACGCACCGCAGAGCGCAAACAACTAGAGCAAATTCTCAGTAAAATCCAGGGTGATCCAGCGCCCACGATAGGTGAGATCACGTTGAATCGGCGAGTACGAATTACCAAGGTCATAGACGCCATCGAAGAACAGATTCTACTCGTCGAACGCAAGCAGTTGGATTTGATGGCGCGCATAGAAAAAGCCGATGTAGCCTTCGTTCAGGTTAATCGTTTTTTGTATCCGCAGGTGAGGATCGTCATAAATGGCGAGCCTTACGTTGAGCATACTGAACGCACTCGTACCAAAATTAATTTACAAAACGGCCATATACTTTTCGCATAGGTGATCTTATGAAGCCCTCTAATTCTACGGATATTGAGATCGATCCGCTGCTAGATGCCGAATCGACTGAAGTCTCTGTCATCATGACGCGTGAATTGACCGTGGCAGGCCCAGAGCAACCCATTGCCGAATTGCGCGACCTATTTTCTCGCGTCGAGTTCCATCATATACCCGTTGTCATCGACCAGAAACTGGTGGGTATTGTCTCAGACTACGATACGGCGAAATGCTTGGGGGAGGCGGGTAGTGAGGTCGATGGCCCGACAGCACAGGACATCATGTCAACCGAACTGGTGACAGCAGATGCCACCACAAGTATCGACTGTGCAGCGATTCTTCTG
>JBNMQM010000134.1:0-4398 GCA_051278195.1 Candidatus Azotimanducaceae bacterium
ATTTGCAGGCCTCAGCACAATGATTGCACTAGAATGACGACGTTAAAGGGCATGATGTTCAATTCAATAGAGACAGACTTCATCGCTTCCGGAACTCCGCTTCTGGCATTTTCTGCCGCCTGTTTTTTCGCACTCCTGTTAGCTGGTTTACTGCTAAGACTGCCGTTGTAGGCGGCCTGTCTAAATTCCTACATCGTCCTGTATCCGGCTCGCAAGAGCGCCCAAAACTCTAAACAGACAGACGAATTATGAAAGCAGAAAATACTAAATCGACCCATACGGCTGCCTCAGCTAAGACAATGCCGTTTCAGAAGTACAAACCTTTCAAGCGAATACCGTTGCCTGATCGTACCTGGCCGGACCAAGTCATCACGGCAGCGCCTCGCTGGTGCAGCGTAGATTTGCGTGATGGCAACCAGGCATTGATTGAGCCAATGACACCCGCAGAAAAGCAAAAAATGTGGGATCTTTTGTTAGATGTTGGCTTTAAGGAAATTGAAGTTGGTTTCCCTGCCGCATCACAAACGGACTTCGACTTCGTTCGAAAAATTATTGAAGAAGGTCTGATTCCTGACGACGTTACCATTCAAATCCTCTGCCCGGCGCGTGAGGAATTAATCATAAAATCTTGCGAGTCGCTTGTCGGTGCGAAGAAGGTGGTCTTTCACCTCTACAATTCAACGTCGACTTTGCAGCGCAAAGTTGTTTTTGATATGAGTCGGGAAGAAGTGATCAAGCTTGCGACCGATGCGACAGAGCGCGTGAAATTTCATACTGACAAACTGCAAGCTGCTGGTACCCATGTCACGCTTGAGTATTCGCCAGAGAGTTACACTGCGACGGAAATGGATTTCGCCGTTGAGATTTGCGATGCCGTTATGGCTGTGTGGCAACCGACGACGGACAACAAGGTGGTTCTCAATTTGCCTGCGACGGTGGAGATGGCGACACCCAATATTTATGCAGATCAATTGGAATGGTTTTGTCGGAACCTGAAAAACCGCGATCAAGCTGTGATCAGTTTGCACACCCACAACGACCGCGGCACTGGTGTCGCTGCGTCAGAGTTGGGTTTGATGGCGGGTGCCGATCGTATTGAAGGCACCTTGTTTGGGAACGGTGAGCGTACCGGCAATTGTGATGTGATCACGATGGCCATGAACATGTTTTCGCAAGGTATTGATCCAAAACTTTACCTGTCAGATATGCCGCACATTGTGGCGGTCTCTGAAGAATGCACCAAAATTCCGATCCATATTCGGCAACCCTATGCAGGGGAACTGGTATTTACGGCATTTAGTGGGTCCCATCAAGACGCGATTCGCAAAGGCATGGCCTTTGTTGAAAGTGGCTCAGCTGGCGCTTGGGAAGTGCCTTATCTGCCGATTGACCCGGCTGATGTAGGGGGGTCCTATCGGGAAACCGTCCGTGTGAATAGCCAGTCCGGAAAAGGTGGCGTGGCGTTTATTCTTGAGAATTATTTTGGCGTGTCACTGCCTCGACCTCTGTTGCTTGAATTCAGCCCCATCGTGCAAAAGATATCAGAAGCTTCTGGTGGCGAGCTGAAACCAGAAGCCATCTGGGACGCCTTTGTTAACGAGTTTATCGAGGTGAAAGGCGAGTACGAACTGATCGACTATAAAGTTCGCTCTGTCGATGGTGGTAAGGAGCATTGCGCGGCGACCATTCGAGTTGGTCACAATACGATTGAAGTCGCAGGTACAGGTTCTGGGCCGATTGATGCGTTTGTTGCAGCCATGGTCGAAACCTTGAATGAGCCGCTTAATGTTATGGACTATCAGGAATATTCTCTAAACGAGGGTAGCGAGGCGCAAGCCATTTGTATCCTGTCGATCTCTGACGATGCTCAGAGTAAGTTCTACGGCGTCGGCATAAGCCAGAACACCACCACCGCAGCGCTCAAGTCTATTGTCGCAGCGATCAATCGCCGCTGGAAAACAGGCTAAAACGATCGCTAGAGAGAGCTCGAGTAGAAGGTGAAAGAGGGGTGCGCCAGAGTCAATGACTCTGGCCGCACTATTCTAGCGGCGCATTGCTTAACGTCAGAAAGCTTCCGGTTCTGTAGAGACTCTTGCGGTTTTAATCCGGTTGTCCTGAATCTGCAGCACTTCGATTCGGTAGCCATCGATTTTCATGCAGACTAACGAATCCGGGATGGTTTCTAGGTATTCGATGATTAACCCATTAAATGTCTTGGGACCATCTTGAGGCAAGAGCCAATCTAACTGTCGATTGATCAGGCGGATATGAGCGCTACCATCAATCAGGAATGAGCCATCATCCTGAGGGTGAATGTCGACATTGCTGGCCGCCATGTCGGTTGTGAATTCGCCGACAATTTCTTCCAGAATATCGTCCAGGGTGACGATGCCCTGTATGTCACCGTACTCATCGACCACTAACCCAAAACGTTCTTTGCGCTGCTGAAAATTGATTAGCTGAGTTTGTAAAGGCGTGTTCTCGGGGACGAAATAAGTCTCCTCTGTGTACTGTAGGATTGCGGATTTGGTCAAATCATCTTCGGTTAAAAATTTCGCAGCGTTACGTAAGTGCAGAATGCCGATTACATTGTGCATTTGATCTTTAAATACCGGTAACCGGGTGAACTGTGAAGAGCGGATCTGATTGACGATATCGTCTAACTCGTCGTCGATGTCGATACCATAGATTTCAGTTCTAGGCACCATGATGTCCTCCACCGATACTTTGGCCAGGTCGAGTATGCCGAGCATCATATTTTGCGGGTGAGCCGCAATTCTTGAGCCTTCGAATACCACAGTGCGTAGTTCCTCGTGGCTCAAGATGTCATCGCCAACTTGATCGTGGCGGATACCAATCAGCCTGAGCATGGCGTTAGCAAAGCCGTTAACTGCCCAGACAATGGGAAACAGTATCCACAGCAGAAACTTTAAAATATAGGACGACGGCAGGGCGATTTTTTCTGGATAGGCGGCGGCTATCGTCTTCGGAGCGACTTCTGCAAAGATTAGAAAAACGAAGGTGCAGGCGATTGGTGCAAACACCACGCCAGCGTCGCCATACAATTGGATCGCAATCAGGGTGGCAACAGACGCGGCCGAGAAGTTCACGAGATTGTTGCCGATCAGGATGACACTGAGTAGTCGGTCAGGTCGCTCCAGTAAATTTTCAGCAATTTTGGCGCTACGGTTGCCCTCATTAGAGAGATGCCGAAGCCGAAATCGGTTCATGGCCATCATGGCGGTCTCAGAACCAGAGAAATACGCCGATAAAAATACCATGCCGATAATGGAGCCAACGAGTAGCTCCGTCGAGGGTTCGTCCAAAAGGGACAACCTCCTTTGCGATTGGGAGAAACGTTTTATCGATTGCGGGGTTGGGTGTCAAGCAGGTAAAAATCAGCTGCGGCCAAGAATGATTTCCAGAACCAGTTTGCTACCGAAATAACCGACCACTAAAAGGCTGAATCCTGCGAGCGTCCAGCGTGAAGCGCGGGCACCACGCCAGCCGAATTGGCGACGTCCCCAGAGCAGAATTGCGAACACCACCCAGGCTGCGATTGTGATTGCCGTATGGTGGACGAGTCCTTGCTGGTCAGCGTTGCCGGGGAGAAAGACAAATCCTGTGGCAATCGACAGACTGAGAAAAACCAGACCGAACCTAATCAGTTCAAACATCAGGCTTTCCATGGTTTGTAGCGGCGGTAAACGCTTGAGCATGCCTAAATTACGGTTCTTCAGCTCATAGTCGCCTAAAGACAGCAGTGCTGCCTGCAACGCGGCGACGGTCAGCAAGCCATAAGCGGTGACGGACAAGAGGATGTGCACGACGATTCCGTTGTCGATGTCATTTCTTGGGGTGTAGGCACCTTCTTTAAACAGGGCGAGCAGTATCGTGAAGGTCGCAAAGGGAAATAGCAGCACCATCAGGTTATCAACGGGACGGCGCACACTGCTGGCCACGACAATGGCAGCGATCGCCAGTGAGGTCAGAGAAGCCATTGGAAAGATGCCTATATTAATCCCGGCGCTGGTATAAATTTCTTGATAGCTAAATATCGCATGCAACACGACGGCAAGTAATGCCGTGCCGATGACAAAGATCTGGCGCAGGCTGACTTTCAGCGAGTGGCCAAATAGTTGAATAGCGGCGCTTACAAGGTAGAGACCGCAAGCTAGGCCGCCTGTGATGGCTGGATCCATGGGTGTTGTTAGACCGTGTTTGAGGCCGTGTTTGAGGCCTTGTTAATGGACCGATAAGGTGCGCCACGCCATTGTGTCACAATGTCTCGCAGCGTTGAATACTCACTGATCGCAGACTGGCGGTATTTTTAGGTATACTGCGCGACCCAAATGCCGTAACCCAGGTTTCACTTGTGTTTGATTCGTTAACAGAACG
>JBNMQM010000135.1:0-4101 GCA_051278195.1 Candidatus Azotimanducaceae bacterium
GATAATATAGCCGCCGCGTAAGGCAGGCCGAGTGAAGTGCTGATGTAAGCGGCGATGTAACCCCCAATCATGGCAAATGCCCCGTGGGCAAGGTTGATCACTCGCATCAATCCCAGAGATAATGAGAGCCCAACGGAGATGATGAATAGGATCATAGCATACGCTAAGGCATCTACCCCCAAGCTAAGTAAAGTTGTCATGCGGCTGGCTTCCGGGTTCTAAGTTCTACTGAAAAATTTCTCACAGATTTGAGCGATAATCAACCAAAATATATTATATTTGACCTTTATGCCGATAAGGGTTGCGTCTCTACCGTTAATCTCCACCAAACCTATTGGTTTTTATATCAACTACTGTGCGAATAATGCACAGTAGTTGGTATAGCGCCGATTCTTCGGGTCGCTCAACCTCAGCAACACACAGGAAACAGCAATGAGAATAATCACAACTTTCGCTCTGATAGTTGCCGCCAGCGTGGCAGCTCCCGCTACGGCAGATACCATTAAGGTTGGCGTGATCGGCCCAATGTCTGGCCCGTTTTCTATCTTTGGCCAGAATTTCCAGTGGGGCATCAAGGCATATCAGCACGAGGCAGGTAACACGGTCGGCGATGACACTGTGGAGTTTATTTATCGTGACCTCCCAGGCGTCGATCCCGCCAAAGCCCGTGCTCTCGCGCAGGAATTAGTTGTAAAGGACAGGGTCCAGTATCTTGCTGGTGCTTATTTTACGCCAAATGCGCTGGCGATTACGCCGATTCTTTCCTCGGCAGAGACGCCGCTGATCGTATTGAATGCTGCGACCTCGTCGATAACCGAGGCCAGTCCCTACGTTGTGCGCACTTCCTTCACGATGTGGCAGAACTCGGTTCCTGCCGCGATGGCCGCCAGGGACGGTGGCTTTGAAAAAGTAATTACAATTGTTAGCGACTATAGTCCTGGCGTTGATGCCGAAACTGCGTTCAGTGAGACTTTCCAGGACGCTGGTGGTGAAATCGTTGAGTCTTTGCGGCTACCGCTATCAACCAATGACTTCAACCCGATCATGCAGCGTGTTAAAGATTCAGGTGCGGATGGAATATTTGTCTTTCTTCCTGGCGGACCTCCGACGCTCGGGTTTATGAAGTCTTTCTTAGGCAACGGTCTCGCTGATCAAGGTATAAAGATCATCTCAACCGGTGATGTAATGACGGAGCCTGATCTGCCTGCCATTGGAGATGCGGGCCTCGGCGTCAGAACCACCTATCACTACTCCACTGCACACGATTCTGTGGCGAACAAAGCTTTTTTAGGTGCCATCACCGCTATCGGGGGTGATGTAAATCAGACTACTATGGCTGCCGTGGCCGCTTATGATGGAGCAAAGTTAATCTATGACATGATTGCTGCTACAGAAGGTGAGCGTGCGCCCGAAGCAGCTATCGAGGCGGTTATAGGCCAAAGCTGGGAGAGCCCACGTGGTCCGGTTAGTATCGATGCAGAGACCCGCCATATCACACAGAACGTCTATTTGCGCGAGATGCAGAAGGTCGATGGCAGGTATCAGAACACAGAAATCGATGTGTTCGAGGCTCAACCTGACTGGGGTCTTGCCAGCGATTAAGCGTCGAAAAGGGCCAGAGATTAAAAATGTCGTTACTTCTTTACAATGCGCGAATATACCGCAACGCCCTCGACGACACACCAGCTGATGCAATACTGATCCGGGACGGTCTCGTTTCTTGGGTCGGATATGGTGACATGGCCCCCATTGCTCAAACAAAGATAGACCTTGGGGGGCGTAGCGTCCTGCCGGGTCTTACAGATGCTCATGTCCACATTTTTATGTTAGCACTTTCGCGCTTTCAGATTTCCTTGGTGACCAACGCTGTTGAGTCTTTTTCAGAGTTGCTTGCCATTCTGAAAAATGCTGGCGCTGAGACTGATTGGATACAAGCTTGCGATCTTATGGAGGATCGATTGGTCGAGGGGTGCCTACCCACCGCCGCTGATCTTGACTCTGCTTTCCCAGATCGCCCTGTGTTGATCCGCCGCTATTGTGGTCATATAGCCATAATGAACTCTGCCTTAATGCGTGAGCTGGGCCTCCATAACGACACACCTGATCCTGAGAGCGGTACTTTTTATCGGGACGCCAGCGGAAATCTAAATGGGTTAGCTGATGAATCCGCAGCAGAATGGGTATTTGCACGTGCGCCGATACCCTCGCAGGAGGCGTTGAGCCAAGGTATCATAGAAGTAATGCAGGAATGCTTATCGTTTGGTTTAACTGCGATGACAGAGGCAGCCGTCGGTTTTTCGGTCGGATATGACCGTGAAGCGGCCGTTTGGGCCCATATTCGCGCGACTTGTGGCGTCCCCGTTCGAATGAGTTTCATGTCACAACTCGACCCAGTTCAAGCGTCACAGCGTGGTTTGCGACCTGTTTACTCAGATGACTGGTCGAGCGACACGCTGAAATTCTTTGCTGATGGCATCATTGGGGGGCGCAGTGGCGCCTTGTCCGAATCGTATGACGACATCGATACTATGGGCGTTCTTATGCAGCCTCCCGGCGTGCTTGAGGATATTTTTGCTCGTGCGCACGCGAACGGCTGGCGTATTGCTGTACATGCTACCGGCGATCGGGGCATCGCCCGTGTTACAGCGGCTATTAGTGCCGCACAGGGAGACAGTCGCGATCGCCGACATCGCATTGAACATTGCTTCGTACCGCCCGCCGGAGTCTTTAACGACCTGGCTTCACAGGGCATTATGGTGGTTACTCAACCGGGTTTTCTACACCGGATGGGCGGCTCAATTGCTCGTGGTCTCGGGGCACGATGTGACACTGCATATCCCGCAGCCAGTGTACTGAACGCGGGGGCAGCACTTGCATTCAGTTCGGACGCGCCCACTGGACCGCTTTCCCCCTGGAGTGGGGTGCATGCCGCAGTCACTCGCACAGGGCATCACGGCGACCAGATCGGTGCTGCCGAGGCGCTGTCTCTTCGAGATGCGCTAAATGCCTATATTGCGGGAGGTGCCAACACTATGCGTCAAGAAAATTTGCGCGGAACACTGGTCCAAGGTATGTCTGCCGATCTTGTGGTGATGAAAGACGATCCCTTTGGTGTATCGACAGAGGATCTGCCCAACCTACGCGCAGATTTATGTATGGTTGGAGGGAAAATCACCTACCTTTCGCCGGAAACTCAGGGCTTGGCAAACACCGGTAAACGGTAGAGCTCTTGCGCAACCTGCTGAAGAGCGCTGATCGTCTGCAACTTGTCGTCTTCATCACGTATGCTGAGCGTCGATTGCGAAGTGCCTACAACTGCTTTCAGATTATGAAGGCCGCCGATAGGGACCGCAAAGCCCGTTACGCCAGGCTCAAACTCATTTTTCACGATAGCGTAGCCAAGCGCTCGACATTGATTGGTCTGATTTAAGATCTCGGCTAAATCCAGAGTCGTTTCTGGCGTATACTGCTCAAATTCGGCGGCCTGGATTGTTTGTACCATCCATTCTGGGACAGAATACGCCAGGATCATCCGTCCGATTGCGGTATGAAAGAGTGGCAGACGGCTACCTACGGTAAAACCAAAAGATATTGCATCTTCGTCTGAGGTTGATTGAGCGACATAAACAGCAAATTTGCCATCGTGAATGGCCAACGAAATTGTCTGCCCGATCCGAGAAGAATAGCGATTGAGCAGAGGTTGTATGTGACTTCCAAACTGGTTTCCACGCAAAAAACTACCAGCTAAAATTAGCACTTGCGGCGTCAATGAGAAATGTCTTCCATCCTTTTCCACATAGCCGAGGTAAACCAATGTCAGCGTTAAACGCCGCACTGAAGCCCTATCGAGTTTTGTTAGCTGAGCAATCTCGGCAAGTGTCAGCCGCGTATGTGTGTCATCAAATGCTTTAAGGACGGCCATGCCCTTTACGAAAGTTGATGAAATATCCTTGTCCGCAAATTCATGCTTGGACGCAGCTAAATTAGTCATCATGAGTTTCTCCTGCTTATCCCAACAATATTCTAAGCGATGGGAAAGATGACACCAACAACTTAAAACTAAACCAAATGATCTATATCACATAATTATGCTTGTTTCAG
>JBNMQM010000136.1:0-3941 GCA_051278195.1 Candidatus Azotimanducaceae bacterium
TACCTCTGTATTACTCACCTTATCGGCAGGAGGTGTATGCCGATCAGTTAAAGGGTGCCAAGCCAGGTTTCGAGATCTATCAGGGCATCACGATTAACATCTGTGATGATGTTGAGACAGGCCTACAACCGGTGAAAATGGGCCTCGCCTTGTATATTGGCGGCATGGGCGCCAAGTCACGGAATTTTCATACCGAACTCATGGGGCGTATGGGTTTTGAGGCCGAGGCGAGAAAAATTCAGGATCTGTTTCTGGCCGGTAAAAAGGATGAAGCCGTTCAGGCGGTGCCAAGCCAGTTTGCGGACGAAATATCTCTGGTCGGGTCGCCCGAGCGCATTCGTGATCGATTGCAGGCCTGGCGTGAGACGCCAGTCACCTCGCTGCTGATTAATGCCCGCAGTGAGCGTCAGTTGCAACAGTGCGCAGAGCTGGTGCTTGGTTCGTGATACGGGCTAAGTAATGGGTCAGAGGTATTTTTCCAGGCTCGACAAGTCGTCGCTGATTTCATAGGAAAGAATGGTGGCTAATGAGTCAAGTACCACAATCGCGTTGGGGTGAATGTCACCTTTTCCGATTCCACGAATACGCTGAATCATCGCGTTGTTGATAACATTGAGATTCTCATAGCATTCCTTGAAACGCTGCAGATCGAAATCCGGGGCGCTACCATCCTCGGTCAAAAAGTACTGGCCCAGCAGGAAGATTGATGCCGAACGCATCATGGTTTCGTCAATGGAGGCGAAAGGCAGGTGAAAGCGCGCCATTGGCTTCAAGAACGCCATATGCGGGCAAGTGCTCGACGCCATAACCAGACCGAAGATGCTATACATAACGCTTTGTAGGTCCGTGTCTTTAGCGTAGGTTCGCTCACGGGTCTGAACTGTCGTGCTGACTTTCTCGAACGACTGATGATCTTTGAAGCGGTGCACAATCCAGCCTAGATTCGACGCCACCGGACACTTTGGCGAATCCTCGCGGTTCAAAGGGCAATGCCGGCACTGCTGGTTCTCGAGATCGGTCCAGGAGTCATCATCGATTGGGGTGACCTGCCCAAGCCCCGCCGCCGACATATCGTCTGCGTCAAACGTTAATGCGATGATTTCGGTCCCGCCATGTTCAAAATTGATCTGATACTCGATGAGTATGTCGTCCATGTCGTCCATATTGACTTCGCCCCCTGTTTGCTGGTCGCCAACCCGATCGTTCAGCGTACGGGCTTACTCTTGAAGTGTAGCCGAGGAAGTGAAAAATGCCGCCTCATAGGAAACTCAGCGTTAGATGCTGCCTGGCGTACTGTTGAGGAGGACTGCTGTGGCATAATGCGGGTGGTCGTAGATATCAGCTTCCCAGCACCAAATGGCAAGCCGTGGTACCGGTTTGCCAAGGCGCTGACGGACCACCAAAGCGCAGCAGACGGCGATGCAATTGCCGCCGACTAGTGCTAGATTGGCCGTCTCCAGAACGAAACAGAGTCGAACAAGCAACATGACACCTAGCACCCCTTCGAGCAACACATCTAGCGCTAAACCGCGACGAGTCGATTTTTCAACCAAGCTCTATTATGGCTTTGGCGCAATCGCTAATGGCGCTAAAAGCAATGGGTTCAACTACCTACTGCTGTTCTACTACAGTCAGGTCATCGGCCTTCGGGCTGACCTGGTCTCTGTCGGCATCCTCATCGCCCTGATATTCGACGCGGTGTCAGACCCGATGGTCGGCTATATATCTGATAACTTCCATTCGCCATGGGGTAGACGCCACCCCTTTATGTACGCCGCGGGATTGCCTGTTGCGGTCGCCTATTACTTTCTCTGGTCGCCCCCCGCGTGGGATGAGGGCGCGCTGTTCCTGTATTTTGTCGGCATCGCCGTTTTGATACGTACGTTGATTACTTTCTACGAGATTCCCGCCACAGCTCTCGTTGCTGAACTCACCGATGATTACGATGAACGTACCGAGATGATGAGTTTTCGCTACTTCTTCGGTTGGTGGGGTGGTTTAACGATGGCCATATTAAACTACCTTGTCTTTCTGCCAGAGGACATGGGTGGACTGGAATATGTTGAAGGTTGGCACAACTATGGTCTGGCAGCGTCCTGTATTATTTTCCTGTCAATCTATGTGTCCACATTAGGAACCCATAAGCACATCCCCAACCTGCGCAAGCCGCCGCCAAAGCAAGACTTCGACTTCAAGCGAACCGTTGGCGAGCTAAAGGAAACGCTGTCGAATCGCTCGTTTTTCGCCCTGTTTGTCACCGCGCTGCTCAGCGCAGTGGCGGCAGGTGTATCAACCTCTTTGAGTATTTATTTTTCTCGGCATTTTTGGGAATTTACCAGTACTGAAATCGGCTATATGAACCTGCCTTACTTTCTCTCCGCATTTCTAGCGCTGATGATCGCGCCCAGAATTTCCCGCTGGCTTGGCAAAAAACACGGTGCAATGATCATTACCGGGTTGGCCTTCGGGCTGGCGCCTATGCCCTTTATCCTGCGTATACTCGGCTGGTTTCCGGAGAATGGCACTGATCTGTTGTTCTGGACTCTGGTGGTATTCAACGCCATTGAGGTGACGTTGATTATCATCTCGGCCTCTCTGATCGCCGCGATGATTGCCGATGTGGTCGAGGATAGCGAAATTCGAACAGGGCGGCGTTCCGAAGGAATCTTTTTTGCGGCCAACAGCTTTGCACAAAAGGCAGTCAATGGTTTAGGCGTCGTCGTCGCCGGTCAGATCCTGGCTTACATCCAGTTTCCAACCCAGGCAAAACCCGGTGAAATACCCGAGCAAACCCTACTCGACCTAGCCTATTTGTATGTGCCTATTTTGCTAATTTTCTACTTTTTTGCGTTGGCTACCTTAAGCCTGTACCAAATCAATCGTGCGGATCACACTGAAAACCTACGTCGTCTGGCTGAACCGGCAGAAAGCGAGGGGTAGGTGTGCCTATACACGCAGACCTACTGAGGAAGCAGTACTACGAGAGAAAGGACACAATATGAGCCTTAAGACACTTGTATCGGGATTGAGCTTTGCAGAAGCGCCGCGCTGGCGCGATGGTCGACTATATTACTCGGACTTTTATCGGCATGTCGTCGAAGCAGTTGATTTAGACGGCAATGTTGATTTGATCGCCGAAGTGCCCAATCAACCCTCAGGTCTTGGCTGGCTGCCAGATGGTCGATTGCTCATCGTCTCCATGATCGATCGCAAATTGCTTCGTCGCGAGACCTCTGGTGAACTCACAGAGCATGCTGACTTATCGCAGATCGCCACCTGGCACTGCAATGATATGGTCGTGGACAAGGCCGGTCGCGCTTACGTGGGAAACTTTGGCTATGACATCGAAGCGCCCGACCCCGATCCTGTGATGGCTAAACTCGCGTGCGTTGAACCGGATGGCTCTGTGCGGGTAGTCGCTGAAGATCTACAGTTTCCCAATGGGGCGGTGATAACCCCAGACGGCAATACCATGATTATTGGCGAAACTTGGGGCCGTAAACTCACGGCATTTGATATTGCGGCGGATGGCAGTTTGTCGAATCGTCGCGTGTGGGCGTCGATTCATCCACATTTCCCCGACGGTATTTGTTTAGATGAGGCCGGTGGTGTTTGGGTCGCAGATCCGGCCCAGTCCAAAATTATTCGAGTTGTGCAGGGTGGCGAAATAACTGATGAGATCGATCCAGGGACGGGCGTGTTTGCCTGCATGCTAGGTGGGGATGACGGCAAGCGTCTGTTTGTATGCACCGCCAGCACCTCGGGCGGCAAAGCTGCGGAAAATCAGGATGCTAAAATTGAATGGGTCGATGTAGAGCACGCTCGCGCTGGCGTGCCCTAGGCAACGGCATTGATGGCCGCCGACATGGTGGCTTTAGTCACTGCGGCGCGATCTTCTCCCCATGGCATAGGCATGAGTACTGGATACTCGACGCCTGCCT
>JBNMQM010000137.1:0-3429 GCA_051278195.1 Candidatus Azotimanducaceae bacterium
AAGCGTCGCCACCTCCCCCTTTGCCGCCATGGCTACCACCGGTATTAGGCCCGACAAATACTTGGCCCGTGCTTCCCTTGCCTGTGACATCAATACTCGAAGATGCATCAATCGTGATGGTCGTTGCAGTGATATCCACCCCAGCTCCACCCAGCGTATGGGTCACCACACCACCATTAATAACATTGAGTGTGGACAACACATGGGGACCATCGATGGTTAAGGTCGCGCCATCAACGGTGACGTCCTGATTCTCAAGAGAGGTATCCGATGCAATGACAAGTGTATCTGTCGTGATCGTCACGGCCGCTGATGTCCCAAAGGACAGAACTAGGCCAAGCAGGAAAACCCAGTAGCGAAATTGATGTCTATTCACTCGCACCCCTAATTCATCATGACGTCAAGACGAGGATCGAACGCAAGGAATCGATGGCTGTTACTCATCGATAGCGCGCTCTTCTCAATAACTCGAAAAGCGATATAGTTTGCATAATTTTCGTTGAACACATCTTTTTGCGCGTCCGCCAGGATCCAACGGTCCTCACTCATTAATTCTGCCCAATTGTGATAATCCGAAGCGCGGAGCACAGCATCGCCATTATCTAAAACAAATCCGCCAATCACTCGAGACGGAAATCCTTGCCGACGTAACAACGAAGCGGTTAGATAACTAAACTCAGTGCAGTCACCCCTGGCATTTTCCATTGCGTATTGCGCACCCCTATCTTTCGGATCAAAGCCACTGTATTCGATGTGGCTGTTCACCCAGTCAGTTGTCAGTTTGCCGCTCGCTAGTGCACTTGACCTAAGCAGCGTTTCTGCCCTGGCTACTATTTGCTGGTGATCAAGACTAAAACCCGGCCCATCCTGCAGGTACACCGCCTCATCTGAACTAAAGGCATTCGGCAACTCGCTCAGCAACAAGTTGGCGGTGATCACTACCACCTTCGTTCCATAAGGCGAAAGCGCGGTCACCGTGAAGCTCATCAGTTGATTGCCGTGCTCATCTAACGCCAATTCGAAAGGTAGCGATGCTGACAAACCGACTACTTTCTGACTCGCGGTTTGCCGCACCGGCGCGAACGCTTTGAAAGTACTTTCCTTGATAAAATCCGCACTGGTGTTTTTCAGCTCAAAGGAATAACGAATTTGTTTCTGAAGGACGTAGCCAGGTTCAATGACCTCAGCTGGTTTCCACAGCTGATAAGAAATGAATCCCGCAGCCGACAAAGACGCCACAATAAATAACGAAAGGGTTAGCTGCCGCTTCATGAACACTTGAACCGATTGGGAACCGCGCGCATGGCTAGTTGGGTCTGTCGATTACTTCTGACAAATTTCACGAGCGCATCCACACCACCCTCGACAAAATAGACATTATGAATCTGGTGACTGCCAAACCAGCTTCGAACCACCCGATAGTCCGCCTCTGTGCCCAGGACAATTGTCGGATACCTGTCCCCTTCTGCGACATTTATCAACGCTGCCGCACCAGGCTGCTGGTCATTGACGTCAATAATCGTCGCACCATTCAATGTATCGAAGCCGCTTTGCTTTAATGCGTCTGCACCGAGCACAACTAATCGCGCCTGATTCGCAAACAGCTCGAGTACAAATTCACGCGGGGTAAGGTAGCTGCTATCTGCCATACCAACAGGTTGATTCAGCTTATGGGTGGCAGACAGTGCGCTTGCACCACCTAGGACAATTTTCGCTTGATGAAAACCGCTCGCTTTTAGCCGGCTACATAATTGGCCTAATCGCTGTCGCTCATAAGGTTCACCAAGAATCAGTAGCGGTTGAGTCTTTAGGTAACCCTTTGAAAGCACCGTATCGCCAGGCATGCTGACCGAACTGACGATATGAGATTCAGAAAAGCGTTGTTTGGTACGCACATCTACTAATAGCGCGGAGTTCGAGATTTGATCGGCGCTAATATCGCGGCTAGTAAAGCAGGATGAATCGAAATTCTGAAGTGCTGCTGGTTGGTCGAACTTCGAGCCGAGATATTGCTGCTCACTCGGGCAACTGCCAGCGGCAAATACCTGCGCATCCCAAAAGATCGACAGCAACAGCAACGACAATATTGAATTCTTCGTGGCTTCGGCTGCTTTGATGAGCATTTCCTTTTTTTGAATATTCTTTACCGCATAACGTCCCCGCGACCAAAGGTAACAGATTGAGCACATGGTTAGACTCTGGCAAGCGGCACAACATTTGACGTTTTTGCATAACTGCTATATTCCGTAAATGTTGGGAATACACTACGCGATGTTCTTAGATGAGACTAGTGAAATATCAACCAGACGTTCGCGGCGCGACTTTTACAAACTACTCCAGCGTTAAAAAAGAATTGGCTGCTGTACGATTAGTGAACAAAGCACTTATTACAATGCTGTGTAACGCAGAGAAGCGAGTGACCCGAAACTAAGACGATAGTGCCGACTAGGTATACTGAAGAGCATCAATTGCTGATGTTTAACGCCCACTCAAACGGCGTGACTGGGAAAGGGCGTTTAAAAAAAGAAGGCGAAGCCATTTGCGAACGACTTAAACTGAATGTTATGAGGCGATACTTCCATTACGTCCTTACTCAGTCCCTTTACTGAACCGAATGGCACTTACTTAAGCTTCTTAGGGTGGCCAAGTTGTATCACCTGCTGCCTAGCCTCTGCTGTAGGTTTACGATGTAACGGATAGGGTTTGGGGCGCCGCTTTACTGCTCTCAGCTCGATTCTACCGGGTCGGTTACCTATCCGTTGTTGTGCCATGAGCTTAAAAAGCTGCAGATGATCCAGGTCGTGGGCGATATTGCATTGGTACCAGCTTCGCCATAGTTGTAAACAATGTTTAAAGCTCAACGCACGCGGCAGAATCTCTACCAAAGATGCTGATTGGGCCATGAGCAGACGGACGAGATTGTACGCCAGTAGTGTCACCCAGATCTCTTTAACCGCCATCACTGGCGCCTTACAGCTCAGAACGTTCATGCCCATTGTCTCTTTGATATCTCTCAAGTCGAGCTCAACTTGCCATCAACGCTGGTACAACTCACCGCGTTCTGATTTTCGTATAGATGGATCACACAAGGTAGTGACCAGTACCCGTCCAGCTGTTCGACATTCGCGAACAGTGATTGATGGTGGCGCTGTTTGATAATCCTCTTCGCTCATCCAATCAGGCTTTCTAGCAGGTTTATCCCATTGAATGACGTGATCACGCTCGCCAAGGCGATGACCACAGCGAAAGTCGGTGCTACGTCTCCGTGAGCCCTGTTGCTCCATGACAAGATCAACACCTTTTTCGATCATTGCAGCGACAAAAAAGCAAGTCGGATAGAACGCATTGTCTAACACCAGATCCCCTGGTTGCACGGTGTCTTGCATTGAACGTAGCAAGCCCGTTTCCCCACTGCCCTTACTGTTAAAC
>JBNMQM010000138.1:0-3133 GCA_051278195.1 Candidatus Azotimanducaceae bacterium
TCAGAAATTCAACTATGAAACGAGAGAACGTATGGAACTTAAAGACAAGGTTGCCTTTATCACCGGTGGTGCATCAGGATTGGGACTGGCGACGGCAAAGCACTTTATCAGCCAGGGCGCAAAGGTTTGCCTTTTTGACCTAAACGAAGAAAACGCTGAGAAAGCGGCAAAGGAACTGGGCGACAACGCTACATTTGCTGCTGGTGATGTGGCCGAGGAAGCACCGGTACAAGCGGCTATCCAAAAAACTCTAGATACCTTTGGCGCGATTCACATTAATGTCAACAGCGCTGGTATTGGTGCAGCAGCTCGAACGCTTGGCAAGGATGGTCCCATGCCGCTAAAGACTTTTGAGTTTATTATTCGAGTCAACTTAATCGGTACCTTCAACGTACTCCGACTTTGTGCCGAAGCTATGGCGAAAAACGAACCCGTAACAGAGGATGGAGAGCGTGGTGTCATCGTCAATGTCGCATCTGTTGCAGCATTTGATGGGCAGATTGGTCAAGCGGCTTATAGTGCTAGTAAAGGCGGTGTAGCAGGCATGACTTTACCAATCGCACGTGATCTAACTCGTCAGGGCATCCGCGTTGCGACAATCGCACCGGGCATCTTTGAAACGCCAATGATGAAATTCGCACCACCACAAGTGCGCGAGCCCCTCATAGGAATGACACAATTTCCAAAGCGCTTGGGTAATCCCATCGAATTCGCTCAAACAGCAGCTTACATCGTGACTTGTAACTATGTGAATGGCGAAACGATTCGACTGGACAGCGGCATACGTATGCAGCCTAAGTAGACCCTATTGACCGGCCAATACTGCCAGCGTTCTTTCTAGATCGCTGGCAGTATCAATGCCAGGTGGTATCGAAACCACAGCGGATGCCACATTGATACGCACCCCCTGCTCCATGATTCGTAGCTGTTCTAGCTTCTCGATCTTTTCCAAATTGCCCGGCTGCCAAGTGATAAAATCGTTTAGCAATGAAACTCGATAGCCATAAATACCAATGTGACGTCTCGCACCTTTAAAAATTTGATCGGGAAGACTATCTCTGTCCCAAGGTATAGGCGCACGACTAAAATATAATGCGTCGCCGTTTTCCGCGGTCACAACTTTCACAATATTGGGGTCCATCAGATCTTCTAATGTCTCAATCGGTTCCGCAAGCGTGGCCATCGGAGCTGCGGAACCTTCGAGTATGTCGGCTACCTGGTTAATCACTTCAGGTGGAATAAGAGGCTCGTCGCCCTGCACATTAATGACCAGGTGATCCAAAGGCAGACCCAAGACACTTGTGACCTCTTGCACTCTATCGGTTCCAGAAACATGGCCCACTCGAGTCATGCAGTATTCACCATCAAAGCTCTTAACGACGTCTGCGATACGCTGATCATCGGTTGCAACGACAACTCTGCTCGCTCGGCTTAACAGCGCTTGCTCGTAAACACGCTGAATCATAGGTTTGCCTGCAAGATCAATCAGCGGCTTACCAGGCAAACGCTGCGACGCGAAGCGGGCAGGAATGACAACCGTAAATGGGCTACTCAATCGCCAAGTTTCTCGTCGGTGGTCAGGGTTCGTGCTTCGCTATCAAGCATGATGGGAATATCGTCCTGAATAGGATACGCCAAACCATCTGCTTTACACCAAAGTTCAAGAGCATCACGCTTGTATTGCAATTTGCCTTTGCAAAGGGGGCAAACTAGGATTGCCAACAATTTACCGTCTACAGTCACACTGTCCTCACTGGGTTTGGTTTGAATTCCTGAATATTGAAGCCTACCTTGCTCAACAGTTTAGGCAGGAAATGTTCATCTGGTACGACTGAAACGTCGACATACCAGAAATTGTGATGGATCTGATCCGTGCCTAATTGCCGACACTTCACTGCATCTTTCTCGGTCATGATGACAGGTAAGCTATCACCGAAGGTCAGGTCGGTAAGCTTGAATCTGTGATGATCATCGAACCGATGTTCGATGACTTCGTATCCCAGTTGCCTCAAAGTGTCGAAAAATCGCTCAGGATTACCTATCCCTGCAACGCCGTGCACCGTTAAGCTACCTGGCTCTGACATGTCCCCAGACGTATCTGACAAACGTAGGACATCATTCACTTCAATTCTCATACGCATAAAGTCAACGGGTAAGTCGACTGGCGCATCTCCGTTGACCACAACCAGGTCAACCTCCGCCAGTCGTGATGGTGGTTCTCTAAGGGGCCCTGCAGGTAAACAAAGTCCATTACCGAGACCTCGCTTTGAGTCAATAACAACAATTTCAACGGCACGGCCAAGCGCGTAATGCTGCAAGCCATCGTCAGCGATTACAATATCGCAGTCATACTCTTCCAACAGGTGCTTTACGGCGCGACAGCGGTCTGGATCCACGACGATCGGGCAGTCTGTTTTACGCGCCAACATCACAGATTCATCTCCTGCCTCCGCCGTGTCTGAATAGCGATTTACCGCAAGTGGGTACTGTTGGCTTTTGCCACCATAACCGCGGCTTACAATACCGGGTCTATGCCCTTTCGCCTCTAGTTGCGCGGCGATCCAGGCTACCAGTGGTGTCTTTCCAGTCCCGCCGACGTTGATATTGCCTACTACTATGACGGGTACAGGTGGTTGCCAGGGTTCGATTCGGTGACGTCGGAATGATGCGATGTTGCGGAAGATCCAGGCCAACGGAGACAACAATCGCGTCCAACTGGTTTGGTTATACCAACCTGCAACCAGCGGGTTAAAATCGTCAGGCAGCCACTTCAGTGCTTGATCTGACTTAATAAAAATTGGCTTAAATTCCCCACGGGCTTTTTCAGGTCGAGTTGTGCCTTCGTCTTTAACTTGTACGTTATGAAGACCGGCATAGTGAGAGCCTCCCACCAACAGCTCGGCATGGGTGCCCTGCTCTACTAACTGACCTTTATCGATCACCAGTATCCGATCAGCCTTTTCTATCGTGGACAGTCGGTGGGCAATAATGATCGTGGTTCGTCCGGCTGAAACTGCTTCTAAAGCTGATTGAATATATCGCTCTGATTCTGAATCTAACGCCGATGTCGCTTCATCCAGAATGAGAATCGGTGCATCCTTTAAAAAGGCTCTAGCAATTGCAAGTCGTTGGC